>JBCBSS010000084.1:0-32916 GCA_039819065.1 Bacteroidota bacterium
GATCAATTGATGTCATACCATTTCATCCTGCTGCAAACTTTCCATTTGCAGTCATTCCGAAGGAATCTTATTAGTTATGGAAAGCGAACTGTATATATAGCAACGTTGCAAGATTAACTTAGCGTTGATTAATGGCTAAAGCTCAACTTCGGCTATCACTTCGGTTCACGGCCTAAAGGCCGTGGCAAAATATACATACCAGCTCGGCTAGCGCGAAAGTTACTTTCGTGCTTTTATTAACCATATAATCAATTGATCATATACTTTTTTCTAAGTGCTACTTTCACGACTGAGATTGCTTTGTCGCTCGTACCTCGCTCCGCGCAATGACAGAAACTGCCGCTTTTACACCCTGTCCTAGCGCGAAAGTTACTTTCGTGCTTTCGCCCTCAAGGAATATAATCAATTGATCATATACTTTTCTCCGGCTTGAGCCCTCGTTGGAGTTGTCTCCAACGAGTAAGTTTACTTATCCAGCCGCGGTTTGTGTTCTCACAGACAACCTTTCTAACCTAGGCAATCTCAAAACGCCTACTGAGCATCCCCTACATAATCCGGGTTGGGCTCTGGCAGGTTAGCATCCATCTCTTCCAACTGCCGGTTAAGTATGGCACGTAGCTCTTCTACCTTCTCAGGCTTTTGCTGCGCCAAATTTTGTGACTCTCCAGGGTCATTAGCAAGATCATATAGCTCATGAGCATCCGATTCGTAATAATAGATCAACTTCCAATCCCCAGAACGCACTACACTTGAAGGGTTCTGACCCTGTGGTGTGTAATGTGGAGAATGCCAAACAATGTCCCGAGAGGGCACTTCTTCTTGATTGATAATTGGCAGTAAACTAGCCCCGTAGGTGGTTCTGGTGCTATCGCCGACCGTTTCCATGATGGTATTGTAAAGGTCAAAACCGACCACCGGTTTGTCAGTGGTCACACCAGAAGGCCCGTCGGGCCATTTGGCAATAAATGGCACCCTCACCCCTCCTTCATAAGTAAAGCCTTTACCACTGAACAAAGGCGCATTGCTCATGGGAGGTGTATGTTTGTCAAAGCCAGGAATAGAACGAACATGCAGGCCACCATTGTCGCTGGTGAAAATGATCACGGTGTTATCTGAGAGACCACTCTTTTCTACAAACTCCAGGATTCTCCCCACATTCTGGTCAATGCTTTCTACCATTGCGGCATAATGGATATTGGGCATTATGGTGGTGTCGGCAGCCTTGTCACCTCTTTTCTGACGGTACTTTTCTACCAGCGCTTCTTTTGCTTCAATAGGCACATGAGGAGAGTAATAGGCCATGTAAAGGAAGAAAGTAGAATCTTTCTGATTCTCTAGGTATGACAGCGCCTTATCGGTAAGGACGTCGGTCAGGTAATCTCCCTCGCCATATTCCTCCTGTATTTCCGGTTTCTCACCCGGTCTGAAGAAAGGGTAGAAAAAAGAATTGGGCAAGGCATTGTATCCACCGGCTATATTGACATCAAACCCTCTGTGATGCGGTGCAAACGTACCCCCTCCGAGATGCCATTTCCCTACAAAGCCGGTATTGTAGTCATGTACTGTCAACCTTTCGGCAATGGTCGTGTGTTTCAGCGCCAATTGTTGATCGATAAAAGGTGTCTTGAGTTGCTGACTTGGCCTGGCAGGGTGATTACCATGAATGTGAATGGTGATGTTCGCTTCTACCGGATGCAAGCCGGTGATCAAACTAGCCCGGGAAGGGCTACACAACGAAGCAGCCGCATAGCCATTGGTAAAACGCATACCATTTTTTGCCAGGCGATCTATATTGGGTGTTTCGATGAAGTCATTACCGTAACAACTGAGGTCACTCCAACCCATATCATCTGCCACGATGACGATGAAATTAGGTTTTTCTGGAGGGGTTTTCTCTTCTTTGGGCGAACAGGCCAAAGCCAAACCAATTAAGAGTACAAATAAGAAACGGTTCATAGTTACGGATTGAGGTTAAAGTAAAAAGTATAGCGGCCGGAAGCCACCTGATATGCTTGTTTGGAGCCTGTTATAGGCGTTACAAATTCATGCTTATCAACTGTATCTCCATCTACCTTTAGGTTGGTAGCATTGGAGGGTAATATCAAATGAGCCATGGTATTGGCAGGAATCAACACCTCATAGCGCACCTCATTATCAATCTTTTCCCAGTTGCTTACTATCTTTCCTTTAGGAGAATCATGTGATGTTTTCACCCAGGCCAAATCCACTTGCACACCCGGTTTGAGTACAATTTGATCAAAACCAGCCTTACCTTGAAATACCTGGATCCCACCTAAGTAGGCATACAACCAAAAGCCGATATTAGTGGCAAACGGGTGGTGTGAAGTGCCGTAACCTTTGGCATTCAGGTTTTCGCCCATAGTACTGCGCTCATCCTTGACAAAGTGCAGCCATCCGGGACTCTCTTCCTGTGTTACCATTCTATACACGATGTCCAGGTCTCCCCTATCTGCGACATATCTTAAGAGAGGCTTTACGCCCAAAAAACCCACGGAGGTATGATAGTCATTGGCTTTTATGGCATCTATCAACCTGGCATAGACCTTTTCTTCCATATCTTCCGGTACCAAACCCAGGTAGAGTGGCACAGCCTGAGCAGTTTGCGAGTTGGGGTTGTACCAACCCGTTTCTCTGTCCAGAAAAGCATCGTTGAATTTCTGCTTGATTCTATCGGCATGATCAGCATAAACCTTTGCATCTTCCGTCTTGCCAAGCATCTGTGCATACTCCGAAAGTGTCTGACTAAAGTGATAGTTAGCCGCAGTAGAAGTCTGGGGAACAGGCGTTAGCCCAGGCCCCCAACCATTGCTACCATGGGTCAGGTCGAGCCAATCACCCAACGACCAGCTTACAATATCATCTTCAGCGGTAGAATACACATATTCTAGATAAGCCTTGAGCGATGCATAGGCATCCGCTACTATGCTGGTATCGCCTGTGTATCGGTACAGTTTTTCAGTTACGTAGAATATAGTACCACCCCACCATGGGTCATCCCATTGGAACGGTCCGGTACCATCATTGAAGCCCCAGCCATTAGTCGGCACAATCGGAGGTATATGGCCGTCATCCTCTTGCGAATCAATAAGGTCTTGCAGATACTTTCGGTAGCTATTGACCGCATCGAAGTTCATTATATAAGACTCCATCGTTTCCATGCCTCCATCCAATGTCCAGCCCATCTTCTCGCGGGTGGCTTCCTCTCCCGGCATCGAGTGAATACTGTTTTTAAGTGTCCTTCTTACGGCAGCGTGAAGCTGGTTCAGTCGCTCGTTGGACGATTGAAACGTACCTATACTTTGTAAGTCATTATGCACGCTTTTGGCCACTACATCATCGGGAGATGGCTGATATGGCAACCCCGAAACTTG
This sequence comes from Bacteroidota bacterium, assembly GCA_039819065.1. Classification (GTDB taxonomy): domain Bacteria; phylum Bacteroidota; class Bacteroidia; order Cytophagales; family Cyclobacteriaceae; genus JBCBSS01. The sequence goes on from JBCBSS010000084.1 coordinate 3,393, forward strand.
TACATAACGGAATCCATGATAGAGAAACCTTGGTTCGTACACTTCCTCTTCGCCACCTGCTGATATGAATATACCTTTCTGAAACCTGCCCCAGGTATGTCCGGAACTATGTTTTACATTAAGGGTACTATCAGGGTTGAGCACTTCATTGAAATCGAGCACCGCAGTCATGCCCTTTTCGCCCTTGAATTTCATGGATACCCAGCCGGTCATGTTCTCTCCAAAATCGAAAACATAGGTATTAGCCTTCGGGCTCCACATGCTTTCTACCGAAAACTCCTGCGTTACCCTTAATGGAGGCATATATTGTGTTCTCAGTGCTCCAATAGGTGCTGGCACTGTAACTACTGGCTGCCAATTCGAGGCATCAAAATCGGTTTTGTTCCATCCTTCCTGTTTCTTGTTCATATCAATCGTTTCCCCGCCACGAATGCTGTTATAAACGATCTCGCCCTTACTCCACGTCCATGATGTATCTGATACGATCTCATTACTACTACCATCCTCATATTCTAGCAACAGGTTGAATAGCAGTTTTTGAGGCGTTTTCCAATTAGCACGATTGATCTGAAAAAGGTCTTGGGTGGGTAAGTTGTAGAATCCATTTCCTAGAATGACGCCAATGGCATTGGTCCCATGCTGAAGGTGCTCAGTTACATCATAAGTAACGAAGTGAACGGTACGTTGATAATCGGTGAACAGAGGGTCCAGCACATGGTCTCCTACCTTATCACCGTTCAAATAGAGTTCATAGTATCCTAACCCGGTGATAGAAGCAGTCGCCCGGGTGATAGCCTTCTCCAATGCTATTTCCTTTCTCATGTAAATAGCAGCGGAATCGGAGGCATCAAACGCTTGCGGCTCACTGCGAAATGAGGTTCTTTTATCGGACACCTCAGCAAACTTCGAAGATATCCATGCTGCCTTCCACTCGGCTGACTTTAATAACCCAATAGTCCACTTTGCTGGTTCAGACCACTCTGAAGGTTGGTCATTTTCATCCCATACGCGCACCTTCCAATAACACCTGTCACGTGAAGTGAGCGGATTACCACTGTATCTAATGAGGCTACTTTGGCCACTGGCTAGCTTTCCAGAATTCCACCTATCCGCATCTTGCTCGTTGAGCTTTTCTACATCACTGGCCACCAGTATCTGATAGGCGGTTTGTTTTGTACCGTTTCTCTCGCTGGATATCACCCAACTCAATCGAGGCCTGACCTCATCGATGCCCAGTAGGTTTTCAGCGTATTCGCAGGTCAGTTTTGAAACACTTACATTTGTAGATGTAGGTGCGCTCTTCTGGCAAGAAATGAAGCTAAACAGAGCTATCAAGCTTACATAACAGCCACTCATTTTCAAACGAAAATGGACAGTCATAATCGAATAATAAGTTAAGGTAATAAAAGCAGCAATGGGTTGGGAGGCTATGCTACTTGTGTTTCTGGTTAATGTGGGCCAAGGTAATAATTAAACCTGAAATATGCATTAACAAGTCCATTACGTTTATAAATGATTTTGAAAAAGGTACTTAGCATTCATTTGCTGAATCAATTGATCACAAACTAACTGTTCCCAGTCATTCAGAGACTTAATATTTTAGTTTTACCGCCCTCGTTGGAGTTGTCTCCAACGAGTATATGCAGGTCCTTGTAGGCAATTAACTCGGCCTATAACCTTTTGGTGACAACACCAAAAGGGGCTGTGAGAAGCTTCATAAGATTGCCCGGATAAACCGTGCAATGACGCACAGAACGAAGTTAGCACCGTCATTCCACGGTTTTTGACGCAGGAGAAAATCCGGGGAATCTATCGATTTCTGCCCTCGTTGGAGACAACTCCAACGAGTGTGTAATGCAGCCGAAATACATTTTGTCATGTTTTATGGATCATATGACCTTTCGGTGATAACACCGAAAGGCGCTTAGGGTCAATTGATCACAAACTGATCATCCTCAGTCATTCAGAAGGAATCCTATTAGCTATGGAAAACAGAATGCATATAGTAGTGTTCTTGGCGGCATTACAAGGCTAGCCTGGCATTGGATTAAGGGCTAAAGCCTAGCTTCGGCTACCATTTCGGCTCACGGCCTGAAGGCCTTGGCAAAATGTATCGCATTCTACCTTTGCTCCCCTAATCGGAGTTGTCCTCATTGAGTGTATTTACTGTGGGCACTTGCCTAAGCTCTTCCCCCTTTGGAGACAACACCTAGAGGGACTGTGAAAAGACTTAGAGATTGCCCGGATAAACCGTGCAATGACGCACAGAACGAAGTTGCCACCGTCATTCCACGGTTTTCGACACAGAGAAAATCCGGGGAATCTATCGATTTAATAGTTACGCCCTCGTTTGTCTTCAACGAGTATGTGCAGATTCTTATAGTTAATTGACTAAGCTCTTATCCTTTTGGTAACAATACCAAAAGGGGCGATATAGCAGGAAGTCAAATCAAAGCTGAACACCTACCGTGTACCCAACCCATACTGCATACTTCAATCTGTTATCATCGTTTTGCAGCAAGGGCAATGGCACTTCAAGTTCAAAGTCTGAGTCCTGATAGAAATAGCTATTGATGCGCGCCGTCAGGTACAAATACTGGATACCGAAAAGGCCAAACTGCTTGCCGTAGCTACCTTGGAAAGAAGACAAAATACTCAGCGCCGTATCCGAATCAATGCCACGATCAACATATTGTACGCCCGAGCCCCAGGATAAAAAATGAGCGCCGTTCTGTGGGCCACTTCTCTTCGGGAACATAGAGCGTTTAATGTACATCAACCGCTCAAAGCGCCACCCTAAGGCCCACTCGCCAAACATTTCCTGTCTTGATGAAGGGTTATAGCTAAAGATGATGCTGTTCTGATTGAACTTCTGGTAACGATCTTGCAAAGGTTGTCCGTACTGTGTATCTGAGCAGTTAGAACAGTTACCGGTTGATCTTTCCACGTTGAAAACGAATTGATCATTGTAGGAAAAGCGTGTGAAATGCCCTTTCGACCCAAAATTCAGTAATCCGATTGGCACACCGCTTTTGGTAGCATTCTTCACCGGTGTTTTCTTAAAGAAATTGATCAGGCCAATTTGTGTTCCTGACATTTCTTTGGCCACATTCACCAGCCCGATTTGTGTACCCCCCATTTCCCTTGATTTGTTGTATAGTCCCAACTGAAAGCTCCTTGCTTTTGTTGGTGGTTTTATACGCTTTCCCGCCATACCTCTATTACTATTAAATAGACCAATCTGCGAGCCGAACAAAGTACCCCTGGTAGTATTCGATAACAGGGCAACCTGCATGCCGGTAACCGACTTGCTAGCAACGTTATACAATCCGGATAGCTGTACACCCACAAGGTGGCCGTGTGTGACATTACCAATTCCAGATAATTGAAAGGCATAGGCATCTTGGTAAACCATATTAAACAGGCCTGACAGTTGGATACCTTTCACATTGTTTCTAACCAAATTCAAAATGCCAGCTAATTGAATTCCCTGAAAATCAGCGCTGAAGCCCTCCTTAATCGTCTCCCTTTCTTCCCTCAGGGTCATATTAAGAAAGGTATTGGTGCCCACCACATTGGCCAACCCGGCCAATTGAATACCATTCGAAGATTGCGTATTGAGATTGGTGATCAGACCCAATTCTAAAAACCGTGTGCCAGCGGATAGCCCACCGAAAAGGTTGATCGAATACTTGTTGAAATATCGACCGCTCTCCAAGCCATTGGTACTAACACCGGGAAATAGAGAGAGTTGAAAGGTCTTCTCACGATATCTCAATTTCTTGAAGTCTTTGGATTGGGCGGTAGCGGTCTGGACTACTATAGAAAAGCACGCTATGAGGCATAGCCTCGCTTTGAGGTTCTGATTGAACGGCATTAGAAGTGGCTGATTGAATTCTAAATGCTAACGCCGGATATATTCTTAAATTGTTTTACCTTCTTTGACAGGCGGCAATTGAGTAAAGAGTTTGTTTTAAGTAACCTCTTTAATAAATGGTTTAAAAACTTTATAAGATTGCCCGGATAAACCGTGCAATGACGCACGGAACAAAGTTGGCATCGTCATTCTAGGTAACTCTTACTATTACGAGCTATCCATTCCCAGTCATTCAGAAGGAATCTTATTGGCTATAAAAAGCAAATCGAATACAATGCAGTCATGAAGTTTATGGTAGGGTGCAGGACTAAACTTAGCATTGGATTAATGGCTAACGCCCAACTTTGGCTACCATTCCGGTTCACGGCCTAAAGGCCGTGGCAAAATAGTAGTACATGCTACCATTGCTTCCCTCACTAAAGCCTTATGAGATTGCCCGGATAAACCATGCAATGACGCACGGAACAAAGTTGTTACCGTCATTCCACGATTCTCGAGGTACGAGAAAATCCGGGGAATCTCTATTTAAAAGCTACGCCCTCGTTGGAGTTGTCTCCAACGAGTATATACAGATTGTTGTAGGTAATTGACCAGGCCGATAACCTTTTGGTGACAACACCAAAAGGGGCGAAAAGGACAGACAATTACACACTGAACTATATTCGGGGCGTCATCCCCCGGTTTATCCCGGGGATCTATCCCTTTATAACCAGCACTTCAAATCAAGATAGATTTCTCCTCACGTCGAAATGACTGACTTTAGAAGACAGTCTACTTTACTACATGAAAAGCGTTTTAGTCCAGTTATTGTGGCATTCACCTCATTTCAAGTATCTGTGAAGCTAGAAGACACGATTTATGCCATACGGGGGCTGAAAGAAATGGTAAAAGCTATTAAAGGTTATGCACTACCTCCCAAAATGTATTCTCAGGCCAGCGTTGTTCTAATTGATAGAAATCACGGCGCATGTCTTTGTAGTGCTCATATTGTTGGTGTACTTCGTTTTCAAAGTTGGTAAACAAGGCTTCTGAGTCATAGGCGGCGTTTGCTATACACTCTGCTGATGAAATGCCATGAGAGATAGACTTAATGATACCATAGGAAGTAATCGGATCGTAGGTCGAAGCAGCATCTCCAATCGCCATCCACCCTTCACCCACGAGTTTGTCCAAGCAAAACGACGCGGCTTGAAAGCCGAAAAGCTTTTGATCGTAAGGTGATAATTGGTCTACAAATTCGGACATATACTGAGACGCATTCAATAATCCTACCCAATTATCCCATTGCTGCAGTTTCATATCCTTTACCGTAGCAGCATCTGTGTAAAGGGTAATCAGAACCAGGTTGCCGGGAATACGGGTCGCATACCACCATCCTTCCGAGACAGACTCAAGATGGGTCTGGTGGGTTATCTGGCTATTGGCTGTCATTTGGAACCTAAGACCAAGGCAGACCAAAGGTGTACCGGTCTTTTTATGGCTGCCTTTATCCCTGGCAAAGACACCGCGTGCTCCAGAAGCATCTACCACGAAATCCGCCAAAAGTGAAATGCTACTTCCGTTGTTATCATCCACTTCAAGAGTATGCACCCCGTCTTTAACAGCGTGACCTAAGTAAGTATGTTGTCTCAAGACTTTCCCTCCTAGTGTCTTCACCCTTTCTACCAAGAATCTGTTGAACTTACTTCTATCAAGATGCCATCCGTGCCCATGAGGACTTAGTATGGTATCATTATAACCATGCAAATGATTTCCCCAATAAGAGCAACTGCCATAGCATGGTTCGTGATCTTCATTCTGGAAATCGTTGTAAATGCCAAGCTGCTTAAAAAGTACATTGGTATCTGGTGGTATACTTTCTCCGATACTAAATTTCCTATCCTTTGAAGCGTCAATCAACGTCACCTTTCGAATACCCGCATTTAACAAAGTAATGGCACAGGAACACCCTGCGGGCCCTGCGCCAATTATTACAACCTTAAGGTTAGATGAGCCAGCCACCGTTAATTCTTGGGAGGATATACCTCATCATCTACCACATTAGGCCAGAATACCACCAGGTTACTATCATCTTTCTCATAGAGACTTTCTACTTCCAGGTAATAATCTTGATCGTACCCTTCTGGATAGTCATCGATAGCAGCCCCTTGAATGATGGTACCAATCATAGGCCAACCTGTCAACATATCCCGACGGTTTTGGTAACGCCCAACGTTCATAGCAGCAGAATCAAATCCGGTTGAAGCTGGGCAACCTGGATTGGTGAGGTGTTCCTTCGCTGCCGTTCCTTCTCCACGTACCGAAAATCGCTGTCTTGGCAGTGCGCCATTGTTAGCTGAAAGGTCTTTAAAAGTGTATACCGCCACGGGTCGCTGCGCCGGCCAAGACCAGAACAAAGTAGTATTGACTTTACCACTGTAAACATTCTGATCAGTAACCTCACCACCTGGATTCGGCGCAGGGGTATGAGTAGCACAAGAGTTATAATCTGTGTGCCATGGTATAGCCATGAATTTACAGATATCTCCAGGCTGAACTGGATGCCCTGGATGTAATGGGGTATATCCCACGCCCAGGAATGGCTGATCTTTAGTCGCTTTACTATAATTAAATTGCTCAGCATTAATTCTAAAAGGCCCAATTGTAGGGTTTGTCCAGTCCTTATTGTACAAGTCTTTGTCTCGTACTATAAAAGTCATATCGATCCCCGGGCTGAAGCGCCCTCCGAGGCAATTGACCAACACTGTTTTGTCCAGTTGTTCTCCAGGCCCGATGGGTACTTGATCAGCCCCAATTGACATACCCTTGCTCCACTGGCTCATGAAAAAATACTGCTGTCTGGATAGCGTTAAAAAAGCCTGATTGGAATCTCCTAAAGAAAGCGGCATCAAAGGAGCCCCATTATTATTTTGACTACCGTCTGGATTTCTGATAAAAGACATAATGTCAATGGTGGGCTTCTGTTCGGTGAACATTTTCATTCGCCTATGAGCTGAAATGGCCTGATCGGGCAGGTTAGTATTCCACATTTGCATATGCGCCGCGTTGAGCGTTGGAAACACATCATCCTCGAAATAGGGTTTGTAGTCGGGGTTGTAAGTTCCACCACTGAAGATTTCGGGCTGTAAATTAAACCCCTCTAACCAGGTATTGTACACATCATCCCAGAGGTTCACTACATTAAGTGTCTGTGGCGCATAGGCAGGGTCGGTAATAACCGCCCAGGCACTGCCCTCGATCACTTGTTGTGTATCATCCTCAAAGACAAGCACCGCTGTTATTGGTCCATCTGAAGTATCATCGAACCAGTTATTATTATCTACATCGGCACAAAGCGGTTGTTTAGGGTCAAACTTACCTTGATTGTCAAATGCGCTGGCCAAGCCATGCCCGCCTAAAACCAATAACCTACCATTGGATTCTGTCAATAATTCCCCGAGGTAATTGATAGGATCACTACCGTCAGAAGCAGTGCCTTGTTCCGGAAACTGGATAGGGTAATTGGGCTGTGAAGCGATGGCCTTTGTATTCTTATCATAGTAACTGGCTTCGGTAGCACTGTCAAACTTAACCGGTGTAGTACCTTGGCTTGCCTTAATGGCTCTTGGGCCAGCATCAATCACCAGCTTTTTCAAACGCTCAGGATCAGCCGGATTCACTTTGTACGGGTTTTGCTTTTTATCACTGCCAAAATCAGGGTTTCTCAAAGGTGGTGTGCTTACTTCCATCGATTCAAAACCTGGCTTAGCACCACATGCATCCGGGTTAGTGGTCAATGGTTTAGGTGTATAAACACTCATATTTTCTTTGTTCACACAAACCGTATGCGGTGTGTACAACTCGATCCCCATATTGGCATCCTCATCGATCTCCCAGCAATTCGCTTTTTTATTAGCCAAATGCGCTGTCCAGATGATATCCTTTACCTTTTTTCCATCCACTGTAGAACCAATGACCACCTCAGTCCCACCCTTACTTGGATAAGTGAGCGGGGCCCCTTCATCAGGGTATTGATATATCTTAAAACGAGCGGCTTGTCGCTTTAACCTTCCTTTGCTATCACGCAAATCCCCACTGGTAATGGTTGTAGATTCTGTTCCGGGTTTAATAGGAAGCCCACCAGTGACGTTAGTGCCTTCCTGCTTTGATGCGGCCATGGTTTCCGGCCCGAGGTAATATTCTGTACTGTTTCCCACTCTGGCCATGCCTATAGCAGGATGTATGCGTAAGCTTGTTTTTGACATGATTATTTTCTTATGAGGTTTGGAATTAATTGGAGCGCTTCACCTGATCACCGTCTTGATAATTCTTCAAGAGTATATGACTGGTATTGGCGTTTTTACCAGGTAGTAGAGCGATGCTATCAGGCAGATTTGTGACTGCGGAAGTATTATGGCAACTGAAACAGCCATTCTGTGATCGTACCTTTTGCGTAAAGGTCTCTATGGTAGCATTGGAAAGCAGGATCGAACCCGTTACCATGGCAGAGTCTACATTGGGATTCCAATTGGGCTTTAAAGTACCTTTTTCGGTATTGAACCATACCGCTCCTACTTCGAAGTAATTCTTCCAAATAGAGCTTTCAGTCAGTTGTTCTTCAACATTTTCGTTGAGGTGTTTGATATTACCCTGATTGGTACTGCTTCCTCCTCCCTGGGCATACTGACGGGCCACTTGGGTGATAGGAGTAAGTGTTTGTTCGTTTTGATTAGCAAATGCAAGGACGGCGGCGTTGTTGGCGTTTGTTTTTCTGGCCGGTGTATTGGCTGCATAGAACAACCAATCTTTATCCGAAACCGGCTCATTCATGGTTTGATTGGCCTGAAAGTCAGGTGCATTGTCGTCAAACTCAAAGGTGGCCCAAATAAACTCAGGGTGTCCCTCTACCACTACAGCAATATGCAAGCCTACCAAAGCCACTTCTACATCCTTTTGAACTTTCGGGTTTTCACTTGGAATTCTGGGAAAACCATTCACCATGGTCAGTAATTCTATATCGGCTTTAGTAGTGTATAAATGGCTGGTATTTTCTCCTGGCTGTACAATTTTCCAGGCGGCCTTGAGTGACATAGACCCGACTGGGAAATCGGCAGTATCGGGAAAGTTTAAAAAAGCTTCCGGGTCATACAACTTGTTATCCAGCACCCAATCGCGGTAAATGTCATTGATGACGATATTGCTATATACAGCCCTTCCGCTCTGATCTACGAGCATACCTTTAGAAAGCGCCTGTTCTACAATATCCAGTACGTGATTGGTATCATCCTTGGTTTCTGGATGGATAGCCCTGTCGGTATACATGGTCATGAACCGCAGTTTCCCATCTACTTCTTCCGTAAGCCATAGGAAGTATTGCCAGGAAATCAGATGAAAATCACAGTTGGTGACGGAGTTGTCCGTGGGAAAGTTCTTAGGTTCAGGCATAGGCACTTTCCCTTTGAACCATTCGGGAGGAGCTTTACAATCTCCATCAATTCCATTGAGTGTTGACGTGGCGACAACCTGGGCCTGTGGTGTGGTTTCCTCACCTTCTTTGGTCTCCGGTGTGCCGCAGGCTATTAACCCTCCGATCGGGATGATTAAGTAATAAAGTTTCCAGATACTTTTCATAGTCTATCTATTCAGGTTTAATGATTGAATTGTACTTTATTACAGATTACACTTCCAACCGGGCCAACCTCAAATCTGATTTATATGAAGTGTTATCTTGATATATTTATGAAAATTAGTGAAATAAAATGAATAAAATAGATAAATGATTGAAAAGTATAGACATATTAAGGGAATACTCTAAGCAATTAAAGTTATTTCCTAATTTACTTTAATAGGTCATTTTCATATAATTCCTATGATTGTTACAAATTAACATTATAGCCATCGCAAGGGAGTCGTTTTGATTGTATAGCAGACCATTCAAATGATAGGAAGCTTGTGGTTTACATTGGGCATCCACTGATAAACAACCGTATCATTCTATCGATTTGTGAATTAGCCTTTGGTAGAAAGCCAACCTCTCGCGGTCAGTAAATGGAGGTATTTTGAGGTCTTTGATCTGGAAAGCAAATAGGCGCTCAGCTGATTACTACAGCGCCAAGGTGAGTGCCCCTTCTTGCCTTGCTGCAAGTATCTGGGACGTGATGTACAACTCAGAGTACCATGCTAATCTATAAATGGTGCCAGGCTTGCCAGGGCCAGGCTGATATCCCGATAGGTCTTCGATACGGTCTCTTTATTGATCTCACGATCGAGATTGAGTTCAAACTTATCTTCAAAAGCTGGTATGAGTACCCAGACATGACCAGAATGGATCGCATAAGTAATAGTAGACTGTACAATGTTATCCATCAATCCATTGTCGAGTAGTTGAAAGCTCCTCGCTTTTGATAACTCATCAACAGCTCCTTTGTCCACAAAGGACTTAAGCTGCAAGGCGGTAAGCTTGTCATTATTGATCAATTGATCATATACAGTTTTAGTGTCCGTATAGAATAAATAGTCTTTGCGACCCTCTGCAGATACTTCATACTTAGTTAGTTCTTTAGAGAAAGTGGTCAGACCGGTATGCCAGCTATAACCTCCTGTACCTTCAGCAAGCGCTTGTAAATTATGGGCACGTTGCTCTTGCATGGTCATACTTTTGTCGCGCATGAATTTCATACCCGCCAACCCGCCTATTCCGGCAGCAGTTTTAGCTTTAGGGACGATAAATGCTTTACCAGGAAAGGGTATCGTGCATTTAACCAATAGACCATTAAAACTTTGACCACTCTCCGTCCTCCTACTTGCCGTATCAGAAGATGAAACAGAGGTAGTCTTTACATTGGCAATGAGCAGTTCACGATCATGCCATTTACCTTTGATGATATCATCTGTTTCTACCCTTGTGTTACTGCCAAGATGAAAGAGGTGAGATGCGATAAGCTCTTCTCTAGAAAGTTTACCGGTGGCTGCGTAGTTCCAATCACTACCAAAGTAATGCACTATAGGTTTGATGACCTTCTCCTTGAATCCCCGTTTCATTTCCCTCAATCCGTCACCCTTTAATAAAAAATCGGTGATCTGCTCCTGGAAAAGCATCATAGCGATAAACACAGTAAATACAGCACCAAAAAACACCCAGAAAGAGCCAAAATAATACCATGCATAGATTGAAGCTACACCTGTTACAATGGTCACAATGATATTAAAGGCCTTCAGCTTACGCTTCTTAATCGTAGACAGCTTGGCTCTCTTTTCGTTGAGCTCTTTGAATTGAAGCGCTATGGTTGAATCGACGTATTGATCAAATGATTGCATAGAATAATAAGTTGCTACTTTTTCTATTACAGGTAAAATATAAAAAGTGGCTCATTAATTTATAGACTATGCAAAGAGGGCCGTCTCAAAAGCTGTCTTTTCGATCTCGACAGGTCGGGATGCTATTAAAAGGGCTTTTGAGACAACCACTAACATAAAAAGAGGGCGAACTCAAATGAGCGCCCTCTTTGCAATAGGATTATATCTGTTTCTCATCCAAGTCATCCGTATCAGGGTCAATTGTAGCAGGGTCAATTGTAGCAGGATCACAACCACCCTTCAACAAGATCATTTTTTCATTAGATAGTTGTTCTAATTCGAATTGCTCAATGGTCTTTTTCATTTTGTATTTATTTATGTTGATTAATAATTATTCAAGCATGTTATTTTGTGTGACTACGATCTAGTATTTATTTATTAGATCATAACAAATGATTGGCAATCACTAAAACCGAAGAGTTTGGTGCAAAAAGGTATTAAGAAGACGTTTTTACTCAGGTTGTTGGTAAAATAGTCGCATGTGCTATACCAAAAAGGGATAAAAGGTAAGCAGCTTATAGAGCACAAATAAATACCATGAATATTTATATTTTAGTCAAACAAATGACAGATTATAATTGTGTTTTATCAATATGCTATTTTCCTTTATGAAAAGGCATACTAATACATTTTGTCTCACTAAATAATGCCATTTATTTACCAGACCAGGTGAGTGGTCATTGGCTATTTTTAAATCTGCCCATTTAAGGACAACAAAAGACCTGTTTCATGCCGATTTTGAGATTCGTTTTTTAAAAGCGACGAGAATCACGAGTAATAGGGTGGATATTACGAGCCAGTAAATCCAATTCGAATGGTTCGAGACCACAGGTCTCGTATCTCCATTGGCCACGAACTGTGCCCAGAAGTAAGGGTGTGACTTGGTTTCATCCGCTATTGATAAGTAATCCAACTTTGCTAACCTCAAGGCTTCATCTTTGGTATGCCCCGCTGCCAGGTACTTATAGAAGCCATCCATTATGGCCGCAGTGCTTTTGTCGTTAACGGGCCATAAGCTCATTACCACGCTTTTACTGCCAGAGTAGAAAAAGCCTCGCGCTAAGCTGAGTATCCCCTCCCCTTCAATCACTTTTCCATAGCCTGTATTACAGGCGCTTAACACGACCATCTCTGCCGGTATTTCCATCCCGAAAAGCTCTTGGGTGTGCATATAACCATCGTTGACGCTATCCTCTTCGTTAACGCTGAATAGCAACTTGGATAACATGGGCTCTTCATCATTGATTAGCCCATGAGTAGCCAGGTGGATGATGTTATACTGATCGACTAATTGCCTAAAAGTAGTCTCATCGGCCTTTTCTCTTACCAGAGAATTGGTATCGAAATAATTCGATATAGAACTAATCTCTTGTTCCGTCCAGTTGAGTGGTATGACAGCACTTCTTACTGTGTCTCTGGTCAGTGCCAAATACGCATCAGAAGCCTTGAATGATGGTGCCAGTGCGAGCACCCCTTCTAGATCAGCATTGATCTTTCTTTCCTGACGTATGCTACTCAGCAGTAATGTAGCTGAATTGGCATAACTGATTTTGTATTGCTTAATGAGATAAGGTAGGTCGGCAAAGGTCCTTTCATCTCCATATTGGTCAGTCACCAAAGCTTCGAAAGGAATCAGGCCGAAATCAGCATCGGTTATAATTATCAGTCGGGTAATTTGCTGATCGAGGTTATTAAGTGACCTTTTGAGATACTTGTCAAAAATGCCATAAGCCTGTTGAGCGTAGGTAGTAGGGTCTGCACCAGTTGAATTATACGAACGGAGCATTGACCTGAACTGATGGATTTCTTCGGTCAATGTGCTGCTCTGATCTGACGTATAAATTTCATAGTGATCATTGGTTATCACAAAAACATATAAAGCGTCATCTCCTACAAAGTATTCTATCACAGCGGTATGGGGCTCCAATGTCATTTGAATCTCGCTGACACCTTTTATGTCATTGTTGTTTTTAAGGTAGTTGTAAGCAGGATATTCATTGGCAATGATCAAATTCAAGGAGTCTTTTTGCCGATTCGATTCAAACAGTCTGTCTCTCAAATGATCATATCGCTTCTGTTGAGCACTGTCGTACTGCGTTTCCAGTTTGAGCAATTGTGATCTGACATTGGAAATATCGGCTCTAAGTTTCTTCTCTAATGCTAAAATATCATGCGGTATTTGTGCAAAATTTCTGGCACTGAGCTGAGAGGAAGCTTCTGCTAAGATGGCCGCTCGGTTTTTCTCCGAAAAGTAAAATGCCAATTCTCGGTAACTGGATTCTCCATTGGCCTTGAAAGCACTCAAACAAGTGGTAACGGCCAGTTTGTAAACTTGGGCAGAGATTTCTGTCAGTTGTACTTTGTCTTCATAGTTAGTAATGCCCCATCTCAAGTTGTCTATCAGTCGGTCGCAAACCTGAAGTGTTGTAATAGAACTCTTAAGCTTTGGTATATCTTGATTTGCCAAACCAAGTTGTTGTAGCGATAGAGACTTACCATAAAGTGTTTTGAGCAAAGTAATCTTACTGAATACCTTATCAATATTTGGGTTCTCCTCAAACGAGAGGCCATCGAAGTCAATGGCATTGGCTACAAGTGCTTGTTGGTATTTTTCAAGCGCCTTGTCGTAATCACCTAGTTCTTGATGGACATTCCCTATTTCGTACATTCTCTTCGCAACAGTGGGGTGTTTAACGCCAAGTGCTACTTTGGATATTTCCAGAGATTGCTCGTATAAAGCAAGTCCGTGATCTATTGAATCCAATTCTATTTGTACCTGAGCAAGACTAGACATGGCCCCTGCGGTCAGGACATGGGTCGGCCCTAAGTGCTTTTTATATATGTCAAGAGATCGGTGGTAATATCCCAAGGCGGTCAGGTAAGACCTCTGTTCAAAATAAGTGTCACCTATTGAGCCATAGGAAGATCCAATAAAATGATGACCTGACTTCAGTGTCTTATTATTTATTGTAATGGCACGCTCATGATATTCCCTTGCCTTTTCATAATCCTTGAAAGCATAATAAATCGAACCGATCGAAGAGTAGAGTTGTGCTACCAGAGGATGTTCAGGGCCATTGACCGTCTTCTGTATGGACATGGCCTTTTGATAATACTCGAGGGCCAAATTAAACGACCCCATTGATTTATAAACGATGGCTATGTTTTTGTACGAACTGGCTGTGTATGGATCATTCTTATCTAGCTTCTTTTTGCGTATGGCAAGTGCTTTAAAATGGTATTCCAGCGCCAGGTCATATTGGCCTAAAAGGTCGTACATGATACCGATGTTATTCTGAGACACAGCAACGTCAATATCATCTTCACCATACAGCTCTATTCTTATATCAAGGGCTTTTTCATAATACTCCAATGCTTCACTAAATGTCCCTTGTAAATCATAAATGATACCCACATTGTTGAATGCAGCCGCTTCAATCTGCTTCACCGTACGTTCATCCGCTAAAGAGTCAAGGTAATTTAGAGTAGAAAACGATACCTCCAATGCCTGATCATAATTGCCATACCTCCTATGGTTCTCGGCGATCTTGAATAAACTTCTCAGGTACATCGTCCACATTTTGTATTTCAGAAAGGTGTCTGAGGCCTTTTCAAAATATTGGTTGGAAAGTGCATACTTTCCTCCAGCCAGTAAAGAATCTCCTATGTAGAATTGTTGGTTGGCTACGGTGGTATCCGCTTCGTTCTGAGCAAATAAAAATGATGACTGGATTAGAAAAGTAGCCAGTAGAAGAATATATACCCTTTTTGGCAAAGCAGTTTTATAATTATTGTAAGATTAGACTTAACATAACCCCAAATATAGCCACCTTTCTATCCCTAATCTGAAAATTGCCTAAAGAAAACAATCCAGCTGATAAGATCAGAACCGATAAAAACAAAATAGCATCGAGTTTAGGCTCGATGCTATTTAATATTGAAACCTTAAGATCCGTTTCGATTAAAACGGATAATGGCAATGACGAAATATGGTTCCACAGGCAGGGTTGTTATTACCTGTCGGCTCTTGAGTACAATCATAGTCAAGTGTATCGTCAGGTGCACCTATTGGATCAGGGGTAATACCTCCACCTTTTACAGTTTGCCCTTTTTTCACGTCCATAGCAGTAATGAAACTTTTCACTTCGATTGCATCCAGGCTTAATTTTTTCTTACTCATAAGAGTTTAGTTTTTAGTTAAAATTTGATTTAGTTATTGGTTCATTGCAGTTCTCAGACCTGGGTTACCCTACATTTCAATTTTTTTTATGATTATTGAAAAAATATTTTCTTCGTCAGTAATGATTGTTGAATGGACGTTCATCAAAGAGAGGTAGAGAAACTATTAGCTGGGGATCAAGGATTCATAACTACACTATACCAGGAAGTCTTCCCAAGTATAGTTCGATTGATCAGGTCGAACTCAGGTAATGATGAAGAGGCGAAAGACCTGTTTCAAGATGCATTAATGGCCACCTACAAGAAAGCCCGGGATGAGCGTTTCGTTCTCACTTGTTCGCTCAAATCATTTATTTATGCCGTGAGCAGAAACATATGGCTGTATCGACTACGAGATAAGCGAAAAAGAAAAGACGAGACGGACATTATTCCTGAAGACACGGTTTCTGATGTGGATATCGAAAAATTGATGGATGACTATGAAAAGGTCAAGCTCTACAAAAAGCACTTCAAAAAACTGACTGAAGACTGCAAGCAGGTATTAAAGTTACATTTTGAGGGTAATGCCATGGACGATATTGCAATACATATGGGGTATGGCAGTAAAGAATATGCGAAAAAGAAGAAATTTAAGTGTAAAGAAAAGTTGATCCAAAGTATCAAAGCAGATCCTGTGTATCACGAGTTGATGGGCGGATCGACAAAAACCTATTAACATGAGTAACCAGGATCAGTACCACGAAAAAATCGAAGCTTATCTCGATGGAGAATTAAAAGGAGCGGAACTGGAGGCTTTTGAAAACGAATTGCAGAAAGATGAAAACCTGCGACAAGAGGTTAATCTTCACCAGGACATTAAAAGTGCAGCCCTGGATAAAGACCTTGATCTTTTTCAAGAAAAAGTAAACCAAGTCATACAAACTGAAAGTAGTAAAGCGCAAACTACACCAGACAACAGTAGAAAGCTTTGGTTGAGAATGGCCGCCAGCATAAGTCTACTAGGGGTAATCGCACTACTCATCTACCAATTCTCAGACAACAGCTCATCGAAGGGCTCAGAACTAGCTATGCAGTTTTTTGAGCCTTATGACAATATCATCTCTGAGCGTGGCTCTGGGTCTCAAAAGCTTGAGCAGGCTTTATTTGCTTACGATAGAAAAGAGTACAGCATCGCCATCACACTTTTTAATGAAGTAGATGCGGAGGCATTTCCCATCACGTTTTTCTATACAGGATTATCTCACCTTGCTATCGGGGAAAGCGGTAAGGCCATTGATCAGTTAAAGAAAGCTGAAACCACCAATCCGGAAAACCTGACACCTGCCATACATTGGTATTTGGCCCTCGCATACCTGTCTCAGGAAAATCATAGTGCAGGCAGGCAGTTACTGGATGGCTTGGTACTTCAGCAAACTTCTTACGGCGCCCAAGCCCAGAAATTATTAGAACATATCAAATAAAGGCCGAAATCGACGAGATGTAATTAAGCTTCCGTTGGAGTCAGCTTCAAAAAATAATAGCAATCAAGCTACTTCAATCGGTAGCGAATGTGCTTTCGCATCCTGGAATGGTGACCAAAATCATCGTCTACCGAATAAGCCAGAATGAGCCAAAAATCTTGACCAGCCACATGTTTGAAGTCATACTGATCTTTGGATTGCAATGGAATGCTAAAGCGTACCTTAGAATGACCAGCGCTTTCGACACCTGAAATGATCCTAATATCATCCGTCCCTCCTATCAGTTTATCCTCTCTGGGGTCTCCAAATCCTTTTACATACATGTCTAACCCTTCGGTCTTTCCTTCGACGATATGAAACAGTAGTAGGTCACTTCCGACAATATTGTTATCGGTATTGAAACCGACTCCGAGCCAACCGGTAGTAGGTGCTTCTAGGGTGATTTCCAGTTGTTCATTCTTAATTTCATACTGGAAAGTCATTCCGTTCACTTCTACTTTATTCTGGGCTTGGACTTTCATTAATGTCCAGCAACAGAGGAGCAATACAATCATCGAGTTCTTCATATTGGTCAGGTACAGTTTTTAGAATGTTTAACTGATAATACTTTCTGAAGGCTCAAAAAAAGCAGTGAAATGGGCATGAGGTGTTGTTAATGCAAATCCTTGTGTTGTTGATAGGGCGTCCAACAAGGTAAGAACATCCAGAGGCAATTGGAACACCTCTGGATGAGGAAATAAGATTACCACTTATAGAACTGCGGCATAAGGATCACTTATACCAGTACTGAAATACTAATCTTCTATAAAATCAAATGATGCACTATCCGTTTTACCGCCTCCGGTTATCGTAACAGTGATGTCACCATCTTGTCCTGAATAGTAGTAAGCTCCATCGTTCGGTGTAACCTTGGCTGGTTTAAGTACACCATTAACTCTGAATTGAATAGTTACATTGTCAACTCCCAAAAAGTAATAAGGGTACCATCTGATGGCTGGACTACCTCCATAGTATCCGCTATCGGTGTAATAGATGCCATTGATAGGAATTATAGTAAACTCTCCGGAAAAGGCATAGAGCTGAGCATTGGAAGTGTCAGTCATTTTGATCTTGAAATTGTCACCGCCCCCTTGAACGATGTGATCACTTGGCACTCTCCAATCATACTCAAAGTCCCAGAAATTCACATTAGTACCTATTCTCCGAATCAAAGTAGACCCTTTGTAAAGGTCAATGTTGACTGTATTGGCCGTCCAATCACAGCCACAAGTTAAGATACCCCATGTAACTCTGGAGTATTGACCTACAGTAATGGTTTCACCGGCAGGGTCAAAAACGAATGCGGCATTCTCACTCACTTTACCGGGTTGTTGATCGCTCTTGAAAAGCTCAATTTGCAGATCCACTTCCGATTGTTCTTCTTGCACTGACAGTTCTTCTTCTGAACAAGCCATGAATAACATGTTCAAGAAAAGGATTAGGATAAACGAATGTTTGAATTTAGTGTTCTTCATTATTATCCGATTTATGTTGATTATTGACTACAATAATAAATCATATAAAATGTATTTTTAGTTAAGTTTTAACATTCACATTTTTATTTGACAAATAATTATCAAGCTGTTCATTGTCAACATATTACAAATCAAAAAACTTTCTATAGCCATAAAATCAGTCAAACCGAACTAATCCTATCTAATGCTTATGACTGCTTTGCCCTTCACACCACCTTCACCAAAATACTTGAGCGCATCAGATGTCTTTTCCAAAGGATGTATCTGATCAATGATCGGTTTCAATTTACCTTCATCGCATTGCAAGGCTAGCCTTTCCAGGTCATCGCGGTTAGGCGTATGCGGGAGAATAAAGAATTGTCTTTTAGGATAAGGAGTAGTAAGACGTTCAGCTAGTACCGTTCTAAAAAGAAGAGGAATATTACCACCGATAAAAATGACCTTACCTGTATCGCTTAATACCTTTCGGTAATCTCGCGCCTTATGCTGAGCTGCTACATCGACGATTAGATCAAATTTTTGATTGAGACGGGTGAAGTCTTTCTTGGTGTAATCGATGACTTCGTGTGCTCCCAATGACTTGAGCATATCCAGCTTACCTCCTCGATCTACACAGGTTACATGTGCACCATGATTTTTGGCCATTTGTAAACCAAGCGTACCTACTCCCCCACCAGCGCCATTAAATAGGACCCTTTGACCTTCTTCAATAGATCCTTTTAACTCCAAACCCTGCAAGGCCAATACGCCCGCCTGCGGTATCGCTGCAGCTTCCTCAAATGAAATCCCGGTAGGTTTTCGAGCCAATATTTTGGCCTTGGCACAGGTATATTCCGCAAAACCACCCCAATCACATCCAGATATATCACCAAACACTTCATCTCCCACTTTGAAATCCCGTACATTAGCCCCTACGGCCTCAACCACTCCGGCAATATCACATCCGAGAATTTTTAGCTTGGGCTTAAAGACACCTCCACCAATCATACGCACTATGAAAGGTTTACCACGTAGCAAATCCCAATCCCAAGAATTGATTGAAGCAGCATACACTTTTATCAGTACCTCATCGGCTTTGGGGTGAGGTTTATCAACCTCCTCGATCATGATGTTTTCAGGTGAGCCATATCGATGGTAAACAGCTGCTTTCATAACAATGGCATTCTTTGCTTAGACTGGTTTGGTTCAAGTCAGTCCATTGCTGCTTTGACAGCTATGGAACAAAGTAACACTCATTTTTATGGTCGCAAAAGAGCTTGGAATATTTTATGATTTTCATTCTGTTACTCCCCTTTTGGCCAATACATACGGGATAAGTAAAAGGTGATGGATTCCTTTTAATGAATCCATCACCAGGTGGGGTTATGAAATAGCTTTAAAGTTCTTACTAGAAAAACAGGCTGATACCCGCTTTCAAAAAGAAAGGAGTTCCAGGCGTGAAATGGATTTCAGAGACAGGTTCGGCTTCATTGAATAATCTTGACTCCGTATCAAACTGAGCTTCATTCCACTCACTATCCAATAGGTTTTCTACCGAAAGACTTAGGGCGAATTTCGGTTTCGAATAGTTCAATCTGGCATCCAGTAAAAAATAACCCTCGGCCACGACAGAATTGTCTTCATTGGCAGGGCGATCCGATATATGGCGATATCTGAGGCTACCGTTTATGCCGTTGGTGAAATTGAAGCTCAAGCCACCGATAGTTGTAAATGTAGGAGCTAAGGGGATATTGTCCTGACCTTCACTTTCATCAAGCGCTCTAGGATCAGTTACATTCAGATCAAAATCTGCATACAACCAACTCACGAGTTGATATCTGGCAGAAACATCTATACCTCTTCTTCTAGTACGGCCACCAGGCTCGACTATCCCTGCATCACCCACGAAAACAAATTCCTGTTCAAGGTCAAGTATCCAAACTCCTACATCGAGAATCAGGTTATCAACTGGTTTCCAGATAGTACCTAGATCGGCACCATAAGCCTGAGGAAGTATTTCCTCACCCCCTTGCGCTACCACAACACGAGCATCATTAGAATGGAAACCGATACCTGCCTTACCATATATGCTCATGCTCGGTCTCAGTTGATAGGTTGCACTAAGTTTAGGCGAGAAAACACCTTTGGTGACATTTTGTCTGTCAAAAGTAGTTTGAAGATTGTCTACATAGCTAAAATCGAAGTAGTCATATCTTAGCACTGCATTTACTGCCAGACGCTCACCGAAATCGAAGTCTTGACTCGCATAAGCACTCAGGTTAATTTGATCAACATCACCAAATGCCAGGTCTTCCAAGATTGTTCTACGATTCAGGGTTCTGGATAATCTTACATCATCGATGTTATCATATCTCCAGCTCACTCCAAATTCAGTATCTGCAATGGAGCTACCCAAATTAAAGTTTTTGGCATAAGTACCGTTATAGCCAAAAATAGATCGGTTTTCGCTTTGAGTAATCTGGTCGCCGTTCACAGGATCCTCTAGGAAAAAAGTAAAATTGGAAACGAGATTAAAGTCATACTGAGAATAGAAAAACTGATTTTTGAAAGACCCTCCATCGGTTAAATTCTTTGTGACAATAAAGTTCACATTAGTTCTACTTGTCTCGCCACCCTCAGTATCATCAATTGCTCCAAACCTGGAAATAGCACCACTTCTTACTGCTCGGTCTGGTATTTGACCAGAAGCATCCCATTTGCTATCGAAGTGCGAAACTGATGCAGTGACCCTTAAGTCACTTCCTATCACGTGGTCATAGTTTCCTTGAACATTTATTCTAGAGAAATTCTGATCGCTTTCAAAAAAACCATCTGAAACAAAAAACTCTCCAGCCATCCATGCGCTAGGTCTGTTCTGATTCTCAGAACCATCCAATAAATTAAACATACCAACTGTACGGAAAGTACCAAATTGACCTCCTTCCAGTTTGAACATACTCTTATCCAAGCGTTTTTTGGTATTAAAAGCTACATTACCAGCGGTACTAAAATCTCCCGCGGAAGCTTTGTAAGGGCCTTTACTAAAGTCGACGCTCTCAATGGTTTCCGGAATTACAAAATGCAAATCTGAATAACCCTGGCCGTGAGAATGTGATACCATATTGACCGGCATACCGTCAACGGTCAAAGTGATATCAGTACCGTGATCAATATCGAAACCCCTTAAGAAGATCTGTTCAGCTTTTCCACCCCCGGCATGCTGTGCAATGAAAAGTCCCGGAACAATGCGAAGTACATCTTGTGAGGTATTGATCGGCCTAATCTGTATATCGTAATTAGATATACTTTTCACCGTTTCTGATTCTTCCGCGGACACAACGATATCAGCTAATCGCACATCACCAGGGGTCAATCTGAAATCTATTTCTAGGTGTTCATTCCTCAGGATATCTACCGATTTAACCATCGTTTCGAAACCGACATAGGAAACTTTCACTTCCTTGGTACCCGGTTCCACGGTGAGTTCATAATACCCGAATACATCTGTCACGGTCCCCTTGATGTCATCCACCGTAACGCTAGCGCCTGGAAGTGGGCTACCGGATTGATCAAGTACTTTGCCCTTGATCACGGTGGAGTGAGCGTACAAAGTGTGGCTCAATAGTGAAAAAATCACTATTGCAAGTGTTTTAAAATTGTAAGTCATTTTGATTTTCAGTTAGGTTTTAGTTAAAGGTAGGCGTCATATTGACACCGAAGGTCTTAAGGTTTATTCCTGTCTTTAATCGTGAGATGTACGCAATAGGCGTGCTGTCTGGATGTCGTATTTTATCCATTTTTAAAGCACAGCATACGATACACTAAAGGATTGGAGGCGGTTTAATTGGGACGGCGGGCCAATCAATTCTTGTCCCCTCGTATGCAATACAAATAAGCTCTTCTACAATTAGTTTTGGCTTCAGTTCAAGCGACGGAGAAACGAATGCGATTATTAAGATCAGGGTAGTACCTAGAGAAAGGCTTTCATCTTGACTGGCATTTTGAAGCTGCTCAAGTATATGATAATGGCTCTTAACATCGTGGTGCTCAACCTGATCTTCCTTGTTGAGGATTCTGGAAGCTCGATGAGACAAAAAATGAAGCCCTTCTAAAACTGGATTTCCAGTTAGAATGATCAAATAAAAAGATAAAATCAATATTGAAGCAGTCCTGATCACCTTATATGTTAAAAATCACATATAATTTTGCATTTTTAAAAATGCAACATAAGTAATTTTTCAAAACTACTTAAACAATATTTTTAAATTTTTTTAACATTAATCATTAATTTATATTTACTTATACCATTTAATAGTAATACTAAACTTTTCATTTTAACCTAATATTACTTTAGACCACTAATATTAAAACAGACATAATTTAATTTTAAATTGTTTGAGCAGTATATAGCAGTTTGACTAATATCTAATCAAGAGTAGCCACCAATTCGATAGTGATACGTCGTAATAGCGGATAACGCCAATGGCTTGGCAATACGAATCATTTTTTTATTCCGATCCCGCTCGTCTTTCTTTAAATCTAAAATCATTATAAAATAGTTATAATAATATTATATTGTGGGGTAAAATCATTAATTAACCTTACCAAATAAATGTAAAATGAGAAGGACTTTTATTCTACTAGTCTGCTTTATAGTTTTATCATCACATGAGCTTTTTCTGAAGACTTCAGCCTACTACTTAACTCCGAATGAAAACTCAGAACTGTTTGTATTCGAGGGCACCTTTGATGAGCGTAGCGGCTCTATTCCCTTCAAGTACATTGAAAAAGCAAGTGTGAACGGCCCATCATATGAATTCACCCCTACTAAGGATGATTATTACGAAAAAGACAGATCAACTTACATGAAATATAAATCCGGCAAAACTGGCACTTATGTAGCAGGAGTATCTACTAAGTCCGTTGTAGGCAGGTCATCGGCCAAAGATTTCTTAGAATACCTAAAACACGAAGAATTTACTCACATCATCGAGGATAGAAAGAAAAAAGGCATTTCGGATAAACCTGCTTTTGAGAGAGCATCTAAGCACGTTAAGGCCGTCCTTCAAGTAGGAGATAAGAGAACAGATGACTATCAAAAGGTCTTGGGCTATCCAATTGAGTTTATTCCCCTTAGCAATCCATATGACGTTCATGAAGGCGATGAACTTTCCTTTCAGTTGTTCTTACAAGGGAAGCCACTGCCTAATCAGACTGTTCACTTCAGCAGCAGATCAAAATCTGAAAGCCACTCCGGAGGTGAAAAGTCAACCGTAACTAATAAAGATGGAAAACTGACAGTCAAGCTCGAAGAAGCCGGCCAGTGGTATTTAGCCGCTGTGCACATGGTAGAAAGTGAAGACCCAAACCTTGATTATGAATCAACCTGGTGCACGATCACTTTTGAAATCAGGTAGATTTAAGATATATAAATAAACTGCAGTTTACCCTCCCATTCTGACCTAAATTGCCACTAGTTCTATTTGCGCTCTTTAAACGGAGAAAACTCTTAAGAGCATATGACTACAGGTTCAGTTATCGGTTGTTATCCTCAGAATCCTCTCTAGTAACTAGATTACTCAAAGTAATCTAGTTACTTTCTATACTTCAAGCACCTCCAAATTTTATCTGTTGTAAGGCATTTTTTGATTCGACTACTCCCAGATCGGTTATCCAGTATAAAACGCCAAACAGCTTACCGAATCAACTCCGCTAAATACAATTCAAAGTCAAAATTGTCATTTTGACGATGCGATCCAACCCAACGAGGAATTACTTCTATCTTCTTCAATACCAAAAATTAATCAAAAGAATTGAACCAAATCCCATGTTAAACCATGCAAACCATGATCGACTTTTACACCAGAAAACGAGCCAGATTTTTGATGCTGGCATTGTTATTTTTTTATTGGCTGCCTAACGTTCAGGCCCAATCGATTACCAGCTTTACCCTCGTGGATGCTACCGCTGATAGCGATATCTCAACGCTATCGGAAGGTGATGTGATCAATCTACCTGATTTATCCACCGGTTCTATCAACATCAGAGCAGATGTATCACAACCTGTAGGAAGTGTATCTTTTTTTATCAATGGCGCATTAGAAAGAACCGAGAATGTAGCTCCCTATGCCATCGGTGGAGACAACAGTGGCAATTACCTGAATTGGGCTCCAACACTCGGTACTATTGAAATCAGCGCATTGGCCTACTCAGGGGCTCAGGCAACTGGTACGGTCCTGGATACGGCCGTGGTGAATGTCACATTCAGTAATGAGCCAGGGGAAATACTGGTAACGGACCTGGCATTCATAAACTGCCCTACCGCTCCTCTTTCAGTTGGAGACACTATTGATTTGGATGTTTTAATCACACCGAGCAATGCCACTAACCAGACCATCGCTTTCACCGCCAGTGATGGCACCAGCGTAGATTTCTTAAGTGGTGAATTTATCGCTTCTGCGCCTGGGGTAATTACAGTTACCGCTACAAGTTTTAGTGATGGGTCAGTTTCTGATCAGTGTGTCATTACTATAGAAGAACCGGAAATCATTGTCACCGATGTTTCATTTATAAACTGCCCTACCGCTCCTCTTTCGGTTGGAGATACTATTGATCTGGATGTTTTAATCACACCGAGTAATGCCACTAACCAGACCATCGCTTTCACCGCCAGTGATGGCACCAGCGTCGATTTCTTAAGTGGTGAATTTATTGCTTCAGCACCTGGGGTCATTACTGTTACCGCCACAAGCTTTAGCGATGGGTCAGTTTCTGATCAGTGTATCATTACCATAGAAGAACCGGAAATTCTGGTAACGGATGTTTCCTTTATCAACTGCCCTACCGCTCCTCTTTCCATTGGTGCTACTGTTGATTTGGACGTTTTAATCACGCCAAGTAACGCCACCAATCAAACCATCGCTTTCACCGCCAGTGATGGTACCAGCGTAGATTTCTTGAGTGGTGAGTTTATAGCCTCAGCTCCTGGAACAATTACGGTCACCGCGACGAGTTTCAGCGATGGTGCAGTATCAGACCAATGTGTGATCACTATAGCGGAGCCAGACCGCTTTGACCCTTATTCTACCATACAGGCTGAAGACTTTTCCGGCCAAAATGGCGTGCAACTGGCCGGTAGCGGAAATCGCGTCGGTTTCATCAACAACAACGATTTCATTCGTTTCGACAATGTAGAATTTGGCAGGGGACCGGTTGCTGGTACCATCATGGTCTCTAGCAATACTAATGGCGGAACAATCGAGTTCAGGACCGGCAGCGAAACGGGACTCTTGATTGCGACGGCCACTGTGACTAACACTGGTGGGTGGGGAACATTCCAGCCATTTGCTATAAACGTGGTAGACCCTGACAGCTATGCTAACGGAACGGTATTCCTTGGCACAGAAGACCTGTTCTTAGTCTTCAAAGGTGGGTCTGGCTTCTTACTTGATGTTGATGAATTCATCTTCGAATCCTCAGATATCATTGTAACAGATCTGAACTTCATCAATTGCCCTACAACTCCATTGAATGTAGGAGATTTCATTGACCTGGATGTAGAGCTTATACCAGCCAATGCCGTAAACCAGATCGTGGCCTTCACTGCGAGCGACGGCTTGAGCGTTGATTTCCTTAGCGGCGAGTTTACCGCTTCAGCTCCAGGCCAGATCACGGTCACAGCCACCAGCTTCAGCAATGGTGCCGTATCAGATCAATGTGTAATTGATATCAACGATACCATTCCGCCGGGAGTACCATCATCACTCGTAGGGACTGCTGTATCACAGGGCATCGTAGACCTAAGCTGGACCAGTGGTGTAGGAAGTGCTACTACTTTTGAGATAGAAAGGAGCTTTGATGCTTTTGTGACTAATCCGACATGGACAATCCTAGCAACTGTTCCAGGTTCTCAAACTGCTTTCACCGACAGTACTTTTACGCTGGAAGAATACGGGCTATACAGGGTCCGAGCAGTTAATAATGTAGGTGCTTCTGATTATTCAAATGAAATTACAGTTTCTAATATCCCACTACCTCCTACCAACCTCACCGCTTCTAATATCACCACCAACAGTTTCACCCTTTCATGGGATGAACCACCTTATGGTAACGATTATTTGGTAGAATTCACTACCAGTTTAGACAGTGGGTTCCAATTCCTGGATGCGCTGTATTTTGGTTATACAGACTTCAATTATGGTGGCTTCGAGGCAGGCACTACTTATTTCGTTAGAATGCGGACAAACTTCGATGGTATTCCTTCGGCTTGGTCTGCTATTCTACAAGTAGATATCTTACCTGACGGGCAATCAGTGGAAAGCCTAATATTGATCAATGCAGATAGCGATCAGGACATCGGTCCGTTACAAGAAGGAGATACATTGAATTTATTCTATCTACCCACTAGCAACCTCAACGTAAGGGCAGAAACGAATCCGGACAGTGTTGGAAGTGTTGGTTTCGGATATAACGGAGATCCTAATTTTTCTACCGAGAATATGCTGCCCTATGCCCTCGCAGGAGATACGCAAGGTGATTACAAACCTTGGACACCTGCGTTAGGGAATAATACATTGACGGCAACACCTTATTCTGGCGCCAACAGGGGTGGTGTACCGGGCACTTCAGCGACTGTCAATTTCTTTGTAGTAGACCAAGACACCACCACAACTCCTCCCGACACTACTTCATTGCCACCGGCTAAAATCACCGGAGAGCTCAAAAAATGGCACAAGGTCACTGTCTCGTTTGAAGGTACGCCGACCAGTGAATCAGATGCTGATAATCCTTTCACCAACTATCGGCTGAATGTCACCTTTACCAATGGCAGCAAGTCGTACACGGTGCCTGGATTCTACGCTGCAGATGGTAATGCTGCCAATACTTCCGCTACCTCGGGCAACATCTGGCAAGTCCATTTCTCACCAGATGAGATCGGCACATGGACTTATGTGGCTTCTTTTAGAACAGGTTCAGATATCGCCATTTCAACCGATCCGTTGGCAGGTACGCCTGTCCAATTCGACGGAGAAACAGGATCATTCGATATTCTACCCTCAGACAAAACCGGTAGGGATTTTAGGGCAACTGGTAGGTTGGAATATGTAGGTGAGCATTACCTTAGATTTGCAGAAAGCGGTGATTACTTCTTTAAAGTGGGAGCTGACGCCCCAGAAAACACCTTCGCATATGAAGACTTCGATGCTACCCCCAATGCCGGTGGCAGAAGAAAAAGCTGGTCGCTGCATGCCAATGACTTTGACCTAAGTGATGCAGGAGCTTACACCTGGGGCGGCGTGACCGCCGACAGTGCTAGGGCCAATGGCCGAGCGTTACTGGGTGCAATTAACTATCTGGCTGGTGAAGGCATGAACGTCTTCTCGTTCCTCACCTTTAGTTTGGACGGCGACGACGACAATGTCTATCCTCACCTCCAAATTTCTAGTGGTGCCAACAACTGGAACAGCGTGCATCACGATCGCTTTGATGTATCGAAGATGGCACAGTGGGAACAGATTCTATCCTATGCAGATAAGAAAGGGGTTTACATGCACTTCAAAACCCAGGAAACAGAGAATGATCAAAGGATGGACGGCGGCCAGCTCGGTCGAGAAAGAAAACTGTACTATCGCGAATTGATTGCTAGGTTTGGCCACCACCTGGCTTTGAACTGGAACCTCGGTGAAGAGAATGACATCTGGCAAGAGCTAAGCGACCCCAACAACGATATTGTCAGGTCTTATGCGCAGTACATTCGTGATGTTGATCCCTATGATCACAATATTGTCATCCATACCTATCCAGGCCAGCAGGATGAAGTGTATGATCCTTTACTTGGAGCAACTTCAGAGTTAACAGGAGCATCCGTGCAGACTGGCGTAGGCAACGTGCACCGCGACGTCAAAAAATGGGTGGAAGACTCCAGAGCTTCTGGCAAGAAATGGGTTGTGGCCAACGATGAGCAAGGCGGAGCGAATAGCGGCGTAACGGTTGATGCCGCTTACCCTGATAACTTATTGCCTGAAAACAGAGGTGTAGCTGATAACCGGGAGGCGGTACGTCACCAAGTGCTATGGGGCACACTGATGGCTGGTGGAGCCGGTGTAGAATACTATTATGGCTACCAAACCGGTTGTGATGACCTTGACTGTCAGGATCACAGGACACGTCAAACGAAATGGGATGACGCCCGACAGGCATTGAACTTCTTTAATACATACTTACAGCCTCATGCTGCTCAGATGGTGAGTGCAGATCAACTTACTGCTGATAATCAAGACTATGTCTTCGCGCAGGTAGGTACTATCTATGCCATTTACAGGTCTAATGGAGGAGCCACTAACCTGGATTTGAGTAGTCAAACCGGTACCTTCGAAGTCAAATGGTACGATCCTAGAAATGGTGGCGGCTTACAAGATGGAACGGTAACTACGGTGAGTGGAGGTAGCTCAGCATCCATTGGCTTACCACCTTCAAGTACTTCTGAAGATTGGGTGGCGCTAATTGCAAACCAAGGTAACAACAGTACCAGTGCGAGAATCACAGAAGACCTTTCATCAAAATCAACACAAATAACAGCAGAGGATATGACCTATTACCCGAATCCAGTACGTAGTGTATTGCATTTGAATTTTAAAGCAGAATCTCCCGCTATCGTGATCATACGTGACCTCAGCGGCAGGCGATTAAAGGCCATCAGCACCGAAGGTACTAATGCAGAAATCGATATGGGTACGTTGAAAAGCGGATTCTACCTGATGGAGGTAGAACAAGCGGGCAAAATAGGAACCGTCAGAATATATAAGGAGTAGTGGTGTAGTCCACAGCGAATTGCAATAAGACCTGATAAACTACGGGCGATTAACCATCGGGGCTTCGGTCCTGGTGGTTTTTCTATTCTAACCGTGTAAGTTGAGTGCAAATAGCAGAAATGACAAAAAGCATGAGGCCGCCTAAAAGCTTTAACACCGGCCCTTAGACCGGTAGAGGTGTGACAAGTGAGTAATTGATAAGACGACCTCTATGCTTGCAAGGACTTACGTCACCACGTTAAATATCGACTTGATAGGAATTACGGTTCCTCCTTTGATCATGATATATTTTTCGGTGACCGCCCATACCGTAGCTTCAGTCTCTATAGCCTCGCCGGAAGCATTTCTAAACTGAATCAGTACGGAACT
>JBCBSS010000085.1:0-32901 GCA_039819065.1 Bacteroidota bacterium
ATGAGTTAATATATGATACCCTATTCCTGTGCAGCAATAGGTTCTTCTAAATCTTCACCTTTAATTTTGGCTCTTATCTTTCCTTCTAGTTCGTCCATTAATTCCGGGTTATCCTGTAGCAGCACTTTCACTGCATCCCTTCCCTGACCAAGCTTGTTGCCATCATAAGAGAACCAAGATCCTGCTTTTTTGATGATGTCTAGTTCAACACCTAAATCCAGAATTTCACCCACTTTTGAAACACCTTCACCATACATGATATCAAATTCTACCACTTTGAAAGGAGGGGCGACTTTGTTTTTTACCACTTTTACCCGTGTGCGGTTACCAGTAATCTCGTTGGCTGCTTCTTTGATTTGGCCTACTCTACGAATGTCAAGTCTTACAGATGAGTAGAATTTCAAAGCGTTACCACCGGTTGTGGTTTCCGGGTTACCGAACATCACACCTATCTTTTCACGAAGCTGGTTAATGAAAATGCAAGAGCAACCCGTTTTGCTAATGGTACCAGTAAGCTTTCTTAATGCTTGTGACATCAATCTTGCTTGAAGCCCCATTTTACTGTCACCCATTTCTCCTTCCAGCTCGCCTTTGGGTACAAGAGCAGCTACGGAGTCAATCACAATGATATCAATAGCCCCAGACCTGATCAGATGCTCAGTTATTTCAAGTGCCTGCTCTCCATTATCTGGTTGAGAAATCAGCAGGTTCTCTGTATCTATTCCAAGCTTTTCTGCATAGATCTTATCAAAAGCGTGCTCCGCATCAATGAAAGCCGCCATGCCACCACTTTTCTGAGCCTCAGCAATACAGTGCATCGAAAGCGTCGTCTTACCAGAAGATTCAGGCCCATATATTTCAATAATCCTTCCTCTTGGTATGCCTCCTATCCCCAGTGCGATGTCCAGTCCCAAAGAACCTGTAGATATGGCAGGTATGTCCAGGATCTTTTCATCACTCAACTTCATAATCGTACCTTTACCAAAGGTCTTCTCCAGTTTGTCAATCGTCAATTGCAGCGCTTTCAGCTTCTCTTTATTTTCGCTCATTATGATGCAGGTTTGCTAAGTGAATAAAAAAGTGAAATTACAATTTCGGTATCCAATTCACAACTGGTAAAAAGACAGGTCTCGGAATTTTGCTTTGAAAGTGAAAGTATTTAGAACTACAGGTCTTAAATTGCATTTACAGGGTGCTTTTCTTCCAACTATTGACGGTGCCCATTTATTTTTTGTGGTAAAGGTCTATTGAAATATGACTAACAAAACTTGGGGTCTTTTGGCCTTAATTATTGTGCTGTGCGTATCAAATTTGAAAGCACAACTCAATAACAGCTTTTTTGAAGACAGGTACCTGATCGAACCAGCTGATTCTAACAAACTATTCCTTGGATTGAATGTACTCGGATTCAACAAGAATAACGAGTATTTCAATGATATTGCCGACGGTTTTACCCTCTTTGGTTACCAGTTCAGTCCCTACATCAGCTACCGACCCCTCAAAAATGTACGCATTGACGCAGGTGCCTACTTTCAAAAGGACTTTGGTAATGATGGTTTCACCGAAATAGCCCCGCTATTTACACTGAAGGTTGAATTTGACCATCTGTCTTTGGTTTTTGGGAATTTGGAAAGTAGCCTGAATCACCGGTTAATAGAACCGCTGTACGACTTTGAACGGGTACTCAACGATCGCTTGGAAAATGGACTACAAGTCCTGATCAACCGGGATAACCTTTTCTTAGATGCATGGATAGACTGGGAGTTGATGATTACCAAAGGTGACCCCAACCAGGAAGAAGTATCAGGTGGGCTTTCACTGGTTTATGATCTTTATAAAAAAAACAACCTCACTATTCAGTTGCCATTCCAATTCGTTGCCTTTCACAGAGGTGGGCAAATAGACAGTAATCCCGGTCCATTAGTTACCCTGACCAACTTTGCTTTGGGAGGAACGGTCAAACTCAAACGTCCCGGAAATGGCTTCGTTAAAGAAGTACGCTTCGACAATTACTATGTGTACTACAGAGACTTTTCCAGCGTTCTCTTACAACCATTTCTGGATGGGAATGGACTTTATTTCAACGTGAATATTCTGGGTAAAAAGGGAATAGAAATAATGGGAAGCTACTGGAGGGGCAATGAATTCATCTCTTTCCAAGGAGGACAGCTCTATCCATCCGTTTCTAGTACCTTCAAAAATCCGGATGCAATAGAGCCTACAAGAGAGCTATTCATATTAAGATTCATGCATAATATTAAGGTGGCTGATAACCTTTATGTGTCTTCTAGAATAGAACCATATTACGATTTCAGGAATGAGGTGGTAGAATTCTCCCACGGTTTGTATATTAATTATAGAACAGATTTTTATCTCTGGAAGAACCCTGGTAAACGCCGATGAAAAGAAAAATCTTTCTAGGTATTCTAGCTGTCATACTGATCGCACTGGTATGGAATTACAAACTGGTTGATTATGGCTTGGCTCAAGCACGGGGGCAACTCCACATCATTTGGAATGCACGTCCGGTAGAAGAGGTGCTCAATGACTCAACCGTAGCCGATTCTATCAAGTCCAAACTCTTGCTTATACAGGAGATAAGGCAATACGCTATTGACTCACTAGGCTTAAACGATACCGATAACTACACTACGCTTTTTGATCAAAAAGGTAAACCGGTACTTTGGGTCGTTACCGCATCTGAGCCCTACGCATTGAAAGCAAAAAAGTGGGGTTTCCCTATCATCGGATCTTTTTCCTACAAAGGCTTTTTCAACAAAGAAAGGGCTATCAAAGAGAAGAATAAATTGACTGAAGAAGGCTGGGATACTGGAATAAGGACCGCAGGCGGTTGGTCTACACTGGGATGGTTTAAGGATCCCATATTGAGTAATATGTTGAGAAGGAGTGAAGGGGATTTGGCCAATTTGATTATTCATGAACTGACCCATGGAACTATTTTCGTCAAAGATCAGCTTGAATTTAATGAAAACCTGGCCACTTTCATTGGAGATATGGGGGCGAGAAAATTCTTGCGACAGAAGTATGGATATAGCTCCAAAGAGTATACTAAGTATGATCAGGGCGAAACTGACGAGAAACGTTTTATCAGATACATATTGAAAGGGGCGGATGCGCTTGATAGTCTGTATCAAACATTCGATGACTCAAACAGTATCGAATCGAAGAAACTAAAGAAGGAAGAATTGATCGATAAAATAGCCAATAGCTTAGATACAGTGTCTTTTTACAACACTTCACGCTATCAACGCGTATTTGAAAAACGTAAGCCAAACAATACTTATTTTATGTCTTATATGCGTTACAGATCGAAACAAAGTGAACTTAAAAATCAGTTTGAAACAGAGTTCAATGGCAATCTGGGGGCATTTATAGATTTCATGAAGGAAAAATACCCTTTTCTCTAAACACTGAGAATGTTAAATTTGAAATGTCTAAGTCACGTTTGACGATGAAGAAAGCAACCAACATAATTCTAATAGCCATTGTGCTCACGGCTTTTAAATCTAGCGATAATCGCGAGTTACGATATGTTCAGAATACGAGTTTTCAGGCCGGAGAGGTAATAGAGTTCAGAGCCCACTACGGCTTTGTAAATGCCGCCGAGGCAAGAATGGAAATAAGTAGTGACATCCATTACGTAAACGGAAGGCCCTGCTATAAAATTGATGCCTATGCGAACTCCATAGGCATGTTCGATTTTTTCATGACTGTTAGGGATAACTGGGGTTCATATTTGGATACCGCTTCCATTATTCCTCAGAAATCATATAGGAAATTAAGAGAAGGTAATTACAGAAAGCATGAGATCGTAGAATTCGATCATAACAAGGATACAGTTGTCGTTCAGACTTACCACTACAAGAAGAAATACTGGAAACCCAAGCGGTTTTACGGTATACCTACCAATGCTCAGGATATCATCAGCGGCTACTATTTCTTGCGTACCATGGATTTCTCAGACTTCGAAGGTGGAGAAATCTTCAATATTGATGCATTCTTTGAAGATAGAGTGTATTTCTTCAAAGTAAAATTCGTCAGGAGAGAGGTGCTGAAAACCAAAATAGGCAAATTGAATTCTCTCGTATTTAGGCCAATTATGCCCGATAATAAACTTTTTGACGGCGAAGATTCTATTGAAATATGGCTTTCCGATGACGAAAATAAAGTACCTCTTAAAATAAAGGCCAAAATGTTCATCGGTGCTGTGGAAGTAGATATCAAAAGCTACAAAAAAGGATAATCTCATTATTCTTGAATATTGGCTACTTCACTTTTTTTTATGAACTAATTTCTACCTACTTTTAATTTCGTATTTCCAACACATTAACATTAATTTCGAAGCGCCAAAACGATAGCTTTAAAAAATGGGAAGTAAATCAAGCCAAAGGGTTCTAGTCGTTGATGACGAAGAATCTATACTCGAGTTACTCAAATACAATCTTGAAAAACAAGGGTACGATGTGAAGACATCTCCTGACGGTACGACCGCCGTAGATATTGCCAAAAAATTCTTACCTGATCTGATTCTGCTAGATATAATGATGCCTAAACAGGACGGCGTAGAAACTTGCCGGCAAATGCGCGAAGTACCGGAGCTTCAGAATACCTTTATTATCTTTCTTACGGCTCGATCAGAAGAATACTCAGAGGTAGCTGCTTTCGACGTTGGTGCCGATGATTACATAACGAAACCTATCAAGCCAAGAGCGCTAATGAGTCGCATTAGCGCTTTGTTCAGAAGGGAGTCCAAAAAACAAAGCCATACCAATCAAATTACCATTGGCGATTTGGTTATTGATAGGTCTAGCTATACCATCAAGAAAGACGAAGAAGAAATCACACTTCCCAAGAAAGAATTCGAGTTGCTCTACTTCCTTGCACAGAACCCTAACAAAGTCTTCAGCAGAGACGACCTATTGCAGAATATCTGGGGGTCTGATGTATATGTATTGGCCCGTACTGTTGACGTACATATTAGAAAGGTGCGTGAGAAGATCGGAGGTGAATACATTACTACAGTAAAAGGTGTCGGCTACAAGTTTAGCCTCAACTAATCCTCAAAGAGAAAATGATACTAGGATCAAGAGCCATAGCGCTCTTACCCTCAGTTTGTATTGCCATCATTACTACTGCCTTTCTGTCCCTTTTCCAGGGGATTTCAGAGGTAGCCTTGACAGTTACATGTCTCATCAGTTTTTCAGCCTCTTATTTGCTCATATTTATCATTCTGGAATTCCTGATATTCAGAGAAGTGAGTCGCATACAGGAATTACTGGAAAAGATGAGCCAGCAAGATATTAATCTTGATGCGTCCAAGAAAACCAATCCTTTGAGTCCTCTTAAAAGGATTGATGAGGACATATTCTCCTATGCAGCCATTAAGCAGGAAGAAATAGATAAACTAAAAAAGGTAGAAGCCTTTAGGCGAGAATTCATTGCTGATATATCACATGAGTTGAAAACGCCCATTTTCGCGGCTCAAGGTTTTGTTCATACATTGCTAGACGGTGCGGTAAAGGATAAGAATGTCAGAACTAAATTCTTGAAAAAAGCAGCAAAAAGTCTGGATGGGCTTGATATGCTCGTACAGGACCTGCTGACGCTTTCGCACATGGAGACCGGAGAAATTAAAATGCACTTCGAGTATCTTGATATGCGGCAATTGGTACTTGAGATATTTGAGCAATTCGAAAATAAGGCTGAGAAGAAAGATATTATACTGAAGTTTGAAGAAAGCCTGCCTGATGATACCACAGTGTATGCAGATCGGCAAAGGATCAGCCAGGTGCTGACTAACCTGATTTCAAACTCCATCAAATACACTAATGATGAGGGAGAGGTATTGATCAATTTCGAAGATACAGGCGATCAAATCATTACTTTTGTTAAGGATAGGGGAGAAGGAATTCCTCAAGAACACTTACACCGTATTTTTGAAAGGTTTTATAGGGTTGATAAAAGCCGTTCCAGAGAAAAAGGAGGTACCGGGCTTGGCCTAGCCATTGTGAAGCACATTATGGAAAGGCATAAATCGGAGGTGCAAGTACAGAGTGCGATAGGTGAAGGTTCCATTTTCTCATTTGCGCTTCCGAAGGACAAAGCTACTATGCCTGTTATGGAATAGTTGTTTCAAGACAGTCCAGTGCTACTCATCATCTCCGAAAGGCTTACTTTTGCATCATGAGCATACCCAAGATCAATGACTTCATCATTTTTGAAGATGACAACTACATTGTAATTAATAAACCACCCAACATTGCTACCCTTGAGGATCGAGAGCAAAGTTATAATATTCTATCGTTGGCAGTCACGTATCATCCTGATGCTCAAGTTTGCCACCGTCTTGATAAAGAAACCTCTGGTGCTCTTGCGATCGCCAAGCACCCTGAAGCCTATAAATCATTAGCGGTTCAATTTGAGAAACGACAAGTAAAGAAGCATTACCATGCGGTGGTGGAAGGAGTACACGATTTTCAGGAGCGAGTAGTTGATCTTAACATTCTCAAACTTTCTGGAGGCATAGTAAAGCTGGATAGGGAAGGTAAGGATGCCAAAACCGTATTTGATACGATCCAGGCATTTAAAGGATACACGCTTATCAACTGTCAACCGATAACTGGTAGGATGCATCAAATCAGAATACATCTTACTAACTTAAACGCACCTATCGTGGGTGATGAAGTGTATGGAGGTAGCCCTTTTTATTTATCGAAGATCAAACCCAAGTATAAGCTCAAGAAATGGACTGAGGAGCTCCCCTTAATTCAACGTTTTGCTTTACATGCCAAGCAATTACGTTTTGAAAATTTGGATGGAACTGAAATCGTTGCGGATGCCGAATACCCAAAGGATTTCAGGGTGCTAGTAAAACAACTAGAAAAGAATAGTTAATACTGCCATACCATGAGAGAACGCCTTTTTCTGTCCTATCAATATTTTTTAGCTTGTATTGCATTTGCAAATTAATCGGTCTATCTTTGTGACCCTTTTTGAAGGGTGCTATTTACTATAATAAATAAAACAAAGCATTTACGAGTGGACAGCTTAAGTTACAAAACTATTTCTTTGAACAAGGCCGGTGTCGAGAAAGAATGGTTTATCATCGACGCCGATTCTAAAGTTTTGGGCCGTTTAGCTAGCGAGGTAGCTAAAATTGTTAGAGGAAAGCACAAGCCATCTTTTACTCCTCACGTTGATTGCGGTGATAATATCATCGTAATTAATGCGGATAAAGTCAAATTGACCGGTAAGAAATGGACTGACAAAGTATATATTTCGCATACAGGATACCCAGGAGGTCAAAAACAAAAGACCCCTTTACAGGTAAAAGAAAAGTCATCTACTATTCTTGTTGAACGCGCTGTTCGTGGTATGTTACCAAGAAACAGACTAGGAAGACAGATATTCAAAAACTTATACGTCTATGAGGGTACTGAACACCCACACGAAGCGCAGAAACCTAAAGAAATCAAATTATAATTAATGGAAGTTGTAAATTCAGTAGGACGAAGAAAAACCTCTGTAGCCAGAATTTATCTGAAGCAAGGTAACGGAGACATCAAAATCAACGACAGGGATTATCAAGAATATTTCCCTTCAGCTATTTTACAAACTATCGTGAAGCAGCCTTTAGACATAGTAGATTCTAACGGCGATTTCGATATCAATATTAACGTAGATGGTGGCGGCTTCAAAGGCCAGGCAGAAGCGATAAGATTGGCTATATCCAGAGCACTTTGTGAAGTTGATCCTGAAAATCGACCTCCATTGAAGAAAGAAGGCTTCTTAAGAAGAGATCCAAGAATGGTGGAAAGAAAGAAATACGGTAGAAGGAAAGCGAGAAGAAGATTCCAATTCAGTAAACGTTAATCTGGGCTACTCCCTTAATTGAAGAAAATCATTAATTGAATGAGTAATACATTAGAATATAAAGATCTACTAGATGCAGGTGTTCACTTTGGACACCTTACTAGAAAGTGGAATCCTAAAATGGCTCCGTACATATTTATGGAGAAGAATGGGATACACATTATTGATCTCAATAAAACTTTAGTTTGCCTTGACGAAGCTTGTAATGCGCTTACCAGCATCGTTAGATCGGGACGAAAAGTAATGTTCGTGGCCACTAAGAAACAAGCAAAAGCGATTGTAGAAGAAGAGGCTAAGAGATTAAACATGCCTTTCGTGACTGAAAGATGGTTGGGAGGAATGCTTACAAACTTCTCTACGATCAGAAAATCACTTAAGAAAATGTCATCAATTGATAAGCTTATGAAAGATGAGGCTTATACAAACCTTGCTAAAAGGGAGAGATTGATGATCTCACGTGAGAAGGACAAATTAGAAAAGACCCTAGGTGGAATTTCTGATTTGACTCGAACTCCAGCCGCTTTGTTCGTGATTGATGTTAAGAAAGAGCACATTGCGGTTAACGAGGCGAGAAAGCTGAACATACCAGTGTTTGCATTGACTGATACAAACTCTGATCCCGAGGGTGTTGATTATCCTGTCCCAGGTAATGACGATGCTTTCAAATCTATTGATATTATTACTAAAGCTGTTGCTAAAGCTATTCAGGAAGGTCTTGAAATAAGGAAGAAAGACAAGAGCGAAGCCGAACTGAAAAAGCAAGCAGACGAAAAGAAAGAAGCAGACAAGCAGGAAACAGCATAAAAGTATTTATATAATTTGATTTAGAAAGTTGAACATCGGTTTCCTACACTGATGTTCAATTTTTTTTTGTAACAAGACTAAACTCATAAATTCCAAATTAATTTCGTTATGGCTACTATCACAGCAAAAGACGTTAACAAACTTAGACAAATGACTGGTGCAGGTATGATGGACTGCAAAAAAGCACTAGTTGAAGCTGATGGTGATTTCGACAAAGCAGTAGAAATACTAAGGAAAAAGGGACAAAAAGTTTCTGCCTCCAGGGCTGATAGAGACGCTAAGGAAGGTTCTGTTTTCACTAAGACTAGCGAAGACGGAAGCGAAGGTATATTAGTCGCGCTTAACTGTGAAACTGACTTCGTTGGAAAGAACGATGAATTCCTTGGTTTAGGTAAGGCGATTCTAGACGTAGCTTTTACGGAAAAGCCTGCTGATAAAGAAGCGCTTCTTGAAGCCAAAATTGGAGACTTCACAGTAGCTCAAAAAATCACTGAGCTAATCGGTAAAATCGGTGAGAAAATAGAAGTAAGCGAATACGTCACTGTTAAAGGTGAGGCTGTAGTGCCTTATATCCATGCTGGTAACAAGCTTGGTGTTTTAGTGGCATTAGAAGGAACCAACGGCGTTGATGTAGTGGAAGCTGGTAAGAATGTTGGCATGCAGATCGCTGCTATGAACCCAGTGGCAGTAGATAAAGACGGTGTTGATGCCAGTGTTGTTGAAAAAGAGCTAGAAATTGGCCGTGAGCAAGCAATAGCAGAGGGTAAGCCTGAAAATATTGTAGATAAAATTGCTCAAGGTAAGCTTCAAAAGTTCTACAAAGAGAACACACTTCTACAACAAGCTTACGTGAAAGATAATGGTAATTCAGTTTCCCAATATCTTAATAGTGTGAATAAAGGCTTGACTGTAGTAGACTTCAAAAGAGTTTCTATCGGATAATCAAACCCGATGATAAGTAATAAGAACCAGACCCTTACGGTCTGGTTTTTTTGCTTTCAGGTGAATAGGAACAAAGCGTGAATGAGCCAATGGTAATCCAGGTTAAATAACCGCTTCACAGTATTTAGGTATCACCGCGTGGAATGCCTCTCTTAGTTTATCCAGGGTTGATTCATTCGACTGACTCTCGATTACCCTTCCATCAATCTCCTTAACCGGTGTCAGTTCCCCCATAGTGCCGGTAGCAAATACTTCATCAGCATTGTAAAACTCAGATAAGGATAAATTCCTTTCTATCACTGAGACACCCGTTTCACGTGCAATGTCGATCACCATCCCGCGAGTAATGCCATTAAGGCAAGCGTCAGCTTGAGGGGTATATAATACGCCCTTCTTGATCATGAAAAGATTGGTGTCATTTAGCTCAGAAACAAAGCCATTATCATCCAACATGATGGCAGCATCAACACCACTCACATTAGCCTGAATTTTAGCGAGAATGTTATTTAACAGATTGTTATGATGGATTTTGGAGTCCAGAAACTGAGGGCTATTCCTTCTGATAGAGCTGGAAATTACCTTGATGCCAGTAGCATTGTCATAGACGAGGGGTTTCCATTCTGCCAGCACGATCAAGCAGCAACCATTCTGGTTCAATCTCGGGTCCATGCCGGAAGTGACTTTGATACCCCTGGTAAGCGTAAGCCGGATGTGGGTTTCCTCGGTCATGCCGTTAACATTCAACGTTTCTGATATGGCCTTCTTAATAGACGTTTTCTCCGGAATACCTTCGAAAGAGAGTGCCTTGGCTGAATAGTGAAGCCTAGATAAATGTTGATCGAGACAGAAAATACCTTCCCTATATAACCTTAATCCTTCCCATACCGCATCTCCACCTTGTACCACACTGTCAAAAACGGAAACTTTGGCGTCTTCACGTGATAATATTGCTCCACCGACATGAACCTTGATGTCAGTGTTTTTGGGATTGAACTGCTGTAACATACTTAAGCTTTTATGGCGTGTTGAAATAAGGTTTGGTAATAGGGTTTGGCTTCTTCATATAATGCATAGCAATGGTCAGGCAAATCTCTTGAACTTGTCTTTTGGGTACTGAAACCTGTAGACTTATGAACATTTTCATACCAGTATTTTGCCCAAACACCGTCCTCAGCCCTCGCTCCGGCCGGCCACTGGAGCATGCGCTCATCGAACAGAATTTCGATTGCTTCGCACATTGATTTCAAGATTTTCTCAGGGTCTTTTAGTAATTCCCCTGAGTCCAGCACAACGGGAGTTTTGGAATGGCTACTTTCTATCGTCTCATAAAGTTCAACTTGTCGAGATAGCCCAATATCCGTCATGGTTGGATTAGGAATCACCTTGGCAAAAGAAGCGATCAGTTGGTGTGGGTTTCTAATCAAAAAGATATTTGTGAAGCCTTCGAGGATTGTTGTATCAAAACCAACCATATGATGTGCCATGCTCTTAACGAACAAATGGGTGGATTTTGATTCTTCCGATAGAATAAGGTTGTGAACTTCATTGGCCGAAGGAGGCAAGCTTTCAATGATTTCTTCCCTGCCAGGGTGGTCAGCACCGCTATATTTGAGATAGTAGCTGTAATACGGCTCGTCAATCACTTTTGTATCATTCCTTTGTGCGAACGAGTACATTAGCGCTGTCGATACGTTTCTAGGGCTAGAGAGTAAATTGATGACCATGTACGGCTTGATTTACGCTAGTAAATGAAATTCAA
This sequence comes from Bacteroidota bacterium, assembly GCA_039819065.1. Taxonomy (GTDB): domain Bacteria; phylum Bacteroidota; class Bacteroidia; order Cytophagales; family Cyclobacteriaceae; genus JBCBSS01. The sequence goes on from JBCBSS010000085.1 coordinate 11,399, forward strand.
TAACAATTTATGGTATTCCAGTTGCTTTAATTCAACCTAATACCAAAAACTTTTAAGCCTGAACTCGGGATAACCAAGTCCCAAAACTTTTAAAAAAACAGTCATATCGCAGTGAAACGGAGATATCTTTCTCTCTAAAGAATTAGTTACCATCATTCTATCACAGATTTTGCCAAGAAAGATTTCTCTCAAGTTCGAAAAGACTGTTTTTTAAAGTTTTGGGTAAAAACTTTATCTGTCTTACGCCGAACTCAGGTTTTAAGCCTAAGATGTCACCTTGATTCTACGTGTGGATCAATGCTTTTATGATCGACTTCTATAAATGCAGACCGCATTCAGTTTTGGTAGAGCCTGACCACCTACCAGACCTGCCTTGACCTTTTTTAGTACATTGCTGGCAGCCCAAAGAATCATATCCCTGCCTTTTAAGTGGATGTTCAGGTATTTCAAAGACTTCCTGAAGCGTTGCTAATTCATTGGTACTGATATCGATGAGAGGATAGAACTTGGTGATTTCTTTTCCCTGCTCGAAAATATTCAACTCACTTCGGTTCTTATTCTGAAAGCCCATTAACCCAGATATCCAAATGCTGTGATTTCTTTTGAGAGGCTCCAATGGTGATACTTTGTTTATGGAGCAGCATAAATCAGGAGAGGTTAACCATGTTTTATTATGCCTTGTGATCAGATGCTCATTTTTATCGGGATAAACTTCAATGACATTTAAGCCGTACAAATCAGCTAGCTTGTTTTTATAGGCAATAGTTTCTTCGAAAAGATACTTTGTGTTAATGAAATAAACCGGATGTTCTGGCTTCACCTTACTTAACAAGCACAGCAGAACAGCCGACGTAGTTCCAAACGAGGAAGTAATTAATATTTCATTTTCATCATGCTCATCAAACAGTTTTTTCATTCGATCCAAAGGGTGCAATTTTTGATACCCCTCGCTAACTATTTGATGAGACATCTTAGTTATCTGTTCTACTGGATACAAGGCTTGATGTGTATTCATTGAGTTTCTTCACTTTATAGGCGAAATCACCTTTTAATGTGTCTCTGATACTTTTGAGGTTCGATAGTAGGTCATCCGTATTATCAGGGAGTATTTCCTCAAGTACTTCCCTGAACCTTTTAGCAAAGGTTGGTGACTGACCATTAGTGGATATCCCCACTTTGAGGTTCCCTTTTTTGACGGTAGAACCAAGGTAGAAATCACACAGATCAGGGGTGTCGGCTACATTGGTCAGGATACCTTTCTTAGCCGTTTTCTTCTTAACCTTTTCATGCAAGGCTCTACTGTCAGTGGCTAGAATGACCAGGTTTTTACCTTTCAAATCCCAAGACCTGAAACCCCTTTTAATGATCTTGATATGTTGACTTGACTGGCTCAATGCTTCTACCTCAGGCTTGAAAGTCTTGGATACAATGGTCACCTTGGCATGAGGATCATTTTTCAGTAGTGCTTCAAGTTTTTCTAGCCCCACATTGCCACCACCTACCAATAGCGTTTCTATTTCCCTTAACTTCAGGAATACAGGAAACAAAACGTTGCCTTCTTTTACTGTGCTCATAGCTTTTCTTCTATCACTGAATTAACATTCTCGACCAATTCGTAAAAATCCTTGTGCGTACCAACAGATTCGCCGATCACGATGATAGCCGGGGCTTCTACACGCTCTTCTTTTTTCTTTTTGAGTAGTGTATCTACTTCTCCTAAAATCACTTTCCCTTCTGGTAAAGAACCTTTAGAAATGATAGCTGCGGGGATATGTCCCTTACCATGGAGTTGGAATAGCTTAACGATCTGATCCAGCTTTCTGAGCCCCATTAGAATGACAGCCGTAGCCGAAGACTGTGCCATCAGTGAGATGTCCTTCGATAATGACCCGTCGCTTTTTGTGGCTGTCACTACCCAGAAACTTTCATTGACGCCTCTTCTGGTTAAAGGGATGCCATAGTTGCCCGGAGTAGTGATGCTGGATACGCCATTTACAATCTCAGTTGGTATATCAAATACTTCCGCATACTCCATTTCTTCTTTCCCACGGCCGAAAATAAAAGGATCACCACCCTTCAATCTTACTACATGACCATGGGACAACGCATTATCGACGATCAACTGATTGATCTCATCCTGAGAATAGGAGTGGGCACCAGCTCTCTTTCCTACATATACTTTTTTTGCATTCGATTTGGCATATTGGAGCAAATCAGGGTGTACAAGCGCATCGTAAAGTATTACATCAGCAGAAGCCAATGCTTTTATTCCCTTTACCGTAATTAAATCAGGATCACCTGGGCCTGCACCTACTAAAGTTAATTTGGGGTTCATATCTTAAGCTTTATAAAAATCTTTAACTACTAATTTTTCTTCTTGCACACTATCCTTAGCCACTTGTGCATTGCGATAGGCTTTTACCTTTTCCAGGAAATACTCCGATTGCTGCAGGTAAGTCTTAGCAAACTCTTGTGTCGCCTCATTTTTATTGATTTGGAGTACCAGTTCCTCGAAATTCTGGATGACGCTGAAATCGCCAGACTCTACAAAGGTTTTTTGGAAGTCGTTGATGATCTTATTGTGCGTGTTGCAAGCGATATCTTGACTCAAAAGCAAGGCCTTGGCCGCTACCACAAAAACGCTATAACTGTAATAAATGGCAGCCGAATAAGCGCCCTCATCAAGTGTTTGCTTGGCTAATGTCTGCTTATCATCAGCGTCTTTGATTATCGTACCGATCACGTCGAGTACCACTCCGGCACATTCACCCGTTCCGATTTCAGGGACAAAACTCTCAGTGCTACCCCAATCGACGTACTCATCTGCATGAACTTCCGACTTATCCGCTAGATGTTTGAGAATACCATAAAAATATCTACCTCCTTTTCTAAGGAAGAAATCGTTGAAATACTCATTTTCTTCAGATTCATTTTCATAAGCCGTCAGTATTTCGCGAAGTGCGTTGGGTATCCTTTTACTAGGCAATTTGATCACTTTTTCTGCGATAAAGCTGCGACCATCAGGCGCGACACCACCACCCATTACTACTTGCATGGCTGGTATTACGAGATTACCATTTTTAATAGAGCTGCCATGAAACCCTATGTTGGCTATCATGTGCTGGCCGCAAGAGTTCATACATCCACTGATCTTGATGCCCAGATGAGTGTCATTGATCAATTGAGGGAATTCCTGATTGATCACTTTCTCTAGTTCTACCGATATGGCAGTACTATTACTCACGGCTAGGTTACAAGTGTCAGTACCAGGGCAAGCCGTTATATCAGCAATAGAACCGAATCCCGGCTCTGCTAAACCAATTTCATTCAGTTGATTAAAGAGTATAGGCAGTGCGGCTTCTGGTACATACTTTAATAAAAGTCCCTGATTTATGGTGATTCTTATATCGTTGGCGGCATACTTATCGACTAAATCGGCCAGTACTTGTGCATTATCAGAAGAGATATTGCCAAGCAGTAATTTGATCTGTACAGCATAGGCGCCTTTCTGCTCCTGCTCGAATACATTGGTTTCTAGCCATTTTTCATACTTTGCCCGATCTGTGACCTCTACTTTTTCTACCTGATCTATAACCGGGGCCGTTGCTTGAGGTACCAGGTTGTGATCTACAGGATAAGAGTGATAAGGAAGTGCCTTTCTTTCTTCATTTACTAGCTCAAGAAATTTTTCAATCCCCAGGCCTCTCTTTGGCTCAATGAGGTATTTCATTCTGGCCTTATTGCGATTGGCTCTCTCGCCATGCCGATCGAATACCCTTAAACCAGCTTCTATGAAAGGGATGACCTGATCTTCAGGAAGAAATTCGAATGCGGTCTGTGCCATGAACGGCTGTGCGCCAAGCCCACCACCGATGACCACTTTAAAGCCTCTTTGATTGTCTTTAATTCTAGGGATGAAGCCAAAGTCATGAATATAAGTGAAGGCTGCATCTTTCTCATTGGATGAAAAAGCCATTTTAATTTTGCGTCCCATTTCCTGGCAGATTGGGTTGCGCAGGAAGTATTGAAAAACAGCTTCAGCATACGGGGTAACATCGAATGGTTCATTGGGATCTATACCTGCATAAGGTGAAGCTGTTATATTCCTAACCGTATTGCCACAAGCCTCACGGGCGGTAACACCCACTTCCTCCAATTTAACCCATATTTCGGGCGTATCCTCTAGCTTAATGTAGTGCAACTGGATGTTCTGCCGTGTGGTTGTGTGCAGGTTGCCATTTGTGTATTCATCAGATATATCCGCTATCCGACGCAACTGATCCGTGGTGAGTTTCCCATAAGGCAACTTGGTGCGAAACATTTGGACACCTGCTTGCCTTTGTCCATAAACTCCCCTGGTCAGTCTGAATAGCTTGAACCTTTCTTCATCAATTTCGAGATTGTTAAACCTCTCAATCTTCTCTTCAAGCTCAATAATGTCTTTTTGAGCTGCCTTTGAGATTTTGTCGTTTAGTGTCACTGTCATTTTCTTAATTTTTTTCAAACAAAAAGCCCCTACCACATCGTGGCAGGGGCTCTTATTTCGCATTAATATATACTATGAGTTAATGTCTGAATAAAGCATTTCTTCTGCCACGCAAAATTGCGTTACAACAACAGCAACAGTTGCAACAACACTTGGCAGTAGAGCAGGTCATATTTTGCTTTTTCAAATTCATTTTAATTAGAAGCTTTTAAAGCTTGATCTATATCTTTTATGATGTCATTAATATTTTCTAAACCAACCGATATTCGCACCAAACCCGGTAGAATACCAACTTGAGCCCTTTCATGATCAGATAATTTTGAATGTGTGGTAGAAGCCGGATGAGTAGCGGTTGTTCTCGTATCACCCAGGTTAGCAGTGAATGACAAAAGCTGAAGGTTATCCAGAAACCTTCTACCTCTTTCGACACCTCCTTCAACTATCAACGAAACAACACCACCTCCTGCTTTCATTTGACGCCGGGCTAGTTCGTATTGAGGATGCGACTCCAAGAATGGATATTTAACCGATACTATTCCTTCTCTTACTTGCAACCATTCAGCCAATTTCAAGGCATTGCTGCAATGCCTATCCATACGAACAGCAAGTGTTTCCAGGCTTTTGGAAAGTATCCATGCATTGAATGGAGATATGGCAGGCCCGGTATGGCGGGTGAAGAACCTTACTTTATCAATAAGCTCTTTTCTTCCTAGCACCGCACCTGCGATAGTTCTTCCTTGCCCATCAATGAATTTAGTAGCAGAATGAGTCACTATATCCGCACCAAATTTTGAAGGATTTTGCAAATAAGGCGTTGCGAAACAGTTATCAACGTTCAATATAAGGTCATGCTTTCTGCACAATCCACTCAACCATTCTAAATCTATCAGATCAAGCGCCGGGTTGGATGGGGTTTCTACAAATACCATTTTGGTATTTTCCCTGATAAGGCCTTCCCAGGTTTCAGGCTTGTCCATATCCGCATAATCATGCGAGATATTCCACTTTGGAAAGAGTTGAGTAAGTATTTGATGAGTAGAACCAAAGACTGAGCGGGACGCAATAATGTGATCTCCCGATTCGAGTAAGGCGGCCATACTTGAAAACATAGCGGCCATTCCGGAAGCGGTAGCAATCCCATCTTCAGTTCCCTCAAGTAGGCACAGCTTTTCAATTAATTCGGATGAATTTGGATTGGAAAACCGAGAATAGATGTTACCCTGAGCTTCGTCCGCAAACAATGCTCTGGCCTGTTCAGCATCCTCGAAAGTAAAGCTGGAGGTCATATAAATCGGCGCAGAATGTTCTCTTTGATGGCTATTATCAATCTGAGTTCTTATGGCCGAAGTCTCTTTCTCCACCTTTGTTTTTTCAATATGGTTTTCTAATTCCAACACTTGATTTTAAACGTGCATCCAATCTTTTTTAGCGAATAACTCTTCCTCTGTTTCTACGTAATCCGGATCTGGTACACAGCAATCTACAGGGCATACCGCTGCGCACTGTGGCTCCTCATGGAATCCCATACATTCAGTACACTTGCCTGAAACGATATAAAAGAACTCATCAGATACCGGTTCCTGTACTTCATTGGCTTCGACTACCGTGCCGTCCTCCATTTCAACTTCTGTCAACCCTGTACCATCAGCCCAACTCCATTCTACGCCACCTTCGTAAATGGCGGTATTAGGGCATTCTGGCTCACATGCGCCACAGTTGATACATTCGTCGGTGATTATTATTGCCATTTGTTATTTAGTTTTTCGTTTGAATCGCGAGGTATGCTCGCTGGTAATAAGAAGTAAATAAGAAAATTAAGGTAGATGTGTGGTATCGAAATAGGATACTAGCAGCAACAACAGCAACAACAACATTTTGCAGATACCGATGAGAGAGCCATAGTTGCGCTCAATGACGAGGGTGTCATTTCGGAGATTGTTGTTTTTTTGATTGTTGTCATATTCATCATTTATATATATCCTCTTGAGGATCAGGACTTAGCACCTTAAACTTTGATCAGGTTGCTAGTACATCATCGAGCCTGTCTCTCCGTACTTCTTTATAAATAAAATCAATACTACGTGTATTGATGCCACAAACATGATGTATAACTAAATACTTTCCAAATATTCATGGCTAAATTATTGGTTCATTATTGAAACATAATAAACGATATGCATCCGATCGGGTTTATAATTCTAACACACTTTTTCTAATTATTTTTAGAAAACAGTTTGTTGAATGCATCTTTCAATTCGTTTCCGGCTTTTTCCAAGCTTTGTTCTACCGCCTCCCATTTATCTTTATGATTCTCTTTAAAATCATCGAATTCTTGAATCAATGTGTCTCTATTACGCTTTAACTCTTCTATTTTATCTTGATTCTGCTCTGCCCACTGTTTTTTCGCTTCGTCCAAATCATTGATCAGACTATCAATTTTTTTTCCTATTTCTTTAAAGGCATCTTCTGCTTTACCTTTTGAAGTACGTTCCATTTTTATTGAATTAAGTTTTCTTTAACATGTACGGAGATATCAATTTTGAGTTGATCTAATGCAATTTGTTTTCTGAAGAAACCAGGTTCAAGTTATTCTAGCTCATTTGGTTATATTTGCCGTTCAATATTATGCTTTTGAAAAGATCAGCTAAACTCATCATCATTATGTTTTCCATAGCCGCTATTTTGGCTACGGGATGTGCCTCAAAGAAGAAAAAACCACGTACTTTAAAACCAGGCAAACCTATTCCTTGCCCTGTTAAAGACTGCTGATCTTACTTTCACAATGAAAAAAATAATCATTGCTATTGATGGATACTCAGCTTGTGGAAAGAGCTCTACTGCTAAAGCACTGGCTAACCATCTGGAATACATATATGTGGATTCGGGCGCGATGTACAGAGCAGTGACACTCTACTTCCACGACCATCATATCAGTCTTACTAATCCAAAACAGGTTGAGCGGGCACTGGCTCAAATTGATGTCAATTTCATGCTTAATAATGAAACAAAGGCCTGTGATACCTTTCTGAATGGGGTTAATGTGGAAGGGCAAATCCGGGAGATGTACATTTCTGAAAAGGTGAGTGAAGTGAGCGCCATATCTGCCGTAAGAAGGAAAATGGTAGAAGAGCAACGCAAGATGGGCAGAAAAAAGGGAATAGTCATGGACGGTAGGGATATAGGGACTGTTGTGTTTCCTGATGCAGAATTGAAAATCTTCATGAGAGCAGACCTTGATATAAGAGCGGAACGTAGGCAACAAGAACTATTAGATAGAAGCGCTCTTATCAATCTTGAGAATATAAAGGAGAACCTCGTAAGACGAGATCAGATCGATACTTCAAGAAGTGATAGTCCATTGAAGCAGGCTGATGACGCTGTGGTAATCGACACCACCCACCTTACTTTCGAGGAACAGCTCAATGAAATTATAAAACTTGCCGTGGCGGAAATAGCCCAATAAACTTAGTTAATCGTCAATTTTGGTATGCCAAGATTAAACTTTCCTGAATTTTAAGGGTTTTTCTAATTGAAAATATTCTAAACATAATTTGAAGCGCTTTACTAATTTAATTGATTTTAATTTTATTAATTTTGAAGCGCTTTATAACCAATTAGTAGGTAGACTTCATATCCAGAAATGTCTAAATTCGTTAAACTGAAAAAAGGTTTTGATATAAACCTTGCTGGAAAAGCAGAATCAAAAATCGCTAATACTGAAGTATCAGAAATCTTCGCGCTCAAACCTACAGACTTCCACGGTATATTAAGACCCAAGGTCTTAGTCAAAGAGGGAGACTCTGTTAAAGCGGGTACCCCAATTCTTTTCGACAAAGAAAATGACAAGATATTGCACGTCGCTCCGGTAAGCGGTGAAGTAGTGGAGATTAAAAGGGGCGAGAGAAGAAAACTTCTCGAAATCAAAATATTGGCGGATAAGACAATTGAATACGAGACTTTCAATTCGTATTCTGTCTCTGATATTACTAGCCTTACCCGCGAAGATGCTGTAGAGCATATTCAAAAAGGTGGGGCGTGGCCTAATATTATTCAACGCCCTTATGGGATCATTGCTGATCCTAGCGAATCCCCAAAAGCGATATTCATTTCCGCTTTCGATTCCCATCCATTAGCGCCAGACTATAATTTCTTATATAAAGGAGAAGAGAAATACTTCCAGGCTGGTATTGATGTGCTCAAAAAGCTGACGACAGGTCTTGTGCATTTGAATATCAATTCTGACGCTGAAGTTTCTCAAATGTTCGCACATGCCAAAAATGTGCAACTCAACAAGTTTTCAGGCCCTCACCCTGCTGGTAATGTCGGTGTACAAATACACCACATTGATCCGATCAATAAAGGTGATATAGCATGGACAATCAAGCCGTTTGGTGTCATACAGATTGGTAAGCTGTTCCTTGAAGGCAAACACGATGCTTCTAAGCTCATAGCAGTAGCCGGTTCTGAAGTAAACACACCACAATACTATAAAACGTATACGGGAGCTTCCGTCAAGAAATTGGTACAGGGTAATCTGAAAAGTGACCATGTCCGATTCATTTCAGGCAATGTTTTGACAGGAGAAAAAGTAGAGGAAGATAGCCACGTAGGCTATTTTGATCAGTTGCTTACTGTTATACCAGAAGGAGATAGCTATGAATTGTTTGGATGGATCAAACCAACCAACAAAAAACTAAGTTATCAGCGTGCATTTGGGTTGCTTTCATTCCTTAATGGTAAAAACAAGGAATATGTAGTAGATACTAACACCAAAGGTGAGCCGCGGGCTTTTGTCCAGACCGGTGTATTTGAAAAAGTAACGCCAATGGATGTCTTGCCTACCTTCTTGTTGAAAGCAATCATTGCTGAGGATTTTGACGAGATGGAAGCTTTAGGAATATACGAAGTGATAGAAGAAGATCTCGCGCTTTGCGAATTCGTAGACGTTTCGAAGCACGACGTACAATCCATCGTCAGAGACGGAATAGATTTAATTCAATACAGTTAATATTAATCAATTTTAGCTTAAATGAAGTTTCTTAGAGACGCATTAGATAAGGTAAAACCTAACTTCGAAAAAGGAGGGAAGTGGGAAAAATTCTACTTCATTTATGAAGCCCACGAAACGCTTCTCTTTGCTCCCAATCACACTACCAATACCAGGGGGGTACAGATTAGAGATGCAATAGACATGAAGAGAATGATGATGACTGTCATCATTTCTATGCTCCCATGTTTGATATTTGGTATGTGGAATGTTGGATACCAACACTTCCTGGCCATGGGACAGCCAGCCGATATGTCTACATTAGATATGTGGTTAATCGGTTTACAACGCGTTGTTCCTATTTTGATTGTATCATACGGAACAGGTCTTACCGTAGAGTTCACATTCGCCACCATCAGAAGACACCCAGTGAACGAAGGCTTCCTGGTCACCGGGATGCTTATTCCTTTGGTAATGCCGCCTACGATACCACTTTGGCAAGTAGCACTAGCTACTGTTTTTGCGGTCATCATTGCTAAAGAAGCTTTTGGAGGTACCGGTATGAATGTACTGAACGTAGCATTGACCGCCAGGGCATTCTTATACTTTGCATACCCATCACAGATTTCTGGTGAGGTTTGGACTTACATAGGCAACGGTGAGGCAGTTGCCGGATACTCAGGAGCTACTCCTCTTTCTATAGGAGCGGAGACGCTTGAGAATGGAAAAAACGTAGTGCAATCAATGGCTGGTTTCGGAAGCAGTTGGTTGCAAGGAACAGACTTATTTCAGTTTACTAATATGTTCATCGGCATTATGCCAGGCAGTATCGGCGAAACATCAACATTAATGTGCTTGATTGGTGCGGCCATCTTAGTATTGACTGGTGTCGGAAGCTGGAAAGTAATAGTAAGCGTATTTGCAGGAGCCTACGGAATGGGTCTCTTATTGACCGCCATTGGTTTGAACGAGTTTATGTTAATGCCTGCTCACTATCACCTAGTGATCGGAGGGCTTGCCTTTGGAGCCGTATTTATGGCATCTGATCCTGTTACGGCTGCTCAAACGGAAGCAGGAAAATGGATATATGGACTTCTAATAGGTGTCTTAACAGTTATCATTAGAGTGCTTAATCCAGCCTATCCGGAAGGAATTATGCTAGCAATACTTTTCATGAATGTATTTGCCCCTCTTATCGACTATTATGTAGTGGGCGCCAACAAAAAAAGGAGGTTACAACGTGCAACGGTCTAACGGTTATACCATCACATTCATAGTGATCATGACGATCATTGTGGGAGGTCTTTTAGCATCAGCCAATCAGGTATTAAAAGAACCTCAAGACAAATCTATCGAACTGGATACTAAAACACAGATATTAAAAGCTGTGATGAAGTTGGAGGAAGGAGATGATATTCTTGCCATCTATGAGGATAGAATTGCTTCTCTAGTAGTTGATATCAATGGTAAAGAAGTCACCGAGGATGAAAAAGGTAATCCAATGGTAGCGGAGAATGTAAATATCTTAAAGAACTTCAAGAAAGATCCTGAGAAGAGATTTTACCCCGTTTTCAAATTCATCAACGAAAGTAATAAAGACCAAGTTGACGCTTATATCCTTCCTGTTTATGGAAACGGGCTTTGGGATAAGATTTGGGGTTTTATAGCTGTTGACAACCAAATTCAGGAATTAATAGGTGTGTCTTTTGCTCACAAGGCTGAAACGCCTGGTCTTGGTGCCCGCATCACAGATGATGAAATCCAGTCTAGATTTGTGAATAAGAAAATCTATGATGAGTCTGGAACCTTGGTATCTGTTGAGATGGAGAAAGGAGAAAAAGGTGGCGGAGGAGAAGGTAGTATCGAACACTATAAAGAGGAACCTCATAAGGTAGCGGGGCTATCAGGAGCGACTATGACAGCAAGAGGAGTTAATGAAATGCTAAAAAGCTATCTAACTCACTACGAAGCGTATTTTCAAAAAGTCAATTCAGGTGGTATCACCAAACTTTAGTCAACACTATTTGGTTCGACTATCAATAAGAAGAAAGATTTAATTAGACATTATGAGTACTGAAACTATAGAGCAACCAGTAGAAGAGCAAGTAAAACAGCCCCGTGAGGCGCTGTTCTCTAAGCGCAGGAAAAAGATTGTCAATGACCCTCTTAATGAGGATAACCCCATCACCGTACAGGTTTTGGGAATATGTTCAGCACTTGCGATTACTATCAAGCTGGAACCTACACTGATCATGTCAATCGCGGTGATTTTTGTAATTGTGTTTGCCAACCTCATTATTTCATTAATTAGAAACTTTGTACCTAACAGTGTAAGGATCATCGTTCAATTGGCCGTGATTGCTACACTTGTTACGCTGGTAAGTGAAGTGCTGAAAGCTTACAATTACGAAATGTATAAGGTACTGGGTGCCTTTGTAGGACTTATTATCACCAACTGTATTGTAATGGGCCGATTAGAGGCCTTTGCCATGGGTAACAAGCCATACGATTCCATCCTTGACGGACTAGGTAGCGGTATTGGTTACGCCTGGATCATATTGGCAGTAGCTTTCTTTAGAGAGCTTTTCGGCTCAGGATCATTATTCGACTTCAAAGTATTCGAGATGATTGGTATTAATAGCTATACCAACAATGGTTTGATGGTAGATTCAATCGGTGCTTTCATGGTATTGGGTCTGATTATTTGGATTCAACGCTCTAAGACCGGTTACGTAGAACATTAATTTATACACAACGATGGAATTATTAAGTCTAGGAATAAAGTCAATTTTTGTTGAGAACATGATCTTCGCCTACTTCTTGGGCATGTGTTCTTTCCTTGCTGTATCTAAGAAAGTGCCAACAGCATTAGGCCTTGGTGCAGCGGTTATATTTGTATTGACTATCACAGTGCCAGCTAACTGGGCACTGCAAGAGTTTATATTGAAGGAAGGTGCCTTGTCTTGGTTAGGGCCAGCCTTCGCAGAATTGAATTTGGAATTCCTTCAATTCATTATGTTCATTGCGATCATCGCTGCCATGGTACAACTAGTGGAGATGGTTATCGAAAAATTCTCACCGGCTCTCTACGGCTCTTTGGGAATATTTCTTCCGCTTATAGCAGTAAACTGCTCTATCTTGGGAGCATCACTCTTCATGGTACAAAGAGACTATACAATTGCTGAAGCGACTGTATTCGGTTTCGGATCAGGTATAGGTTGGTTATTGGCTATTGTTGCGCTAGCAGCTATTAGGGAAAAACTAAAATATTCAAATGTACCTAATGGATTAAAAGGTCTGGGTATTACCATGCTCATTACTGGGCTTATGGGGATCGCCTTCAAATCTTTCATCGGTATCGCGATCTAAGAAAATATTATCATAGATAAAAAAGGTCATTCATTGAATGACCTTTTTTCGTTTATAGCAACCTATCAAAAATAGAGATCAGTCGATCACTCCTGACCCTATCGATTCACCTTCTTTATACCAAGCAGCGAACTGCCCTGGTGTAATACCTTTTTGAGGCTGATCAAATATGATGTACAAGCCTTGGTCTTCCTGGTAAAGAGTAGCTTTCTGTAGCTCCTGACGATATCTGATACGAACATCATATTCAGCTGATTCTCCCACTTGTAGTGTTAAATCATCTCTCAGCCAATGAATGTCACTGTTCCTGATGAACAGTCCCTTTCTATATAGCCCAGGATGATCTTCACCCTGGCCCGTGTATATGACATTTTCTTCTGTATCCGTACCGATTACAAACAAAGGTTTGGGAGTGCCTCCGATATTAAGCCCCTTTCTTTGACCAATCGTGAAGTAATGCGCTCCGTTATGCTCACCCACCACTTTGCCATCCTCTAGCCGATAGGAGAATGGTTCAGTGATTTTAGATAGTGTTGATACTTCTGTACCATTGACAGGTTCGTAAACAGGATTACCTTCAAAGTTAGAGGCATCACTTTCTATCTCTATTACTTTACCTTTCTTTGGTGAAAGCTTTTGTTGCAAGAACTCAGGAAGCCTTACTTTTCCTACAAAACACAATCCTTGAGAGTCTTTTTTATCGGCAGTAACCAAATCCAATTCCTGTGCTATTTTTCTCACTTCAGGCTTTTGGAGATGCCCGATAGGGAAAAGTGCTTTGGAAAGCTGCTCTTGGTTCAACTGGCACAAGAAATAACTCTGGTCTTTATTAGCGTCGGCGCCGGCCAATAAGCGATAGATGGTCTTGCCATCTTGCACAAACTCATCCTTCTGGCAGTAATGACCCGTAGCTACATAATCAGCTTTGAGCTTCATAGCAGCCTTGAGGAAAATATCGAATTTGATTTCCCGATTGCAAAGTACATCCGGATTAGGCGTGCGGCCTCTTTCGTATTCGGAGAACATGTAGTCAACGATGCGCTCTTTGTACTCCTTGCTAAGGTCAATGACCTGGTAGGGAATACCAAGTTTCTGGGCGACGATCATAGCATCATTGCTATCTTCTACCCACGGGCATTCATCACTGATGATAACAGATTCGTCATGCCAATTGCGCATGAACATACCGATCACTTCGTAGCCTTGCTCTTTGAGCAAATACGCCGTGACACTGGAATCTACACCACCTGATAATCCAACTACAACTCGTTTCATACTGCAAAAATACCTGTTAATAATGAATTGGCCTTAAGAATAAATTGGATTGGCGTTTAAATAGTTTCGTAACAAGGCCTTTTTCGAGTGCTGATAAAAATCAAACCGTCACCTTAATCTTCTCACCGCGATCAAAGAAGCCATTGCTGGCACTAATCTCAGTGGCGTCGGTATTCTCATCGAAATAGCGAGGGTCATTGATATAGTCTTCCTTTGTCATGGCCGTAACTTCTAAAGTATAGAAATCAAATTCCTCGACTACTACTCCAGTAAGGGTATAAATGCCTTTGCCCCTGAAAGGATACTTGGCCGCTACAGGGGGGAAATGCACGGTATCAATGAAATGGCCTTCTACGTCTAAGAAAGTGCCGAAGTGCATTCGCTTTCCGGATGTAGTGGAAGTGTTTTTAATGGTAATGAGATAGCCGGGTATGGTGACTTCCTTTTTCAATAGCTCAGGAAATTCCCTAACCGTTAATGGTTTTTCTACTTTGTTCTTGAGTAAATTAAAAGGGTCTGAAAGCGGAAAACCAAGCAATTCTATTTCTTCAAAAGCATCTTCCAACTCAGCAGAATAAAGAGGAGGGAGTTCGTAAGAACGAGCAGGTGTTTCAAATAGCATTTTCTCAGGATTGCTTTTTTTGGTACTACCTAATAGCAAATGCGCATTCCAGAGTAGTTCTTTCTTGGTTTTATCAGTAAACCGGAAACAACCTATTCTGATGAGCAAGAGCAATTGTTCCAGAGAGATGGCCACTCTATTGATGAAGTCACTAATGCCCATAAATATACCATTGGCGTACCTATCTAGTAATATGGCTTCTATGGTGCCATGTTCTACTTCACTGATGAGCCCTAATCCTAGGAAGATGGTATTTCCATGAATGATGCAGATGTCAAGACTGCGGTTGATGCAAGGAGCTTCGATTTTGGCGCCGTGCATTCTGGCCTCATGTACATATAGCTCTTGTCTGTAGAACCCGCCACCGTTATTGATGGTCGCTACCATGTATTCTAAGGGATAATAAGCCTTGAGATAGAGGCTTTGGTAGCTTTCTACTGCATAGGAAGCAGAATGCCCTTTGGAGAAAGCATAACCGGCGAAACTTTCGATCTGTCGCCATACATCGGCAGAGATTTCTCTTTTATACCCTTTTTTATCACAGTTTTCAAAGAACTTATCCCTCGCTTTCTGAAACTCCTCCCGGGAGCGGTACTTGCCCGACATACCCCTTCTCAGTACATCAGCCTCGGCCAAGGTCAGGTCAGCGAAGTGGTGTGCTACCTTGATCACATCTTCCTGGTAGACCATCACACCGAAGGTCTCGGGCATGATATCTAGCAGAGTAGGATGGGCATCTTTAATACGCTCTGGTTTTCTAAACCTTAGAATGTATTCTCGCATCATACCGGATTTGGCCACACCGGGGCGTATGATAGAACTGGCTGCCACCAGCCCAAGGTAATGATCTGCCTTAAGCTTTTTGAGCAGCATACGCATAGCAGGAGATTCTACATAGAAACACCCGATGGCCTTTCCTTCTCTCAGCAAGCCCTTCACCTTTTCATCTTTGTAGAATTGCTTTACATCATGAATGTCGATTTCAGGATCTTCTGGATGGTTGTACTTGACGATTTTCAGCGCATCCTGGATCTTACTTAAGCCGCGCTGCCCTAGAATATCAAACTTGTAGAGCCCAATATCCTCAGCCACGATCATGTCGAATTGTACAGTTCTGAAACCTTTAGGGGGCTTGTTAGTAGCAGTGTAGTGGTGAATGGATTTATCAGAAATGAGTATACCTCCGGCATGGATGCTTAAATGATGGGGTAGCCCCTGTATGAGGTTGCCATACTTCAGTACCAGGTTGGAGAGTTCATCTGTACCTCGCTTTCCTTCGCTAAGTTTATCAATTTCGTGAGGAGGAAGCCCAAACACCTTACCTAACTCCCGTACTACAGCACGGTATTGAAAAGTGCTGTAAGTAGCTAGCAGAGAAGTGTGCGGGAACTGCTCAAATATATATTGCGTCATGTAGTTTCGGTCTCGCGAAGCGAAATCGATATCGAAATCGGGAGGGTTTTTGCGATAGAGGTTGATAAACCGCTCGAAATAAAGATCTAGCTCGATAGGATCTACATCGGTAATACGCAGTAAGTAGGCGACGATGCTATTGGCTCCACTACCTCTTCCTACATAAGGGACATCCTGTTCTCGCGCGTGATTGATGATATCCCAATTGATCAAGAAATAGGCTAGAAACCCTTTTTGCCTGATGATCTTCAATTCACTTTCAAGCCTTGTCATGATCTCGTCATTGGGATCAGTACCATATCGGTAAAGAAGGCCTTCAGCACATTTGCTCCTAATCATGTCGTAGTCTTCTTGCTCGGAGCCTGTATAATGCTTTTGGTTTTTGTGAGGAATATCTTCCCCGAAGTCAAAGTCAATGCTACACTGAGCTAGCAGGTTTTCTGTATTGAAGATGATCTGTGGGTATTCCTTGTAAATATGCAGAAACTCTTCCATAGAAGGCATAACATCGGTAGGCAAGCCTTCTTCAGTTTTAGGGAGTTTGCTGAGTAGTGTATTATTCCCAATGGCCCTTAGCAACCTATGGGCATTGAAATCTCGCTTGTGGCGAAAGCTACCCGTTTGTAAGACTACTAGTTTGTGTTGTTGCTTCTGCCAGTCTGAAAACCTGATTTTAGATAGTTCTTGTGGCCTTACCCCAACAAACTCATTATGATTCAGAACTTTACCATCATAAACACTAAGAGGATAAATGATGAACGCATTTTCGAAGAAAGGAGCATGAGATGGGATAGGTTTACTGTCTTCCAGAAAAGGGTCTGATATGTATTGATTGAGCTCGTAAAAGCCTTGGTTATTCTTGGCAATGCCTACAAAAAGTGGCTGTGCACCATTTCTAAAATCAAGCCCTAATACCGGTTCTATGTCATATTTGCTTGATAGGCGTACAAAGTTCATGCACCCTGAAGTAGCATTAATATCGGTTAAAGCCAGCTTTTTGAATCCTTTAAGTTGCGCTTCTTGCAAAAGTGCTTCAGGGCTCATCGTGCCATAGTGGAAGCTATAATATGAATGAGCATTAAGTATCATTACGCTCTTCTATTGGCCAAAAGGGGAGGAGGTTCTCCAGTGAAGGGGTTGAATCTACTAATGGTTTTGGCATCCATACCTGCCGCTCGCATTACCCTTCTATCACCATGTTTGTCCCTGATGGCGTCCATAGCGTGGTAGAGATTGATAGTTTCCTCTGCATCATCAAACAGATTGATCTGATGCCCGCCTTCTACCAAGCCACTGAAACGTACACCAATCAATCTTACCAGAAGACGCTTGTTATACAGCTTCTCGAATAATTCTAAGGTTCTGGATATCAGCACATGGTCTGCGGCCGTGTAGGGCATTCTGGATTGTAAAGTATACGTATTGAAATCGGAGTACCTGACTTTTACAGTGATGCAGGAAGTGAGCTTAAGCCCTCTTCTCAATTGGAAAGCCAGGTTTTCAGCCATGGCTAGTAGAATGCCTTTGAGTTTGGTTACATCGATGGTGTCACGGTCAAATGTCCTTTCTGTGGAAATGGATTTACGCTCAGAATAAGGAATGACAGGGGAATGATCTATGCCATTGGCCTTTTGCCAAATGGTGATGCCATTCTTGCCGAATACCTTCTGCATCAGCTCCATCGGCATCTGCTGTATGGTTTTGATCTTACGCACGCCCAGGTGAAGCATGGTCTGGTGCGTTTTATCGCCGATCATAGGGATTTTCTTGACCGAAAGAGGAGCCAGGAAACCCTTTTCATGACCATAATCGATCTTCAACTGATTATTGGGCTTAGCTTCATTAGTGGCGATTTTAGAAACAGTTTTGTTCTCAGATAGCCCGAAAGAGATGGGAAGACCCGTTTCATGAATGATCTTCTCACGCATCTCAGTAGCGAGTTTTAAGCTACTGTAGAATTTATCCAGCCCGGAAAGATCGGTGTAAAATTCGTCAATGGAAGTTTTTTCATAGACAGGTACGTAGTCCTTGATGATCTCCGTCACTTCATTTGACTTTTCTGAATAGACCGCAGAATTCCCTCTGATGATAACCGCTTCAGGGCACAACTGTCTAGCCAACTTCATAGGCATAGCCGAATGAATACCGAACTGTCTGGCTTCATAGCTGCATGAAGCTACTACCCCTCTATCCGTCGTTCCTCCTATCAGGACAGGCTTATCATTCAACCTGCTATCCGATAGCCGCTCACAGGACACGAAGAAAGTATCCAAATCCAAATGCATGATCACTCTATTATCCATTACTAACAAAATTAGTAATTACTAATTTATTTAACAAAGATGGTGAGTTAATATTATTACCAGATTTGGGGATGTTTTAGAAGTATCTTTTCAGGTGTAGTTTAAGTGTAGCCGGGTGTTTCCACCTAGTGTTTAAATTAAGTGCAGCCAGATGGAAACATCTGGCGTTCTCTCTATGGAATAAATAGTGGCTGTCCCAAAAGCTGTCTTTTCGACCATCGGGAGAAATCTTACTCGATCAAAGTGTTGATAATCAAGGGAGTAAGATTTCTCATCCCGATCAATCGGGATGACATTAAAATCGGCTTTTGAGATAGCCCCACTGTAAAACGAACATTCTTGTTCGTTTCAAAAAGCGGACAGGAATGTTCGCTACACAATACAAGGCATATTGCACCGATTCTAAAGTACGAAAGTAACTTTCGCGCAAGGGAATGCAGCACCGTCATTCCCTTGCGATCCGTCAGTGGACGGACAAGTGCTGACGTGCCGGGAGAGACTTGGGAATCTCATCTTTGATGAGATGGATTGAATAAGAGATTCCCCGGATTTTCTCCTACGTCGAAAACCGGAGAATGATGCACGGAGTAAAAGCCCTAACAGTATTGTCATTATTAAGCCCCAGAGGGGCGATATGTTTATAGAAAATATCTTCATAACATCTGTCCAAGCGCCGTAGGTGCGACCCAAACCCAACATGTCGTACCTATGGCGCTGTAAAATGAACATTCTTGTTCGTTTCAAAAAGCGAGCAGGAATGTCCGCTATACAAGGCATATCGCATCAATTCTAAAGCACAAAAGTAACTTTCGCGCTAGGGTAGGTTTAGCTGGAAAATCTGTAAATGGGTAGCACTGAATGCCCTCGCGACTGAAAGATTATCCCCCACTTACATCAAAGTACTAATCCGTAAAACTGTGATGTTTATATTTGCGTCTTTACGCTATAACCAAAAAGGTGTATTTCATTTTTTATGGAAAACGAGAATATTAAGAATCTGAGGGAGGCATTGAAATTTTCACCTGATAACGTGCCTTTACGACTTCATTTAGCCAATACATTACTTGAAAACAGTCTGATGGAAGAAGCTGAGCAAGAATATAAAATTATACTTGATCAGTCTCCTGCTAACCTGAAAGCCAAGGAAGGTTTGGCTCAGGTGTATTATAGCCAAGGTAAGCACTCTGCAGTGATCGTGATCGTGGAAGATCTTGTAGATACGGAAAACGAAAGTGCTGAAATACTACTACTCTATAGCAAGGCGCTCTTCAAGGAAAATGACGTAGCCAGGTCTATGGAATATTATAAAAAGGCATTGGCTCTTGATCCTGATAAGACAGATGATGAGTTGGACGCCAACCTTAGGAACAAAGGTGGCTTCGAAGGAGAGGTAGAGCAGTTTCTGGAAGAATTGGAGGAAGAAGCGGGAAGGTTAGAGCGGCCCAAGATCAACTTCGATGATGTGGGGGGAATGGACAAAGTGAAAGAAGAGATCAATATCAAAATCATCCAACCATTGAAACATCCTGAATTGTATGAAGCTTATGGTAAAAAGATAGGAGGTGGCATTCTACTCTACGGCCCTCCGGGTTGTGGTAAGACGCACATTGCCAGGGCTACAGCCGGTCAGGTGAAGGCTAAATTCATCCCCGTTGGCATTAGTGATGTATTGGATATGTGGATTGGGAATAGCGAAAGAAACCTCCACAACATATTTGAATTGGCTAGAAATGAAGCACCTTGTGTGCTTTTCTTTGATGAAATAGATGCGTTGGGAGCCAGCCGATCTGATATGCGCCAATCCGGTGGTAGACATTTGATCAACCAATTTCTTTCTGAACTCGATGGTGTAGAATCTTCTAACGATGGTGTGTTGATACTTGGTGCCACCAATGCACCCTGGCATCTCGATCCCGCTTTCAGAAGACCGGGGAGGTTCGACAGGATTATTTTTGTACAGCCTCCTGATATCGAAAGCAGGGAGAGTATTCTGGAGGTATTACTCAAGAACAAACCCCTGGGAGATATCGATTATGCCAGTGTAGCGAAGAAAGCAAAAGACTTTTCCGGTGCCGATCTGAAAGCGTTGATTGATTACGCTATTGAGGAGAAATTGCGTGCATCCATGAAAACCGGTGTGCCTGAGCCCATACAAACTAAGGACTTGGTCGGTGCATCGAAAATGATAAAGCCCTCCACTAAAGAATGGTTTACTTCTGCGCGTAACTATGCGTTGTACGCCAATGATTCAGGGTTGTATGATGAAATATTGGAATACCTGAACATCAAAAAGTAACAAACCCCGTACATTCTAATTTTAACTGGTAATTAATGGTAGATAATTATATCAAGCGCGCACAAGTCTTGATGGAGACCAATCGCTTTTCGGAAGCGAAAAAGGAACTCAAAAAGGCCTTATCATCGGATCCCAACAACGTAGATGTACTCTCTCTTTTGGCCATTTGCTCTTCGGAAAGTGAAGAACACGATAAGGCCAATGAACTGATGCAGCGTGCCATAGGTATACGACCAGATGACCCCAATTTACTTTACACGTATTCACGTATTCTACTTGAGCAGAATGACGTAAAGAATGCGTTAGTGCATATTAAAAATGCCATTGCTATATATCCCTATAGTGCGGATTTCTTTTACATTTTGGCTGCCATTCACCTGTATAAAAAGGAATGGCAGGATGCGCTTGACAATGCCAATAAGGGGTTGGAGATAGAAGCTGATCACTTGGGCTGTTTGAATGTCCGTTCTACCGCACTGAATAAATTAGGGAAGAAAGGTGAGGCCTTCGATACCATAAAAGAAGCACTCAACCAAAATCCTGAAAACGCTTACACTCATGCTAACCACGGATGGGGGCTGCTAGAACGAGGTGAGCATAAGAAAGCTTTGGAACATTTTAGAGAGTCATTGAAGCTGAACCCCAACTTTGATTTGGCTAAAGCAGGTATGGTAGAAGCTTTGAAGGCGAAGTATCCATTGTATAAGCTTTTCCTGAGGTACGCCTTCTGGATTAGTAATATGAAGAGCCAA
>JBCBSS010000086.1:0-32889 GCA_039819065.1 Bacteroidota bacterium
CATTCTAGGGAAATGGGTAGGAGAATCTACCACCATTTTATTAGAAGGTGATACGCTTAGAACCAAGCCTAATACCCTTCAAATGATTTTTAATAAAGATGATGTTCAATGGGGTTTTAGTGGTAATAGAGGTTATGAAACTTTTCAATATTCCGTGTCTAAAGGCTATCTAACCATTGATGGAGAGAAAATGGAACTGATTGAACTGAGTGATTCAATCTTGATATATAAGCGAAAAATACTTTTAGATGACAATTTTGATATTGCAAAGTTCCGAAAAGTAGAAGGTCTTGATTGGTAATGTATCAACTTATCTGATATGTCATTTCCAACTTATACATTACTGATTATCAATGGATATATTCATTGGATAAAACCTCTGGTCGTAAGTTGGGTATAGCGGACTCCGACCAGTGGCTTTTGAGACTTGACTCCGACTAAGACGGAATAAAAGGTATTGTTTGCATGTCCTTAACGTACCTGGCCAATCTTGGTAACTTGTGCAGTATTTCCCTGGCACAGATATCATTGCCAACCCTATTCATATGGATGTTGTCACCACTATTGAAAGTGGCATCTAATCCAGTGCCAGCGGTACCCTTGGTGATCTCAAACAAATCGACAACGTCTTCATAAGCGTAGGTTTGGATGATGAAATCTCTGATCGCCGTGAGGTTGATGTTTCTGGCAATAGGTGTACCGTGCATTACTTTGATGCCAACAGCTTCCAGATCGGAGACAAAGCTTTGATAATTGCCCTGATAAGTAGCTTGAGGCACATTGAAAGCCTGATCATTACTCATGATGTTGATATAACAAATCTCAGGGTTGATGGCCAGTATTTCATCCTTTTTATCCAAGAGGGATTGGGTAGTATCTGCGCTACCGGCATTGATCTCGTACGACAATCCGGAAGTCGACATCACCTGATCTACATACCTGGAACCTAGGTTCCAGCAGAAAAGACCATTCAGGTTACTATCACCTATGAATAGTCTGCCAATGTTCTTTCTGGCTTTAGAACTGATCTCGAGCTGAGAGATACTTTGATTGCCTCCATATTGCCAGACAGCAAACCTTCCTGTATTATGAATGACATCTGTATTAGAAGGGGCCTTCACAGGGAAGGTATAGGAATCCTCGTTCAACAATGTTTCAGTAGCGTCAAAAAGTCTGGCAAACAGCGTAAAACCGATGCGCTCTACCTCGAATATGTAAGCGGTATTGTTTTGCATGGCATATCCGTTATCCGATGTCTTCAAGGTGGTAGCAGCGCCATTTTTAACCGCATAGAATTGAAATTTACCCAGAAAACTAGTGCTGTCCTGGGCCAGTCTCACAGACACATCTTTGGCATCATTGGTATGATTGCTTTTTATACCCAAGCCAAAACCGAAGGTGTTATTAGCCAAGGTCCCCGTCGTGAAGCTTGCTTTGAGTTTCCATTTCTCCATGCAAGTTACCCGGTGGGCGTTATCTGCTTTGGCGAAAGCTACATAATTGATATGATTACCCACACCACCCGTGATTTCTAGTGCATTGCTGAAAGAAAAGGTACTATTAGGACTGTTCTCGATATAATCCGATTGATTGGCCGAAGCAAAATTTTCCGTGTGAATTGTTCCAATTTCCTGCGGAAAATCGACTCCTACAGCTTCTTGGATTTGGTCATTGACATAACTGGTTGAGGCCAGTTCATTAGAACCAGGGAACGGTGATGTGGATGCGAAAACACCGTTGGGATTGACCTCGAGTGTCGCACTTTCTGTATTTTGAGAGTCATTAACAATAAAGTTTATCCTATTATCATCCATTGTTATCTTGGATGACACAGTACCTAAGCCTGCTCCTTTGTTGAATAACTCGATCTGCGTTTCTGTGATGTTAATATAGGTTTCTGTACCTGTAAAGCCTCCGCCATCTGTCCCATAAAGCCTGATCTTAGAGTCGTTAACTTCAAATCTGAATTTCGTGTCAGCTAATTGGAATGTATTGTTGTTAAGGTCGATATCTACGTTTGAGGTGAGTTGCCCTATCGATGGGATCAGATTGGTATCTGTAAGTATAGTATTGATTTCGGCTAACGTATCAATATCTTCTGAAGAGAGAGCATTAATGCCTTGAATAAGATTATAGAGTTTATTGAGTGTGTCACCGGATACCGGGACATTGTCTTTAAGGTTGTCGGTAGCAACGGTGATGTCGGCGCTGATCTTGGTAGTCAGATCTGTTTGAGCGTTTAAATCACCAGCTATGCTTCCCCAGCTTCCTGAACCTGAAGATGTTTTTTCGAAAGTAAGCGCTATGGAACCCACCTCTATTGTGCCACTAGTAGTCAGTTGAAATATTGACCTCGCATGATCTGTTCCTTCTAATACCGGTATAAGCTTTCCGGGGATGACATTTTCGACATTGTTATAATTTTCTGCCCTGATCCACGGGCCGGTGCTGGCAGTGTAAATACCATTTTCGGCTGACACTGCCTGTTGCCATACCAGGACCCGATCTCCTGCTGATGTAAGTACACCATCTATGGTCAATAAACCACCAGCGGCCAGATTGATATTTATTTTAGTAGCCAAGCGGCAAACTGACTCCGATCCGGTTTCCTTGGATGCTATTCTAACAGATTCAATATCTACATACTCATCTGGGCCTATAACTATCTTTTCGTTGTCTTGGGCGATTTCTAAGGCTTTTTCAATAGTCAAATAAGGGCTTTGTGGACTGCCATTCCCTGTTGTGTCGCTGCCTGCGGTACTGACATAAATATCACCGTCAGTCACAGTCCAGTAAGTATCTATAAAGTCTTGAGGGTAGGTATATGATGCCATGGTTGTTTTTTTATGTTAATTGATCGTTTGAGGTTACTTGTATTCTTTGATTTTGATAGTGAGTCCTTTATCAGGACATACTGAAGATGGTGTAGTAAATAGAAAGTTTAAGAGATGTATTGCCCCCACTAGGGTTTTGCGCATCGCTTGTTCTTACATAGATTGGTCTGTCAATGAACGGGCTTTGGGCCACAACAAACATGTCCTCAGGTGTCCTTCTTATATAAACAGGTTCAATCGAGCTTATAGGAATACTCGAACATACTGCATTGTTTTCATCTCCTAAATAGAATATGAGGCTTGGATTTCCATTGTATGCAGCATCCCCAATTATTGAACCGCTTAGACCTACGAAGTCTATTACTTTGTTGGCACCAGGCGCTGGAATTAATTCTAATTCGGTTCCTAAATTCAGAATTTGAGAATTGCTGAGTGTTATGTCAACTTTAAGAATATCTCCACTAGGCTGTCCGGTTATAGCCGTGTTATCAACCAATAACCCGAGGCCTTGCAGTGCTGACAGTATGTTGGATAGTGTTTCCTGATTCGTAGCCCCGGCAATGGTTGGTGGTTCAAACGTTTCAACCATTTTCGAAGTATTATCTCTCACTAAAAACTGAAAATCAGTGCCTTCAGAAAGGTCTAAATCAAGCCGCAGAGGAACATCAATTTCATATTTATCATTCCGGTTTTCGGCGAAATGTTCTATCACCGTTGAAGACGACCGATCCCAGATATGTCTTGCCCAGTCAAGCCCATGTTCGAAAGATTTATTGGACATCTCTCCATTCCAGACCGACCTCCTCATATTTGAAAGGTTCAAATGACTAAAAGTCAATATGCCATTGAAGAAAGCCTGACCGCTAAACCCTCCATGGGTTAGTCTGAAAGTGGTGTTATGGCAGAGTGAGTAAAATTTCATATAGTAAAAATTACCAGTACCTAAATATGAATTACTATATGATTCGCCGTTAGTATCAAAATGCCTTAGGAACCTGACCATGATGTTGTTATAATACTCATTGTCAATTTTGGACCAGCTTAAGTCATTTAATACCAAGTTATTATAAGAGTCTTCTCCCATGTCAATACTCCGGGTGACGGAGTGGGAAAAAGTCATATTGTAGGTGTTATTACTGATCTGCACGTTCCTCACATTAACACTGTCTGAGGAGAAAATAATATTATTATAGTTATCACCCCACTTACCAATTTGGACTTCAAAAAGGCTGCCGCCGTCCGATACATTTCCGAAGGTGAAGAAATCCTGAAATGTTCCACTATCTACGGAGAGAGGAGTGCTGTTGCCAATACTGAAATCATTTTCAACCCACGAGTGCAATCCCTGTACAGCGGCATTTTCTCCACTGCTATTTACCGCAATGTAGCTGTCATAGTGAGGAGAATAATATACAAGCGCCAGACCGTTAGTCAGATATGTGCTCAATTCGTTAGCAGCAAGGTCAACACCACCAGTTTTTTGTAGTGGCTTAGTGACTGTGTTGGCGCCTTTTGTCAGAGATAGACTTGGCGCAGCTCCGTGCGTAACAGGAAATTGCAGATAGTATTCGCGGTAGCGGGTGGCAGTGGTGTCTACTGCTCCATTGATAATCGTCGCTTCGAAAGCCGATGGCGTCGTTTCCGTTACGCTACCATGCGTTATACCCGTGATATTGTATCTCCTGAATTTGACATTTCGCCAATCGTAGTAACTACTCAATATTTTTTTTGTATCCTTCCTATAAGTAATCTTTCCGGTTCTGGCGGTGATGCCATCCTCGCAGAGGTCGTTGTCAAAATCATATAATACAATATCATCAGGAAAGGCAGGTGAATAGGCCTTACTATCCAAGATATTTTCTGAAATAGCTTTAACGATTAGCGGTTCCACTAAACCAGTATTGATTTCAGATGTGCCGGGAATTTGGTGTTTGGTAGCATGGTCAGAAATTTTATACATGGTGCCGGGAACCATATTATTAGCGCTTTTAAGTATGCGTAACTCTTCATAAGTGAATTCCTGAAAAGCTGAACCAGCCTGATCCGATTCAACAATAGTCACATATTCATCAGGCCCAATTACAATTTTATCTTTATCTCCGGCCAGCTCCAATGCCTTATCTATGGTTAGATATGGGCTGGCTGGGCTACCATTGCCATTGGTATCACTACCGATGGTGCTGACATAAAAGTCACCATCAACTACAGTCCAGAAAGTACCTTCAAAGTCTTCAGGGTAAGAGTAAGTTGCCATTTGCGTTTAATTTTAGATTGATAAGGTAGTTGTAAAAACTATTTATGATGCAGTCGATAGAATAACGACTGATGGTTGTTTATAGTATTCGTTACTAGAAAAAATACATCAAAGATTTCCGGTATGCTGAGATGTATTCAAAAGCCAGTCTGGCGTCGGAATATCAAGCGTAATACCTTCTGATATTGAAGCCATATCTTGGCAGAGAACTCCTGTCGTATTACTCTTAAGTCAGAAAAAATAAAATTGTTTACGGAATTCTTAAGAATTCTATTCTTTTTTCTATCGGGGTAAGGAAGGGGGCTGAAAGTGCCATACCTTACCCACTTCATAGAGGATTTGGAAGTAATTCTATAGGGGGTAGCTATAATGAGCTGTAATGTTACTAGCTTGGAAAAATGCTACTGGATGAAGGCTTGTTGATTGATTATTCTAACCACTCAATACTCAAACTCCAGACTCTAACGCCCTTCTACTGGCTTCCTTCAGGATCTTTATTCTCATAGACCAACTGACCGCCGGCATTCCATTCGCGCCATACATAAGGTCGGAATTCCTGGTCGTAGGGGTCCTGGCTAAATTGAATCACCTTCTTCCTTCTCGGACGGTGTGAGTAGAATTCGGTCCATTTACCCACTTTAGCATCATAACGGAACTCACCTTGTACGGCTATGCGGCCATTCTCGTGGAAGTAAAAGTAATTACCTTCTTTTTCCCCATATTGAACGGGGATGATCTCTTTGAGTTTTGTTCTTTCCTGATCGTAGTAACTGGCAAGCGATTCTTTAGGCCAGCCTTTGTAGTACTTTTGCTTATCCATCAGGATGTCGTTCTTGTCATACGAGGTCCAACGGCCGTGCTTAGTGCCCTTATAGTATATACCTTCTTCCAGTACCTGCTCTCCCTTAACCTTCTTATATGGTCCATGCAGTAGAACGCCCTTTTTAGGATCGTATCCTCTATTGCGTATATCTCTGCGTTTGAAGTCATACCAGTATATATCCCGCACGTATGGGTCTGGTTCCTGAGGTGTTTTCAAGAACCTAAAAAGCTCATAAGTTGTGTTTTCACCGAAGCCTTTACGCGTAAAACCCTTCTTGGTTTTTAAGCCATAGAATACGTTCCTCTTGCGCTTTTTCTTTTTGATTTCTACCGCTTCCTCTTCCTCATCAAGATTGATAGTCAACGGTGTGCTAATCACCGATAGATCGGCGGCTGGATCATATCCCTCTTCCTCTTGGGCCATAAGCCCTGTGGGCAGCAAGCAAAAACAAATGCTGGTAACAATGACGAAGAAACTGACTTGGTTGAACTTCATGGAAAGCGTTTTTTCAGAATAACGAAGAAAGCAAAATCTTTATTTTCTGTCAAGAAAGTTTGATAAGCTTATAAAAGTAAAAGGCCATAACCTGCATTGGTGCTAGGGTTATGGCCTGAGAAAAACTGTCTGTATTTAATTATTGCTCAGCAGCTAACTCGACACTTCTTTTTATAAAGTTGGTTAAATCAGCTCCGTTGAGCATATTTTGAGATAGCAAAGCCAGGTCATAGGCTTGTTTAGCTAATTGCTCTTTTTTCTCCTGCTTTTTAGCCCTAAGAATTTTACTGATAACAGGATGATTACCGTTGATCGCCACGTTGAAACTATCGGGCATATTACCCATCATTCCAAAACCACCACCTGTTTTGGCCATATCTTTCATCCTTCTCATGAACTCTGACATGGTAATCACCACAGGCATATCATCAGTAGCCAGAGACTCTACGCTTACGTTCATGCTAGGATTGTTGATGGCACCATTGAAAATCTCCTTCACCTTTTCTTCCTCATCCTGAGATAGCACACTGGCAATAGCTTCATCCTTATCAACTAACTTCTCTACTATATCTGCATCCACCCTTTTGAGTTGGGTCTTCTCCAGCTTTTGCTCCAGATGATTAATAAAGTGGCTGTCCAGAACACCATCCATCAATAGCACGTCATAAGATTTGTTCTTAGCACTTTGGATGTAGGTATCTTGTTTTTCTGGCTCGGAAGTATAGATGTAAATCAGGTTGCTGTCTTTGTCAGTCTGATTTTCCTTCACCTTCTCTTTATACTCTTCAAAGGTACTGTGCTCGTTTTTGATGTTTTTGAACAACGCAAAGTCCTTGGCCTTTTCGTAGAATTTTTCTTCAGATATCATACCATACTTCACGAAAACGCCGATGTTATCCCACTTCTCTTCGTAAGCCGCTCTATCCTTTTTGAATAGCTCACCTAGCTTATCTGCCACCTTCTTAGTAATGTAATTGTTGATTTTCTTCACATTGCTATCAGCCTGTAAGAAACTTCTGGATACATTAAGTGGTATATCCGGGGAGTCGATCACACCATGAAGGAGCATCAAGAATTCCGGAACGATATCTTTTACCTCATCTGTGATGAATACCTGACGAGAGTAAAGTTGAATTTTATTTTTCTGTACCTCGAAATCATTTTTCACCTTCGGGAAATATAGTACACCAGTTAAATTGAATGGATAATCTACATTCAGGTGAATCCAGAACAGAGGATCTTCTGAGAACGGGTATAGCTCTTTGTAGAATTGAAGATAGTCCTCATCCTTTAAATCGGTCGGAGCCTTCGTCCAGATAGGAGAAGTGGTATTGATGATATTATCCTCCTTGACAGTTTTGTACTTAGGCTTTCCTTCATCATCTGTGCCGTCTTCAACTGACTTGTCCTTATCACCGAATTGTATTTCTACTGGTAGGAACTTGCAATACTTGTCAAGGATGCCCTGAATTTTGAATTGATCTAGGAACTCCTCAGAGTCACTGTTGACATGTAGAATGATATCAGTACCACGAGCCTCTTTATCCGCTTTGGTAATCTCGAATTCTGTACTACCGTCACATGTCCACTTGGCGGCTTCGGTACCTTCTTGGTAAGACTTGGTAATTATTTCAACTTGATCGGCGACCATAAAGGCAGAGTAGAAGCCCAGACCGAATTTACCGATGATCTCATTCGCATCCTTGGCATCTTTGAATTTCTCAACGAATTCGGTAGCACCAGAGAAAGCAATCTGATTGATGTACTTCTTGATCTCTTCGGCCGTCATACCGATTCCTTTATCACTGATTGTGATGGTCTTAGCCTCTTTATCAAAAGATACTTCCACTCTCAGGTCACCAAGTTCCTCTTTATATTCTCCAAGAGAAGAAAGGCGCTTGATTTTCTGTGTGGCATCAACCGCATTTGAAACTAGCTCTCTTAAGAAGATCTCGTGATCGGAATAGAGGAATTTTTTAATGATGGGAAAGATATTCTCGGTGTGGATCGAAATGGTACCTTTTTCTTCCATGCGTTTATAAATAGTTTAATAGTTTGAAAACAATTTTAGCATTCAGCGTAACTCAAATTTGGTTCCATACCACAAATTCTGACAACCTGTCAGAGCAGCCGCTAACATTTTGACATCTTATTCTGAAAAAAATAGTAAGGTCATACAACCTTTTTCTATTTTCCCGACCCTTTAGTGCGAAATTTTAAAACAACAGACTAAGACTTGGACCAGGAAGAACTGGAATTGATTCAAGGGTGCCGGAAGAACCACCGGACTGCACAACGAAGTGTTTACGAAAAGTACAAAGTGGCTATGTACACGATATCTTTTCGAATCACAGGTGATCGTGACGAATCTCACGACGCGTTGCAAGAAGCTTTCATTGAAGTGTTCAGAGACATTAAAGACTTTAAAATGCAATCAACCTTAGGAGCATGGATCAAGACGATAGTGGTGAGAAAATCACTAAGAAGAATCAAAGGAAGGTTCGACTTTGAGCCAGTCGATGAGTTGAACGCACAAAACACTCCGAGCGTCGAAAATGATTTTACCGGACAAGAGTTGCATACCGCAATTATGTCCTTACCAGATGGCTACAGGACCATATTTATGCTGGTTGAAGTGGAGGGTTATAAACACCGAGAAGTATCGCAGATGATTGGTATATCAGAAGGTACCTCAAAATCACAACTCTATCATGCCAAGAAAATGCTCCAGTCCAGGCTTAAAATGTTAATCAAATGAAAAGGCAGGGAGATATAAATGAGCAAGTGAGGAAGGCGATGAAAGGCTTCCCGGAATTTGAGCCTGACCAAAAGCTATGGACCGATATTGAAAGTCAATTAGACTTTGCAGAAACATTAGCACCCAAGCTAAAAGACCTGCCTGATATACATCCAGATGACCAACTTTGGAACCGTTTGGATGATCAATTGATAGGATCCAGGCCTAAAGGGAAAGTGGTTCGCCTTCGTTTTGGAATCAGCATGGCCGCAGCAGTGGCGTTAATACTGGCTGTCAAATTCTTTGCAATTGATGCTACAGGACCCGAACAGTCTATTGTGTACAGTGAAGAATATGTGCAGGAAGACGAGCTTGAGGAGTTGGCCGAACTGGATAATCAGGCTGAAAATGCACTGACACTGATTGAAGAGCGTTTTGCGGATTATACCGATTTGGAGGATAATGAAGAGTTCTTTGAGTTGAAGACGCAGCTGGATCAAGTGCTGGTGGAAGAAGAAAGTATCAAGGAAGAAATATCGGCCTTTGGCCGCAGCCCTGAACTGATTAAAGCCCAGATCAAGATAGAAAACCTTAAATCTGAATTGACAAAGCTTCTGATCAATATGATAATGGCATGAAAGTATTAATGAAAATATTGACACTAACCCTTGTCTTGATAAGTCTGTGTTTGACGGACACGCTAGCACAAAAAAAAGTGCAGGTAATAGAAAAAACCATCAAGGAGAGCTTACAATACAGGTCGGGACAAATCCTGGAAGTCAAGGCTGAAAAATCCAATGTGGAAATTAGTACCTGGAGCAAGAACTATATCGATATTGAGATTAAGATTATAGCCAAACACCCTAAACGGGA
Organism: Bacteroidota bacterium; assembly: GCA_039819065.1. Classification (GTDB taxonomy): domain Bacteria; phylum Bacteroidota; class Bacteroidia; order Cytophagales; family Cyclobacteriaceae; genus JBCBSS01. Next base: position 10,017 of record JBCBSS010000086.1, read on the forward strand.
CATAGCACTGGCCGACTTAGAAAATGCGAAATATGAAATTAAGGAAATCCCTAATGGCCATCAGCTCACTAACTATTTTGATATCCCCAAGAGCCTGAAGAAAATAAAGAGTAACCTTAAGCTAGAATACAAGATTAAGGTACCCCGCTCGTGCCAGTTGAACCTGGCCAATTTATATGGCAATATCACGCTGACAGATATTTATAAAGAGGCAAAAGTATTAATGAGCTTTGGAGAGTTGAAGCTGAATAAGATTTCTGGTAAGCTGTATGTCAAATCTAATTATGCCGATATACAAGGCAGTCAGATCAGGGCTGACATAAAACTCGAATCCCAAAAGGCCGATATCAAGCTTTCTAATGTAGCTGGAAAAGTATCGATCAGTAACGCTTACGGATTGATTGATCTATCGACTGATATCAGCATCAAATCACTGGAAATCGATTCTAAAAGGACAGAAGTGAAGGTGGAAGTGCCTGGTTTCCGAAACTTTAATTATGATCTGAGTACCTCATTCTCAAGCATAAATGTGCCTATTTCCAGTGCACAGAATGCGAATGATAATACATATATGAAGCGCTTTCGCTCTGACTATTCATTGATCAAAATTAAGACGACCTACAGTACCATAACCATTTATGAAAACAGCAATGTATCCAAAAGGTAATTTATTCATTCTTTTCTTTTTATGCTTTGCTATTACAGAAGTAGTAGCCCAATCTGATAGTACGAACATTCAGTTTTTGGAAGAATCAATTGAGGAGTCCGATTACAAAGACGGTAAAAAGTACGACTACTTCTCCCGCGACTTGATTGAAGAGAAATTTCAATTCAGGGCGGCTATTGAAAACCCAACCTACACTTCGGCCTTTATCTATCCTTTAAGTGTATTATCGATAGGAGCGGAATACAAGCTGGCCAAGTCTTACAGCATTCTAGGCAAGTTTATTAGAGCAGGTGATTTTGATGCTACTGGATATGAGTTTGCTGTCAGACACTACTATAACAAGAAGAAGAAGATTGAGGAAGGGCTCAGTGCTAACAACATGAATGGTGGATATGTCGCAATCGGGTACGAGAGACTTCGAAATGAATTCGGGGATTCGTATTCACGGACCAATGTCCTCAAAGCCCATTGGGGCGTTCAACAAAGGTTGGGCAAGCTGGGCTTTTTTGGCTTTAACCTGGGTTTTGACTACGGTTGGGACGAAAACAACTTTAACCCGCGATCTTTACAATACCTGACTTTTACCAACCAAGCTCGAGTAGGAATAGCCATTGGTCCCAAAACTGATCGGTCAAAAGAACTAAGCCAAATAGCACTTGACCATCGTATTACCAACCCATCTGCTCAGTTGAAAGATGAAAAAGGCTTAGTAAAGATTGGATTGGAAAACTTCAGTCTTGGTGCGGACTTCATTGGGGTTTCAATGCGAGCTAGTTATGAGCATAAGTTACTGACTTCGCTTTCCGTTTATGGAGGGCTATCGGGATATTTTTCACGCTGGTCTGTGGTACAAATTGCCAATCCCATTGACCCTAATCTCGATTCCATTAGCTCTTTGAGAAATCGAGGGTATGATTTCCATGTAGGCGTTAAGCACTATTACGCGATGGATAAAAAGATCGAACAGAACCTCAGCGGGAATAACCTCTCAGGGAACTATATAGGTTTTGAAGTAAACCAGTTATTTGGACGGCAGATTAGCGCAGGTTTGTTAGATAGATCCACAAGACCGTCATATAGGCTTTTTTGGGGTGCCCAAAGACGTATGGGAAACCGTGGATACGTAGAATTGAATACTGGTTTACAGAATTATGCGTTTGGCCCTTTTTTCTTTGTAGATGACTTTCAAAGAACAACACAACTATTTCTAAAATTGAATTTTGGCCTGGGTTTTTAGCAGCTTCCAATTGAAAAAGCACGTAATACATCTAATTAAACCTCATAACAAACCGTATCACCAACCTAAATATTGAACATGTTTACAATAACCAGTTTAAGAATGATGGCGGTTATTTGCCTATTGAACCTATTTTATGCTACCCATGCCTTCTCTCAGACTAGTGAAACACAGGTGGAATATTCCGAAGAGATCAAGGAAGATTCTGATTTTAAAGAAGGTAGAAGATACAAATACTTTTCTCGGGATTTGGTGGAGGAAAAGTTTCAATTAAGGTTCGGGGTACAAAGCCTTAATTATAGCCCAAGTCCAGGATATCCTTATAGCAGGTTCTTCTTGGGGGCAGAGTATAAGTTTACCAAGTCAAATAGTGTAATGGCCAACTTATACAGGTCAGGTACTTTTCTAGGTAATGGCTATGAATTTGCCTTAAGGCACTACTATAACAAAAAGAAGAAAATTGAAGAAGGGCTTAGTGCCAATAATATGAATGGAGGGTATGTCTCTATTGGGTATGAGGGGCTACGACAAAGATTGGGGAATGTTCAGCTTAATAGTAATATACTAAAAGCCCATTGGGGGGTTCAGCAAAGATTGGGACGCCTTGGATTCTTTGGGTTCAACTTAGGTCTAGACTATGTTATCCAGAATGATCCATTTGATACTGGTGCTTCCGATTATTTGACTTTTGCCAGTCAGGCCAGGGTAGGACTGGCACTAGGTTATAAACCTGTAAGACAAAGGCAATTGAACCAGAATATGCAGAACCATCGCCTTCTGAATCCACCCTCACGTCTAAAGGATGAAAAAGGCCTTTTCAAAGTAGGCTTGGACAACTTGAACATCGGACAGGATGTATTGGGTTTCTCTGTGGGTATTAACTATGAACACAAAATATGGCCATCATTTTCAATCTATGGAGGCGCAGGTGGATATTATGTACGTAGATCAAATCTGAGTATTCCTAATCCTAACGACCCCAGTTTCGAACCGCTCTCATCTTTCACTGATCGCGGTTATGATTTTCACTTTGGGGCAAAATATTATTATGGAATGAAGAGCCAGATAGAAAAAGGCTTGAGCGGCAATAACTTTTCTGGTAATTATGTGGGCTTTGAAATAGACAGATTGTTTGGAAGACAGGAAATATCAGATTTTAGAAGTTTCAGAACAAGGCCTTCTTATTCGGTTTTCTGGGGAACTCAAAGGCGTGTTGGCTCTGCCGGTTTTATTGAGTTAAACACTGGTTTGCAATATTACTCATATAGACCTAACTATTTTGACAGTCAACATACCAGTGCGTTACAGCCATTCATCAGACTTAATTTTGGGTTGGGACTTTAATAGGTATAGCAGTTGTAGTGAAGAAGTTGAGGCTTCACTCCTTCTTATTGAAGGTTACCACGGTCATATTACGCTCTTCTTCTGCTGCTGATTGGTCATAGCGAACAACCTGCATTTCTACAATGCTGCCTATCCAATTGTAAGCTTCAACAGCGCCCTGATCCATGGGTTCTATTTCGGTAGAAGTCCCGTAAGCCTGTTCAAATTGCTTCAATAGCTCTTGGAATTCACCATCACCTAGTTTTTTAAAATAGATATCCAGATAGAATAGCTTGCCATTCTCAAAGCCAAGGTTGACCTGATTTGATGTTAACGCATAGACCGTTTTTAGTTCTTTACCTTGATAGCCGTAATACTTGATCTCTTTCTGACCCAGAGAAATCGTAAGGTCTAGCTTTAAATCATCTTTATAATCATTGACGTCGTCACCAAACGAGAACGAGCCAAAACCATTTTGCTGATCTAGTGATTGGAGGTTTTGGGCATTGGATATGAGTGCCGTGAAAGAGAAAATAATGATGAAAGCACTCGAGTATTTCATGACTGGTTTATCGGATTCTATCTACCGATTTAACGAGTTTTTCATCCCGTTGGATAAACCGGTTGGATAGAATATTAAAAATAGCTGCTACCGCAGGTAAGAAGAAGCCCATGGAAAGCTTGCCAACTACCTCTGGCATAAACTCTTCCTGCAACTGCCCTGAAAAGATATACCCACAGGCAATTATACCAATAATCAAAAGGTTATTAAGGGCACCCAACCTCATTTGCAGTGGGCGGTTTTTGTATTTAGCGATAGAAGTGATGGTAATGAAAATCGCAGCTACTGAAAAAACACCGGTCAATGAGTAAGGCCAATAAACATAAGTTGACTGGGCATCTGCTGATAACTTTTGTTGAAAGTACAAAGCGTTCAAGCGAAAGAACTCGCCTGATTCCGGGAACTTAAACCAAATGGGTAAGAAAACATGAACAACAAGACATGCTGCGGCCAAGACTAGAAATACGGTTTGGATTCTTTGTAACATGTGGACGTTGGTTTAAATTGCGAGGGCAAAATAAACCAAACCCACACCTTTTTCAAAGCTTTACAATCCAATTAAGAAGATGAACAGTGCATATATTGTAGATATCGTAAGAACCCCGATTGGTAAGTTTGGAGGCACTTTGGCTACAGTCAGGCCTGATGATTTGGCTGCCCATGTGATAAAAGCGCTCATTGAAAGGAATCCAGAGCTTGATCCGGCTTTCATAGAAGATGTCATTTTCGGTGCCGCCAATCAAGCTGGTGAGGACAATAGGAATGTGGCCAGAATGGCACTGCTAATGGCTGGACTACCCATAGAATCTGGTGGTGTTACTGTCAATCGACTCTGCGCTTCTGGTTTGCAGTCTATTATGGATGCATCCCGGGCGATCATGTTAAATGAAGGCGAGGCTTACATAGCTGGTGGGGTTGAAAGCATGAGCCGTGCACCTTTTGTGACGGCCAAGGCCGAGAGTGCATTTAGTCGTAAAATGGAAACTTATGACACTTCTATTGGATGGCGTTTTACCAACCCAAAGCTAGCCGATATGTACTACCCTTACGCGATGGGAGAAACTGCTGAAAATGTGGCTGAACGTTGGAATGTATCCAGAGAGGAGCAAGATCAATTCGCTTTTGATACACAGCATAAATACCAAAAAGCACATGAGGCCGGAAAGTTCAAGGATGAGATAGTACCCGTATCAGTACCTCAAAGAAAAGCAGACCCGATCATCTTTGATAGAGACGAACATCCACGTCTATCTACTTTAGAAAAGCTATCTACGCTAAAGGCAGCTTTCAAAAAAGATGGTACTGTCACTGCGGGCAACGCATCGGGCATCAATGATGGGGCCGCAGCATCTCTGCTGGTGAACGAAGAAATGGTTAAGAAATATAATTTGAAACCTATTGCCAGAGTAGCATCCATGGCTATTGCCGGTGTGCATCCTGACATCATGGGTGTGGGGCCAATTCCCGCTACTCAAAAAGCGGCCAGCCGTGCCGGCATAAAAGTTTCGGATATAGATTTGGTCGAGTTGAATGAGGCATTTGCTTCCCAATCCATTGCTTGTATCCGTGATTTAGAATTGAATCCCGACACAGTCAATGTGAACGGCGGTTCTATCGCTATAGGCCACCCACTTGGTGCTAGTGGTACCAGAATTAGCGCTACACTCATTCATGAGATGCAAAAAAGACAAGATGTCAAATATGGACTGGCAACGATGTGTATCGGCGTGGGGCAAGGAGCAGCCATCATTTATGAAAAATGTTAACCGATCTTGTAAGCTGAGTTGATTTGGCAGAGAGATATTTTTTTGAAGTCGCTTACAATGGCAAAAACTACCACGGGTGGCAATTGCAAAATAATGCCGTTACTGTTCAGGGCGCCATTGAAGATGCTTTTGCCAAAGTACTACGCAGCAAAACACCAATAACGGGCAGTGGTAGAACGGACACCGGTGTGCACTGTGAACAGCAATTTTTTCATGTAGACTTTGATAAACCTATAGACGGAGCTCAACTGCAGTATAAGCTCAACTCCTGCTTGCTTCAAGACATAAGCATTCTGTCTGTTAAGCCTGTAGAACTTTCAGCTCATGCCCGTTTCGATGCTATATCGAGGAGTTATCAATATAGAATATCGAGAAAGAAAGACCCGTTCTATAACGAACTACGTTATTTCTTTGCTAAACCACTAGATTTGAAAACCATGAACGAAGCCGCTCTGTTATTAGTCGGTGAGCATGACTTCGAATGCTTTAGCAAGGTGAAAACAGAAGTGAATAATTTCTTCTGTACCATAGAAAAAGCAGAGTGGATAGAACAAGGTGACTTGCTTACTTTTTATATAACCGCCAACCGGTTTTTACGTGGAATGGTAAGGGCAATAGTTGGAACACTATTGAGTATGGGGGAAAGCAAAAAAACAATTGATGATTTGAAAGGAATATTAGCCAGCAAAGATCGAAGAGCAGCAGGACGGGCCGCTCCGGCGCATGGGCTTTTTCTTACGGAGGTGAAATACCCCGATCACATATTTTTAAACTAACTGTAGATTTTGGAACAGGAAAAGACCAGTAGCGGTAATATCATAGACTTCCAGGTACTTAAAAGGCTTTTTAAGTTCGTAAAACCGTATACCGGTAAATTCTATTTCCTCATATTACTCACCATTGCGCTTGGTGCTTTGGCACCGTTAAGGCCATACCTCACTCAGCTTACACTTGATGATTACGTCGCCTACAATGATTACCGCGGCCTACTGAATATGACCCTGTTGTTGATTGGTCTGTTAGTGATGCAATCTATCGTACAGTATGCACATACCTACATTTCCGGTTGGCTGGGTCAATTTGTGATTAGAGATATCAGGGTGCAGCTTTATCAACACTTGCTCAAGCTGAAACTAAAGTTCTACGATAAGACACCAATAGGTAGGTTAGTAACCAGAGTGGTTTCTGATGTAGAAACACTGCTCGACGTATTCAGCCAGGGCATAGCAGCCATGATTGCCGACCTGTTACAGTTGATTTTCATTCTGGCCCTGATGTTCTACACGGATTGGAGATTGGCGCTGGTAAGCCTTTCTACATTGCCCATTCTACTGCTTAGCACCTATGTTTTTAAGGAAAAGATAAAAGTCGCTTTCAATGATGTGCGTAATGCGGTGTCCAATCTCAATTCCTTTGTGCAAGAGCACATCACCGGAATGAGTATTGTTCAAATTTTCAGTGCTGAGAAACGCGAGCAAAAGAAATTCGAAGACATTAATAATGAGCATAAACAAGCCAATTTGAGATCTGTGCTTTACTACGCCATTTACTTCCCGGTGGCGGAAATCATCAGTGCTGCCGGAATTGGGTTGTTGGTGTGGTATGGTGCTAAAGGTGTGATCAGGGAAGAAGAAACAGGCATTACGCTCGGCATGCTGGTCGCCTTTATCATGTACATCAACATGTTCTTCAGGCCCATTCGTATGATCGCCGACCGCTTCAACACACTTCAATTGGGCATAGTGAGCTCTTCCAGAATCCTCAAACTGTTGGACAATGAAGAATACATTTCGGATACCGGTTCTGAGAATGTAGCACAATTCAATGGTGAGGTCGAATTCAAGAAAGTGTGGTTTGCTTATAGCGAAAGAGACTACGTTTTGAAGGATATTTCATTCCACATCAATCCAGGTGAGACATTGGCGATGGTAGGTGCTACTGGGTCGGGCAAGTCAACAATTATTAATCTGCTCAATCGTTTCTATGACATTAACCGAGGTAATATTACCATTGACGGTATTGATATTGCAGACTATAAGCTAGAATGCTTGAGAGAAAAGATAGGCGTGGTACTACAGGATGTCTTTCTCTTTTCAGGTAGTATATTGGAAAATATTACCCTTGGTAATCCTGATATCAAGGAAGAAGAAGTATGGAAAGCAGCTGAATTGGTTGGTGCTACCAAATTTATAGAAAGGTTACCCGACCAACTCAATTACAATGTGATGGAAAGAGGAGCTACACTTTCTGTGGGTCAAAGGCAGCTTATCTCGTTTATACGGGCTATGGTCTATGATCCTAAGATCATTGTACTTGATGAGGCTACTTCTTCCGTGGATACGGAAACTGAAGAAATGATCCAGGAGGCAATAGAAAAGATGATGAAAGGGAGGACATCCATCGTGATAGCCCACCGTTTGTCAACAATTCAAAACGCTGACAAGATCATTGTACTTGATAAGGGAGAGATCAAGGAAATCGGGAAGCATGATGAGCTTCTAGCCAAAGACGGATATTACACTCAACTGCATAAAATGCAGTATAAAGAAGTAATCTAGCTTATTTCTACTTTTTTGATGAAAGTATCTTGCTTGCTATTCGCAGTAAGGTAAATAATTTATCTTTGTTAAGATGAGAGGCTCGTTCAGAACAACATTTTTAGCCTTATGCCTGATCTTATTCTTCTTTAGCAGTGCGCGGTCACAACTTATCTATAAGCACAGAAAGCCCAAGAGACCTTCATCGGTCAAGATACCGCGAAACAAAGCCAAAGTAGTATGTCCTATATTTATAGAAAATAAATACCCTTACCACGGGATAGGCATCAAATTAGGTGATCCATTCGCTATCACCTACAAACTCTATCCAATCAAGCAATTAGGTATAGACATCAGTTTCGGATCGGCCGCCAGCGGCCTTTACAGTACTTACTATCGCGATGTCTTTCAGGATTTAAGCATGACCGATACATTGGGCGTGAATGATAGAATTGGATTGCTAAGTCAGGACGTCCGTAGAGACTTTGTTTTTGAAGGTAAGATACTTTATCACATCGACGCTGCGAACTTCGTACAGGGCCTGCAGGTTTATGTAGGAGGCGGCTGGGAACTCAAATCCTATGCTGTCAACTATGAACTGATTCTCCGCTCAGGCCTGGAAGATTCATTTGAAGACTTCAGCATTAGCCGCGTGGCGATGGGGCCTCAAACCGTACTCGGTTTGGAGTATGCCTACTTTGAATTGCCTATATCTGCCTTTTTGGAGGTGGAGGTATTTTATGACGTGGTTGAAGACCCAGGCTGGGAGCGTTTTCAAGGAGGAATCGGGCTAAGATACGTTTTCTAGATTCACGCAAAATGCAAAAGAGAATACTTGTTGTTGCCTTCATGATACTCTTGGCGGGAGTAGCGGTTGTTTCCTTCGTCAATTTAGGAGGCTTGGCAGATATCGAAGTCAAGATAGAGCAGACCTCGGATTATCGTATCGCCGGGAAGATGTATGAAGGCCTTTACAAAAGCGACGAGCTCGAAAAGCTCTTTTTTCAAGCCAGAGACTTGGCCGAGAAAGGGACAATATCAAGCACCTTAACCGTTGTTAATTACCCAAATACAAGCGACAACGAAAAATACGTCAAGCAGTTCATTGGCGTACTTTTAGAAAATGGCAATGAAGACGGTTTACCGGATGACTTTGAGATCAAAACTATAGAAGCTAACCTTACTACTCGTGCTACGATCACCTCGCACAACTTGGTAATGCCTAACCCTGAGGATATTTATGAAAGGGCGAAGGAAATTGCGCAGCAAGAAGGAAAGGAGTTAGTCGAATTCTCGATTGAAATGTATAAGTCAGAAAGAGACTTAGTCGTAGATATTCCATTCAAGTGAGCCCATTGAAAAGTGCTCAATCCTTTTGAATAGCAATCAGGAAAGCTAATCGGCCTTTATTCCTCAATCAACTCATCGTTGGTAGAAAGCTGCTTATCATAAAGCTCTTTGTATACGCCATTCTGTTTTAGAAGAGAATCGTTTGTACCCTCTTCAATGACCTTTCCATCATCTAGTACAATGATCTTGTCAGCTAACTTGGCTGAAGAAACTCGATGAGAAATAATGACCGTCGTTCTACCGTCCATTATCTTCTTCATGCTGTTGAGAATAGTATTCTCAGTTTTTGTGTCTACCGCAGACAAGCTATCATCTAGTAACAGTATTTTAGGATCTCTTGCTATGGCCCTGGCAATAGACAGCCGTTGCTTCTGACCACCGGAAAGTGCTATACCCCTTTCTCCAATCTTGGTGTTAAAGCCATCAGTAAACCCTTTGATATTCTCATAAAGGTCAGCATCCTTAGCAGATTGGATAATCTTCTCTTCCTTCATACTCGCAGCGCCGAAAGCAATGTTGTTGTAAATGGTATCAGAGAATAAGAATACATCCTGGGGTACGTATCCTATTTGACCTCTTAGGTTTTCAAGACTATATGCCTTAATGTCGTTATCATCTATTTTGACCTCACCGTTGGAGATATCATACATACGGGTAATCAGGTTCGCAATAGTGCTTTTACCTGACCCGGTCGTTCCTATAATGGCAAGCGATTGACCAGGGTTAATCTCAAAAGAAACATCATTAAGTGCTTGAATGCCAGAATCTGGATAAATGAAGTCAACGTTTTTGAAAGATATTTTACCGGCCAGTTCTAGCTCTTTATTTTCAGTACTGACTATATCATTCTCTGTTTTTAAGAATTCGTTTAGTCTCTTCTGAGAAGCTGCCGCGCGCTGAATCAAACTGCTAATCCATCCAAGGGATGCGACAGGCCATGTGAGTAGATTCACATAAATGATGAACTCTGCAATGTGACCCACGGTAAGGTTGCCATTCAATACCTCGGTACCACCGGCATAAACAGTCAGGATTACACTCAGTCCTATCAATCCCATGATCAGTGGGAAAAACAGCGATTGCACCATGGTTAACTTCAATGATTTACGCTTATAAGTATTGCTCTCATCCCTAAACTTTTCCACCGAATCATCTTCTCTCACGAAAGACTTAAGCACTCGAATTCCTGAAAAGGCCTCCTGAACAAAGGTGGACAGCGAAGAAAGGCTTTCTTGTATTTCCTCAGAGCGCTTGTTGATAATGTTATTGACATAATATATGCTGACGGAAAGAATGGGCAATGGCAGTAGCGCATACAAAGTCAACCGAACATTGATTGAAAGCATATAAGGAATAAGCATCAAGAACAAAGTGATGAGATTGAGACCATACATGATCGACGGGCCAATGTACATCCGAACACGGCTGACGTCCTCGGAAATTCTATTCATCAAATCCCCTGTATTGTTCTTACGGTAGAAGCTCAAAGGCAGGGACTGATAATGGCTGTAGATCTCATTCTTGAGGTCGAATTCTACCAACCTGGACATAACGATGATGGTCTGCCTGACCATGAATAGAAATACGCCCCTCAATAGTGCCATCAGTAATATCAACGCACCATAAATCAGGATACTGGTGGCAAATATCTCGTACATGTTATCCTGAATCGATAGGCTTTGGAAAGAACGGTAGATGTGCAGGTTATCTACCACAATATCAAAAGCATGCCTCACCATCTGTGCGGGTATGATCTGGAATATGTTAGAAATGATGATGAATATCAGACCTAACAGCAAATGGAATTTGTATTTATAAAAATACTTGTTGAGATAGCTAAGTTCTTTCATTGATTGCCGATTGGTAAACGACGCAGATCGCCCAATTAAATTCTACAAAAATGAATTTTTAGAAAAGAAAATTCCAGGCATTTACAACATCAAATTATACAACGTCAGGGCTAAGAATTAGTTCTCCGCAAACGTTTGTGTAGATTGAATTAATCGCAAAAAAAGACTACTTTTGCCACGCCTTTTTATGGTGTATGATTCCCATGGGATCAAAGCTACAAACTTAAAAGAATTATACATGATGCAAGTTAACGAAATGGAAGCAGTGGGGGGAGTAAGTGTTTTTGGTGAGGTTTCTTTATTAGGTCATGAGCAAGTAGTTTTTTGTCACGACGAAGCTACTGGCCTAAAGGCGATCATTGGCATTCATAATACAGTTTTGGGCCCGGCCTTGGGAGGAACCAGAATGTGGAACTACGCTTCGGAGCAAGAAGCGTTAGTTGATGTACTCAGGCTTTCTCGTGGGATGACATATAAAGCGGCAATCACCGGTCTTAATCTTGGTGGTGGTAAAGCTGTGATCATAGGCGATGCTAAAACTATGAAGACTGAAGCATTACTGAGAAGGTTTGGTAAATTCATCGAAAGCCTTAACGGCAAATACGTTACAGCCGAGGACGTTAACATGAAGACTAAAGACATGGAATACGTGTCTATGGAAACCAGCCATGTGACCGGGCTCCCTGAGATCTTGGGTGGTGGTGGAGACCCTTCTCCTGTAACAGCTTATGGTACATACATGGGTATGAAAGCTGCAGCTAAGAAAGCTTACGGTAATGAAAGCCTCAGCGGTAAGAAGGTAGCCGTTCAGGGTGTAGGCCAGGTAGGAACTTACTTGGTAGGTCACTTGGTAAAAGAAGGAGCAGACGTGTATATCACTGATATTTTTGAAGACAAGGTCAAAGCCGTGGCCGATGAATATAAAGTGAAAGCAGTATCAGGAAATGATATCTACGACATTGATATGGATATATATGCACCGTGTGCCTTGGGGGCAACGGTAAATGATGATACCATAGGCAGGTTGAAGTGTCAAATCATTGCAGGCGCGGCTAACAACCAGCTACAAGATGAATTCAGACATGATCAAGTAGTATTTGACAGCGGTATTATCTACGCACCTGATTTCTTGATCAACGCCGGTGGACTCATCAACGTCGGAGCAGAGTACCTGGGTCCTTACGTAAGGGAAAGGGCATACCAACAAGCAGAGAATATTTATGACGCATGCCTAAATATTTTAGACGAAAGTCAGAAAGAAGGCATTCCGACCCAAAAAATGGCTATAAAATTGGCAGAAAAACGGATCAATGACATCGGAAGGGTCAAATTGCCCCGATAAAACCAGAAACTAATCATAGAACAACGCTCTTTAAAATACTGTCAATGCTTAACCGGAGAACCCTGCGCATAAAAGCCATGCAAGTGATTTTCGCTTTTCAGCAATGCCGAGAAGCAAATTTCAATGTGGTAATAGAAAGAATAGGAGAATCATTTCTGCCAGACCTCAACTCGATGGAAAAGCAAGACCTGGATTTGCTCAATCAGCAAAAAAAGGAGGCAGTACAAATATTCAAAGAACAATATAGTAGTCGGTCTTTTGATGCATCAAAAGGCTCAAAAGAAGATAAGATCAATACCGTCGTAGACGACTCCATTTCATTCTACCATCAACAGGTAGATAAAGACATGGACTACTTCCGGAAGAACATGGTAATAGAGGCGGAAAAAATTCATGACCGCTACATTCTCGCTCTATTACTAATTATCGAGTTTGCTGAAATAGCTGAAGGCGATAAAAAAAGGAACCACTCCAACTTTGTTAAAAATTTGTTAATAAGAGCTTTAAAAGAGAATAAAGCCCTGGAAAACGTATCTTTAAGACGGAATTTGAAGTGGAAAGACAGAGGTGTAGACGTGAGACAGTGGTTCATGAAACTGATCAAAAGCGACGACACCTACTTAGATTACATATCCAAGGATAACCCAGATTTCGAGTACGATAAGGCGATTGTTTTACACATTTTAAAAAATGTCATATTTAAAAGTGAATCAATTGGAACTTATTGGGAAGAAGAAGACTTAAACTGGGCAGAGGATAAGGCAATAGTCAAAAGTCTTTCCACAAAAACGGTCAAGTCAATTGAAGAAGACACGCTTGAAGGATTTGAACTTCAAGAACTTTCTTACAATTGGGAAGATGACAAATCGTTCTTTATAAAGCTGTTTGACGACACGGTTAAGGTCGAGGAAGACTATCTTAAATTGGTGGATGAAAAAGCCAAGAACTGGGATATAGATAGGATAGCCGGTACGGATAAGGTGATATTGGAAATGGCAATTGGTGAAATGATCAATTTTCAAAGTATTCCTGTAAAAGTCACGATTAACGAGTATATTGAAATATCCAAAGGCTACAGTACACCGAAAAGCAAGCAATTCGTGAATGGTATTCTAGACGTAGTTGCGGTAGACTTGCAGAATAAAGGTGTGATCAAGAAGAGTGGCAGAGGTTTAATAGACAATAAATGATATTAACCATAGTATAAATGAGTAACAAGACCACAAACACTTTACTATCTTTCTTAGTTGGAGCGGCAACAGGTGCGATACTGGGTATCCTTTATGCACCTGATAAAGGTTCAAACACCAGGGATAAACTTTCCTACAGACTCGACAAGTACAAGAAAATGCTTGAAGAATTATTGGATGATCTCATTTCTGGTAAGGAGATACATTCGAGTGAGGCTAAAACCGAAGGCCAAAAGGTGATCAGCAACGCTAAGCAAAGAGCTGAAAGCCTGCTCAAGGATGTAGACGAACTGATAGGCCATATCAAAAAAGGCGAGAAGCAAGAAAATTAGTAATAGAGTTAAACACTAAATTTTAATTAAAACAATCAATTCAAAATGAAAACGAGTGTAAGATTGTCACTTATAGTTGGTGTTTTCGCAGTTATCCTTTCAGGATGTGGAAACAAAGCTAACGAAAAGAGAATAGCTGAACTTGAAAGCGAGTTAGCGGAAATTAAAAAACAAACCGGAGGTGCAACAGCTACTGCAACCGTTCCTTCAACTGCGGCTGAGAAGACAAAGCCGGAAGGCCCTCTTCCCGAGTTTGAGTTTGCACAAACTGCTCATGACTTTGGTGAGATCAATGAAGGAGATGTAGTAGAGCATATCTTTACTTTCACTAATACCGGTGACGCTCCTCTTATCATCCAAAACGCAACTGGTTCATGTGGTTGTACCGTCCCTGAATGGTCTAAAGAGCCTATTCCAATCGGAGGTACTGGTGAGATCAAAGCGGTATTCAACAGCAAAGGTAAGCCTAACACACAGAATAAAACAGTAACTGTTACTGCCAATACATGGCCGGAGACAACAAGATTGAGCATCAAAGCTTTTGTTAATCCTGCCACCGATGCTGGTGCAACACAAGTACCTGCTCAATAAGAATAAGAGATAAATAATACTTATAAAGACATCCCAATCCTTGCTTTAAGGGTTGGGATGTTTTTGTTTTATTACGTTACTTTGCTCGAAAAATTCAACTAAAATGTTTGAAACCATATTATTGCAAGGAACTGGTGGAGGAGGCGGCTCGACCGGCATGCTTTTCCTATTTGGAGGTATGTTCATTATTTTCTATTTCTTCATGATACGACCGCAACAGAAGAAGCAGAAGGAACAGAAAAAATTTGCTGAGGAGATCAAAAAAGGGGATGAAGTAGTAACCATAGGCGGAATGCATGGGAAAGTATTCGCAGTAGATGATGCTACCGTTACCCTTGAAATAGACAAAAGCACTAAAGTTAAATTTCAAAAGAGTGCTATTTCTTTGGAAGCGAGCAAGCCGAAGCAAGCCCCAGAAAAAGACAAAGACAAGAAGTAAGAAAATTGAGCCGGTCAAAACATATTAAACCTGGCTCTAAACTGCTTACAGCAGGAAACTGGAAGGTAATAGGCCTATGTTTACTAGCCGCTATTATCTTCTGGTTATTCAATGCCCTGAACAAAACCCACTCAGCAAGCATTGATTACCCCATAGAATTTCTCTACGACGACAGCGATGTAATCGTCATCAATGAGTTGCCCGATGATATTCAAATCAACGTAACCGGCCTGGGTTGGAATATATTCAGGCGGTCATTTGGTATTAGCGTTTCTCCCATCAACTTCAGATTGGAAAGGCCCGTTGAAGTAAAGAAAATTCCAGGATCATCGCTGATTTCGGATGTCACAGATCAGTTGAGTGAATTTCAACTTAACTACATCTTGACTGATACCTTGTATGTCAATATTGATAAAAAGGTCACGAGAAATTTCACCCTCTCAGTTGATAGTTCATCTATTGACCTGAGAGATGACCATAGAGTTGTGAGTCCCATTAGCATTGAACCCCAGACAATTGAATTGGAGGGGCCTGAGACCATATTGACTGGCATGTCCGATACGCTTTTGATCAAAATAGGCGAACAGCGTTTGGATGAGGATTATGACGAAGATGTGGTGATCGCAGTCGAAAACCTTAGGCTCATTAAAAGGAACCCTGCCACCGCTCGTGTTCAATTTCAGGTCGATCAATTCATGCAGCAGACCCAAGATATTCCTTTGACATTTGTTAACTATCCTTTAGACTCAACAGCCAGCATTAATGATTCAATCGTCTCTTTATCATATAGTATTCGTCAGGCTTGGCTTGATAGCCTGAACATAGACGACTTTCAAGTAATGGTTGATTTCGAAAACATTGATAAGAGCGACTCTACGCTTACCCCAGTCATTAAAACGCTACCCAATTACATCACTGATGCTGTGTTAGACACGGCGAGGTTTAAGGTCATTTATGAGCAATAAGCCCCTACAGGTCGGTATTACTGGAGGAATAGGCTCTGGTAAAAGCATAGTTTGCAAAGTTTTCCATTTGTTGGGCGCTCCGGTCTACGATGCCGATACAAGAGCTAAATGGTTGCAATCCCATAACCAAACCCTGATCAACCAGATTAAGCATAATTTCGGTGAGCAATCCTATTTGGAAAATGGCCAACTCAATCGACAGTACCTGGCAGATCAGGTCTTTAACGATAAAGAGAAGTTAAAATTGATTAATGAACTGGTGCATCCACGTGTTGGGGAAGATTATAAAGCGTGGAGAAAGAAGCATGCTGACCATCCGTATTTGATCAAAGAGGCTGCATTGATGTTTGAATCAGGTTCTTATCATGAGATGGATAAAGTCATCACGGTGGTGGCGTCAGATGAAATAAGGTTGAACAGAGTGCTTCAGAGAGATCTGCATAGAACTTCTGATGCTATTAGAGAGATCATGAAGAAGCAGCTGAGTGAAGAGGAGAAGATACAGCGGGCGGACTATACAATTAAAAATGACAACACCGAGATGGTGTTGCCAAGGATTCTAGCCCTACATGATGAGTTCAAAAAATGACTTCGAAGTAGCGAATTGTAGCTAAACGATATGAAGAAGATCTACTTCAAAATTTGTTTTTCTATAGTCTGTTGAGCACTATCAGTGACTTCAACTGTGAAAGCATTAGAATCAATATTCTTTAGATTATAAATCCGGGCGAAGTTGCCATCCAGCCTTTCGTAAGCCTTGTAAACCAGATTTGAGCGATCGTCATAAATCTTGATGTTCACGTTTTCCTTACCTTGATTGGCGATGGTTACTACAATCTTTTTATCAGCCTCACCTAGTTTCTTAATTCGAACCGCCTTTTCTGATACCTCTTGGATCAATTGGTAGTTAAGGTAAGCCACGTCAAGCTCTGAGCCGTTTTCTATCTCTAGTCTATATTGACCCTCAGAGAGCTTTTCAAAATTGTAAGGACGGAGGAAAGCGCCATGATTGATGAAATCTACCATAATTATCCTGCCATTTTCATTGTAGATTTTCACTTTGACCTTTTTGGCACTTGCCGATTTGTACATCACACGGAAGACCTTTCCGTCACTGGAACGGACAACTTCCAGCTTGTTACCTTTCTTGTTTTCGCCGGTGCCATTGAAAGCAACGGCCGATCTGCCAATGACCATCATTAGCAGCATGATTGTGATTTTGATGGATGTCATTTTAATCCTATTTGTTTGAGTTAGACGATGCAAATGTGGCCTATTTGTCCTGAAAAGCTGTTATGGGCAAGTCAACAGCCATTTATGATTTTATTAACCCCGAAATAGGATTTCGTCAAGATTAATAATCTGAGGATAATAAGTTCAAACATTGAATAGCTGGACATTTAGACCGTAATATCTTTTTTGATTGAAATACGAAATAATAGAACGGATAAGGTCAAATGACCGTAGAAATACCTACTAAGGCGCTTTTTTTTGATAATATATTTTGTTAATAAATTGATAATCAATAATATGAAACATTCTATCGTGCATCACGGAACCTTAATGCCTCCAACTATCGTTTAATTCGAGCCATTTGTGTAGTACGAAACTCTAGAATGAAAGGCAACTCAAATTATATCCTTAGATCAATTTTCAAAGCTTGTCGAAGAGGCTTTATTTATGCGCTGGCCTTGTTGAGCATTGGCTTTTATTGCCTGTCATGCCGGCCTTCGGCAAGAGATAGCAATAGGCTCAGTGATTCTGTGAATGCTAAGGTCGTCGAACCTGTTTACTTCGATTTAGAGCAAATGCAGGAGCGAGGTTCCATAAGAGCATTAGTCGATAACAGCTCTACCAGCTACTTCACCTACAAGGGCAGGCTCATGGGTTATGAGTACGAACTTTTGAAACGCTTGGCCAAAAACCTGGATTTGGAGTTGGAGATCGTGGTAGTGAAAAGTATAGACGACGCCTTCGACAAGCTGAATTCCGGTGAGGGAGATGTAGTAGCATTCCCACTGACGATTACCAAAGAAAGAAAAAGGTATATAGCGTTTACTGATCGGTTACACACCTCAAGGCAAGTACTGGTGCAACGGAAACCTGAAGGATGGAGAAAAATGGGAAGAAGAGCCAGAGACAGGAGAATGATACGTGATCAGGTAGAACTTATTGGACAGGAGGTGCATGTCCGCAAAAGCTCATCTTATGTAGACCGTCTTGAAAACCTGGCTGAAGAAATTGGTGGAGATATCGTCATTGTGGAAGACGAGAAAGATGTCGAAACCGAATTCATGATTAAGAAAGTACTCAATGGCGAGATAGACTACACTGTTGCTGATGAGGAAATTGCCAAAGTAAATGCTACGTATTATCCTGACATCGACGTACAAACACCCATCAGCTTTCCTCAACAGATTGCCTGGGCACTGAGAAAGAATGCACCTGAATTTAAAGATGCCGTTAATGCATGGTTATCGGAAATAAAGAGTAAGGCTACCTTTAATATTATTTATAATAAGTATTTCGATAGCCCTCGTGCGTCAGTGGCTCGTGCAAAAAGTGACTTTTCATCCATAGAAGGTGGCAAACTTTCCCAATATGATGATCTCATTAAGGTAGCTGCAGATACTCTGGGATGGGACTGGAGATTGTTAGCCTCACAGATCTACCAGGAATCAAGGTTCAACCCTCAGGGTAAATCATGGGCCGGGGCTTCAGGTTTGATGCAATTGATGCCCGCTACGGGTAAACGCTTTGGAGTGACTAATTTCTCTGATCCCAAGCAGAGCATCAAAGCAGGTACAAAGTATATTCAATACCTGAACAAAATGTGGAAGACGAGAATCGATGATCAGGAGGAAAGAATCAAGTTTATATTAGCCTCTTACAATGTAGGCCCTGGACACGTTATTGATGCCTTCCACTTGGCTCATAAATATGGCAAGGATTCTACACAATGGTTTGATCATGTTGAATTCTACCTACAGAACAAATCCAGACCTGAATTCTACAACGATCCCGTGGTGAGGTCAGGCTATTGCCGAGGAGATGAGCCGGTCAATTATGTGCGTCAGATATTGGCGCGGTATGAGAGTTACAAACAATTGATTGCCGGCGAATCGTAGGTCAAACTATTATTGAACTTCAAGCTTGCTTACGATCTCTTCATAGTTAAGGCTTTCCCAATGCTTTTCTATATCAGGTTTACTCATGACTTCGTCCATAATACTTTGTTGCCTCTTGCCATTTCTTAATGCCTCGGAGTAACGTATCTCCGGATTAAAAGTGACCATGCTGTAAAGCGGTATCCAACGATCAGGGAATAATTCATGCAACCTTGACTCGATCTTCTTTTGAAGTAGAAAAGTAGGATCGGCCACTTTGTCACGCATTTCTATGAAGTTCTGCAAAGCCAGGTGAGAAATAGCATCTGCATCCTCTTTGCGCACCTTTTGAAAGTTATCGAGAATCTGGCCCCAATCATGATCATAGGTATCTATCATGTCGTTCAAGACCAGGCAATCTTCAAAGCCGCTGTTCATACCCTGTCCGTAGAATGGTACGATAGCGTGCGAAGCATCTCCGATGATTAACGTTTTGTGCTTAACCCAAGGATAGCATTGCACAGTAACTAACGAAGAGGTTGGATTACTATTGAATTCAGCAACCAAATCAGGCATTAATTCAAATGCATCAGGGAAGTCTTTTTTAAAGAATTTCTTCACAGCAGCCTCATTATCAAGGGATTGAAATGATGTCTCACCTTCAAACGGAAGAAACAGAGTACAGGTAAAAGTAGCGTCAGGATTTGGCAGGGCGATGAGCATATAACGCTTTCTGGGCCAGATGTGTAGGGCATGCTTTTCCAGCAGAAAGGAGCTGTCCGGACCAGCGGGAATTTCCAACTCCTTATAGCCATGCTCAAGATAGTATTGTGAGAAGTTAAACCTATCAGTTTTCTGCAATGAACTCCTTACCGCCGAAAAAGCCCCATCAGCGCCTATGATCAGATCAGGCGAAGCCAATACGCTCTTGCCTCCATAATCAAGATAAACCTTCGAATTCTCGAAATCCACATGCTGACATCGGTGTTGGAAAAAAGTCTTGACGCCGTAGGATTCAGCGGCATTTAACAAAAGTAGATTAAGCCCACTTCTTGAAACTGAATTAATAGCCTGACCTAATCGCCCATAAGGTTGGAAAGTAAGCA
This sequence comes from Bacteroidota bacterium, assembly GCA_039819065.1. Taxonomy (GTDB): domain Bacteria; phylum Bacteroidota; class Bacteroidia; order Cytophagales; family Cyclobacteriaceae; genus JBCBSS01. The sequence goes on from JBCBSS010000086.1 coordinate 30,381, forward strand.
TACTATTTTGATCATGCATCATTCTACCTCGCATAGGAATGATCATCTCAGCCACCTGATTGGCTACACCGGCTGCTTCCAGAGATTTCCAACCGCGATTGCTGAGTGCCAGGTTGATAGAACGACCACTATCAGCATCAGATTTTCGAGGATCAGATCTTCGTTCATAAATCGTAACACGATACCCTCTTTTGACCATATAAACAGCCAGTAAAGATCCGACTAAACCGGCTCCTAATATGGCGATCTCTTCTACTTTACTTTGCACATCAGTAAGTGTTTTTGAACGTTTATTTCTTTAACAGATCTTGAAGCGTCTCTACGAATTGAAAGACCTCTTCATAAGTATTATACAATGGTGTAGGTGCCACCCTGATCACATTTGGTTCTCTCCAGTCAACTACATAGCCTTCAGCGCTCAACTGCTCAAATACTTCTTTACCTTGCTGAAGGATAAAGAGTGAAAGCTGGCATCCGCGCTCTTTCGGATCGGAAGGTGTGATGATCTTTACCAGTTCAGACTCACGATTAAGATCTTTCAATAAAGACTCCAGAAAACCAGTGAGTTGGATACTCTTTTCACGCAATGCGTCCATCCCCACTTCGTCGAATATCTCTAACGCCGCGAGGTGTGCTGCGCTGGACAGCACATTGACATTGCTTACCTGCCAACCATCTGCTCCGATCATCGGCTTGAACCCCTTTTTCATTTGGAAGCGCTCTTCTTCATTATACCCCCACCATCCTGCGAATCTAGGAATTTCCTCTTCATGTGCGTGTTGCTTATGTACAAAAGCCCCAGCCACCCCTCCTGGCCCTGAGTTGAGATATTTATAGCTGCACCAAACTGCGAAATCAACCTGATCATCATGTAGCTGCAACGGCACATTACCAACGGCATGTGCCAAATCAAAACCTACGTTGGCGCCAACTTTATGACCAGCTGCTGTAATCTTTCCAATATCGAAAAATTGACCTGTATAATATTGAACGCCCGGCATCATAATTAGAGCAAGCTCGTTGCCGTTTTGTTCGATTGTAGAAAGGATATCTTCCATCCTAAGGGTGTACTCACCCTCGCGAGGGTTCAATTCTATAATGGCCGTAGAAGGATCAAATCCATGAAATTTTACTTGTGACTCAACCGCATATTGATCCGAAGGAAAAGCTCCACCTTCTATCAATATTTTGAACCTTGTACTAGTTGGCCGATAGAAGGATACCATCATAAAATGAAGGTTGGAAGTGAGATTATTCATAGATACAACCTCTTCTGGCTCGGCGCCCACAATGCTCGCTAACGAGTCTTTACTAAATCGGTGATAATGAAACCATGGACGTTTATTAGAGGCAAAATGACCTTCTACGCCCAAGGTCTTCCAGCCATTTAGCTCTTCATTCACAAACCTCTTGGTACTCAAAGGTTGAAGCCCTAGCGAGTTACCAGTAAAATAGGCACAACGTTTACCATGAATGATGGGTATATGAAACCTTGATCGATAAGACTTCAGAGGATCATGATGATCTAACTGACGCGCAAAGTCATGGGAATATTCAAATTGTACAGGCATGATTAAAATAGGTCAAGTTGATGATCCTTAATTACGCCCTCATGCCTCAATAGCCACTCTTTTTTATCGAGACCACCGGCGTACCCTGTTAAGCTACCGTCTTTGCCGATCACTCTGTGACAGGGTATAATGATGGGTATAGGGTTCTGGCCATTGGCCGTTCCGACTGCTCTAATGGCTTTTGGGTTATCTAAAGCGATGGACAGGGCAGAATATGAACTTGTCTCAGCGTAAGGGATGGAAATCAGTTTTTCCCAAACCTGCTTTTGAAAGGCGGTGCCTTCCGGGTTAACGTTAATGGTAAACTGTTTCAGCTTCCCTTCGAAGTAATCCGCCAGCTCATCTACACATTTAGCCAATTCTTTTGGTAAGCTTCTCGGTTTTGAAGGCTGCTCATTTGAGAATTTGATTTCAGTAATGCAAACGTCATCCCCAACAATTTCAAGAGGTCCTATTGGAGAATCGACAACAAAGGCTTCCATAGCTATACGAACCTAGGATCGGTCTCCATCACGTGGCCACAATTGCTACAAGTTCTGTGTTCTTTTGAACCATAGAATGCTCGAAACCTGGGTAGGAAGTCCTTCTCTATATTGGTCAGGTGAAAATAGGTTTCGTGTAGCTTATTGTTACAGTTATCGCAAAACCACATCAGACCATCGTTATGATCTTTAACCCTTTTTCTCTCAATTACCAGCCCTACTGTATTGGCTGGCCGGATGGGCGAATGAGGTATCTTGGCGGGTAAGAGAAACATTTCCCCCTGCTTAATAGGGACTTCTACCGCTGCACCATCTTCCTGTATTTTAACGGTAATGTCACCTTCCAATTGGTAGAATAACTCTTCGGTTTCATTATAGTGGTAGTCTTTTCTAGCATTAGGCCCTCCAACAATCATAACTATATAGTCTCCTGCGTCCTGATAAAGATTTTTGTTT
>JBCBSS010000087.1:0-32825 GCA_039819065.1 Bacteroidota bacterium
TGCAGGTATGATGCTCCGAATGACCACACCATCATAAAAGACTGTGTAATCATTATGAACAAAGTGGTCATTCGGAGCATCATACCTGCAATCCGGCCCTAATTCGGCATTCATTATTACCATCGGCTCATTCATTCTTTACATAGCCTATGGTATCATCACTAAAAACCAGCTGTTCTCAAAACTTTTATTGTTTGGCTTCATAGCCGGAGTATTAGAACTATGGGCAGATCACTATTCTATAGCCACCATCAATAAGCTAGTTTATCCTGAGAACGAAGCATTCATCTGGACCTCTCCGGCCTATATGCCTTTTTCGTGGGCAGTCGCACTGGTACAACTTGGGTATTATAGCCTGCTATTGATCAGGTGGAAGGGGCTCGGTGTAGCCACAGTCATCATGACACTTTCCGGTGGATTCTACATTCCGCTTTATGAGCACCTGGCCAAAAATGCAGATTGGTGGTATTACAAGGATACGCCGATGATTTTCAATGCCCCTTACTATATCATTATTTGCGAGGCATTGCTCTCGGCCTTACTTCCATTGATGGTGCTTTGGGTGAGTAGAAAAAACCTTTTCTGGTCGGTTGTACCGGGAATAATACAGGGCGTCTGGATTCTGCTCAGTGCCATAATTGCTTTTAAACTCGTTTCAGCATTTGCTTAAAATAGAACCACATGTTCGATAGCCATACTCTTTGCCAGGATTATCCTAAACTAAGCACTTACATCAATTTCTGTGAATATACAGTACTTGAGATAACATTGGTGCTGATCGGTACAATCTTCTGGAATATCGTCTATTACATCATTATTAGAGATGCCTTCAAGAACAAATACGTGGAGATGCCTTTGCCGGCAGCAGCCTCTAACCTGGCTTGGGAGTTTGCCTGGGGTTTTCTGGTCACCACAGATATGGGTCTGGTTTTCGTTTGGGGCTTGCGCATTTGGTTTTTCATGGATCTGTTTATTTTCTACACTGTACTCAAGTACGGTGATAAGCAATTATCGATTCCATTGCTCAAGAAGTATTTCAAACCGATCGAGATCATAGTTGTATTAGCTTGGATCGTTGTTTTCTACTTCTTCGTCAAAGAAGGTTACGACACATCTATGGGTGCAACATCTGCGTATGTGATCACCGTGATCATGGCTACGCTTTACATCACTTTCTATTTATCAAGTGATTATCCAAAGGCCTATTCCTTTACTGCATCATGGTGTAAAGGGCTTGGTAATTTGTTAATGAGTATTTTTGTATTTTCACACTACCCAAAAATGTACTTTTTACAATCACTCACTGTGGTTGTCTTTATATTAAATGTCATTTACGTCGTACTTTTATGGCAACGGGATAAGAACAAGAACACCTCTTAATCACAAGAAGAATTACAACACGTAAGCGAACAACCGGAGCGGGTTAATGGAGCAGGTTCTTGAAAATGCCAGCAGGCTGGCTGAAGGTATAAATTCGATGATTTACCACAATACCGACAGTGGAGACGGTAAGCGTGTGGTAATCAAAATATTGAAGCGCGAGCACCCCGCACACCAGCAGGTGACCCAGTTGGTGAACGAATACAACCATCTCAAAGATCTGGATATTGATGGTGTACGCAAGCCTATTGAAAAGATCAAAATTGGCAACAAGCAAGCACTCATTTTAGAATACTTTGATGGCATCACACTCAAGGAATTTATAGAACAGCGCCACATCAGCCTCAACAGTTTTCTTGAAATCGCCATTCGTCTTGCGCGCATTTTAGATAGTATACACCATCATCAGATCGTCCATAAGGATTTTAATAGCAACAATATCCTCATCAATCCGAATGGGTTGAATATTAAAGTGATAGATTTTGGGTTAGCCTCCAAAATGCAACTCCGAACAGAGTATGTCGGTAGTCCGGAATTATTGGAAGGGACACTAGCATATATTTCGCCAGAGCAAACAGGCCGTATCAATGGACTAATCGATTACCGAACTGACCTTTACGCATTGGGAGTGACTTTGTATGAATTGCTCACCAAGCATTTGCCATTCGAAGCGAACGACCCGATGGAATTGATCCATGCTCATTTGGCTTTAATTCCCACTGCACCGTATTTGTTAGATGATGCCATTCCAAGGCCTGTTTCTGAAATCATCATGCGCTTACTGGCCAAGAATGCAGAGGAGCGTTATCAATCGGCAGAAGGCCTGGCGGCCGATCTTGAGGTTTGTCGAGACGAATATTTAGCCAAAGACAAGGTCAGCCCCTTTAAGCTGGGGACAAAGGACTTTTCTCGCGAGTTTAGAATACCAACTAAGCTCTACGGGCGTCAAGAAGAACTGAAGCAACTGCTCGATACATTTGAGAGGGCAAGCCTTGGGCCGAGTAAAATGGCACTTATCTCCGGCTATTCCGGTACAGGAAAGACCTCATTGGTTGAAGAGGTCTATAAACCTGTGACTGAGAAAAGAGGATATTTCATAACCGGTAAGTTCGAGCAGTTTCAGCAAAACAAGCCCTACTTTGCTATCAGCCAGGGTTTCAACAAGCTGGCAGACATTTTCTTATCTGGCTCAGAGGATCAGTTGGCGCAATGGAAAGAAAAGATATCACGCGCCTTGGGCAATGAGGCCAAATTGCTCACCGATGTCATATCCAACCTGCGCTATTTGGTTGAAGATATTCCTCAAATCCCCGCAGTTGGTGGTGAAGAGGCCCAGAACCGATTCAATTTCGTATTCAAAAACTTTGTTCAGGCCATTGCCACTAAAGAGCATCCTTTGGTGCTTTTTGTGGATGATTTGCAATGGGCTGATCATGCCTCGCTGCGCTTGTTAAGAGCATTGCTGTCAGATAAAAGCATGCAATATGTGCTAGTAATTGGTGCATACCGCAATAATGAGGTTGACGCCTCTCATCCATTAATGTTGCTCATCAACGATCTGGAAAAGCAGGGGCAGGCAGCAGAGCAGATAGAGATCAATGATATTGCACTAGATCATGTGCAGCAGTTGATTGCAGAAACGGTGAGGTGTTCTATGGAAAGATCGCTGCCTTTGGCACAAGTGGTGTACAGCAAGGCCGGCGGGAATCCTTTCTTTGTCAATAGGTTCTTAACGACGCTCTATGAAAAGCAACTTATTCGCTATAACAGGGATAACTCTTCTAGTCAGGACATAGCGCCAGAATGGGTCTGGGACATCAATGAGATTGAAAAACTAAATATCACTGATAATGTGATTGAGTTGATGTCTGGTAAAGTGACAGATCTAGAAAAGGAGTCACAAAATGTACTCAAGCTAGCTGCATGTATCGGAAGTCGTTTCGACATGCATGCCTTGAGAACGATATACGGTAAGACCACCAAGGAAACTGCTCAACATCTTTGGTCCGCTATGCATGAGGGGCTGATTCAGCCTATCGGTGAGCATTATAAAGTACTCGAGAATGACGTAACTGAAATTGATACAGATCTGCTCAAAATAGAGTACCAGTTCGTGCACGATAAGGTACAACAAGCGATATATTCTCTGATCGCAGAAGATGAAAAGAAGCGTATCCATTTGGAGCTCGGTCGTTTGTTGGCCAACAGCACCAGTGATGCTCCTTATGAAGATAGAATATTCGATATCGTCAATCATTTCAACAGTGGTATTGAATTAATTGACGGTAAGAAGGAAAGAACAGAAGTAGCTAAGCTGAACTTCATAGCGGGGGAAATGGCCAAAGATTCTACGGCTTACAAACCTGCTTTGATCTACCTTGATACAAGCACCTCGCTTACACCTGAGGAATGCTGGGTCAAGGAGTATGATTATACCCTCAAGCTGTACAACATGGCCGTAGAGGTGGCTTTCCTTTCTGGTGAACATAATCGCATGAACGATTATGCACATATTGTACTGGAAAAGGCTCGGGATACATTAGACAAAATTGTTGTTTACCAAACCCAAATCATCTCTCACATAGCGGGCAACGAATCGCTCAAAGCGGTGGAATTGGCGCTGAAAGTATTAAAAATGCTTCAGGTCAATTTCCCTGACAAGCCTTCTAAATCACACATCATTAGGGGTTTATTAAAAACATCGATCTTACTACGAGGCAAAAGTTTCGACACCATAGAAAACCTGCCCGAGATGACAGATAAGCGGGTACTGGCTGCTATGAACATCATTGGGCATACCGGCCCGGCTGTATCGAGAAGCAAGCCGGAAATATTTCCGCTTATCGTATTCAAATTGATACAGCTATCATTAAAGTACGGTAACTCTATAGACTCAATACCTTCCTACAGTGGATATGGCATCATTCTATCCGGTGTCATAGGAAATACAGAGAATGGCTACAAATTCGGCCAACTGGCGCTGAGATTGCTTGATAAGCTGAATGGAAAGAAAGTACATGCCAAAACACTGGTGGTTGTTCATTCCTTTCTGGCGCACTGGAAGTTCCATTTGAAAGAAAGCCAAAAGCCGCTTATGGATGCCTATTGCGTGGCTTTAGAATCCGGTGATCAGGAGTTTGCCGCGTCATCCTTGATGGTGCATTCGATCTACGCTTTTCTATTGGGTGATAATCTAATGCAAGTAGAAGAAGATATAAGGGCTCATAGTGAAAAGATCAAAAGCCTGAATCAGGAATTGATCTTCGAGCAAACCGAATCATTCCGACAGACTATCCTGAACCTGACTAGCGAGGTAGAAAACCCTACCGAGTTAGTGGGCGAAGCCTATAATGCCCAAACTACCATCACTGAGGAATATGCAGCAATCAATAAAACGGCCCTCTTCTATGTGGAGATGAACCGCATGATACTCAAGTTCTTGTTTGGCGATTATCGCGAAGCCGCTGAGATCGGTGCAAAGCTCGAGAAGAAAGTTGACACACTAATAGGTACTGTTTTTATTCCTTTGCTTAGTTTCTACAACGGTTTGGCTATATCTGCTCAAGCCGCCATTACCAACTCCGCAGAAAGGAAAAAGGCGTTATCCAAGGTGAATGCCGCTGCAAAAAAAATGAAGAAGTGGTCTCAGTCTTCGCCAGCCAATTATTTACATAAATATCAATTGCTTCAGGCTGAAGTATACCGTCTGAAAAACGATGCAGAAAATGCTCGCTTATGGTATGATAAAGCCATTGTTTCTGCTGAAAACCATGGTTATGTCAATGAGCAAGCCATTGCATATGAAAGAGCTGCTTTGTATCTGATGGAAAACAAATCAGACTTTCCACACGATATCTACTGGCAAAAGACATATGATACTTATCTCAAGTGGGGGGCTTTAACCAAGGCACGCAGTTTAGAGGCCAAGTATCCTTTGCTCATTTCTAGCTCTTCTAAAGGTGTGGTATCCAAGAGCGTTTCTAATGTGGATACGCTCAAGGCGGTATCACTAAGCGATTATTCTACGCTGGAGCTTTCTAGTATTTTGAAAGCAGCTACGACCATCTCAAGCGAGATCAAGCTTTCCAAGGTGTTGGAAAAACTGCTTAAAATCGTAATTGAAAATGCCGGGGCGCAAAAGGGGTACTTGTTATTGGACAAGTTTGACAAGCTGTTCATCAGTGCCAAAGGAGAAGCCGATGATGACCGCATTGAGATTTTAGAAGACATTCCCATAGAAGATTGTGGCTTCCTGCCGGAAACTATCGTTCAGTTTGTATCGCGTACTAGAGAGAATGTAATTATCAATGATGCCGTGGAAGATGAACGTTTCAATCAGGATCCTTTTATCAAGACCAACAGTCCAACCTCCATTCTGTGCATGCCTATTATCAATCAGGGCAAATTGATTGGGCTGATATACCTGGAGAATAATCTCACTTCCGGGGCTTTTACCTTCAAGCGTATTGAGACATTGAAAATTCTCTCTGGCCAAATGGCTGTATCGCTTGAAAACTCTATGCTTTACGACAATCTGGAGCAAAAAGTAGTCGAACGTACGGAACAAATAGAAGCGCAGACAGAGGTGCTGCGAGAGAAAAACGAAGAGTTGGTCGCTTTGAATGATGAGAAAGACCACCTTGTTGGTGTAGTAGCGCATGATCTCAGAAGTCCGCTCAACCATATCAAGGGCATGGTTAACCTCATCAAGCTTACTTCAAAAGATCTCAATGATGAACAAACCAAGTTCATTGACCTCATCATGGAATCCGCAGACCGCATGGGCAATATGATTAGTCGCATCCTAGATGTGAACGCCATAGATGCCAAGGAGATCAACATGAAGAAGGAGGTTTTTGACCTCGGGCTACTGGTCAAAGAGCTGTCCAACAATTTCATGCTGAGTGCTGAGCAGAAGAATATCGAAATACAACAGTCGCTGCGAAAAGAGGATTCATTGGTTTCGATTGATAAAAACTACACTATACAGGTGCTGGAAAATATTATCTCCAACGCGATCAAATTCTCACCAAGAAATAAAACAATATACCTGCGCGTAAACAAGCACGGGGAGAATATCAGGGTAGAAGTAGAGGATCAAGGGCCAGGGATTAGCGAAAGCGATATGAAAAAGCTGTTTGGCAAGTTCCAACGACTAACAGCCAAGCCAACTGCGGGAGAGGAATCTACCGGCTTGGGTTTATCTATAGTGAAGAAGTATGTAGAAGCCATGGGCGGTAGCATTAGGTGCGAGAGCGAATTTGGAAAAGGCGCTAATTTCATCGTAGAATTCCCTGAGCATGCTTAAACACCAATCACAAAAGAGATAACAGTGATGGATTTGAACAACATGAACCGATTGCAAAAGCAACTTGCATTCATTAAGGAGATTGACAAACTCAAATACGTTTTCCGCAAAACACGGCTTTTCGAGAGTGATAGGCATGAAAACGATGCGGAGCACAGTTGGCATTTGGCCATGATGGCCATTGTACTGGCTGAGCACACGAATGACGATATCGATATCCTGAAAGTATTGAAAATGCTTCTCATCCACGACATAGTGGAAATCGACGCGGGAGATACTTTCTTATTCGACAAAAACAAAAGCCATGACAACACCGAAGAGGAACTGGCCGCAGCCAAACGAATATTTGGTATGTTGCCTTCCGAGCAGGAGCAAGAACTAATCACGCTTTGGGAGGAGTTTGAATCTGCAGAAAGTAATGAAGCTAAGTTTGCCAAGGCTATTGATCGCCTGGCACCTATACTTCAAAATGTATCAAACAACGGTGGTACATGGGCTGAGTACGATGTTCCCTATGCTGAAGTACACGCCAAAAAGAAAAGAATAGGTGAGGGCTCAGCTACCTTGTGGCAGTATGTAGAAACATTGCTGGACGAAAGCGTAGATAAAGGTATCTTGAAAAAGTAATGACAGAGGATGTCTTTCACTCGCCTTCAAGGTAGTGCTTTAAACTTCTGCTAATAAAGTCTGACCATACCGATGAGCAGGTGTCATAACAAATCATTTGGGGTGTCAAACCGAGATGCTCAAAACTGAGTATGACTTCATTTTCTTTACGCTCTATTTCCCAGTGTAGTTTTGTTCCTACCCACTCTTTTTGTACACCTTGCAGGCCATTTATTATTTGATTAGCATCAGTACACTCCCATGTTAGTTTATGGTTAGGTCGGTATTCCAAAACTTTAAATTGGTACCAAGGCTCCCCCCAGGATACCCTGAATACATCTCCTTCTTGGTTAATAAGCTTATCTACACCTCCCCACCATTCATCAATGTGCAAACTCAATGCTTTGAAAACTGCTTCAGGTGATGCTGTAATAGCGATTGACTCTTTATAACTTTTGTTTTCAACAGATTTGCTTTCCATAATTATTTGATTTAAAAACCGATTGCAAAATACAACCAGTTTTCTTAATTTGAAACCAGTTGTATTTTGCAATTGGATATAAAGAATTCTATCAAATGAAAGCTTATAAGTCTTTTTGCCCTCAGTACCTGGCTTTAGACGTGATCGGAGACAAATGGTCTCTCTTGATCATTAGGGATATGATGCTGGAGGGGAAAAAATACTTCAGGGAATTTCTTGCCTCAAAGGAGAGCATTGCGACTAATATTCTAAGCAATAGGTTAAAGGCTTTGGAAGCAGAAGAAATTATTTACAAAAAGCCCGATCCAGACCACAAACAGAAAATAGTCTATTTGCTAACCGAAAAAGGAATAGACTTATTTCCTATTATCATGGAAAACGCCAGATGGAGCCTAAAATACCAACCGGTTGATCAGAACGATGCCAAAGAGGCACAAGCCATACTGGATGGCGGGCCTATGAAAATACAGTCTATCATGGAATATCTTAAACGCATCCATTTGGATAATTGAAGCATATCTATTTAACATCGCTTTTGTTACAACCTATCTGCTTATTGCATGTCTCTTTTTCCAACACAATATTCCCTACTCTCTTCCGAGGCCATCAATGACTTTTTAAAAAAACAATATGGCTTCAAAGAGAGTAAGACAAAGCTGCTTATGCATGGCGTAAGCGATACTTATCTTATAGAAACCGATCAAGGCAAGTTTATCTTCAAAGTTCATCGTGTCACGCACCGTTCAATGGACGAACTACAGGGTGAAGTAGCCATTCTAGATATCTTAAAGGCCAACAATGCCAAGGTATCTTATGTCATCGAAGATATCGAAGGAAATCAAATCCAAACCATGGAAGCTGCCGAGGGCACTAAGCACGGAATTCTCTACTCATTTGCCGAAGGGAAAATGAGTTACGACTTCACCGATAAGCAGTTACACATGCTGGGAAGGGAGATGGCCTTCAACCATAATATTCTCGTCGATATAGAAATCAAACACAATAGGCTCGTTTACGATACCAACACCACACTAAAAGAGCCTATTCAAGTACTGGAAGAGGCATTCGAGGATTATAGAGAAGGCTGGCAGTATATGAGTGATCTGGCTGATCGCGTCATCAAAAAGATGGCAACCTATGATCTGAATTCCTTTAGCTACGGGTACTGTCACTACGATTATATGCCCAAGAATTTCCATTTCGATGAGCAGGACAATCTCACCGTATTTGACTTTGATTTTCTAGGTAAAGGCGAACTGGTTAATGATTTGATGAGTTTCAAAGTCCATTACTTTCTTCACGTTGTAGTAAAGGGAATGCCTTTTGAGGAATCCGAAGCTTGTTTTGCTAAAGTAATTGAGGGATACCGTTCTGTACGTCATCTTTCTGATGCAGAGACAGAAGCGATAGCATACTACGGTATCATGTTCTGGACGTTCTACCTGGCCTATCAATATCAGCACTATGAGGAATGGTCCAACAGTTTCTTCAATCAGGCACACTTACGCACCTGGGTTGAGCGCCTGAAAAAATGGGAGGAGTTGTATTGCAGTTTTTAATCAACGGATAATTTTCAAAACCGGAGATTCTGAATATCTTAAAGTTGCTAAAAAGTGATTATGAAGAAATTCTATTGGAACTCCGAAAAGATCATGAGCACATCCGCTATTATGATCAGTTTGATGACTCTTTTCGTCCTATCTTATCAAACCAAGATTATTCGCGAGCAACAAAGGCTTTCCGTACTTCCATACCTTTCCATTTTCAATGAGAATACCGGTGGCCCCAATTTCAAGCTTTCAATAAAGAACGACGGCATAGGCCCTGCTTTTATTGAATCAGTTGAGGTGATTTATAAGGACAAGACTTATGAAACCGACTTGCCCCAGTTTTTATATGATAATATACCTGAAATGGACAGCATAGATAATATCTATCATTCTAATTTGGGGCCTGGACAGCTTGTTCCTCCTGGCTTACAATTGAACATTCTTGAAGTGAACGACTCACAAGAGAGTGGCGTACAACTAGTCCAGTTATTGCAAAAACTGGGTAATGAAGGTATCGACCTGAAAATCGTATATCGCTCGATTTACGAAGAGCGCTGGCAACTCACTATACGTAACAACTTTCCTGAGAAACTAGATTGAAGTGGGCGGTATGGTACTCAACCTCTCATTCCGAAAATGGCTTTTCATAGTGATCATGCTACTTATTTGTGGACAGTTTATGGTCGATAAGGCAAAAGCTATTACTCAGGGTCTTGGAGGTACACTTTTGTTTATTAATGTTAATGAAATCATAGACTATCGATTCAAAGGGAAGCGCAACAAAGATTCGCAACAGTTTAGAATTCGATCTGTCAACCATGGCTTTTTCCGATTTCTATTAATCGCTTTAGGGCTCATATTCATAATAGGGAACATAGCTTTCTTGCGTTTATTTGAGTGGTATTATTCCGAAGGCATTGTGATCGCCGTAGGTGTTTTATTCATAGTTAATAGCCTCTTTCTTTTGCCCACAGGCGTCGTTCGTGTTGATAGTAATGAGCTGATTATTGAAAATACCGATTCAGCGTTCAAGACTGAGTCAATAGATTTTATTGAAATCAGGCCAGATGAACTTCTTATTCATCTGAAAGACAAGCCTCACTTTAGTACCAGAAAATTCAGGTTCTCTGGAAAAGACCTTCAAAGGTTTAAGAAATTCCTATCGGAACGCTTAAAAGAAACTGGCATTCAAACCATAATCAGCTATGAACGCTAATCATCATATCTTTTAAAGATGATCGTAGAATTGTGCCCGCCAAAGCCGAAGGTATTGCTCAGAGCATATTCAATGGGTTGTTGAACCGCTTGTCCAAATACGATATTGAGTCCTTCTGGTATTTCAGGGTCGGGGTTTACGGTATTGATTGTTGGAGGGATAACGCCTTTGTAAACACCCATTATAGTAGCCAGGGCTTCAATCGCTCCAGCAGCGCCAAGCAGGTGCCCGGTCATGGATTTGGTAGCAGTGATGAGCGTATCCTCACTATCCTTACCCAAAAAGCTTTTGATCGCTTTTAACTCCCTGATATCCCCTAGTGGCGTAGATGTAGCGTGCGTATTGATGTAGCCGATTCGTGAAGGTTCGATTTCCGCATCCTCAGCTGCCATGTTCATACCAGCCAGGGCGCCCAAACCATCGGGGTGACTGGCCGTCATATGATAAGCATCTGCCGTCATTCCTCCACCGACCAGCTCAGCATAGATTTTCGCACCACGGGCTACTGCATGCTCATATTCTTCCAGGATCAATGCCCCGGCACCTTCACCCATTACAAAACCGTCCCTATCAACATCGAAAGGGCGTGAGGCTGTTAGTGGGTCGTCATTTCTGGTGGATAAGGCTTTCATGGCATTGAAGCCACCAATACCGGATTTAGTAATGGCAGATTCAGAGCCACCGGCAATCATGAAGTCGACTTTTCCCCATTTTATATAGTTGAAAGCATCAATTATGGCCGTATTGGATGAAGCACATGCGGAGACGGTACAATAGTTAAGCCCTTTTAATCCAAACTTGATGGACAGTACTCCTGAAGGGGTATCTACCAAAATTCTAGGTATAAAGAACGGAGAAAACCTTGGTGCTTTATCATCTTGAGGAATGGCCTGCATTTCATTTTCAAAGGTGTTAATACCACCATTGCCTGAGGCCCATATCACACCAAATCGGTTGGTGTTGATCTTGTCGAGCGCTAGCCCAGAGTCTTTAAGCGCTTCTTCCGCTGTTAGAATCGCATATTGCGTGAAGAGATCGTAGCGTCTGATTTCCTTTCTGTCAAAGTTATCCTCAGGCTTATAGTCCTTAACTTCACAGGCGAATTGTGTTTTAAAATGCGTCGCATTGAAGCTCGTAATTGGTGTAGCACCACTGACTCCTTTTTCGAGGTTCTTCCAAAAGACTTCTAATGAGTTTCCCAGGGGTGTAAGTGCCCCCAGACCAGTAACCGCTACTCTTCTAATTTTCATACTTAGTTGGTGTATGTACTCATATCGGCTTGCCGTTCTGGTTCTAATTGACCCCCAAATGCTTGCCGAACAAATGGCTTAATCTATAATATTATAAAATGTCTGATTCAATTAATGTTTCTCAAAACTATATTTCTGTTAAAAAAAGTAATCAGATTACTAAGGGGTCAATTCCAGTTTGATCTGATCGACGATCTGATAGAACTGATCTTGGCCACCAATTCTGGCCACCAATAAGGAGCCGGCCATGGTAGCAGCCAGTACTACAGCCTTGGCTTCGGCAGTGCCTTTATAGTCGCAGATGCCTGATTGCTTACCTTGATGGAGAAGATCGGTCAACCATTCTAAAATATCGATCACCAAAAGCTGTGCTTCATTTCTGATTTCATCTGATAGTGTTAGATAATCCCTCGCTACAGAAGCGACCATGCAGACACGTCCCTGGTTTTTAAGGTTATGCTCATATATTCCGAAAAACCAGTTTAGCTTTTCCCACCAGTCTGCCGGTTGGGTTTTTACCGCGCCATCCGTGAAACGATCATGGTCTCTTTTTACAAGCTCAAGGCACAGGGCTTCTTTAGTAGGATAGTGGTAATGTATAGCTGCATTCTTAATGCCTAGTTCTACCGCAATATGATGGTAGCTAAACGCATTGTAACCCTTTCTTTGGAAAAGGTCTTCAGCCAGGTTTAGGATTTTCTGCTTTGTATCTCTCACTGCACTCATCACACCTTAAATATACTTACTAGTAAGTAAAATTTAGGGTGATTTCCAAAACCGATTTGAATCATAGGGTGGTATAAATAGTCTCTGCCAAAGGCCATCCTTGTAGCACAGACATATATGATCAAAAGATAATGTTGCTAAGAACGGGATAAATGGGAACTGATGAAGTAGCGCCAGAGATTGGGGCCAATCTATACTTCTAGGGTTAGGCCTGCAAGTGGCCAAGGGATTGGTTGAACACGGTACAATCAAGGCAATCGGCCTCGACACACCTAGTATCGATACGGCCAATCAACCTTGTTTGAAAATCATTAAATGTCGTTTGAGAAAAATATCTCGGTATTTGAAAACCTGGCTATAAAGGCAACTGCTTTAAATACTGAAATTACTCTTCCACTAGAATAGCCAAAGAACTCATGGTGTTTTGTACTTTGATATTCGATTGATCAAAATAAGCTTTGTTCATTTCGAATTTAAGTTTCCCACCATCGGTCAAAAGATTCAGATTAGCTCCTTGTTGTGCTATACCCGGAGATTCTCCGACCAGAACAACAGCATGTTTTCTGGCTTCCTCTCGAAGGCCATCAACCGCTGCTTTACTCTTGTCAGGAACGTAAATCATATGAAAGCCCTCAACTGATTCTCCAGGCTTGTAGATTCTAACCTCAACTGATTTATTATTCACCTTCCTGGTTTCAAATATCTCGTTGAGATACTTTTCAATGTCGTCCTTGCCTACTATACCAAGCTTATATTTTTCCTGTGCTTTGGTTTGAGGCCATTGTATATTTTGCATCAACTTGTAGACAAATATGGCCTTGAACTTATGGACTTGTGCCGGAGATTTAAAGCTTATCAGCCCAATCAACAATACTACTATTACCGCTCGCTTCATTTTCTAATGTTTGCTCTTTTTGTTTCTTTTTCTTGACTATCCATCCAGCTTTGGCTGATTGTAACAGCTATACAGCCGTGGACATTACACCACAAAGGCTAATTCAACATATAATGGTTCCCAAACGTTTTGTCGCCATCCAAGTAGAAATAATGAAATATCCATGCCTGATAGTTCTATTTTCGAACATAAATGGTCTGTGTATGTCTTAAAAAGATGCTTTCAATACCATTTTTGGCGTATAGCACAAGCAATGCTTTTTACATATCTGTCGTGCTTCTGACCACTAGGTAGGTAATTCAATAGAATTGTTTGAAAATACTGGCTGGTGCTTAGTTGCCGTTCATAAGTAATCAATAGGGTTAAGGTAGAACATTTTTTTCCAACCTTGTCTGTCATTGTCTGCCCGCCACACATAGGGTATGGGAGTGATGATAGAATAGTGGAGGTGATGTTGCTTTCCTTTACTTTCGAAGTTTAGCCAACCGGTAAAAGATGAATCGAGATGATCAAAATAATGCAGCTTCTATTCTAGCCTAATTCATTAAGTAGTTATACACCAAAATATTTTATACTCAGTATGCCATGTCAACTGAGTTAATTAAAGACCTAAACTATCCAATCGGCTTTCTATTTTTTCAAATAAAATTTCACAAAATTCGTTTCTCTGTCGAGTATTACAATTTGAAAAATCCTTTAGATTACCTTGAGAGGTTCTAAATCTAAATATTTGTGATGAGTCCAGACCCTTTAAATTATGTCTCTTTAAATTAATATTGCTTAACATAATAGGTATGTAAGGCTTTCCTTTCTCTCCATTGAATATTGGCAATTCTTGATTAGTTATAAAGCTACTATTCAAAAAGGATGGGGTAACAAGAAGTAGACCCAAATCACAATCATCAAGAGCTTTTTTTATTTCATTTGACCAACTTTGGCCAGGAAGCAGATCATCTTCGTCTCTCCATATTTTATATTTATACTTGAGTGACGGGCCTAATTGAGATACTATTAACTTCTTGAATTTTGAGGCAAGGGTGAGATTTTCATGTGCGTATGACAAAAAAAACCTTACCTCAGTCCTGTTATTTGACATAGGTAATTCGGTTTTGTATAAATTGGGGTCGAAGTTAGCCATTAAATGCTAATCTGAGAAGCAATAGAACATAATTTTACACAGACGACATTGTGATAAAATGCTTCTATGTCAGCAGTTTATGACGATTATTACTACGTGTAATTACCACTGAAAAAGGCAATTGAAGCTTTTAACTGACGTAACACAGTTTGTTTGTAGTTGAAGAAAGCTTATTCGCCTTCTCCATTTCGACCTTTTCAGCTTGAAGCTTTTAAGCATGGCTACCTAAATTCCAATCAAGCATAACTTAGAATGGCAGCTTTCCTAAATCCACGTTTCCCCCGGTAAGTATAAGGCCTACTTTTAAGCCCTCGAATTTTTCCTTTTGTTTTAGGAGTGCAGCCAAAGGCACAGCACATGAAGGTTCAATGATGATTTTCATTCTTTCCCATATCAACCTCATAGCAGCCACTATTTCTTCATCAGTGACGGTAATGATCTTTTCTACGTGTTGTTTGATGATATCAAAATTCCTCTCACCCAAAGAGGTAAGCAGGCCATCGGCTATGGTATTAGGTTTTGTGGATGGTATGATATGGCCTGCTTCAAATGATCTATATGCATCATCGGCGCCGGTAGGTTCTCCTGCAATGACAGTGGTATCTGGGGAAAGAAGGTGAACCGAAAGGGCTGTTCCAGCTAATAAACCTCCGCCACCAACTGGCGTCATTATCACATCTAGGGTTTCCACTTTCTCACTTTCTCTCACTTGAGCAATCAACTCCTTGGCTGCGGTAGCTTGACCGGCTATTACTTTATAGTCATCATAAGGATGAATGAAAGTAGCTCCTTTTTCCTCAATCAGTTTTTGGCAGGTGTTTTCGCGCGCTTCCAGGGTTGGTTCACAGGTAATCACTTCAGCACCATATCCCAATACCGCTTTTCTTTTCACTTCAGGCGCAGAGCTAGGCATAACGATATAGGCTTTGGCATTTCTCATTTTTGCCGCCAGTGCAACAGCTTGTGCATGATTACCCGATGAGTGTGTGGTTACACCTCGCTCCAGTTCTCCATCGCTCAAAGAAAAAATAGCATTCAGTGCACCACGGGCTTTAAATGCTCCCACCTTTTGGAAATTTTCACATTTGAAGTAAATCTGACAGCCAGCAATTTCATTAATGCTTTGGCTGGTCAATACTGGTGTTCTATGAATGTATGGGCTGATTCTATCATGAGCTTCAGAAATGGTCGGCAGATCGGGTACTTTATTTTCCATAGCAAATGTTAAGCTTACAACTTTAATAAACTTCAAGGGAATATATCAGCCAAAACCGAAAAGAAATGCCTGCCACTATCATTGGCTTTTTGACTATTTCGGTTTCCAGTGATTTTCTTGCGGCGCAGATAGGTTCTATCTCCAGCCTAGGTTCTTAGAGATTTACTTGGCCAAAGCCATTTCATAAGCTTTGACGTAATACTGTCTGAGGTTGCGCCAATCAAAGTGCTCTGAAAAGTCTTCGGCCCTATTGCGTTGGATCATACGATAACGTCTGGTGAGCTGCACAAAATCGAATAGACTCTGTGCCAAGTTGTTTACGATGACATCATGACGCTTGCGGTTACGTTGCAATACGTAAACTCCTTTGTCCTCATGCTCGCTAAAGCTTTTCTCAACGTAATCACCGAAGCCAGATAAATCCGATGTGATGGTCGGAACACCACGAGCCACAGATTCTAGCGGTGTATACCCCCATGGTTCGTAGTAGCTCGGGAAAATACCGAGATGGCAACCTCTCACGAAGTCACCATAATCGATGCCGAAGAGTGGATTGGTAGAATTAATAAAGTCGGGGTGATATACGATCTTCACTCTATCGTCAGGGCTATTTACCAACTTGGCGCTGCGTAAATATTCGAGTATGTCGTCATCCACGTCGTTAACCAAATTGTGGGTAATGATCTTGGGCCAGTCATCTGATTTCCATGACTGAAGGGTTCGGCGATAGCGCAACTTCCAATAGTCATCAACATATTGACTAAGGTCCGGTAAGCGGTGGTCATCTTGAGCAGCTGCCGCGGCATAGAATAATTGGTCACCCACTTGATTTTGAATGACTTCACAAGTTTGTCGTATTTCTTCCAATACCGCTCTCGATTCCAGTACTTCAGGGTTGATTGACCAGGTGGGCCGTTTGGTGATGAAGAACATCACCACGGTCGTATCCAGCTTGGCCTTCTTCATCATTTCATTGAGCTTCTCAAGTGCTTCCAAAGTAAGGTCGTACCCTTTGTTTCGGTATTCATAACGACCTGATGTAAAGAAGTAAAGCGTATTGTTGAGATCAAAAGAATAGCTAGGAAAGAAATGGCCCATCACGAATTCATGAATCTCCTCCTTGAATTGCTGGTGAAGGTTTTGCACCTCGTGAAAAGCAGCAAAGCGTTCGATGTTAAGACCATTCGGCGTCACCACATCCGGCTGTTTGCCTAGCAGATGCTTACACTCTAATCCTGTCACTTCACTTACTGTGGTAAACACATCGGCTTTGGCTGCACCCTCTCGCTCGATCTGCACCATAGGTTTTATGTAGAATTTTCTAGCGATGATCTTCCAGTCATACTTGGATAGCATAGAGTAGAACTGGGGGTCATTCATAGCCAGGTATCTCCCCAGTTGCGTAGCATGGGTAGTAAATACCGTTTTGATCGGCAGCTCTTCATGTTTGATATCCAGAATGGGCAGGCAAGCCATCCACTCATGAAAATGTGCCACTATTGGTTGGCTTTCTTTTACTACTTCTTTGGAGAGTATCCTGAAGAAAACCTTTACCAAATCCGAGAGTGCTATTACCTGATCGAGCAACTCATTGTCTTTCTGTGCCTCGATACCAAAATCCACCCACAAGTGCTGCTTGACATTTTCCAGGCGATTGTAAACGGCATCCAGCTCGAACAAAACAACTCTGGGTCGACCAGTTACCAGCCAGCGGCCGTACAAAACGGTGATACCCATATTACGCATTTTCTCTACCGCCTGACCATAGGGATCGCTCAGGTCAGTAATGGGATCGAATTCCGCCATGATGTCCTCGTCGATGTATGGGCCTAACAGGCAATAGTTATCCCCCCACTTGTCGATCATAGCCGCAATTTTGGATCTTATCACCGTATAAATACCGCCGACCTGGTTGCAGACTTCCCAGGCAGTTTCTACCAGAAGGACATCTTCTATCTTTTGGGTTTTACTACTTTTAGCGCTGCTTGATTTTTTAGAGGTTGAGGTTTTAGAATTACTAGTCATGGTTGGTTATAAAGTGGCTGAAGACGATCTAACTTAATGCGCTACGCATCTTAACTAAAAATAGAAAATTATATATTTCTTTCCGCTATAATTTCAATGTTTGCAAACGTTTGATTGAAATCTATTCGCCTTTTTCTTATGATGACATTCCAAATTCCCCAGCCCGACATCTTCAGTTTTAAGGAATGCCTTTGGTATATCGATCGCAGCTTTTTGGATGCCACTCATTTTATCGAAAATGAAAGTGTCTATAAGTGGTTGACGGTCAATGATGAGGAGTTACTCATTCGACTTCATGAGAACGAAGATGGCGCTGCACTTGATGTTCTAAACAGGGATTCTATTTCAAATGATGAGCAATCTTTACTAACCGGATATATCAGTGATTGGCTTGACCTAGAGGGAGACTTGGCAAGCTTTTATAAACTGGTGGAAAAAGATCGCTTACTGGCAAAACTGGTCAAACAATACAGAGGCCTAAGGATCATAGGCATTCCGGATCTTTTCGAAGCACTGTGCTGGTCGATCATTGGCCAGCAGGTCAATCTCACCTTTGCCTTTAAATTGAAAAGTGCTTTGGTGGAATCCTTTGGAAAGAAGTTAGCTTATGAAGAGCATCCACTTTACATCTTTCCCAAGCCGGCTCAAATAGCCAGTTTGGAAATCGATGATTTTACCGGCTTGCAATTCTCAAGAAGAAAAGCCGAGTACATCATTGATTTGGCTAACATGTTTGTAGAAAATGCCATTGACAAAGCAAGCTTAAAAGCACTTGGCAGTCTTGAAGAGATTGTAGCGAGGCTAGTAGAAATAAGAGGCATTGGCAAATGGACCGCAAACTATGTTGCGATGAGATGTCTCAAAATGAAAGATGCTTTTCCCATCGAAGATGTTGGATTGCACAACGCTATCAAAAATCAACTGGATATGTATGAGAAGCCATCAATCGCCGAGATAGCTGAAATGGCCGATTCATGGAAACCATTCAGGGCTTACGCCACGCTCTATTTATGGCGATCTTTAGCAGATAAAAAATAAACCGGTTACACCTTTATTCCGCTGATCAATATCAGTGTTATGCATCGGTCAATTTTTGTTAATTTCACTTGGCTTAATAATCAAGGTATCACATGTATCTACTAATCATCGTAGCCTCTTTGGTTCTGATCCTACAGGTTGCTCTTTTCTTTATCATTCGCGCTAAAAAGAAAAAGGAGAAAGAAGACAGTGTAATTGAAAAATATAATATCCGCTCAGCAAGCGATGCTTTTAAGCTGATTAACGATCAGGAAATACCGGAAGAGGATCGGGTTAAAATAGAGCAATTATACAAAGGAGAAGATGCTTGAAAATGTCCTGTTAAGGACAGCCCAGGGTAGTCAGTTTTGTATTTTAGCCAAAAAATAACCCAACTCCATGCAAGATATTTTAGGCTTTTTCTCTTCTATACCCTGGTGGGTATACGTTCTCGTTGTGTTGGCTTTCATTGCCATTCGTGATATTCTTTTTAATAAGAATCATACTATACTTCATAACTTTCCACTTGTCGGTCATATACGCTATTTGTTAGAAAAGATTGGCCCGGAGCTTCGCCAGTATATAGTGGCTAACAACCGCGAGGAGCTTCCCTTTAATCGCAGTCAGCGATCGTGGATTTATGCATCTTCCAAAAAGCAAAATAACTATCAGGGCTTTGGAACAGATCAGGACATTCACAGTCCAGGCCACATATTCATCAATCCTTGCATGATCCCTTTCAAAACGGAAGCGGGTCATCCCAATACCGAAGACCCAAGCTTTCTGCCTTGTGCAAAAATGATAGGCGAATACAACGGTAGGAAAAGACCATTTCGGCCAAGGTCAATTGTAAATATTTCGGCCATGAGTTTTGGCTCGCTATCGGCCAATGCCGTAGAGGCTTTGAACAGGGGAGCGTTAAAAGCTGGTTGTTATCACAACACTGGTGAAGGCGCCTTATCTCCCTATCACAAACAGGGTGCAGATGTAGTCTTCCATATTGGTACCGGATACTTCGGAGTTAGGGATAGTGAAGGCAGGTTCGATGTGAAAAAGTTGGCCAAGTTGACTGAGGAGAATTCCGCTATCAGAGCCGTAGAGATTAAGCTATCTCAAGGTGCTAAACCCGGTAAGGGTGGTGTATTACCTGCTGCTAAAATCACTAAGGAAATAAGCGACATCAGAGGGATACCTATGAACAAGGATGTTATCTCTCCGGCTTATCATACTGCTTTTGAAGATATTCCAGGGCTGTTGAATTTGATAGAAGAAATTGCAGAAGAAACTGGCTTACCAGTGGGTTTCAAATCAGCTGTTGGTAAGCTGGGCATGTGGGAAGAGCTAACCGATCTCATGTTGCAGACAAACAAGGGTCCGGATTTCATTACCATTGACGGTGGTGAGGGTGGTACAGGTGCTGCACCTCCATCTTTCGCCAACCACGTATCGCTTCCATTCGTTTACGGCTTTGCCGAAGTCTACAAGATATTCGAGAAGAAAGGCTTGGCGAACAGGGTTGTTTTCATAGGTTCAGGCAAGTTAGGGTTCCCTTCTAGCGTAATGATGGCTTTCGCCATGGGATGTGATTTGATTAATATTGCCAGGGAGGCGATGCTTTCTATTGGTTGTATTCAGGCACAAGTTTGCCATACTAACCGATGCCCAGCTGGAGTAGCTACACAAAACAAATGGTTACAAGCTGGTCTGAACCCTAAAGTGAAGGGTGATCGTTTTGCCAATTACATTAAAACGCTGAGTAAGGAAATACTGGAAATAACTCACAGCTGTGGTTATGAGCACCCGTGCGAATTGACTATGAATGACGTCGATGTAAGTATGGGAGATAATAATTATACCAAACCGATCTCTCAGACCTACGGATATGAAAAGGTACAAGTGCCTTTCAAAAGCATGTACGATCTCAAAAGCTGTGTCTATCTTGGCAAACAGGTGAAAAGCGGAGAGACAGAATTAGTTGAAAGCTAAGGCTTTAATCTTTACATTTATGCCGATGGTATCAAATCGGCATAAATAAAAGTGCTTCGTGCTCCGCTAAAAAAGTCAGTAGAATTAGACAAAAGCGAATTTAGGCTTCGAGGTCTGGATAATACCAGAATCGAAGCGCTGAGTGATGGGGTCTTCGCTTTAGCCGTTGCACTACTGATCATATCCTCTTCTATTCCAGAAAACTTTGATGATCTTCTGAAGTTCATAGATGGGTTTATACCCTTCGCGGCTACGATCTCCCTACTAATGCTCATTTGGTACGAGCATTATATCTTCTTCGTCAGATATGGTTTGAAAGATGCCGGTGCCGTAGCTATCAATACGGTTCTCCTGTTCTTGATCCTTTTCTACGTTTATCCACTCAAATTTTTGTTCGGCGTACTCTACCAACTGTTTTATGCCATTTTCACTAATAGCAAAGCAAGGTTTGATAGGCTATTCACCGAGGTATTGCGTCAGGATCAAGCTGACGACTTGATGGTAATATATGGGCTTGGCGCCGCGAGTATTTTCATTACCATGGCTGGCCTATATTTTTATGCCTACAGGAAGAAGGAAAAACTGGAACTGGATAAGCTAGAGCGCTTCGATACACGGACAAGTATTTATAGCAATCTCCTCATGGCTGGCATTCCTATCTGCTCTGCTTTGTTCGCCTTTTTTGAAATGGCCGGTCGTCACACATTCACTTTTGCTGGCATGCTCTATTGGCTCTATATGTTCGTTATGCCAGTTTTCGGTGCGATAAGAAGAAAGAAGCGCGTAGCGCTTACCACATAAATAATCAGCTCGAAATACCTGGACTTATCTGATCCTACTGGAACATCCCGTCTAGAGATGTTTCTTTCTGATTGGATTTACGTTCGCTTTCCAATTCTTCTTCCAGTTTTACAATCTGATCTTCAAGTTGCTTTTTGTATCTATCCATTTCCTCTTGTGTGGCCTGGATCTCTTCTGTGTTTTGTCGCATCATTTCTTCCTGCGCTATCATCTCTTCTTCGCGCTGTTGAGACTCTTCTAAAAGTGACCTCGTTTTCTCCGCTATTTGTTTGTTGGACAGAATGTTGGCTATGCTCTCAGAAAGTTTCTCAACGAATATGCGCTCATGATCTTCGAATAGTCTGAAAGATGCAATTTCCAATACACCCATTACTTTATCGCGTATTTTGAGCGGCACAATCAGTAGATTGGATGGCGTGCTTCCACCTAAACCAGAAGTAATGCGAGTATATCCATTGGGTATATTAGTCATGTAAATTGATTCTTTCTCCAGCACGCATTGCCCTACCAATGATTCTCCAAGGTCTAATTTTTGATCTACAAATTTCTTCTTGCCATAAGCATAGGTAGCAATCCTTTCTAGATAGGCTTCTTCATCGTCCTCGCCCCTCAATAAGAAAAGTGCACCTTGATTGGCACCAATGTAATTGGTGAGTTGTCTGATAATCTGGTCTCCCAGTATAGTTACATTTTCGGAATCATCTTTTAAAATATCATTGAACAAGGCCATACCTTGATTAGCCCAATTGACTTTTTGCTGCTCATCTTCAGCCAACCTCAATTTGTTTTGCATGAGGATAATGGCTTTGGCTAGCACATCATCATTATATCGCTGATCATAATCCGTGCGCAATTCGCCGTTGCCCAATTTGGTCGCGAAATCTGCGGCCACTTTGATTCGCTCTACCAAGTTATTGAGTGCATTCTTGGTTTCTCCCAGTTCATCTTTAGTACGAACCGGCACTTGATCAGGAAACTCTCCTTTGGACAACTTGACCATAGAACTTTTGATTTCCTTAATTGCCCTGGTCAATACGTTAGAATAAAAAACCACAAGCACAAATCCGATAATAAGCTGTAAGAGAAATAATGCGATGAGAATAATGATAGATTCTTGTATTTCTGCACGCGTATCACTTTTGATAAGACTGCCCAATTCATTTAGCTGAGGTGTGATCTCACTCAATGAAGTATACAATTCGCCTTTCAATCCGGATTCGTTGTTTAGACCGATTTCCTCTTCCAGTTTTACGATATAATTGAACTGTGATTTATAATTCTCTAAGCTGGTGAGGATTTGAATTTGCTGTGCTTCAAAGTTTGATACAATCTGATCTGGCACAGCCGTAGCCGAGCGGATATCTGAAATGAATTCATCAATTGTACTATTGAACCTGTCCAGGTATTTAAGATCTTTTCTCAAAAAGAAATCTTTCTCGTGTCTTCTCAACATGAGCATAGGTACGCGATCATAGGCAAAGTCGCTGTCTTCTACGTTGTGAATAGCTTTACGCAACTCGCCTTCTACTCCGTGGTCTTTGAAACCGCGTTCACGGTATTTCTCCACCAGATGTTTGAAAGTATCATTGTAGTCATTTATTTCATTTGTAGCCGAAAGCCTTACACTGGCCATCTTAGTGTCAGCGATAAGATTGTCCTTATCCAGGTCATTGAGGAGGTGTGAAATAGAAGTAAACTGATCATAATATTGACTGAGGTTCGTACTTTGGCCGGTCTCAAGGAATACCGGTTGTTTGAAACCCTCATTCACAAAATTCTTAGCAGAAGCGTTAAGCTTTAAAAAGTCATTGGCCAGAAGATCGACTTTTTCGTTTACCTGCTTATAGTGAATAATTGTATTGATGGCACTGATGGCGGTGATAATGAGTATAACCGATAGCAACAGTAGTGAACCAAAGGCTATCAATAACTTCAATCTAATCCTTAGCCTAAGAATAAAATCTTTTAATTTCATGATCTTACCTATGTAATATACCTGGCGTCTATACTTAAAGGTAACTTTGGGTAACTAGCTGAGGTTTTGCTGATATATTATTGTTTTGTTACGATAAAATTACCCTTAACCTAAGTGATTGATAATCAGTATGAGTTGTGTAATATTGATGTAATATCGAAGCTGAACTAGATAATTCTTAATAAAAGTGAGAATATGTCATTAGACCAATTAATGGCCAATTTCCATCAAAAAGGCCGAATAACATGGATTGGCATTCGAGAGACCAGAAAGGCTCCACTTACCGAAGTAAAGGAAGTAACAGCGGATCAAGCTACCGGTTTAATCGGGGATCACTATGCTGGCAAGACCAATAAAACCAGGCAAGTCACGCTGATTCAGGCCGAGCATCTCAAAGCAGTAGCTTCCTTTATGGGCAGGGATCAAGTAGATCCTGGTTTGGTGCGTAGAAATATTGTTGTGCAAGGCATCAATTTGCTTTCACTTAAAGACAAGCAGTTTTCAATAGGTGATGCCATTCTAGAATGCACTGGTCTGTGTCATCCTTGTTCGCGCATGGAGCAAAATCTGGGTGTGGGTGGTTATAACGCCATGCGAGGCCACGGTGGGATAACGGCCAGAGTGATTAAAGGAGGACTGATCAAACTTGAGGATATTATCAGGGTGGTGGATCAGAAAATTCAGTGATCATAAATGGGATCGTCTTAAAAGACAGTCATCCCGACGTGAGGAGAAATCTATCTTGACTTAAGGTATTGGTTATTTGGAAGATAGATTTCTCATTGCATTCGAAATGACCGCTTGGAAGGAGTTAATCGGTACAATCAAGCAGTCTTCACAAGCTCAAATGCTTCCTCCCCTTCGTTTTCCACTTTTTCGAAATACATGTCTTCTATTTTGTAGTATTCTTTGTCGTCTTCACTGACCACTTCATAACCTTGCGGAATATCATCAACCACAGCTCCTGCAGGAGGAGCAGTTACTTCATAGCCGTCATCAACTTTCGTATAGAATGTTCCATAGTAGTAGTGGTATGTTCTGTTGTTTAGCTGAACTACATTTACATAATCCGCAGGAAGACTAACTACTCTCGCACCTCTTGGCCCAACAACAGTCCGGTATCCGTTAGTCACTTTGACATAGTAAACACCCCTATGGAAATAGTAATTTCTGCCTCTGACTACGATAACCCTGTGGCCGGTTGGAACAACAGTCACCACTCTTCTATAAGGGGTAAGTGTTCTATAATGCGCTCGGACCGCACGTCGATTGACTCTTCGCACAATACGACGGTTGGTTCGTCTCACCACACGTCTAGTGACGCGTCTCGACTTTCTTCTGGTTTTTCTAACTTCCTGGCGTCTGTTCTGAGCCATGACTTCTCCCTCTGGAGCGGTAAAAATCAACGTCAGGAGTGTCAATAAAAATACTCGAAATGAAAATATGGCCTTGCGTTTCATCATCATAAAAAATTGTTTTTTGAAACTATTGTTTAAGCATTAGACATCCGAATCAGAGAATGGTTTAAAAATGATCTGAGGTTAAGCGGAACTTTGAAAAAATTTAACGGGTGTTCCAACCCTTTCTGATAAGCGTGTGTCTAACCAAATAGAAGTACTAACAGAAGGTAAAGTTATTATTGCGAGAACCCTAATTAATTGCTACCAGATAATCGCAATAGACCCTATTTTCTTGTAACCTATTTTATCATACGCGCAGACGAATCCATTTTGCTCCCTAATCAAACGTCGATTAGCGAGTTAAAATGGATTTCGTTTTTAAACACACTTTAGATATTGATAGTCCCTTCGAAATAGGTTATCGCTTTTCCTGATATCTCTACCCTATCACCAAGATTTCTGCAATGCAGTTCACCTCCCCTTTTCGATACCTGCCTGGCGACCAATTCATCTTTCCCTAGAATATCAGACCAGTAAGGTACGAGCTTTGTATGTGCAGAACCAGTCACTGGATCTTCATTCACACCAACTCTAGGCCCGAAAAAGCGAGATACAAAATCGACCTTTTCAGATTTCGCGGTTATTATCACACCTCTGGCCTCCAAAGTAGCAATATCATTGAAGTTTGGTGTGTAAGAGATGACTTGCTCTTCTGAATCAAAGACAATCATGTAGTCGTCCACAGCTTTGTAGGCTTCTTTCACTGCTACGCCAAGCGCATGGGAAAGCAAAGACAGATCATTAACCGGAGCAAAAGCGAGTGAAGGAAAGTCGAGAACATAGTGATAATCCTTTTTTTTGACCAGCAGTTCTCCGCTGTTGGAATCAAATTTGATTTGATCGCGATCGTAACCTAAATGGTGGTAGAGCACATGAGCAGAAGCGAGCGTAGCATGGCCACATAAATCAACCTCAGCAACTGGCGTAAACCATTTAAGAGAAAAGTCCTCACCTTGTGGTACGAAGAATGCTGTTTCGGCCAGGTTGTTCTCTGCCGCTATTTGCTGCATCAGTGGGCTGGGAAGCCATTCATCCAATGGGCAAACTGCAGCCGGATTCCCTTCAAAAAGTTGATCGGTAAAAGCGTCAACCTGAAATAACTTCCGCATTTGATATTATCGGTTGGGTCATTCAGTATAGAATGATTCGATATGCTCTTTGTGCTTCTCGTGAATAACTTTACGCTTGAGCTTTAATGTCGGGGTAAGCTCACCTGTATCGATGGCCCAAGGTTCTGAGAGCAACTGGAACTTCTTCACTTTTTCGTATTGTGCAAATTGTGAGTTATGCTTTTCTATTTCGGTCTCGAATTTCTTGATGATCGTCTCCCGCGTAATGATTTCATGGTCGGTGGTGTATTGAATCTCTTTGATTTTACACCACTCTCTTAATCCTTCGAAGAATGGGACGATTAATGCACTCGGAAATTTCTCACCTTCACCAACGACCATGACTTGTTCTATCAGGGTTGATTCTTTGAATTTGTTCTCAATTACCTGCGGTGCGATATACTTGCCACCGGATGTCTTGAAAATCTCTTTCTTACGATCTGTTATTTTCAGGTATTTGTTGTTGACTAATTTACCGACGTCACCTGTGTGCAACCAGCTATCCTTATCAATGGTCTGAGCAGTTTGGTCAGGCTGTTTATAATAGCCCATCATCACGTTCGGTCCTTTGACTAGAATCTCACCATCATCAGCAATCTTCACTTCTACCCCATCAAGCACAATTCCCACACATCCCGCCATGGTTCCTCCTTGTTCTAATCGCGAGAAACTTATTCCTGGTGAAGATTCCGTTAAACCATAACCTTCGAGTACAGGAATCTGAGCAGCCCAGAAAATATTGACCAATCTGGATTGGAGTGCTGCGGCTCCGGATACAATGAACTTTACGTTACCTCCCAGTGCTTCGCGCCATTTGCTGAATATTAGTTTATTGGCCATTTTCATTTGAAATCCACGCCATCCACCAACTTTAGCATTTAAGTCATGGGTTTTTGCCAATCCCATTGCCCAGAAAAAAAGCTTTCTTTTCAATCCAGTCAATTCGTATCCCTTAGCCTCAATCTTATCATATACTTTTTCAAGCAATCTTGGGACAGTGGTGAACAGGTTTGGTTTTACTTCTTTCAAGTTGTCGGCAATGGTTTCCATACTTTCGGCAAAATAGATGGAAATGCCCATGTACATGTAGGTGTATAGTGCGGTTCGTTCGAAGATGTGGCAAAGTGGCAAAAAGCTCATAGCCCTTTCTTCACCCAGATCAACCGGAAATACTTTCTTTACAGCAAAGGTGTTACTGATGATGTTGCGATGCGAAAGCATCACACCTTTTGGTTTACCTGTTGTACCCGAGGTGTAGATGATGGTCGCCAGTTCTTCGAACTCGATATTATTTTTATACGGTTCTAAAGTCGCGACGTCTTCACCTTCTCCGAGCTTCTCGACTTCCGTCCAGTGCTTAACTCCGGCTACTTCATCGAATGTATATATCTCTGTCAGTGACTGCACCTGATCGAGGGCAGATTTGGATTTGTTGTAAATCTCTTCGTCACCGGCAAATATGATCTTGATTTCCGCGTGCTCAGATATGTATAGATAATCAGATTCTGTAGCATTTGGGTACATCGGCACGTCAATAGCGCCAAGTTGTTGTACTGCCAAATCTATGAAAGCCCATTCCGGGCGATTGAATGAAGTGATACCGACCTTGTCGCCTTTCCCGATACCGAGTTTGATCAGTCCAAGGCTGAGTCGATTTACGATATCGATAATTTCCTGGGTACTATACTTCTTCCACTGGCCGTTGACCTTGCTCACAAGGGCATCTTCCTGTGGATAATTTTCTAATTGGTAATAGAGAACATCAAAGAGCCGCTTAACTTCCATCTTTTCACTAGGGTCTAACTGATAATTTGGCTAAGAATAGTGATTTTTAAAGAAAGAGAAAAACCGCTGGTGGAAATAAATTAGAATGAGTATAAATTAAATGGTTAGCTATTTAAATGTAAGTTCAAACGGTTGCAGCATTTATTCTAATCAAACAGTAAAACAGACGAGTTGAGCATCAATTAATCGCGCCTTCTTCCAACGCTTTGAAATCGCCTCGAAGCTGTCTAAACCGTTTACGCGCTTCTGTTACATAGACACTTCCCGGATATTTGGTTAGGAAATCCCGATAGATGGCCATCGATTTTTCAGTATCATTTAACTGTCGTTGATAAATGTCGGCGATGGTGAAATATGCGTCGTCGCTAAGTATATCGTAATCATAGTTCTCGACTATGATCTTCAATAAATCGATAGCCGTTTCAAACTGACCTTTCTTGAGATAGATATCCGATTCTAACCACAACAATTCATCGGTAAGGCTATGTCCATCGTACTGATTCTTCATTTTTCTGATTGCTTCTAGTGCTTGTTCAGTCTTATTCTGGAATAGCATCAATTCTATGGAGGCGTATTGCTGCATGGCCTGGTCTGTTGAGTCTAGGGCAGTATTGTCCTTAATTAAAATACTTAAGGACATGGCGTCGTTGGCGATCTCTCTTGTTGTGGCTTCTTTGAGAATATCCAAATGCTCTTGTGCCAAGGCAAACTCGCCTTTGTAATAGGAGAGCTTGGCATTTTTTAGTTTGGCCAGATAACCGGTAGGCGTTTCTTTCATGCTCTTCTCAACTTGTGAATAAAGCAACGTAGATTCCCAAGGTTCCCCGGTCAGAATGTAAATGTCACCTAAGTCCAGTTTTGATTTTGCTTTTAGCTCGGCATCCGCCCTGGGAGTATTGATGATCTTGTTTAGAATGTAGATAGCGGTATCCTTTTCATCGAGATAGAATGCATGGAGCAGGGCTTTGTTGCGCAAGGCCTGCAGCGTGTTGCGATTCACACCCAATTCATTGATGAAAATGTTGTAATCACTAATGAGATTTCTGATTTCTCGCTCATCTACCGGATAAATATTTTTCACGCGATTTTCATAGCTTCTGATCAAGTACATCTTAGCCAATGTATAATTGATAGAACCCGGATATTCTCGGATCACGTAAGTGAAAATTTTGATGGCATTATCATAATCACCGTTATCCAATGCGATCAAACCAATGTTGATACACTTTTCACCTTCAGTTCTTAGACGCTTGTCAATAGCCCTTGCTTGAATGAAAGCACCATAAAAGTTTTTTTGCTGAAGATTAACCCATATCAACAGTTCACCATATACATCATTGTCCGGTTCTTCCTGGATCTTCGTATAGAGCAGCGTTTCTAAACTTTCCAATTCTTCAGGCTTGGCCAGTAAATTCTGGAGTGTGTTTTTGACGTAGTTTAGATTACTCGGATTTTGAATCACGTAATTCAAATACTCCTCAACCATTAAATCCTTTTCATTCATAATGCGATACACATTTGCCATTTCTAGTGAAAAGGCAAATGGATTGCTTAGATATCTTCTACCTTCTTTAAAGGTATAGACAGCATAATCCGTCAGCTGCTGGTTGATAAAATATTGCGCAGATATGCGCGTGAGGTAGTTATCATTTCTTATTTGCTTGACAATATCTTTAAAGTACTTATCAGATTGGGTTTCTTTTCCTTCTGATAAATAGAGTAAACCTAAATCCAATCGGTAGTAGATATTATCAGGATACCGCTTGATCAGGCGGTTGATATATTTCTCAGCTTCTTTATAAGCTTTAAGTTCTCGCAGTAAGAAAAAATAGTTGTTGTGGATAAGTGATATGTTCCGCATATCCTTGGCCAGATCATCGTAGAGCTTTTTGGCTTTTTCAAATTCACCCTGGCCGTAATACTCATTGGCCAGCTGTATATCGTTGCTGGTTTGTGCAATTCCAAATTGCGTAAATGAGAGAACCAGTAAAGTGAGTAAATAGCGTTTCATATTCTTCATCATCACAAGTATCAACAATTAACACACTAGTATTAATATATAATTATTAAATAAAAAACTATTATTAACTATTAAGGTGTGAATAAGTGGAAAAGTTTATCAAATTAATTTTGCTTAAATCAAGTGTTTATAGAAAGTGAAATAGTCCATGAATTATCCACTGCTTTAAAGATGTTAAATATTTGAGAAACAATGAGTTAGTGATTTATTAACATTGAATAAAAAATATGTGGACAAATAATTCTTAAATGTACTGTGTGAGTAAATGTTGAATAAGTGCATTAGATATTAACAGTTGTTAAGAATGTCAGGCCTGATTGAGTAATGAATCGTGAATGTTGTGCAAGTGATGGGATAACTCTCCAGTTTATACACACCAAATCAAGAAGTTATACACACTAGAATGAGAAAGGATCCGCAAGTACTTCCCAATTGGCACGGATGATTAATTTCTCATTTCCATCTTCGTCCTGATAGAATATAACGGGTTCTGGGGCTTTGAAGTTATAAATATCACCGGGATTCCATGTTCCGTTGGAGTCGGAGTCTACAAGAATCCTTAGTCTGTAATCTTTGGGTTGGAGATTGCTGATGTTTATGGTTCTAGGATTCTTGAGTTCTTCAATAATATTTCCGGAGTTATCGAGGAGCTGTACTATAAATGAGGGTTCTTCTGTAGAGATCTCAATTTGAATAGAACCAAGTTGAGCTGGTTGTAAATAGTTTAATACTTGTTCTTTTGTGGTAGATGTGTCTTGCTCTACACTCATGAATGCGCCGGTGCCTAGATATAATTTTATTGGGCGCATTTGAGTGGAAGCCTCTGATGGGCTATTAAATAAACTGGGTGTATTGGGATCTGGTGCTACAGACGTACTATCAGTGGAATCTTGAGCAATTATAATTAAAGAATCGCGTGTGAGTGAATGGGTAAGGTTAAGAATAGTCCTGTTTTGATTCCATTGGAAATCAGTTAGGGGATCGAGCGAAAAAATGGTAGTGGAATCGAGTTGTATGTACAAACTATCAATGTTAACTGATTCTACCGGTTTGGTAAAATTGAATTCAACTTGTGCTATAGGTTGTTTTTTATCTACAGCTTCGCCTTGAAGTTTAAAACTAAATTCGTCGTACTTACGCTGGGACTCAGAGAAACCGATATAGAAACTGGTATCTAATTCATTAAACAAAGTATCATAGGCTTTTAAAGAGATGAGGGTACTATCGAGTTTAGGGAAGGTATTATAGATCTTGACATCATTGTGATTATCAGATATGGTAGAATATATGGAGAGAGTAGAATCCAAGGCGTCGAGAGTGTAATCGATAACGTACTTATTGAATTTAAGTAAATAGTACTGACCTTGTTGTCTGGCTGATTGAAGTTCAAACGGTCGAATGTCTAAGTGTTGGATAGGTATGTCCAAATCTACTACGTTGGTATCTAGAATGATAGGTTGTGGAAAGAAACCATAATCTTCAGACTTGGGCTCTAGAAGTGAGTTTTTGTTCTTATCTAGAATGGCGTAGAGATAGTAATCACCAGCTTTAAGATTTTGAAACGCAAAGGTGCCATCCTGCTGAGTTTTGGTAAGATAGATTGGAGGGTTATTAAAAACATCTAAAGTGTCGTTCGCATTGTAAAGTGAGACTGTAAGGTTACCAGCAGGTTGACCGGTCAGTAACTCGTAGGTTCGTCCACTTATTTTGAGTGAATCCAAAAATGGCCCTGTGCTGAATGCGAATTGTAAGGCATCGGCGGGATTACCTTCAGTGATATCTTTAATAGCTTCACGAAAGTTGATGGTATAAGTAGTGCTATCTTGAAGAGGTGTGTCAAAATCAATAATGACTTTGTCCTTCTTATAATCTATCTCAAATTCACCCTCTATGGTAGGAGTAATGAGTATTTCTTCTTTAGGATTATTGAGAGTGACGTATTCGTCAAAGGTGAGTTGTATTTTTTGATCTTGGAAGTTTAGCTGACCTTCTTTCGGGTAGGACTCTTCCAATATAGGAGGTATGGTATCCTTAGGTCCTCCAGAAGGTGATGACTGATTAGCACAGGAAGATAGGACGTATAAAGCGATTAACAGAGAAAAGATGAGCGGGTAAAGAAGCTTGATCATTTTGAAATAATGTACATCAGGCTTGAGTGATTATTTTGATGTTTTTCAGCGTAACTATTTGATTTATAGCCATTTATGATGGATTTAATGTAATTGCTTACACCTGCTTTATCATCATTTTCCACAGACATATATTGCTGACTCAATAGACTGATATAATAAGAATCCAGGGGCATGGGAATAATATCCCTTACTTTAAGTTTATGTCTTTTCATTAGCTTCTTAAGCGTTTTAGGCGTAAAATGATACAAGTGCCTAGGTAAATCATAGCCGGCCCAAAACTCTTTGTAAAGTTGGGCATCATAAGATTCACAGTTAGGTACTGCAACAATCATCGTTCCATTTTTATGTAGAAGCTTACGAAGTTTTTTAAGTGTATCGTTAAGTTGAGGTATATGTTCTAGGACGTGCCAGAGGGTTATGATTTTGAATTTTGATTTGTCTTCAACTGAATCAAGGCTTGGAAAGACACGGTTGTTGTTAATGGTGTTCGCCTGTTCTCTGGCAACTTGGTTAGGTTCAACACCAGTAATTTGCCATCCATTATTTTGGCAAGTGTTGAGAAACTCACCGGTACCGCAGCCATAGTCTAGAATGGTGTCTTTATCTTGAAGTTTATTAATAAGATTCAATTTACGTTGGAGCGTAAAGCGGCGAGCTATTTTATAGAGTTTGTTGGTTAGTGTATTGGGCTTATTGGTATGTGATATATAATTGTCTGAAGCGTAGTATTTGTCCAGGTTGTTTTCTGA
>JBCBSS010000088.1:0-32708 GCA_039819065.1 Bacteroidota bacterium
TCAAGGTTTTCAAAAATTGCTTTGTTGCCTTCACTTACTTCGTCTTTGGTGGGTACATTGAAAGTTGCCATAATTGTAATGTTTTATTGTTTTGCTGTTTTTGTTTTCGATTACATTACAATGATACGACGCTCATTTGCCTCAGCGAGAGTCGACATTTCCCGACTGATTGTCGATTTTTCCCTAAGCGGCTTTTTTCATGTCAATTTTGAATTGGTTGGGGGTAGTTTGTGTGATTTTCTTGAAGATTTTGTGGAATGAAGCTACTTCTTCGAAGCCGAGTTCATAGGCGATCTCCTTGGCGGTGAAATCAGTAAACAACAAAAGCCGTTTGGCTTCAAGGATAATACGTTCATGGATAATAGCGAGGGGTGTTTTCTGGTTGTATTTAGCGAAAAGGTTCGAAAGCGTCTTGGGAGATCGATAAAGCATATCGGCATAGTCACTGACAAGCTTTTTCTCTTTGTAATTAAAATCAACCAAGGTATTGAATTTGCGTATGATATCAACCTGGCTGTTATCGAGCTCCCTGGTCATGTTTTGATCTTTTGCCAATCGGGTGGTCTTAATGATCAGCCTTTTTAAAAGCATCTCCAGCATTTCACCCTGGACATTGTCCTGGGTAGTGAATTCATCCAGGAAAACCTCAAAAAGGGTATTGAACTTGCGCTTCTCCTCTTCTGACAGTGAGATAATAGGAATGTCCTGGGCACCGAAGAAAATAATACCATTGCAAGACACCTCATTGTCATGATCGTGTATGCAGTAGAACGCTCTATTGAAGGAGAATGTGAAAATGGGTTCTGAGAAACGTGGGATTTCCACCTTCTTCAAATAAGTAAGTGTGGTCAGTTGGTCTTTTTTCAATGTGATTTCAACACCATCTACCTGCAATTGAATCGGCTCTTCATTCTTGTTCCAAACAATTTGCATCAGATTTAACGCTTCCACCTCATGGTTAAAAGAGCGTTCGTTCTCATCACTTATTCTAAAAACTCCACCGAGTGAGTGGTCTTTAAACTCCTTGAACATGGTAAAACTAATCTTTATCGCTTTTGATAACTGGTGTTCAAGATTAACCTACAGTTTGATCAT
Organism: Bacteroidota bacterium; assembly: GCA_039819065.1. Taxonomy (GTDB): domain Bacteria; phylum Bacteroidota; class Bacteroidia; order Cytophagales; family Cyclobacteriaceae; genus JBCBSS01. The sequence continues at coordinate 1,096 of JBCBSS010000088.1, forward strand.
TACCTGACAGCAATACGACATTCTACCGTTTATCTGGAAGGAGGCACTGGTGTTTTATTCCATAAGCTCCCATGCGGATTTACCGTCCTGCTTGATCTGTAGAATGCCAAATAGAATAGCTGCTCCGAGAAGACCTGTTGTAGCTGGAATTACGGCAAAGCCAATGGAGACGTTTACAGCAAACGTTGCCAAGCTTGTGCAAACAAAACCCCAAAAACCTATTTTTTTCCAACGCAAAAGGGCTATAGCGGCTATGACATTAATACCTGCCATCACTGCCTGAATGAAAACTGTCGCAAATGAGGCATTAGGTAGGTTTCTCAAAATATATGAATTGAAAAATGTGTTCATAACGAGCGCCAATGAATTGAACACGATTATTAATATAAGCCAGGTAGTAACACAACCGTGTCGCGTCTTTTGATCCGGTATGTTGTTTTCCTGTTCATCAAGTAAAGTTTCCATCAAGATCACGATTGGTGAGTATGATATTAATATCGCAAAAAAACGGCAAAGATCAACGTTGTGTACTTTGATGGTGGATAAGGATTGTCAACCTACCTTCGCTAAAGCTTCGGCACACGAAGGAATGGATAGTTTAATTCCTTGGGGCTTTGCTCCGGAAGCTTAGGTCCATGGTTCTGCCCCGGGGCTTAATACGATTTATTCCAACTGAGCCCAACCGGAAATTCCCCTAGACTTCAAGGTCAATAGGTGGTAGGTGATGAGCATGCCGAACAAGTTGATTATTCCCGACGGGAATATACCGGTTACGAAATTAGCCATTATAAACAAACCACTTTGCGCAGTGAAGTATCCCCAGAAGCCTATCTTTTTCCATCTAAATATCAAATAGGCAAATAGAATGAATGAGGTGCGCAATAGCGAAGCAACAAGTCCATAATAGTCAAAGTAAGCTTCTGTACCTTCAGGTTTAATTAAGTGTTGCCTAAAAATCTTGATATCCTCGAATAGTCGAACAACAGCATACCCTGCTACGAGTACAAGCCAGATGGTAAGTAGAAAATGACGTACTTTCTTCGGCTTTTGCTTTTCCTCCTGACCAAAGTTGTCTAATACCTGTTCTTCCAAGTCATTCCTCAGATTCTGTCAACTCCAATTTGATATCGCTGTTCACTAACTTCAAAATGGCTTCTGCCGATGTCCTAATCACCACATTCATGTTATCAATATCTAGCTGTGACACTTCGTCTCTCAGCCGATGATAATAGAGATAATTTTTGAAGTCGAAGGTGGAAAGGGTATGAGCAGGTATGTTGAATTCGGTGTAGAATGGGTAGTTGTCCGATCTTCTGAAGAGGGAATAGGATGCTGCCTCAGGTAGAAACTCGATAAATTCTCGCCCCACAATGTCATTGATGACTGTTTTAAAATTGGACTTGTCATAGCCGGTATCGTAGACCCTTCCCTTTCCTGTTGAGAGCGTTTTGCCTATCATCTCGAAGTTGATGACATAGGACAGATTTAAATCATCAGCTTTCATTCTTGCCGCCAAATGTTTAGAACCCAGTAGACCTTTTTCTTCCGCTCCGAATAGCGCTACAATCACATTCTTCTTGAGCTTATGCTGTTTAAGAAATTGAGCTATTTGTACCGCCGCAGTCACACCGCTTGCGTTATCATTGGCACCATTGAAAATGGTGTCCTGTTCGCCACCTTTTGTGCCAATATGGTCCAGGTGGGCGCCAATCAATATGTACTCATCCGTTTTCTTGCTGGCAGGTATTATACCCACTACATTATGTGTCTTTATTTCACCTACGCTGAATGTGTCTTTGTAAGTCTCGTAAAATGGCTTGATCTTACTTTTCTTCAGTTCTGATTCGATAAATGCAGATGATCGATCATAACCGGCATTACTGGCATCCCGGCCTAGCATTTCATCACCGGCCAATGCAGTGACTATCCTTCTGGTTTCGTCGACAGTGGGTAGATTATCGGATTTGAAACTAAAGGCTACTACTACAATAAGTAATAATCCTAGCGCGGATAGTATTTGATTGGATTTCATCATAACCGCAATGTTATGCAGTAGCCACTGGATTTTCAACCTCATTTCTTCTTCGGCTGAAAATAGCCATCGCATAGCGACAAGTTCTTTTTGATGAAGTCCTTAACTTTTCCCTTTGAGCATATCACCCACTACCTTAAAACCCAAAGTATAACAGGAAGCCGAAAAGCAGGTGAAGGTGGCCTTTAATTACATTACTTCATTACCTTTATACATCACCTTTTTCAGTTAAAATCAAAGCATAATACCTCTAATGTCTAAAAGCTTATTTGATCAGACTTACGAAGCCCGGGACGAATTATATGCCACTTTTGGCGAAATGGACCCCGATGTTATCAGCCATGTGATAAACCCAGCCTTCATGGGAGGGCCGGCCTGGCCGGCCATGAGGCAAGCTTGGCGAGTCATTCGTAATGAAGGGCATACCATTATCGCCAGTGATGGCCTTTCTGATCCATTTGATAATGAAGAGGATACGAATGCAGGGTTTGGTATTGAGATATTAGCAGAAACCAGTGATAAGGTGGATGACATAGCCAGCTCCTGGCTTTTCAAGATGGTATATGAGGTAAGCCAACAGGCTGCCGCACATGGAGGCTTGAAGCAACTGGTTGATGACCTTGAATTCCTCAGTATGGAAATTGAAGGCAAGACAGGCCTGGAGCATCTTGAAAATGAACACGGCAGAATTGGTGTGTATATGGGAGCACTTCATCCACAAATGCCGAAGGAAATTGATCTGCCCGGAGGCTCAGCTACATTGATCACAGTCAAGCTGCTCACTTTGCCGGAACTGGAATATATACTGCAAAATGGGGAAAAGGGAAGGGCCGAGTTGAATCGACGGTTTGAAGAACAGGGAACTTATCACGTATCATCAACAGAAAGAGCTTCTGTAGTTTGAAGTCTTATTTGGAACCTATGAAAAAACTCATTCTAGTATTTACATGTCTTCTATTTATGTCAACTTCTGTTAGCGCTCAAAAAAAGAAACTCAAGGTAGGAGTGGTTGGCCTTACCCATACGCATGTCCATTGGATATTGGGTAGACCTGATAGAGGCGATATAGAAATAGTCGGTATTGTAGAACCAAACCACGATCTGGCTGAAAGGTATATGAAGCAGCACGGTTTGAGCATTTCATTGGTGTACAGTGATTTGGAGGAAATGTTAGCTGCGGTTAAACCTGAGGCCGTTACAGCTTTCGGAACCATATATGAACATTTGGAAGTTGTCAAAATATGTGCTCCAAAAGGTATTCATGTTATGGTAGAAAAGCCGCTGGCGGTGAGTTTAAAACATGCTATCGCCATGAAGAAACTGGCTGAACAACACAAGATTCATCTTTTGACCAACTACGAAACCACCTGGTACGCTACCAATCATAAAAGCTTTGAAATGGTCAAAGCGGATAAAATCGGACCATTGAGAAAGATAGTTGTCCACGATGGACATAAAGGCCCTAAGAAGATAGGGGTGAACAAGGAGTTTCTAGACTGGTTGGCAGACCCTGAGCAAAACGGTGGAGGTGCCATCACCGATTTCGGGTGCTATGGAGCGAACCTTTCTACCTCGTTGATGCAAGGAGTTCGCCCTATTTCAGTTACCGCGGTTACACAGCAATTTCAGCCAGAAGATTACCCCAAGGTAGATGACGAGGCGACCATTATTGTTACTTACCCAAAAACCCAAACCATCATCCAGGCATCATGGAATTGGCCCATTGCCCGTAAGGACATCGAGATCTATGGAGAGACTGGGTTTATTGTTAATGATGACCGCTCTGCCATGCGCTATCAGTTGAGTGAAGAAGATGAAATGGAGAAACTGACTTTGGCAGAAAGAAACGACCCGCTGGATGATCCCTTTGCCTTCTTTAGAGCAGTGATCTACGGGGAAATCGAAATGGAAAAATACGACCTTTCATCTTTGGAGAACAACATGATTGTCATGGAGATTCTTGACGCGGCCGTAAAAAGTGCCAAAAGCGGAAAGACGGTTCGCTTGAAGTGATGTTGGTTTGATAAACTGTTTTAAATCAGTTACTTATTCTGAAAGCAACTGTATTGAATCAAGCTTTGCCTTCAACGCTTTGATCTCATCCTCCAGTTTTGATTCTACATCCTGGCACCTCATATATATATTTACAGCCTCATCCCTTGACCTTTCCGCTTCTAATTGTTGAACTTTTGCGAACAAAAAAAGTAAAATGACCCCTAAAGAAAGAATAGCAATTACGATGTTCTTTTTCATAGCCAAACCTACGATAATTAATTTGTTCTATAGTAGTCAAGTATGAGTTTGTGGCTGGTTGATGTTTTTCCCTATTTTTATCCTGTTGCAACCAATTAGTCTTTTTTGATATATCAAGTGAATAGATCTAACAATCCCTACATGAAGACAATCACGCTTGTCCTTTTTTTCGTTTTGAGTCAATATACTATTGTTCTTTCTCAACACTACCTCGTTCCTTTGGAAGAGGCCTACGTGGCTTATGAAGCAGGTAGCTATAAAAAGGCATCTAAAGCCTTTGATCAATACCTGAAAGAATACCCGGGTGATAAGTGGGACTATTTCTTTGCCGCAGTGGCATTTGCTAAATCCAAGAAGCGGAAGGAGACCAAAGCTTACCTGGAGATGTTTGTTCATGACTACGCTTCTCTTCAGGTGGTGCTTAATGAGCCATCACTAGCTAAGTTTACTTCCGAGTATCGTGAAGAGGCAGCCTTGCTGAAGGCCCTTTACGCCATATATAGCCCAGATTCAAGACATAGTCGATTATCAACATGGAATCCACCAGCCGACTCAACCGAGCGAATTATCGACCAGGTGCCGAAAGACAGATTGTCTTATTTCGATATTGGACACATCCTCAGGTTCTACAAAAGGCAAAAGAATGAAGCCGAGGTGGCCGAATTTCAAACCTTGCTTGACAAGAAGAAGAAAGTACCGGTTTTGTTGGAAGATCAAGGTTACTACAATAAACGGTATAACGACCTTTCGGCTAGGCTACCGTTTCTTATGAGGAAGGCAGAAAAGGATGAAAAGGCGCGCAACCAATTGAATTACGTTCGGCAGGTAGTCGATTCTCTTTCGAGCTATGAACTAAGCCTTATCCATCCTGGGCATAATGGGTTTTGGGCAATGTTGTATCTGTCTGAAGGAGAAGAAAAGAAGGCCTTGCGCCACCTTCAGGCCTTGTTGCTGCATCGATTTGAAATCAGCTATTTGGGGGAAATATTATCCAAGTTTCCTAATGCTGTTGAAACTGTTGATGGGCAGGCTTTGCTGAAACTATTTGTGCAAGAATCACTGTACGCCACTAGTAAAAAAGCAGATACAATTTTCTCATCACAAGCTTTAAAATCTGAACAAGGCAAGCGTTGGTTATACCAATATCAGGAAGCGACCAACTTCGATCATAAGGCGCCAAGGCATCTTTTTAAATCTCAATACATGGATGAAGAGGGTAAGCCTGGTAGTGAATTCTACTTTGGATATGAGCAATTGCTAAGAGAAATTAAGCACCAATATTTTCCGCCACAAATAGGGGTTTCTGAAGCTGGTTCATTGTTTATAAACAGCTTCGAAACCGATAAGAGGTCAGTGAAATGGAGCGACGAAAGAATTCTTATGCTTGAATCCACTTCTGATGACCGTTTCTATGCTGTACCTGGGAAATACTACAGCACTACACCTGATAACTTGGCACTGGTTCGATACTTACAAGACAGAAAAGCACCATTCTACCAATTCACTGAAATAAAGGAAAAGCTAGTAAGGCCTTTGAGGGCAACCCTACTATTGGGCAGGCTCGAACAGTTCGTGTCCAGTGATGACGAATGTTTTATGGTAGCCATTGATAATGGTGTAGAAAACACCTTTGGCATGTTGCCGGAGCTGATCAAAATAAGCAATCCTGAGCAATTGGTAGGCGTAGCTAGGTTCATAAGGTTTACCGGGACAGACGAAATAGAGACTTTTAAGGCGTTGATTGAGCGTTTGAGGGAGGATGAAGTAATAGAGGCTTTTGCTACTCACATGGATGAGCTACGTGCGGCGTTGACCGCCCTGAATAAGTATCATCACTGGTTGGACGACCGAGCATCTACCAAACCGAAAAGACATCGCATTTCCAGTCACGTTGATCGGCAGCAATGGAAGGATTCGCTAAACATGACTTTGGATAGTTTTGAGCAATGGTGGCGCCAGTATCAGGAGGGGAACCCGTTTGAGTATCCTACAACTATGACCAAAAACCTCGAAAACAAAGGCGAGTTACTTAATGACTTAAAGAATTTCCTGAAAGGCAGCAATGGTGAGCTTTTGGGTTATTTGGCCAGAAGGAATGCACGGGTTTCATCGCAGCCCATTCTAGTTACTGAAGAAGCTTTGGAGGAAATAGAAGAAGATCTCGAAGTTTTTGTAGCCCTTGACGATGATCGACAAAGGCCGGGCTTTGTGAAATCGCTGGCGCTAGGAGAGAAGCGTGTTATCTTTTCTCCCAGTCATCATACTAGTCCGGACTTCATTTCACTCATACAAGGAGGCAAGGAAGAGGTGAATAAAATGAATGACCTGGCGCAGCAGCTAAGACTCCAGGCTAGAGAGCGCATATCATATCCATCCGGTAGCTTCAATATCAGGTATGAAACCATGATGGGATTCGAAGTATTTGGTAAGAATCTGATAGCCTGGTTTGATACAGATACACTGTACTTAGACTATTTGGATAGGATTAATCTGAAGGGGCCGAAAACGGCTTTAAAGGTTACAGGCGACTTAAAATACCAATGCCGTGACGAGATATTGAGTACTTCAAACCTATCAGGACCGTTCCAGTCAATCGGTACACTGGATTGGCTCAACGTTATTGAAATTGCTGAAGATCGTGCGTTGGTGTCCTACAGCAAAGATACTTGGGCCAACCAATCATGCGTCAATGCTAATTTGAGCGCAGTTCATTTTGAGTTGATCGATAAAGAACTTAATGTCGTCAAGAGTGTGACTGTACCAGAGATATTAGATGAGCAGAACGACCTTTCGAGCAATCCCATTGCACAGGTTTATCGCGCTGGCAATTATCTATACCTAATCATCAATACCTATTTATCGGATTTTCATCAAATCCAGTGGCAGGTCTTCGACTTGGAACTCAACCCAGTCACCGAGTTACTATCACTGACCAAGACTTTCGAAGAGGGAAGGCTAGACCTACCTGGAGTGGGAGCTGTAGGTGACAAGTTGTACGTGGCTTATCCATCAGATTGGAATGGTGAGCAGCTATTGGTTTATAGTGAACTTAACCATAATGGTATTGCCACTCAGCCTGTGGCTATAGATTATTTAGAGGGCGCTGTAGAAGATATGATTATAGTAGAGAAGAATGGTTTGCCAGTGCTTAAAATGATTGAGGAACTCAATGATAAATATTACCTCAAAGAGGCAGCGTTGAAATAACCTGAAAAGGCTATATAAATGTAACAGAAAAGGGGAGTGCCTCCAGGGCCTTCTGCATGCAAAGTTATTCCGGTAATATAGTACTTACCCTCCCCAAGTTTGACTTGCCAAACTTTTGAGAGTGTCTCAAAAGCCCGTTTTAATGTCATTTCGAATGAAATGAGAAATCTTACTCCCTTGATTATCAATACTTTGAGTCGAGTGAGATTTCTCTCCCGACACGTCGGGATCGAAAAGACAGCTTTTGAGACACCCTCCGGTAGTGGGTAAGTAAGGGAAAAGTATTACCCACAAACTAGTCTCAGGCTACTACCACATCATCAGATGGTTTTTTCTTTAGAAACACCCCGAAAATCAGTGCGCTGATCAGAGATATAAACAGACCTGCCGGTATGATTTCCAGAAACGTGACGCCTATTCTTACCAGAGCATTGTCCCTATACACTTCCATAAATTCCATTTGTCCAGCCATCTCCGTCTCGATTTCAGCTGCCGTCATACCCGCCTCAGCCATCTGCATTTTGGTAAACTCAACGTATTTCTCGGCAAAGTCTGGGGCCATATTGTTAAAATAAATTTCCCAGGACACTACATAACCTACTGCGCCAATGAGCGTGATATATAGCCCGATCATAAAAGCCTTGCCAAACTTGATTACACCGTTTTGGTATTTGTCTCTATATTGTTTGACAGCCACGAATATGGTTGAGAAGGCGATGATCATGGTGATGTAGCCAATTAGCTCTCCATTTTCAAAGGCTTTTGGATCGAACTCACCACTAGGTGTATTCAACCATATCATACCTCCACATATAATTCCGACAATAATTCCGAAGATCAGGACTAGTTTTTTCATTGCTTTTGAATTTTTTAGTTCGTCACAAAGAAGCCATGTTGATTAGAATTTGGGCTCATACTTTAGGGTGATTTTCAGTAAATGAGGCCAAATCACCCTTTGGGACGATCCCTAAGTTGGTAATTAGGGGGAGAACAGGCAATAGGTGAATTCACCGAAAAATACCTGGCGATATCAAGGTAGTATGCCCAACTCTTTCGCTTGCTGCACAGCCTGGGTGCGTCTTTTTGCATCCAGTTTCATCAGTACTTTGGAAGAATGTGTTTTTACTGTGTTGATGGTGATGAAAAGCTTATCCGCAATTTCTTGATTAGAAAGACCTTGTGCCATGAGCTGTAGTACATCATACTCCCGGTCACTGAGGCCGGTTTCTTCGAGTTTCTTTTCATCAAGGGTGAAGTTGTCAATCACTTCCTTTTTGACGATCACTTTTGGACGGGTGAACTTAAGCCCCATCCATATACCGAAGAAGGTGAATATCGAGGCAATGACACCAACATACACCTCCATAGATAAGTCACGTACAAACAGGCGGTAGTCGATGAACTTGAGCAATAAAATCAAGCCAGCCATCAACAGACCATAAATAAGGATACTTTTTTTCACGCTGTGCTATTGACCTACATTGAAGTAAGGGTATAACCGGATCACATTCGAAAATATCAAATTTGATCTACCTATGAAAGTATGATGTTAATAGGAAGAACGTTCCAGGTTATATATACGATAGAATAGCGTGTTAGATCAAGTTTGGTACACAGGTGTAAGGAAGAGCCGAATAGGAGCAGCCCTTCCTTATCGATATTGTTTGATTTGATCAGAGTTCAATGAAGAATCCTAACAACCAACTATCTGGAGTGAAGTTGACTCTGAAGTTGTTGCTGTTTCCATCCGAATCGATGAGTGAAGAATCTTCCGTATTAGTGGCATACCTTATTGAGCCGAAAGTAAAGTCTAAACCGATGTTTTTCCATAGTTTAAAACGTACCGACGGAGCTAAATTGAAAAGTAAAGTTTCGGATTTAACCTCAGAGTTGGAGAGGCTGCCTGGGTTCATATCGCCGGAGGTAGTAGTGGCAAATGATCTGAAGGTAGATTCGGTATCCGAAAAGGCATAACCGATATTAAAATCACCTGCCAGGGTTATTTTTTCACTGACATTGCTAAAAAGTGATGCGAAGATAGAAGGAGTCAGTGTGGTAGATGTAAATTCGTCGATCGAAGTGACACTGATATTCCCAGTATTTGGATCACTATTCGTAATCCGATTTTGCTCACTTACATTCCTTTGGACATCCAGACCCAAACCGAGCATTAGATTTTTACCAACGTTAACCCCTGCATTTGTATTCCACCTTAGTCCACGGAACTGGAAATCGGAGATGCGATCAGGGCTAAATCGATTGAAGTCCGAACCAGAGCTATAACCTATGTTGGATCTAATGAGAAATTTGCTATCGGATTGAGCTTGCAGGCTGAAAGGAACCATACAAAGTAGTAGAATGTATAATTTGTTCATATTTCTAAGTGAAGAGAGGTTATGATCTATAAGCATTTAATGAATTTATTAAACACCAATAATTGTACCAAAGTAGCCTATAATCAACTTGTTGAGGGTGGATTTATCCTGATGTGGGCTAAATGGGCTGTGACATGATTTACAGCCTGTTTTCTAACACTCATGTAAAACTGATGAATGTCGAGCCTTACCGTTAAGGAGAACTGTATCGTTAATAGCAGACTTGATCAGCCAGTATCAAGTCTGCTTTGATAGTAAAATTATAGCTCGATGAAGAATCCTAATAACCAGCTGCTGGGGTTAAAATTGACCCTGAAATTGCTAGGGTTTTCCTGTAACTCCTCGAACCTGGAATCAGATGTGGTCGATGTGTATCCAATATTGCCAAATGCTAGGTCCAATCCAGCATTTTTAAAGAGCTTGAACCGGACGGATGGAACAATGCTAACATTATAACCTCTCAACTCTGACTCAAAGCGATTGCTGTTGGTAATTGGAGTGCCGCCAGTGCCTGAATCCGATACAGATGCTGAAACTACGTTTTCGTTAGTGAAGTTATAACCAATATGCAGGTCGCCAGCGATGATTATTTTCTCACTCAGGTTGCCGAATAGCGAGCCGAAGATGAACGGTGTAGTAGTTGTAGCGGTGAAATCTTCAGTGGTAGTGATAGAGATGAACCCTGCATTAGCATTAGTTTGACCAAAGCTATTTTGCTCACTTACATTGCGCAGGATGCCTAATCCAGCACCCAATATTAAATTTTTATTGATTTGGATACCTCCGCTAGCACGCCAATTGAGTTGGCGTTGTATAACATTAGTCGTGTTACCGGCAATTGTCGATGGCAGTAAAATCTTGTCAGAAGAATAGCCAATATTGGTTCTGACCAGTATACTGTTTTCTGATTGACTGTAAAGGTGGTTGGAAATAAATAGTAGGCATAAAATGAATACGTTTTTCATGTTGTTAGGATAATTTAATGGATTGAGTTTTTAGGCCTCAAATCTATTGAGATTTTCCCCTGACAACCATCCCTCAATAAGGGCGATAATCACTTATTTTACACTCAAATATGAGCCACTAAACCAGGAGGTTTGATTGCTTGACATATTCATGCAGCTCAGGTTCGGTGAAGATCTGGATAACTTGAAGGCCTTCAGAAACATTCTTGGCCCTGTTCTTTATATTACCCCCAGACACCTTAGACATGATCTCAGTATCATCGATCCACTGGGCGTGATACAGCTGCTTGCCCTTCAAATGCGTGATCATTTTAGGAAGAAGGTTCTCCAATACCCAGTTCTGTGATTCTAGCGAGATAATGCCCATTCTACGTATATCGGCTACGAAAACCTGTGTGTGTAACGTTGTAAAAGCGTCTAAAACAGCTTGGTTGATTTTGACAAACTCATTATGGTTAGGCACTTTGCTTATGTATTCGAGGCACAGATAATCTAGCTGTGCATCATACCATACCTTGGCCACCTTATCTTCATAGAAAGTTCTCATAGTGTAAATATAATGAGATGTTGTAGCAGGTACAGAAGGCGAAGCACCATTTGCTGTCAATTAGGTATAAACACCTAGGCACTTCCACGTATTTCCAAGTATAGAAACAGATTATGCTGGCACCTATTGGGTATCATCAAAAAAGTACTCATCACAGGCGGAGTACCTAAATTGGGCCAACTCTTCCTTAAACCGATCAAGGTACGCCTCGATTTCTTCAGGGCCTACAATGCGTTCATGGCCATGAATAAGAATAGGATGGAAGACTGACGGATCTTTGGTCAGCTTAAAAGCAACCACCATTTCTTCTAAGCTTTCTTTCCACCGCTCTACCGCAGTATTTGTTGTAGGGTATATTATTTCAATGCTCATTAGATACTTCGTTTAAATTCAGCGGTTAGGTCTTCACACTCTTTGGTCAATACGCCATCTATAACCTCAGGGGGTGATGGCCAAATGTCGATGTCATGTGCGGTCAGGATGGGGTAATTAGAACTGGCACCACCAATGGATGGTACAGTTGATCCCATCACCACAGTTTTGACCCGATGGTGTCTGATAACATAAGAACACATGATGCAAGGCTCATGGCTGGTGTAAAGCGTGCAATCCGATAAGTCTTTTTGTCCAGTATTCCTTACCGCATCGCGCAGTGCCTCGATTTCAGCATGATAGGTGATGTCTTTTTTCTCCTTACCGGATTCTATACCCAAGCCTATCACTTTACCGTTTTGTACAATCAGAGACCCGACAGGAGGGTTACCCCTTTCCAAAGCCTTTCTGGCCAATACAAGGCATTCACGCATATAATGTTCATGATCATTCATCTTGCAAAAGATTAATGATATCAGGATCATTTTTTACCATCATTTTTAGCTCTTCCAAGGTAAACCGTTGCGGTATATGTTGAGGACAATTCCAATCATAAGCCTTAACATCAAGTGTTACTAATCGTTCCGGTATGGCACGATAATCCTTATCGACAAGCTTGGATGCTAATTCCGGATCATCGGCCACATCTACAATTTTGCTTTCTGCCCATACCTTCAACCTCATTTTCCTGGGGTAATCCATGAAAATGATCGCAACCCTGGAGTTGTCAGTCATGTTGCCTGTGCTGATATATTGCATATTTCCCTTAAAATCAGCGTATCCGAGTGTATGCCGATCCAATACTTTTAAAAAACCCTTGGGGCCTCCACGAAATTGTACGTATGGCCAGCCGTTTTCTCCTACGGTAGAAAGGAAGAACCCGTCCATATTAGCAATGAAGTCTGATTCCCGGGATGTGAGCATGTATTGATCACCGGAATCATCCATTCTGGCATACATTTTCCTAGAACCATACTTTTCTTGTGCTTCTTTCACGCTATCGGTAAAACTGTAAGTAGTGAAATTCTGTCCCATTATAATTCTTGTTTATATCTATTAAGAAGTTACCTGCTATTTTGTTCAGTTATAGAACGAACGTTCGGTAACTTTAGTTCCACTCTTGAGATTACCGAATAATATATTTTTCTTGACAAATTAATTTTTCGGTTGTAATTTCATACTATGAATCAAGGCAACTCAAATATTGATGTGGTAAATGATGTGGGTAGTGCGGCTACTTTGCTCAACCCATTGCGCATGCAAATATTGAAGCACCTGGAAGAACCTAACTCAGCTTCCGGGCTTTCTAGGATACTGAATATCCCCAGACAGAAGCTTAATTATCACTTGCGTGAATTGGAGAAAAAGAATTTGGTCGAGTTTGTAAAGGAGACCAAAAGAGGGAATTGTACTGAACGCATAATGAAAGCCACCGCCAAATCATATCTTATCAATGTTGATGCGGTGAGGAGTTCGCCAGAAGACCTGGAAGCTATGAAAGACCAGTTTTCGTCCAATTACCTTGTGGCTGCTGCCGCCAATATGATCAACGAAGTATCTACCCTTAAAACAGGTGCTGCTAAGGCCAAGAAGAAACTTCCTACCTACACATTACAGACCGAGATACGATTTGAGACTGTCAAGGACCTTAACGGTTTTGCCGAAGAGCTATCTCAGGCCATTGCCAAGCTGACAGCGAAGTACCACAAAGAAGACTCGGCAACTGGGCGCACATTCAAGCTGTGTACATGCTCATACCCAGCTTTAACCAAAAAGAGTGAGCACCAACCAAAGACGTCAAAAGATGAATAAACACCACAATTTAAATTATACCGATTATGAAAACAGCTGAAAAAACTAAAATGAAAACCAGAATGGTGGAGAAAACACTCACCATTGATGCTGCTATTGCTGATGTCTGGAAAGCACTCACGGATGCTGAAGAGTTGGTCAGATGGTTCCCCTTACAGGCCGAAGTAACACCGGGTGCCGGTGGGAAAATGAAATGGACCTGGGATGACAAATATGCCTGGGAATTTGAAATTGATGAATGGCAACCTGAAAAGAAGTTGAAGATATCATACACCCTCAACCAGGATCATTTTGTCAATGAGGAGCAAATGAACCCAGATAGTATCATGATGAACAGCTCGGCAGTGCTAGCCGTAGATTATGAACTTGAAACGCAGGACGGAAAGACCGTACTGAGGTTGGTTCACAGTGGTTTTGGTACAGATGATAAATGGGACGAATTGTATGACGGTGTCAGAAGAGGTTGGAATCAGGAACTGTTGAGCCTGAAGCATTACGTGGAGCATCACCTAGGTAGGGACAGGTCGGTGGCATGGGCTGTTGGCAACCCAAAAGATAGCCCTGTGCAAGTATGGGAGGAAATGGGAGCAAGTGACATTCTATCTGGTTTAGGCAAGCCTCACAAGGAGGGGGAACGATATGTATTGAGTACACCTGACGGTGAGGAGTACACTGGTACGGTCTTATATCATAACCCACCTTGGGATTTCTTCGCTACAGTTGACAATTTGAATAACTCATTGATAAGGGTAAAGCAGGAAAAGCTAGATGGACTGCGAGAAGCGGATATCTGGTTGTCAGCTTATGGGCTGCCAGAGGAAGAGGTGAGCAAATTCAAAGCATATTGGGAGCTAAAGCTACGCTCGAAGTTCTCCTAGCGTTTATAGCTTCTTAAGCAATGCTCTTGAGGGAGAAACGAAGAATTTGACGTTAAAATAAGGGCCAAATCGTTGATCGTGATCGATGATTTGGTTTCTTCGCTGTGCTGCTTCAAACAATCCTGACCTCAATGGGCTAGCCACGCCTGCTTCAGCACCGATACCTATCCACTCAGTCAAATTATGTTCAAAACCAACCTTCGTATTGATAGTCAGCCTTCTGTAGATGACATCATTCTGTCCAAGTACCTCACGATTAAGGAAGTAATTGGCACTGCTGCCGTCGATGGCAGCGAATAACCTGGTATTGGCGTTAGGTGAACGGCCAACTTCTATTTTACCCGGTAGCTGTATATCTAAGTAGTAATTACGAGGTAAGTCTCTTTGGTAAAGAAAGATGGGTAAGAATTGAAGGTTGCGATAGCTTCTGTCTATGGCAAGGCCAAAGCCGTATTTGACTTTAGGCGTTTCCCATCCGTAGACAAAAGATGCTGATGCTCCGGCTGTTTTCTTGTTGAAAGTGGAGAATTCATCAGATCTGTTATTTACTGCAAAGCGTTGGATAAGAAACCTGTCTCTGCTTAGCTTGCTTAAAGCATAAAAGGCTATTTCGCTATTATGAAGGTTAAGGTTCTCTAACTCGTTTCTTTGGGAAGAGAACTGATTGAATAGAAATTCATTCTTGTATTTGAGCTCTCCGAATAGTTTGGTGTTGCCCCTGAGCTTGACCGGAAACCTCAACTTACCATTGAGCAAGTGGGTCAAATCATCATCAGGAGATTGGATGGTCTCAACGTTATCCTTTATTACGTTATTCTGTTGCGGCAAAGTTTGGAATTCCAGTTCCAGTATTTTCGGCCTTGTTTGTGAAGACTGTTGGCAGAATCCCGACTTGGACAAAAACAGGCAACAAAAAAGAGCAAATAGAGGTCGACGCACCTTATTTAATTTAACTATAAAAAAATAACTTCTAAGTATACTAAAAGATTTACGTATATGCATCATTCAAGCTGTCGTTTTCGTCGAATTGTATCAATCGTGACATTGGCTTTTCCCATTTTTGTCCCTGATCTTTCGACCCCTACTCAATACCAAAAACCAGACCATTTCACTAGTTATATTTTCCCTGCCTGACGTCTTGAACTACGACTTATCGCTTCAAAACGGTTTTTTTGGAGAGAAATTTGTTCTAATCGTCAAAAACAGCTTGTACCTTGATTAAGCCGGTATTTGATAAATTGTCGCAATACCGACCTACAGGAATGATGAGGCGCATAATGCTCTTCCTATTCTGGGAAAGAAAAAGTAAATTGTATTATTAAGATTGAAGGTAACAATGAAGAAGATCGGGATTACACTATTGATTTTGGCTACAGTCTGGCTTCCATTGGTAGCTGAGGGTGGGTATGCGAATACCAAAAGTCAACCTAAGGCCACCGAACCTGGAATTGTATTCGAAGAAGGTAACTGGGAATCCATTCTGGCCGCGGCCAAGAAACAAAACAAGCTCATCTTCCTGGATGCCTACACTACATGGTGCCGGCCTTGTAAGATGATGGAACTATTCACTTTTACTGATGCCAAGGTAGCGGAATACTACAATACTAATTTTATTAATGCTCGCATAGATATGGAAGGCACTGTTGGGGAAGTACTGGCGGAGCGATACAATGTACGTGCTTTTCCCAATCTGCTGTTCATCAACGGCGACGGCGAATTGGTGCACAGAAGTTGCGGGGCTTTAGAGGCGACTGAGTTCATACAGTTGGGAGAGCATGCGCGCGATCCATCCAAGCAATTTGGTACTTTAAAAAACCAGTATGAGTCCGGAGAGCATACGGCAAGCTTTATATCGACCTATGCTCAGGCACTACGCGAAGCCTGTCTAGATGCGGACCAATTGATCAAAGACTATTTTAACGGTGTGCCTGAAGACCAGCTCATTCTACCCGAGCATTGGGATATGATCAAGAGAAATGTGTCAGACATTTTCTCTAAGGAATTCAATTACCTGATTAAGCATCAAAAACGCTTCATTGAAAAATATGGAGAGGCGGAAGTCAACGACAAAATATTTGCTACTTACCTTCATCAATATAATGAAATACTCAAAACCCAAGATGCATCAGTCATTGCAATGAAATCGCTCAATCAGCTGCTGGAACAGTCAGTTGCGTTTGAGGGGAAAAGAGAGTTACAAAATGATATAGCGCTCAATCTGGCTGATTATGAACAAGACTGGGATACTTATGCCAAGCTGGTATTAGCGCTTATCGATGAAGTAGGATTGATCGGTCCTGAGAAGTTGAATGAGTTTGCCTGGAAATTCTATTTGCATATAGATGATCCCGAACAATTAGGCGAAGCCATCAAATGGATGGAGCATATCTTGGTAGAACAATCGACGGCCTCCATTATGGATACCTATGCTTCCCTTTTGCATAAAACGGGGAAAAATGAGCAGGCTATAGAATGGTCTAAAAAGGCCCTTGAGGCAGCGGAGCAAGAAGGGCAGGAGCTTGAGCACTACCAAAAGCAACATGATTTTTTCCTGGCTGGTGGCTGATCTGATTTGATGGATTGGCTCTTATCTTACAAGCCTCTTGTATGTTCGACTCGGTAGAATAAACCCAATTGAGTATTGTAAAAGGTAGGCTAGCTGGTTTAGCTAATCACTACCCATTTGGTTCTCCAAGTCACAATACATGATCACCTTAGGGGACGATACAATAAAGAAGACTGACCTCGAGTCTCTATTGCTATTTGAAGACCTTACTATAATAATATTGCCTTTTTTCTGAAGCTGTTTTCCAAACGGCATCATCACGGATCAAACGATCTGGCATCCGTCATACAAGTCTTTTGATAAAAAATTATTGTTTTACAATAATTAATTATAGCTTTGAGAAAAATAATTACTCATGGTTAATAATAGACTGCTCAAGATAACGCTGTTTGTAGCCCGGCTGATGATCTTCTCGCTCTGGGTGATGGCAGCGTTTTGTACCATTGGCTTGGCTATAATCTTTTTGGCTCCATCACTTCTGGATTTCATGCAATTCCACCAAGGGCCTGGTGGGCTCACTATGACCATAGGCTCAGGTGAAGGTAATGTCAGCTTAGAAGAGATCAGCCAGGTTTATATCTTATGGATATACTTGAAAGCGATGGCGGAACTGACCATTTCATACCTGATCATCAAGCAAGTGGTCAAAATCATTCATTCTATCCGGCAACTCAATACATTTCGTGCTACCAATGTGCATACCCTTCGACGCATAGGCAAACTGTGTATCATATGGTTCTTGATAGATATTCCGGAATTAGCCGTAAGTTCTTCAATCACCATTGCGGTCAATATCGAGATGGGTATTTTATTGGCGGCATTAGCTGCGTTTGTCCTGGCAGAGATATTTGCTGAGGGTAATAAGCTAATGGAGGAACAGAAATATACGATTTAGTCATGCCTATCATCGTAAACCTGGACGTGATGATGGCTAAGCGCAAGATTAGGTCAAAAGACCTGGCCGCTGAGCTCAATATCACAGAAGCTAATTTGTCAATACTGAAAACCGGCAAGGCAAAAGCGATCCGCTTGGTCACACTGGAAGCCATATGTGCTGCATTGGATTGCCAACCTGGTGATATTCTCGAATATGTTCCCTAGTTCTATTTAAACACACTTAAAACTTATCAGCATGTTTAGAAAATGTTTAACAGGCTTAGGCCTGACTGTTATGCTAATGTCTACTTCTTATGCTCAAAAAGTAGATTGTCATATCGATTCGCTCAATCGTGAGTTGTTAGCGATGGAGGAGGAAGACCAGGCTGTACGCCGAGAGCTGATGCCAGCACTGGCTCAATACCAGCAAGATGGAAGTGGTAAAATGGAGCTGATCACGATCGCTATGAAAATGGAAAACATCGACCAGCAAAATCAAGCAAGACTGAAGGCCATCTTTGGACAGTGTGGTTGGCCTAATGAGCTCTCAGAAGAAGCACATCAGGCGGTTTTTCTTATCCTACAGCATAGCGACGATTCATTGATGAGGGCTCATTTTCCCAGGTTGACAGATATGCGTGATAAAGGCTACATTAGTGCTTCTGATTGGGGTACCATGCTTGATCGGCTATTGATGAATGAAGGTAAGCCTCAGAAATATGGTACACAAAGCTTTGCTGATAAAGACAATGTGAATCTAATTTGGCCAGTGGCTAATGCTGATAGTCTTGAGGTGTGGCGTAAGACAATAGGCTTGCCAGATATGGAGACCTATATTAGCATTGCGAAAGACAGCATGCAGATACAAATGAAATGGGATAAAAAGCTGACCCTGGAAGAAGCCTTGAAAAGGAAAGA
Source organism: Bacteroidota bacterium (assembly GCA_039819065.1). Taxonomy (GTDB): domain Bacteria; phylum Bacteroidota; class Bacteroidia; order Cytophagales; family Cyclobacteriaceae; genus JBCBSS01. Next base: position 19,897 of record JBCBSS010000088.1, read on the forward strand.
AGAAAGCAACCTTTAAGTTCAAATGCGAATCATTACACTACCTATCCTTTCCGTTTTTTTGTTATTGTATGTTGGTTGTTTGGGCCAACAAAACCCTACTAATGAAGCCAGTTCCTATACCGAAGTAAAGGCCGAGGATTATGTATTGTATCAGGCACAACCCTCGAAGGCCGTACTTGTTTTGTTTCCCTGTTTCCCTTGCAACGCTACCAATACGCAAACAGAGTTTGATATAGTAGAGGAGGCTACGGAGGAAGGTGTTTCTGTGTTGATGATGGACTTTAACAGGCGACTTTACCTTAATGATGAGGAAAAGGCCAGCTTAGTCATGCAGTTAGAGCGAGCTTTGACTAGTCATGGTCTAAATGATAGCCAGTTAGTTTTTGGTGGATTTTCCAGTGGAGGGAATGTGGCGTTATTGGCGGGGGATTACCTGACCGCCAAAACTGATCTCAAGTTGAAGGGGGTTTTTGTGGTGGATTCACCGATCGATCTTTTGGCATTATACAATACCTCAGTTTATCATTTAGAGCATAATCAAGATGAGCGTGCATTGGAAGAACCAAGGTTTCTCAAACAGTATTTTGAGCAGACATTCGGTGCTCCATCAACCAGTATAAAATCTTATGAACAATTCTCGCCTTACACTTATCAGACGCAATACATTGGCAACATAGCTCACCTGGCAAAAACACCATTAAGGTTTTATACAGAACCTGATGTTGATTGGTGGAAAAGCGAACGGAATGCCAACTATGAACATATGAATGCCTATTATTTGGAGCAGTTGCATAACACTTTGAGTGTTAGGTGGCCTGACAACACTGTAGAATTAATGCTTACTAAAGACAAAGGGTACCGCGCTAATGGCATGCGGCACCCCCATTCGTGGTCTATCGTGGATAAAAATGATTTGATACATTGGATCAATTCTATCACCAAATAAGTAGGTTAGACCTTCTGACAGCCTCTTTACTCTTCAATTCGTACATTATTAATCAACACTTAACGTAAGGTTATTATGAATAATGGTTCTTCAGACAATAGAGAAAAAGATCTTGGTTTCCCCTGTATGTCTGATGCGGAACTTGCCACTTATTACGGTATACACCCACGCACGTTTCGCAAGTGGCTAAAGCCTATTCAAGAAAAAATAGGCCAGAGACAAGGTAGGTTCTGGACACCAAAACAGGTATCTCTTATAATAGATTTTCTAGGTAAATCTTCAACCAATGGTGACTCAAGCCTTTAAAACCACAGACGATGTATTCGAAAAGTAGTACAACTGGAAAGACAATTGCTATTTGTACTGAATGCTTACAACGACAATACACTCCAAATCAGTAGCATAGCCTAATCGACTTTGCATAGCGTTCTATATGGTCAAGAACAGTAAATGAAACTGTCTTAAAAGCCCTTTTGAGACAGCCATACGCTTATTTACACGGCCATAAACCGCCCCCTGTCAGTAGTTAATAGCTTCAATTCATGACTCAGGTTAACAAGGCTGGATTGGGTATTTAAATATTATTCGGCTCTTGCTTGAGTTCAACTCAAGTTCAACCTTCAATTAAAATTGGGCTATATAACCTTTTGTAAACCAGTCTATAGAGAAAGCTGCTGTGTTATTTGGCTTCTTATAAGGAATATGATATTTTTAGTTAATGCAGGATAGTAAATCCATCGCCAAAAACTCTTTTTATATGGTTCTTTTTGGCGCCCTTTCACTTCTGTTGGGCTTAATACAGTTCAATATACCAGGTGTGGAGGGTGGCATTACTGATCTCCGCGAGATAGCCTTACTTACCAGTGTATTCTACCAATCCCATCCCGTTTATTTGGTTGGCGTTTCTGCTATTACGTCGATAGGTACTGTTCCAGGTGGATCCGTCCTTTCTACTTTTTTGATGCATGCAGTAGCCTTGGTAATCATGTGGTACTACCACCAGTATTTATCAAGTAGAAGTCTAAGGGAAATCAATTTAGGTGTTGCTTGGGGAGCGGGCGTCATCGTCTATTATATGGCGCTTGTCTTGCCGATCATGGTAGGTACGAACAAACTGGTTGGCGTAAACGAAACGGAGTCATTTACAAGTTTGTATACGGCCCTTGCCAGTAATGTACAATTTGAATTGATCGCCTCTGCCTTAATCACTTCATTATATCTTGTGCAGCTCACGGTTACGCGCAAGCTGAAGGAAAATCTAATACTCTTAGAGCAGCGCAATAAACAACTAACCCGTTCTGCTTTTATTAATTCTCATTTACTTCGTGCCCCACTAGCAAGATTGCTGGGGTTGGCCGGCTTGATCAGAAAGGAAAGTAACAAGTTCGAAGATCCACAAGTGATCGAGCGTTTCACAGATTCCTGCAATGAACTAGATCAAGTGGTTAAAGTGATCAGCGAAACACTGGAGGAGGATGGAGCACCGGAGAGTGAAGAACTTGAGACGCTACAGCGGAATATCCAGCAGATCGTGAATAAAAGCCCCACCACGAAGGAGTAATGCTTACCAGTGGAACGGCTCTGCTGCTCAAATTCAGGATATTTCTTTAATCACGCGAAAGTAGAATTGACCTAATCATTGATCAATTTAGCCCAAGTGACAACCTTTTTGGTTGTATCACGTGCAACTAATATATTATTCTTACAATATGTCAACAAATAAAAGAAAGACGTTAGGTGAACTAGAGGAGGTAGTGCTGCTTACGGTAGGGGTCCTTCAAGAAGAGGCATATGGATTGGCTATTACCAAAGAGATAGAACGGGTCACAGGTCGAAGTGTCAACATGCGCGCTATACATACCACTCTGTACCGGTTGGAAGAAAAGGGTTTTGTACAATCGACGCTTGGTGGAGCCACTAAGCAAAGAGGCGGGAGGCGCAAAAGGCTCTTCACCATGACTAGAGAAGGGCACTTGGCCATAACCGAGACTAAGAATATCAGGATGCAATTATGGAACTTGCTACCAGCAGCATTGGGAGGAGGAACTAATGAGTAGCAGGCGTCGCCATATGCATCAGCCTCCTAGATGGGCTGTCAGGTTTTTCGACTGGTATTGCCATCCTGGGCTCAGTGAAGAGATCAAAGGCGACTTGCTTGAGCAGTTCGAACATGATTTGGATACGATAGGGCCTACCAAAGCGCGCCGAAACTTTGTGTTACATGTGATTAAATTCTTCCATCCTAAGATTTATAAGCGTTCTTACTCATTTGCTAAACCCACTATTATGATGATGTTCTTAAGTTATTTGAAACTGGCCAAGCGAAGTATGATCAAGGATAAGGTGTACAGCGTGATAAATATTGCCGGGCTCAGTGTTGGTTTAGCCGCTGGGTTGATGATCACGATGCACATCATACATGAACTGAGCTATGACAAATTCCATGATAAGGCGGACCGTATTTATCGGGTGGCAGAGTTGGTCACGCAGGAGGGCGAGACAATAGAGAACTCAGCGAGCCTACCCATTCCTTTTGGTACCACTTTCCTCACCGATTACCCTCAATTCAAGGTCACCAGGTTTTTCGAAACTTACAACAAAAGCCCGTTAATCAGCTGGGAAGAAGGTGATAAGCGCTTTTATGAAGATCAATTTTTATTTACCGATTCCTCCTTTTTTGACATTTTCTCTTTTAAGCTGATCAAAGGCGATAAAGCAACGGCTTTGAAGGATGCACACGCAGTGGTACTCACCGAATCCATGGCACGGAAGTATTTCGGTGATGTAGATCCTATAGGGAAGACCTTGAAGTACGAGAAGGATCATTTGCTTACGGTAACGGGTGTGATGGAAGATGTTCCTTCTAACTCACACTTCAAGTTCGATTTTCTAGCCTCTTTTCAAGAAACGGCGCAGGTACTAAAAGCGGGAGGTGTTGGCTCAGTGGGAGACAGTTGGTTCTGGAATCCATGTCATACTTATATGCGCTTACCAGAAGGTTTTCATACTTCAGATTTGGAAAACCTACTGACCGAGTTTACTCAAAAAAGAGTGCCGGAGAATCTCCGCTCGGACGCTTTGAGCATTTCATTTTACCCTCAGCCTTTGACTGATATTCATTTGCATTCTGACCTTTATCAAGAGTTTGAACCCAATGGCAGCGCAAGCAGTGTTTACTTTTCTGGTATCATTTCTTTTTTCATTCTGCTTATTGCCGGAGTCAACTTTGTGAATCTTTCTACAGCAAGAGCAGTAAGGAGATCAAGAGAGGTAGGTGTACGCAAATCGCTGGGCGCCAGAAGGTCCCAACTGATCTGGCAGTTTTTGGTCGAGTCAGTGCTGATTAGCGTGGAATCAATGCTACTAGCCCTAGCCTTCATTTATTTGTTAGGGCCTTCCATGGAAAACCTGCTTCAGCTTCAACTGGGGATGGAAGTGATACTGAATCCTATTTTTCATGTGGCGCTATGGAGCCTTGTTATATTATTGGGACTGACTGCAGGGGCTTATCCGGCTTTCATACTCTCCGGGTATAAACCCACAGTTATTTTTAGCGATAGTACTAATAGGGCAGGAGTGCGCAGGTCTTCATGGGTAAGAGAGGGGTTGGTGATCTTCCAACTAAGCATTTCAACCTTCCTCATCATTGCGACGATCATCGTTTTCAATCAGCGGGAATTCTTATTCAACAAGGACCTCGGTTTTGAAAAAGAAAACATCGTAATGTTTTCTATTCGTGGAACGGAACTGAAGGACAACTTTGAAGTATTTCGTGGAGAGGTGCTGAAACATCCTAAGGTAGTGGAAGCTTCGGCCTTAGGATCGCCCCTTGGCGAAGATGCTTTGGTCACAAGGACTTATTTCGAAGGTATTGAAAATCATCTGAATGTCTACATGATTGCAGCCGATCCTAACTTTCTCAATACTTTTGGTTTTGAGGTAATAGAAGGACAAAAACCCATTCCCGGGCAGCCGATTGAATATGATCGTTACTATGCTAATGAGACCTTTTTGGAGCTTTTCCCTGATTCATCGTTGGCTTCACTTCCCAGGTTAGTCGGGCGTAAGCGAGACCGCCAAGACCCCATCGTCGGTATCATCAAGGACTTCCATTTTTACTCTTTGCGTAGTGAAATTAAGCCGTTCTTATTCAGAGTGATTCCGGCAAACCACCTTTCTTTTGCTGCTGTTAAAATTCAACCAGGCAGTACATTTAACACACTTAATTTTATCGAAGAAACTGGTCAAAAATTCATCGGTGAACAGCCAGTTGACTTTTTCTTTCTGGATGACAGGTTAGATCAATTGTATCAGAAGGAGCAACAAGCAAGTTTACTATTCGGGTATTTTGCTATGTTGGCCCTTATTATCACATGCTTAGGCCTCTTCAGTCTATCTTCCTATTTAGCCACACAAAAGACCAAAGAGATTAGTATTCGTAAAGTATTCGGGGCTTCCATTGCCAATATACTGTCAAACATTTTTAAAGGATATCTTAAGTTAATCTTGGCGGCCTGTATTATCGTGGTTCCTTTAAGTTGGTTTATGATGAGCAATTGGCTACAACATTTTGCATACCATGTTGAACTGTCATGGTATACCATAGCCGTGGGGGTGATGGCTTCCGGGTTAATCGCGGTTGTTACGGTAAGTTTTCAGTCTATTAAGGCCGCTAGGACCAATCCTGCAGATAGTTTAAGACTAGAATGACAGGTGGACTATAAGTTTGTTCTTTGATACTAGTGATCTTTTTGACACTCAAGATTGAACTTGCTGCTAACTGGACAACCCCCAATTGATTTGTCGATGATATCAAGTATTTCTCCGTGTGTTTCAAGATCCATTATGTTCAAAGCCCTTACTCCTGATAGCTTCTCGATCAGCTGAACCTCCGCTTCTGTATTAGTTGCCACACCGCTGACAAGGTCCGGTTTTAGTCCAAAAGCTTTCATTACACCTATAAGCCATATTGATCACTGGCACAAAGCACCTTGGCTTTGATCTGCTTGCCTATCATGTCTATGGCCGTTTTGTACGGTATACTTAATATCCCGAGTCATTCCCAAAACACCCTTCTTATAGCAAGGTTCAGGACAGCTAACCAGATATACAAACCTGACGGAACGACTATGCTTGAAGGATTCAAGAACACATTGGATCATTATAATCCATTCATTTCTTAAAATATAAAATATTACTTTTTATTTTTCTCTTAAGGCATCTTGTTAATTTTTTTATAATTAAAAATATATTTATTTTAATATTATGGTTGAATACTGAAGAAGCTATCAGTTAAGCTGACCAGCATTGGCCGATTCAGACGAAAAGATTCAGTCACACTATCTTAAGTAAAATAATAGATGAGAAACCAGCACTTTCTACTGAGCCTTTTACTGCCGTTACTATCTACCCTTTTGTTTTGGCTTGCGTGGCCTCCTATGGCCGCAGTGATATGCTTGTTTGTCGCGATCGTTCCTTTATTGTTTATCCACCAATTTTATAAGAAGCAACAGCTATCTGCAATGAAATTTCTCTTGCTAGTTTATTGCACACTTGTACTTTGGCATTTGGTTACGACCTATTGGCTTTATAATACAACCGTGACCGGTACAATTCTGATACATTTGTTGAATCCGATATTGCTTACCATTCCATGGTGGGTGTTTTTGATATTCGACAATAGATTCGGATCCCATGTGGGATATATGGCTTTAGTCAGTTCTTGGCTATCTATAGAATACTTGCACCACAATTGGCAGTTGGCATTTCCATACTTAACTCTCGGTAATGGACTGTCAAAATATCCAATCTTGATCCAGTTTTACGAATATACAGGTGTATTAGGCGGGTCGCTATGGGTGTTGGTAGTCAATATTGCCATCTTTCAATTGCTTAGGAAATTACTCAACGGAGGGTATGTAGTTTATGGGCCCAAAGCACTGATAGGTCCTATGGCAATTGTGTTTGTGCCACTTTTGTTATCTGGGATCATCTACTATAGCTATGACGAAAAGGGTAGGGATGTGGAGGTCTTGGTTGTGCATCCTAATACAGATTGCCGATACGAGAAATACGAGGTGAGCAGCGATCAATTGATTGATAAATACCTGGGCTTGACTTTCAACAAGTTGAGTCAAAACACTGATTACATCTTATGGCCTGAGACAGCTGTTACGGATGCCGGATGGATTGAGGACATGAGTTCTAACCCCTTGTTCACAAAGCTACTGGACACACTCAAAGATTACCCGAAAGCCAAGCTGGTCACCGGAGCGGTGCTTTACGAAAGGTCGATTGACAATGGTATGGCGGAGAATGCACATGACATCAGGTTTGCGGATCATCTCGATATGTGGTATTACACATATAATGCTTCTTTTCAATTGAATCCAGCACAAAACACATTGGATTTTCGGACTAAAGACAAACTAGTCCCGATGGAAGAGACCATTCCTTATGCAAGGGAGTTTTCTTTAATCAGTAGCATAGTGCCCAGCTTAGGAGGCTACCTGTTTGCAAGCCGCCCGGAATATAGTAAGGTGTTTAACAGTGGTGATGGCAAAGGGGTAGCTTCTATGATTTGCTACGAGTCATTATTCGGTAGTTTCATTGCCAAACATGTGAATAAAGGTGCTAACCTAATTTTCATATCACTGAATGAAGGTTGGTATAAGCACTTGACAGGTGCCTCGCAATTCTTGCATTATGCCTCTGTGCGAGCTATTGAAAATAGAAGAAGTGTGGCAAGGTCATCCAATGATGGTATTTCTGCATTCATCAATCAGAAAGGGGAGATCCTAAACAGATTTGGTTCATTCAAACCTGCTTCAATCATTCAATCTATTAAAGCCAATCGAAAGAAAACCTTTTACACTGTTTTTGGGGATTACATCGGAGTGATAGCTATCGCTGTATCTCTTCTCTTATTGATAAGACTTGCTGTAAGCAAACTCTTCGTGCGTAACTAAATAAACTATCCATATGAAAAGACAGATTACTTTGTTGTTAATGGCCATTATAATACATTGTGGCTTGTATGCAGGAGGGCCACCCCCACCAGTGATTGAAGGTCCAAATGCAGTCGTTTTATCTTCTAGCCCAGCTCCTTCGAGCGGCAGCTTCGGCTTGATTGTCAATAGTACTTATGCTAACCAAAGGGGTGGCCTATCCAATGTAAATTGGGGTTGGACCAGTGGCTCTCCTTTGTTCGTCAGTGGGAATTCCCTTATATTGGATTTTAACGTCCCGCCACTTTCTTTTAGTGGTGGTAGTGTCGTTATATCAGCCCGTTCTGATTATAACAATGGTTCATCACATCTGGCCGAATTCATTTGCCAGGTGATCAAACCATTTACACCATCTGCTAATCCGGGTGAAGAAATTCCTTCTGCGCCCGTAGATGATGTATTGCTGTTCTATCCTAATCCAAACGACGGGCGTTTTTCTCTCATGCTTAATCTAAACATGGAATCGCAGGTTAAGATAAGAGTGACAGATCTCAGTGGGAAAGAAGTATATGCTTCGGATGAGGTTGGAGCTATGGGCGCTTTCCAAAAGTCTATCGAGCTAGACAAAGTAAAACAGGGAGCTTATATTCTGAAAGTTAATATTGGTGACTCGGTGATTTCCGAACGTATCATTATTGACTAATTTCTAAGCTTACTGAATGGCTACAGGTATATCAAATATGTATATGTAGCCATTCCTTCCTTCGGAAACTTACTTTGATTTCTTTTTCTTCTTTTTGTCTTTGCCAAGAGAAATCCTGTAATCTTCAGGGTTTCCAGTAATTTTCAGGTTAAGAAACCTCACACGTTTATCTTCATCGCGGAATTCTATTTCATCTACTTGTTCTGGGTCAACTTCCTCCTTTTTCCCGCCAAAGAGTTTTTGGGAAGCCGCCCGAGTCACAACCTTCCAAGGCACCCGGAGGTAGTATTCCATATCCAAGGTGGTGTCCATATCCTGCTTGCCCGATACTTCGAAGTAACCGAGCGACGTATTGATTTTCATATTGGGAATAGTCAATGTCCCATCTTCGATATCCAAATGATTATTGAGGGTATCGAATCTCACCCTATTGAGGTTTTTGTCCTTGAAGTAAGATGACATCGCCTCGAAGGCAGTGTAGTTGTTGAGGCTTCCATCCACGACCCGCATGTCTATATGTATTTCCGAATCGTCTATAATGGGAACGAGATCTTTATGCATGTGTATTTGACCCGTGATATTACCGCTCAGTCTGCCGTGCAGATTTTCAGAAACAAGATGATCCTGTCCAAAATTCTCGAACTTGAAAAGCAACTGATCCAGGTCTACGCCATAGACGTTCATAACAGGGCTCAGATAGATCTCTTTGGGGTTAGAACCGTTGAAATAGCCCTTGAGGTCCATTCTACCGCCGGCAGCAGCCAGTGACATGGTATCTACATAGATATAGTGGTTAGGTTGCATCCTCGCTTTCAGGAAGAAGTCATCTATCAGATAACGGTGATAGTTCAACTTCTTGATGTCAAAATCGAAGGTCATGTTAGAGAATGGCACTTCGAAAATGTTGAAACCAGCTTCATGGTCTTCTGGCGTGATTACTTTATCGGCAGGCGGTGGGTTATAGGCAAAAATCTCATCGAAATCGAGATGAGAAGCGATTAGCTCGAAGTGATTGTCTCGCTTTTGTATAGTGGTGTCTTCACCAAGATAATAGCGCAGAGAGGTTTGAAACTCACTCTTCCCTAGTTTGCCTCTGAGATTTTCTACCAACAGATGTTCACCTTCATAGTGTACCCTGCCTTTGAATTTCTCGAAGCGCATGTCGTGCACCTTCATCTTTGCTTCTAGCTGATCAATACTGATATCTGACGATTTAAGTCCTTTGTCGAAATGCAGATCGGCAAAGCCATGTACTTTGAGGTCTCTGAATTCTTCATGTCGATAATCCTCAGGAACATAATTCTCTCCACCATAGGAAAACAAATCTTGAAGTTGTAGCAGAGTAGAGTTGAGGCTGAATTCTACCCGCGTATCGCCTAAAGGGTCATCTGAAAACCATAAGTCATAGTTCTTCAATCTTCCGTTAAAGTGAAAATCACTTTTGTCAATCATTCCCGTGAAATCGATGATTCTGAAGTCCTCATCATCTACATAGACATCCGCGTGAAAATCATGCAATGTATGGGGGTAGTTGGTGAACTTTGCATATAAACTCTCAATAAAGAACTCACCTATAGGCAAGTTAGGAGACTCGGTAAATGCCTTAGCGGAGCTGTTGAACCTGAATTTCATGCTCATATTCTGGATCTGCTCATTCATGCCTTTTCCTGTACTGTCCGCCTGAGTCATTTCCGCTATATCCAACATATTTGATTTGATGTCGAGATCTGCATCTACCAGGATATCCGTGTGGTGTAGAATGGCAGGCAAATCGGTGATGCTCGCTGTGAATTCAAGGTCTGAATTGCCCATTTTAATCGAGAACCTATCTATTGTCGCTTCGTGTCCATCCATACTCGCTTTGATATCCAAATCATCAATGGGTAGATGGAATGCATCAGACTTGAAACTCAGATCTTTTACCTCCAACTCCGTGAAATAGGATTCATTAAGGCGTTCAATGCTTCTTTCGGGATTGGCTAGATCAATAATGTCATGAAAGTTCATCGTCAATGAAATACTGCCGCTGGTATTTGTCAATCCGTCGATATTGAAAAAATCAGCTAGAAAATCCAGGTCAAATTCGGATGCCACCTGCATTTCTATTTCTGGTGATTCGAAGTTTTTAACATCGAGATTAGCTCGGAATTCACCGGCCTCGGGTTTCGCTGAAAAGTCAGTCAACTTGAAGGCCATGGTGGATGCATCGTGATTCTCTCCGGTGGTGAAATGTGCTTTAAAGAATAGGTCCTCTATCTTCTTATTGGAAACGGTGTTGTTGATAAAAGCTTCCTCACAACCAAAAGTTGCCTCGACCAATGGGTTATGGCCGTTGATTGATTTACCCTTTACGGAAGCTTCAAAGAATATCTTTCCGCCATTGTCATATCGCTGTAGAATTGGGTTGAGCTCTTCAGGTGCGAAGGCAAGAAATAGATCGAAGTTGGGTTTATTGCCTGTAAAGGTAAGGTCGAGGTTCATATCGTCCTCGATATCGATGTTGCCCTCTACCAGGAATAGGGCCTTTTCTAGTAGTAATTCAGACAATTGAATGCTCAATACACCATCGGCCGTGGTGTAATCAAAACGCGTTAACAAATCGACGTGCTTGTTATGAACGAAAGTGGTGTCATCATCAATAATCAGATTGAGTATCAATTGAGTTTCGAGAGATATCTTTACGTGATCCGGGCTTGTACTGAACTCAGACACGGCATCATCTATGAAGGCTTCCACCAACACATTGTTTTCCTCGTTCAGTTTAAGCAAGTCGATGTCCACTAAATGGATGCCTTTTAAATCCATGTGAAATTCTTCACCGGTGTCTTCTATCTCTTTTTCTGTCGTAAGGGCATTACTGATGTTAAATGAGCCATCCTTGTGCTGTACCAGTTTTACAAAGCCATTTTGCAACTTGAGTGATTTGATTTCCACTGTTCCGCTCAACAGTGTGATCAGGTCAAAACCCAGATAAACATCTTTAATATCTAATAACACCTCGGAAGTTTTCGATTTCCCTTCATATATTTTTACCTCTTCCAAATCGATGGAGATGTATGGGAAATTGGCAAAAGGAGAGATGTGCGTGTCTTTTATTTCCAGCCGGCCACTGAAATCTTCATTGACCGTGGTGATAAACTCCTGTACGATGTCATCCTGCTTGAAATAGATAACAGTGGAGGAGACGCCAATAAAAAGCACTATCAATACCAAAAATCCGATAATGATGCGTTTCCAAAGTCTTTTCTTACTTTTTGCCATAACGTTGCCGACTTGATCCAGTGTTTATATGCAAGATAGGCGTCAGAGGAGAATAATGCCACCTTGGATTTTAGAACAACGGGTAGAATTTAATGTTTTGTGGGTTTTATTGTGGTTGGTGAAGGTAGAAGAAAAAGGATTTCTAAAAATCTATTGTCACTTTAACCATATATAAGCTTTACCTCTCTGATGTTTCAACCGACCTTTCACTTTTTAACCTTTTGAAATATCCTTGCTCGGTCAATTCAAATATATCAGTGATGGTGCCGGTAATGAAGACATTTTCACTTTGTACCCATTGACCTTGAAAAGTGTGTTTAACTTCAATTAGCCCCTGATCGTTGATCGATGACTCTATAACATGGGCATCAACTCTGTTTCCTTCAACTGTCAAGCAGTCGATGAGTTCGCCTTTAGTGTTGAAAGAAAAGAGAGTGATAAAACTGTCAGTTTCATCACTTTTCCTTAATGGCAGTATGACGAAGTTTTCGAAGTTCAGGCTATAGCCAAATAAATCAGGTTCGTAACCCTCTTCTATTGGATATTCTTTATAGTCAGTATAGTCATAAAAATGGGAGTAGTCTTCATTTTTGATACAACTAAAAAAGTTTTGGAGAAACTCATTGCCAATTCTCTTTTGCGGCTTATCTAAGCCAAAAGTGTCGTCCCCTTCATTATGAAAGTATAAACTAAACTGGACTGTGTCTAAGCCCTCCATCAGGGTTTTGAATTGATCATTTTGAATCGAAGTGAGGTCGAATTTGATTTCAGCCTCCGCTTTTTGATTGGTGCACCCATTGATAGTTAACAAAAATACGCTGACGGTCAGAAATACTAAAGTCTTCATATCGTTTAGAGGATCGTTTCTATAATTCCGTTAGTAAAGGTTTTTTTGATTTAATAATCCCTAATCATGAGGGTAGAACGTATCATGGTGAGTTATTAAGACCTTAAA
>JBCBSS010000089.1:0-32644 GCA_039819065.1 Bacteroidota bacterium
TGGGAATTACTTAGGAAATTCCCAGTCTTGTTTATCCATATCCATTATCAATGATGAAGCATTAAAGTCCAGTTGGTTTTTGTACACCTCAACCCTTCCAGCTATTACATAATTCTTGCCTTTTTCCCACTCAATGGTATAACAGTTAAAACCATTAGGTAAAATGACCTTCTTAACTAAAGCAGCCCGCTCATCAAAATTACTAGACCTGATTACCACGTTCGCCAAACTAACTTTCAAATCCATGTAAGCGACCCCTGTAAATATCACATCGATATTGTATAAACCATCTTCGGACCTCAGCAGCAATTGACTATGTGATATTTGGTAGTCTAGTAGTGTAAGGTTTCCAGATAGGGCAAACATAGTTATAGTATTCATATACGGTTAATACCTAAACAAAGTGGAAGATAGCAGTTCGGTATGATAATAAAATGTTTAACTTGAATGTTAAAGTAGAGTAATTTCGATTTACCGAGTTAATATTGGAATATGCAAAACAGAACGAAAGTCCAAATCTTACATTCCATAGGTCTGATTATGATTTTTCTATTTGTAACGTCGTCTTATGCGGTCGGTCAGTGCAAAAGTGAAAAAGATGAATTTACGGGAGTATCAACTATTACTGGAATAAAGCATATCGACCTAAAGCGTAGTACAAGTTTGTCCGTTAGAACGGCAAATGAATTCAAATTCACAAAGCTCAATGACGGCTCAATTTTTTTGAGTATTGAGTTAAATGTAGGAGCCGTCGTCGAGCGTAAACTATTGAAAAGTGAGCCGGTGTTATTCAAGCTTTCAGATGATAGTGTGATTAAAGTATATCCAGAATCAGATGTGGATCCAACCAAGAACCTTCACTTAGGCTATACGCCTACCTCAACATATTTAATAAAGATGCGTCTTTCAGAGCAAGACCTAAAGTCATTCAGTAGAGCTTCCTTATCTGCAATCAGATTTACGATAGGAGATAACTACGATTATGAACCACATGGCATGCAGAAAAATGCTTTGAAGAAAGTTGCTCAATGTATGCTTAAAAACTAAGGTTGAACTGATTTGGTATCGGAAACAATACCAATAGGCATTAATTCAATACTACGTAATTCAAAGTGAGAATACTTTTGTAGCAAAACAGCTACTTGTCTTACAAATAGCCATACTGGGTTACTCGCGAAGAATGGACAACCTCACTAATTTTGAGGTCTTTTCAGGTAGGCAAACTACATAAAACATCTATCACACATTAGTTATTGATTGACAATCTATCACTTACAATGGAAATAATGTCAAAACGGATAAGCTGTTGTATTACCCATTCATTTGTAGACAAGAATAAAATTATAAACTTCTCTTTTATACTTAACCTTAAGGGTATCGGAATCGGCATCTTTAAAAAGAAGTGCTCCAGCAAGTGCCACATCTTTAAAATTAGCTTCCTCACTACGTTCTAAAGACTTAGCCCATATTTGTATTCTTTTGTTGCCTTTCAATGTAACATATCTGAATTCAGGATCTTCGCGCCAGCCATCAGGATAGTATGTACTCGATATAGTATCGTTTAAGATAGTTTGGTGATTTAATTCAAACGAATACTCTTTATCCAACTTTTCAATTAGTCGGTCATTTTCCAAACGACTCAAAATTAAAAATAAAATGATCGCCGTAATAATAACTATGGCCAAAATAACTTTAAGTTGTTGGCTATGCATTTATTCTAAACGTTTTATTTCTCCAGAGTTGTAACCGCCCGTGACAGGTGCTGAAGCACCCACACCAATTGAAACAGAATAAGTGTAAACATAATAATTTCCTACCGTACTCCAAGCGACTCCTCCTCCCAAATCAGCTCCATACACGTTACCGCTTGCCATGAGTTTTTCACGCTCTCCATAAAGATGTTTTAAACCGAATTCTGTAGTAGGTCCCGTAAAATCTACTCTTGCCAATTCTCCTGCTACGCTTACTTCAGGCATAACACCCGTGGCAATTTCATGATATGGAAGAAATTCTCCCTCATGCTCTCCAGCAAGAACAAAATAGCCTCCAATATCGGCCTCAATTCCTAAGCCCCCAAATATACCGCCAACATCTCCGGCAATTGCTTCCGCTTTATAAAATGGATTAAGTGCTACGGGGGCGAACGGAAAGACACTAACCGAAGTTATAGTTAAATCGTAAACTACTTTTTCAAACAAATTCCAATCTTCGCCGCTTATAAGCTCATAAGGAGGAAGAATAGGAAATTCTCTTAATACTCTAGCTAATAAAACTGTACGAGGTGTAGCTTCCTTAACCTTAGGTATAACCGGTTCAGACATATTTTCAGTTATTTTTTGTTCCTCAGGAATTGGGAAAAAGATGGCCGCTCTTAGACTATTATCCTCATTCAATTGATAAATAGCAATTTTATTACTGCCAAAAGGTTCCAGTGATCTTATGCCTCTCCTACGATATTTTCGTCTAACACTACTTATAATTTCCTCCCTACTCTGAGAAAAATCAATTTTAAATCTTCTTTGGATTTCTTCTATACTTCCAAATAGTTGAACACCTTCACCAAGAAATGCTCCACCAAATTTACTTTGGCTCAGTTGATCAAATATGACCCTAATCTCTTCTTCTCTCCGTTCGGTCTCTTGCCACTTATTAAACTCTTCTATTTTTTTGCGTCTATTCTCATCTGCACCATCACTTTGTCGGCCATCTATATCTCTGAAAGTAATGGGTTTATTGCCAGCATAGTTATAACTATTCAGTTGTGGATAATCATCCTTCAGCGGATCAACACTAACAAACCTCGCCAACCATGCTGCATAGTATCTAGCTCCATAGTAGTATAATCCCGTTTCGTCATCCCTTTCCTTACCTACATACCTGTACCTTTTCAATGAAGTTTCGGCATTGTTGCGACCACTTCGATAGCTAGATGTGCCAAAAGGATAATACTCTTCATAAGAAATAATAGCAGCATTTTCGTCTAATTCGAGGTTGGCGGAATCGAGATGGTTAGATAGCTGATAGCGCTTTGTAATGATGGACGTGGCTAATGTAGTGCTGTTATCTACTTTAAGCGTTTCAAGCAAGGCAATACGGCTCGCATCATCCATGACATGAAAGCTCTCTCTTTCGGTTTCCAGTGCACCATTGTTGTATTTGCGGTAGACTTCCCAGCCTCCCAGGTAGAGGCGTTCTTCCTTTATGTTACCGTTTTCAATCACTTTTCTGGCACGGTCGCCTCCGCCATCATAACAATAGTAGGCCGTGCCTCCCCCACCGAGGTTGGCGCTTTGCAATCTGTCTGCGTGATCCCAGGTCATCGTACTTAGATGAGGCATTTGGGTCATGTTACCGTGAATGTCATAAGCATATTCAGCTTGGGTAGGCGCTATACCATCATTAGAAGTGCTGAGTAAGTAGTTATTGATATCGTAATGGTAATGACGCGTCCAATTGCCACCATTGGCCAAATGAATCATTTTCATGATGTTGCCCATCTCATCGTACTCATAGCTTTGGTTGTAGGTGCGCAGAGCGGCGGTATTGTTATCGGGTAGGGGTTGAATAGCCAGGTCGTTGGGGCCGGGTGTCGTATTACTGCCTGCCATCTCGCGGCCGTTAGCGGAAAGCAAGCGGTGAAGGGCATCGTAGGTGTACTTTGTATGCGGTGCTACCTGGGCGTTGTTAAAGAATACGGTTTGTTGTGCATCGTCGCGCATGGCTACGATGTTGCCTACCGGGTCATAGACATAGCTTAATTCTTGTAATACCGTACTGCCACCGTCACGGGTGGTGCGCAATTGGGCCAGGCGGAAGGTGTCAGGATCGTAGCTATAGGTGGTCTGTGAACCGTTGTCATAAGTGATGCGGGTGCGCTGCCCACGGGCGTTGTAGAGGATGCTTTGCACCATATTGCTACCACCGGTGTCATAGATCAAACGTACCCAAAGTCTTTCCAGCGCACCTCCTTCATCATAGCTCGGCGAAATATGACTGTCATCGGGAGTGGTCATTTTTCGCACGCGATTGAGCGCATCGTAGAGGTACTCGGACTCAAAAGTTTCGTTTTCCAGCAAAGCACTGGCAGAACTTTCCAGGTTGGTGGTATTGGTGTAGCTGTCCAAGGCAATCCAATCGGGTACGGTTTGGTATTGTAAAGCCATGGTCCGTTCCATTTTCAAGGGATTGCCTTTGAAATCAAAGCGCACATTCTTCGACATGCCAGCCGAATCAAAAGATATATACGCCTGGCCTCGAACGTTCTTATTCTCGGGCGCAGGTGCTTCTTCGCCGAATACGGTCAGGCTGATCAGTTTTTCCGGATCGGGAGTAACTTGATCGTAGTTTTCGACCAGATAGGTACGCGTAGGTCGCAGCAAAGCATCATAAGCAAAACGCATCTGATGAGATCGATTATCCCATATCCGCAATGGGTTGCCCACCACGTCGGCCATGGCATAGCGCGCACCATTATCGATATGGTCGGTGTAGAGCAATTGACCCAAAGCGCCATAGCGATAAGTGAAACTTTGCCTGCCTTTGGCATCGATAATGGCCGTAGGGTTCCCCTGTACATCAAATAGCGTCTTCATCTCGTAAAGGCCGTGATCGGCATTGTCATCAATGATGAGGAAGGGCCTGCCTAAGGTATCTGTAACCGTAATTTGGGGTATATCGGCATGCTTAGCGGCCAGCCAGGCCGCTCGCTCATGGGCATCGGTTGGCTCCACTCCGGTTGGGTCGGGACTGTTGCGCTGGCTGTACCAGTCACTTTCTAGCACGGTATCGTTCTGGTCGTAGCTGGCTTGTTGCCAGGGATCGAAGATCACTTTGGTAAAAGTGCCATCGGGCAGATCGGTTTTGATAGCCCGGTTCAAAGGATCATAATGGATAACAGGTGTCACGCCATATTCTACCAATTCGGCTTCATCCTCATATTCGAAAGTGCTGCTGTAATACGGTTCGTACTGCTTAATAGGGTTGCCTTTGTTGTCCAGCACCGTTCTACCGTTACCGATCCATCGCGGATCAACTGCACCGGTGACCAGGTCACCGTTGCCATCGCGCTGCAGTGTGCCCTGGGCATCGCGTAAAAAGGCATCGCCCGGCGCGGCTAAGGCTTTGGCCATCACCACATTGCCCAGACCGTCGGAATACTCGTATCCTTCTAGCCAATGCGTATTGGCATCTTTGTGGGTTTCCCGCGTTCTGGAATAGGCATAATTAGGCCGTTGTTCATTCATCCATCGGAACAGATCGTAGGCAAAAGTGGCTGAGGGATCAGCTAAGGTATCGCCATCGGTACTACCTTCCTTGCCCATCACTGCTACCGCCGTCACCATACCCAACACGTCAAAAGCCACCGCCTGCCGGTTAAGGTTAGGGTCTGTCATCAAGTCAGGCTGCAACAATCGGTAGTCCTGTTGTGCCTGGATAACATTACCTAACGCATCCTGGGCTTGGTTGACCAATAGATGATAAGCATCGTAAGTCACTGTGCCTTGGTTGCCAAAAGGATCTTCCTGCACCACCGGCAGGTAGAAATGGGCTGCATCGAAGACTACTTTTCCCGAAGGTATCCAGTAGTGGCCGTCACTCAGCAGGTCCTGGTAGCCACCTTCGCTGAGCACGGCGGCATCTACCCGCGTGAAGCCATTGTTCAGCACGTTGTTGATCAAACCTGGTGTCAGTGCCAATTGATGGGTTTGGTAGGGCAAGGCATGAAAAGCCACTTGCCCCTCAGGCAAAACAGCGCTGAGGTCCTCATTGTAATAGCTGATCCTGCCCACACCGATGGCCCTTTTTTCTACCTGACCCGGCGTGGGTTGGGCTTCATAAGGGATAGTACTGGCTCCGACTATGGCACTTTTCAGTGCCTCTATCTCGAATTTACCAGCCATGGTAAGTCCAGTGATTTCATATTGCTTGGCTCCTCTTGGCAGGCCTAACCGGTAGAAATCTGCGGCATCAGGTAAGTTAATCAGGTCGGTTTCTGCATAAGCCACCAACAAAACTCCCTGTTCAGGATGTTGCGGTATTCTACGAGGATAAGCCACATTGGCAGCCTCGATCACTTGCCCGTACGCATCGGTTTCCAGCACCAATTGATGCTGCGTACGCGGGTCATCCGGTACACGTTCATATTGGTGACTCAACGACTCAGAAGGTGTGACAAGGTAGACCCCATAGAGATTGTTGACCCTGGGTTGAATTTGTCGCAAGCTGTAATTGCTTTCTGCTACGGTATAGGGGTGCACGGATTCCGGCAGGTAATCGTCGGCATAGACCTCCGAGCGCAGCACTTGTCCTCGCAAAGCCCTGGCTGCTTCCCTTTCCTCTTCAGCGGTCAGACCGGCTGGCAACAGCACATCGGGCAGGTCCCAGGCTTGGGCATCTCCCTGGTAGTATTCCTTCGCATATTGCTTGAGTATGGTGTCTTTTTCCCGGTAGAATCCCGTATGGAACCAGGTTTTGGTATGTACCGGTGGTACGTAGAATGGCTCTTCCGGTACATTGCTACTGCCTCCCGCCGCAAACAGGGCATAGTCTTCGGTGTCCCATTGTTCTACCATACCGAAGCCTCGGAACTCCCGTTCTACCCCATCGAAATAGCCGTGATGGTAGGCATAACGTGCTGCAAAGCGATTGTTTTGTACTTGATCAACCATTTCGGTCTTTTCTACCACCTGCACAGGAAAAGGCAACTTGGTCACCCAGGGCTTTCCGGTACGCTCATCCTGTAGGTAGAATTTAGTAGAAGGAGCGTAAGTCACGTTGGTGATCGCCCCCATATTATTGTTGGTTTGGGTCAACAGGTAAGGCTTGCCTTCGTCCATCAGGTCGATGTAGCGTATCCGGCCGGGGTCTTCCCCAGGTAGCGGTGAGCTGCATACAATACAAGAAGTACCTTTGCCCAATAGGTCGAAAACGGCTATGGCAGAAAGGTTGTCTACAGGGAATTGCGCATTGATCGTCACAGGGGCGGCCAACATATTACCGGACTGATTAGGCCAGCATTTGATCTCATCTTTGGCAATATAGATAATATCAGTAGTGCCAGAGCCATCCACATCAGCCAGGCGTACTCGGTCTTGTTCAAAAAGCTCGTCATGATCAAACCAAGGGGAATTGGCCAGAATAACCTTCTTCCCGAAGCGGCCATAACCAAGGTTCGGCCAGAAACACACTTCACCGTTCCTTACCCTTACAATTTCGGTCATCCCGCCCCCGCTCATATCGGCGAGGTAGATACTTTGTTCACGATCGGCAAAGACCAAAGCAGGGCCATTTTCTTCTTCCAGTGCTTGTGCCACTTGCATAGAAGGCACATAACCTTTTTTCGCCTTGGATTCATACCATGTAAAACAATAGTCCTCTGTGATCACGATATCAGCAAAGCCATCACCGGTCAGGTCGATCATGCGCAGGTTGGGATCTTGCCAGTTGACATTCGGCTGGTGCTCGTAAGGTGTGAAAGTCTCCCACTGCCCATCTGCCCGTAAGCTGAAAACCCCTTGCAAGGCAGTGGATTGCACCACCAGGTCAAGTTGGCCATCTCCATCTACATCAGTAAGTTGCTGCTGCAATCCTTGTAAGTTAGCCAATGAAGGGCGGTTGCTCACCGGTTGGAATGCATCGAAAGTGACTTGGTTGGTTACGGCCGGTTCAGCTGCATAATAGCCACCGTCACCACGGTTCTTCTTATACCACCAGCCACCATTGTCTTCGTATAGAATGCCTTGCAAACCTTCGCCATAGAGGTCTGTCCAACGCAATTGTGGACCTGTTATACCGCCGGGCAAGTCTTTGAGGTCTTCAATATCAAAGTACCTGACTTGGTCACTGGTTTTGGCCTCGGTGTAGGTAAAAGTGACCGGAGGTAACTGCTGAGGTGCCTCGCCTTCCTGATAAGCCGTATATTGGGCACTGATGAGGCGCGTCGCAGTAGCATTCTCGTCGTAAGCTACATCTGTAGAAGCCACCAGATAAGGGTTGGCACCCAACTCCGTAAAATTGTGAAACATGAGCATTCTGCGGCACAAACGATAGGTCCTGATCTCAAAACCGGCACGGTAATGAGAGAAAGGGTCTTGGCGGCTCAGCCAGGGTTGTGTTTCTGCATAGCTAGGTGTAGTGCCTGTATGCTCCCCATAGTCAAAGATTAGCTCAAAATGCCATTCATTACCCATCGACAATTCACCAGTGAGCCGATCAACCATGAGGCTATTTCCGTACCTTACTTTCTTTAGGTATTTCTGGGCAAAAGCATTGCCATCGGTCAGCCGATGCTTTTCATAAATCGAGGGTGGTATGTTCTCGTTGTTCTCCTGTTTGTATTCATAAACGACTATATTCCCTTTGTCGTCATAGGTCTTTTCTATCAACCATTGAAAGACCCTGGTCGAGTCATTGGGGTCACTGATACGCGCCTGGACCTCCTTGCCGTAGACGGTCGTCACATTGTCCCTGGTGGTCACTTGCCAGTGTGAGATGCCAGTATTTTCGTCCAGTCTTCTTTCTATTCTGGCAAAAAGCCCTTCTGTCCTGGGGCGATAGGCGTGTACTTTGTAACCGTCCTTGTTGTACACCTTGCGCACCCATGCTCCGCTGCTCTCTTCCAGAAAGGGTACCAGATCTTCGGCACCAGCCATAATGAATGTATCACTTTCTTCCGCATCCTGATATTTGGGCAGCCCCTTCTGGGTTTTGCGGGTGATGGCCGGGTAGGTCAGGTTCCAGCCAATACCATAAGGGCTATTACCACTGCCAGAATCATAGGCCAACGCCAATTGCGGGCCAAAGCCTCCTCTTCCCGGACTAGTTTTGATCGGTATGCTCATGGAGCCGGTGCCCGTCACAGGGTTCACTTCGTACTTCTCTCCCATACCGGTAATGGCTCCGCCACCTTTGGGCAAGTTGATGCCAGGTACTTGGGGCTGCACCTGGTTAAAATCGAAAGCTATACCCTCAAATAATGAAGTAGAAGCCTGGCTTGTACCTTGTTGTTGGTTACTGGCGCCATTTTCCTGGTTCCCTGCCTGTTGCTCATCACCAACAGTAGCTCCCGATGGTTGTTGATTGCTGCCCGGGCGCCCGTTAGCACCATTTTCATTTTGTTCGTTGCGGTTGCGGCCAAAAAATGAGTCCATAGGTTAATGTTTGTTTGTGATGACGGTTATTTATTGTGTGTTCTTCATGCTATTGTACAGCGAACATTCCTGTTCGCTTATTGCTTTTTAAACGAACAAGATTGTTCATTTTACTTCATATGATCAATTGATTAAAACGATATAATCAATTGTGGATATTCGTTGTTTCTCACCTCATTTGAGGTGATACGCTTCCCGTGTCTCTATTGCTGGCGCGCGTTTAAAACGCGTGCCTTCTTTTGTTTTGCGCCTCCGTGTATGTCTTCACACACGGACTGAAAGCCTATAAATTTGCAACACGTACCAGTTAGTCCCATACGTTCCATTGGTTCTACACCCTTTTCTAAATCCCTGCTTTCCCACCAATAAGTTGCTTTCAGCAGGACATAGGCTTGAGCATAGCTTTTTGGATCATCTTACTGCCTACTGTTTTTTGCCCACTGCCTCATTCTAGATTGCTTCTCCCTGGTTAGCGCGCGTTTGCAACGCGTGCCTACTCTATTCAACATCGTACTCATCTGGTCTATTAAAGGTCATTCGTGAAGACCTGCTGGTATTACTCCTTACATCTGTTTTCCACCCCTCCACCTGCGCTTGATAGTATAGCATCGCTGGCGCGCGTTTGCAACGCGTGCCCGTTCCATCTCATTGATCCTACGAACGCGTTGCAAACGCGCCCGAACTGCGTCGAAATGACTGCCTTTTGAGGCAGCTTCCTCACTGCCTACTGTTTTTTGCCTACTGCCTACGTCCTCAACCGGGATTGCTTTGCTCCTTCGTCGCTGCCTGTCCGGCCACTGACGGACGCAATGACAACCAGGAATTTTAGTCTTAAGTCTTTTGTCTTGCTTCTTACTTCTGTTTAACGCCTATCGACATCAAATTATTGAATATCGCCTTAATTTTATTTTTTAATTTTTTTATGATTCTTTATTCGCTCTAGAGCGCATTTTTAATTCTAAAAACTTTTCAAATAATTTATTATTTCAGACACAATAAAAAAGTAGTCATGTAGTTTATAGTAAAAGCATTTCAGTCAATAGAATTCTTAATTTATTTTTAATTACTGAGAGTTTATATTATTAATAGTTAATATTAATTTTTAATTAATAAATCTATTTTATATATAAATATATTAATTAAATAAAATGTTTAATCATTAGAATTAATCTTTAAACATTCTTATAATCAACTGATTATCAGTTATTTAACAATTGACATTACTTCATGAGGAAAATATTTTTTCTTATAAACATTTGTAAAAAGTGATTGTTACGATATAAAGCAAAAAAGCCTGAAGACTATTTTGTATCCCTCATATTGCGTTAATTTTAAATTGTACTTTTCTTATATATACCTTATAACAACAAACCGCTAACATGGCCGATCTAAGAATAATCCGAAGAAAGACCTCCGACGAAACAAAAGAGGTCCTAATAGAAGTCGACCCAACCAACGCCGCAGGGTCCGGACCTAACGATGAAACCTTTTCTGTACAGGGAAGAATCAGCAATGGCGATGATTCCCCAGCACCGGGTTTACAAGTTAGGGCTTACGATAAAGGGCTCGATCAAGAGGTACTTTTGGGTGAAGTAGCCTCAAGCACTGAAGGTGAGTATATCATCTACTACAATACCAGTCAGTTGATCGCTGGAAAGCTGAGGGCAGACCTGATTGTCAAGGTGTTTGATACAGCACAGAATCCAGAAGCATTGCTGGCCGAAACGCCTATCATCGTCAATGCCGACCCACAGGAGATTGCTGACCTTACCATCGATAACTTTAGTGAAGACATTGAGATCGCCGGCCCTTCGGAATATAAAATATTGAAAGATGCTATCGATCCTTATCTCGCCGGTGTTAATATCGAAAACATGGACCTACAGGGCGTGGCTGTGGTGGCTTCAAAAATCGAGGTATCGGCCGAAAACACCACCGATTTCATTAAGGCACGCTATTTATCCCCTACACTGAGCGTTTCTGAAGAAATCCTCTATGGCCTGTTTCGGTTCGATTTACCTTATGAAAAGGCAGAGTTGCTCAAAACAGCAGAAAAAGATCTTCGGGAAGCATTGCAAGCCACCGCCTTATCTAATATCATTTCTCCATCCATCGCCGATGATATCGATACACCGGTACAAACACTATTGAGCCAGGCTGTTGATACAGCCTTCGAAGACGAAGATGCACCCGACCAAAAGACAGACTCAGCGCGCGTATTAGAAACAACTGGCCTGGATATGACCAGACAACGAGCCTTTATGGAAATAGCCATTAAGGACGAAGAGACTGCCGCAGAAGTCGCCGATTTTTGGGGGAACCTGGTCAGTCAGGAGGGCTTCACACAACAAGAGGCCGATAATCTCAGGTTCACCACCCAATTGGCTGCTATAACTCAAAACTATGCACCAATGATCAGCGCCATCAAGGCCAGACCGGATGTAAATGGTATTGAAGATCTGAGCCAGTTAGAATATACTGACTGGATGAGTCTCATCGACCAGCCCGGTGTCGGCGTACCGAATATTGATGAGGTTGATGTAACCACAGAGCAAAAGGAAACTTATGCCAACGCCCTACTCCAGGCCGTTGAAACAGCTTTTTCTACTGGTGTTTTCAAAAAATCACTGGCTTCAGAACCCACTCAAACTGATGCTTACAACTTCCTCGAGGCCAATCCGGACTATGACATCCTGAAAACTTCTCCCAATAAATACTTTGAGGAGAATCCCAACCCTGATGAAAACCTAAAAGCCAAAATCAAGAGTAACAAGCGTCTTTTCCACATTACAAGAGGACCAGTGAAGAAAACCATGTTATTGGAACTGGAGAACAAGACTTTTGATTCGGCCCAAAAAATTGCCCGTGTTGGCAGAAGACGATTCGTTAAACGCAATGCTGACTTACCGGGAGCTGAAAAAGAAGCCGCTGCCGTTTATCGCAAAGCCAGTCGCCGCAACGCAGCAACGATGATGCTACACGCCAAGTATAACCCCGACTTAAACGATATTGCCACTGCGGCTTTCGATAAAACACCTTTGGCCAATACTGACCCGACTACTGTGCCAGAACTCAGCTCACTTTTCGGGTCTCAAGGCTTCTGCTCTAGCGAACATTGCCAGTCAGCGCTGAGCCCGGCCGCTTACCTGGTGGACTTGATCACCTTCTTAAGAGATTTTGATGCTTCTACCGGTACAACAACGGCCTGGCAACAGTTGCAAGCCCGCCGCCCTGAACTAGAAAATATCCAGTTGAGCTGCGAAAACACCAACACAGTCATGCCCTATATCGATCTGGTGAATGAAATACTTGAAAATGCAGTTTTGGGTCAAATCAGTCAAACTGCTGATAACAGCAGGCAAACTACTCAGGATACAGCTACGCTAAAAGCTAATCCTGAGCACATCAGTATAGCCGCTTATGATGAGTTGGCTTCGAAATCTTACCCGTGGTCGTTGCCCTTTAATCTGTGGAATGAAGAATCGGCAGCATATCTTGAAAAAAAAGACATCCATCGTAGCGAGATAATATCGGCTTTGGCCAGAACACTAAGCGGTACAAACAAAACGGCACAAGCTGCTGTGTACCTGGGGATTTCCCAGCCCCTTCTCGACATTATCACAGGTACCAACAGCCCGGCTGATACCGATTTGGCCTATTTTAATACCAATACAGATCTCAACAAGGTAGATGTACTACTCGAGAAAAGTGGCCTTGCTTATGAGGTGCTAACTGAAATACTCCAAACTGACTTTGTCAACCCAACTAACATCGAGGTTGTGTTCGCTGATGGTTCTTGCCAGCTAGAGCAGGCCACATTGGCCTTCAATGCTGCAGACAGGAATCGGCTACAACAATTCGCCCGATTGAAAACAGTATTGGAATGGCCAGTCAAAACACTCGACATGGCCATTACTTCTCTGGGAGCGGGTGCTATTGATACGGCATTTATAGAAAAATTAGCTGGTGTCCATCAACTCAGTAAGCAGATAAGAACAGATGTAGATTCGATGCTGCCCTGGTATAGTGCTTTAAGTACAAAACAATATGGTGATCAATCGTCTCAATACGACAGCATCTTTCAGCTACCACAACTCTTCACCTATGAATCGGAAGGAGGAGGTTCTTCGTTAGATAGATTCAGCACAAGCAGCTTGGCTACCACTCCGGTGACTGTAATTGCTGGTGGTGAATTGGAAGCCGAAAATGGCCCTATCATCATGGCTGCCTTAGGACTTGAGGCAGGAGACATGCTCAAATTGGCCCAGCTGGAGTTACCGGGAGAGACAGCCAACCTTCTAGAATTGTCACATCTATATAGAATAGCCACATTTACCAGGGCGTTAAAAATAACGGTAGATGAATTCCTTGATCTCAAAGCATTAACTGGCCTTAACCCTTTGAATAGTGCCGGTGCATCTTCTGCTATCGACCCTATTGAAACTTCAAAGTTCATTGACATTTGGGAAGAGTTAAGGCGAGCTCGTTTCAGCATAAGTGAGCTGAACTACTTATTACGGCATAGAGATGAGCCTGGTGCTTCCTTTTGGAATGTAGATACCATTGCCCAATCTTTGGGTGCACTTAGAACTGCATTACAGGGCAAACTAGCTGATAAAGGCCTGATCGGTGTACCGCAGCGCGAGCGTGTAGCGAACCTGTTTCTGCTCTTCTTCGATGAAACCATCGCCAATACTTCGTTAGCACTGGCAGAAGGCAATTTCGAAAACATTGCCGATCCGAACGGCTTCATCGACACGCATTGGGCTTCACTAGTAGATGCCGCGGATGCCAAAAGCAAATTAGGCACAAGTGGCACATTGTCAGTACAATCTGAAAGATTCGATTATGTGCTTGAGGCATTCTATCCTGAAGTTATGGCAGCCATGTCACTCAAAGACGAAGCGATCACCTGGTTATCCAACGTATTTGGTGTATCGTCTGTCTATGTGGACTATTTATTAAAAACACACTTAAAAAGTCCATCGGATGCATCTACACCGGCTATTGAGCTATTTACCTCCTTGTCTTTTGTGAATAGCACTGCACCAATAGATGTAGCCGGTTATGCGGACCAATTTAGCATAATGCAATCGGCAGATAAGTTGTTGATGGTAGTTCAAAAGCTAGGTATCAGAATCCAGGAACTCGCTTTCGTACTTGATCAAACGGCTTCAACAGGTTGGTATGCCATTGATAGCTTGCCATTAGTAGACGTACCTACCCTGACCGAATCTGAGTTTTCTTCCTTCAGAAACCTAGTGAAAGCGTTCCAACTCAACAGGGACTTGATCAGCGGGGATTTCTCGCTTATTGATCTTTTGGAAAAGATTAATGTAGCAGGGTTGACTGAAGCAGAAGCGCGACAGGCTTTAGCAGATGGGACTACCTGGAACATTAATGATATACAATACCTGACCGGTGCCAATGGTTTCAATTTCAATACAGACGACTACAAGAATGAAGGATGGGTATACCACATCAGAGAGGTTCTCAGTATTACTAGCAACTTGGGTATATCAGCTGAGCAGTTGTTATCGTGGGCCAAGGATGAGACGGATCCTGCACAATTTGCTATCGATGTTACCTCTGCTAAAGCCAAGTCTATTCGCTTAGCAGTAAAGGCTGGATATGACAGCACGCAATGGCTGGAAATAGCACCTAAATTGAGAGATGGGTTACGTGAAAAGCAGCGTGATGCACTTTCAGATTACATGATTGCCTATTCTACCGCACCGACATTCTCGGATAGAAATGACCTATATGATCATTATCTGGTTGACACTGAAATGAGCGCCTGTGGAATGACATCGCGCATCAAGCTGGCCATTTCTACCGTTCAACTCTGGGTACATCGTATCCGTATGGGATTGATCCCGACCGTTGCTTTCGATGAAGAGGATATGGAAGAATGGGAATGGAGAAAGAATTATAGGGTCTGGGAGGCTGCCCGTAAGGTATTCCTTTATCCGGAAAACTGGATCGAGCCTGAGCTTTTGGACATGAAATCCCCTTTCCTGGAACAACTGGAAGACGAGCTATTGCAGAATGAAACCACGGCAGAAACAGCAGAAGCGGCCTATCTTAACTACCTGGAAAAATTCTTGGAGGTAGCTGACCTGGAGGTAGCAGGTGTGTTCAGGGAAGTATCAGAAACAGAACCTGAAGAAGGTGACCCTAATCGAAGTGGCACACTGCATGTCTTTGGGCGCACCAAAGAACAGCCGCATAGATATTTCCATAGAAAGCTGGAAGATGGGTTTAATTGGACGGCTTGGGAGGCCATAGAAGTGGATATAGAAGGTGATCACCTTATCCCTGTGGTATTCAATCGCAGGATGATGTTATTCTGGCCTATTTTCCGTGAGACGGCCGAGGAAGCAACTGATTCAGATTTCGATGTAAAAGTAGAAGGTGGTGAAGTCACTGGTAATGCTACGCCTTCCGCCCCAAAAAGACAATTAGAAATCCAATTGGCCCGCACTGAA
This sequence comes from Bacteroidota bacterium, assembly GCA_039819065.1. Taxonomy (GTDB): domain Bacteria; phylum Bacteroidota; class Bacteroidia; order Cytophagales; family Cyclobacteriaceae; genus JBCBSS01. The sequence goes on from JBCBSS010000089.1 coordinate 15,638, forward strand.
TTCAGTAATGGCAAGTGGCAAGCTAAGAAGATCTCAAAAAGGGGTATAGATAGCAGTTTTACTGATCAATCCAAGTTCTTTTTCCAAACTACCATCGACACTGAAGGTTTGCATATCGATGTATTCTTTGCAGATGAAACACAGGGTGATCATGAGGGTTCTTTCTTTCTGAATAACTGTAGTGGAGAACTAGAAACTAAAAAGGAACAAACAGGGGTTTACCCGCCTCCATTCTTAGTTAGGAACACGGATAGACGCGGTATGCAATTGGTAGAAAGGGTCGGAAACAACTTCTTCGGAATTGGAGAAAGAATCAAATATCGACTTCTTGGCTCAGGTTTGTCAGTTCCTGATAGGTTCGAAGTATATAATCAAAGGTTATTAAATCGAACGCCAGGTAATTTCAGAATAGCCTACCCTATTGAAGGGCTCAATTTTCTTTCGGATGCCCCATTCTTCTACGAGGATGAAAGGCGGTCATTCTTTGTATTGCCTTCAGAGGAAGTTTATTCGGATGAGTTTATTATAGACCCAAATCCGAGAATAACAGATCTCACGGATATCTTCAATGGAATTAGCACTCCCAAAGTGACACAGTTGAGAAACGCTCAACACCTGCAAAGGAACTTACAGATCACTCTCAAAAGTAATCTGTCGCTGGCCACGCTTGATTCGTCAAAGGCTGCCATTCGAAAAAACCCGGGACTGGCCAAGCTAGTAGATGCTAAGCTGCAATCTCCAGTAGCTACAGTCAAGTCGGGGCCTCTGAACATTGGTAGTAGCTTGAATCTGAACAAAACCTTTAACAATATCACACGCTCAGATGTCAAAACCCAGTCGATCAAGTTTGGGCCTATTCCCAGAACTACAAACCTGATCTGAACCCAATAATCTATCACAAACGCAAAAAACAATAACATGCCAAACATACCCTCTTTTTTCGATGATGCCTCTGTACTCAAGCCTATCGAGGACTTGCAAACGTATAGAAGTGGTAATGCCCTTAATCCATTCTTCAAGAAAGAAAAAGTACCCGAATCAAGGGTGTTTGACGAACGGTACAGACAGGTAATAGAGATACCCAAGCCGATCAGGAAGAACGTCAACTTTAAAAAGTATAAATTCCACTCATTCTATCACCCTTATGTCTGTGAGATGATCAAGCAACTCCGGCGTTATGGCATAGAGGGTTTGCTCAATCCTACAAACGAAACACCAGAGGGCCAGTTACTGAGTAGACAATTAGCTTCGGGCAGCACTTTCGATTTTGCCGCCACCTATAGCCCTAAGCTCAGCAACGTAGACGAAGACTTTCCGCAAGAGGGTTTCGACTTCGATGAGAGTGATCCTTATGGTCTATATAACTGGGAGTTGTTCTTTCATATTCCTTTGATGATCGCTAATAAGCTACACCAAAATCAACGTTTTGAGGAGGCTCAGCAATGGTACCATTACATCTTCGATCCTACCGAAACCGATAGTAGCCTACCTGCTCCTGATAGGTTTTGGAAGGTTCAGCCATTTTTCAATCATCATGGTAATGAGAGTGTTGACCAAATTCTCAAGGTATTACAAGGAGGGGACAAGCAGTTCACAAGACAATTGGCACAATGGACTAAGAACCCGTTTAGCCCACATGCTATCGCGAGGTTACGTACCGTGTCTTATATGAAAACCACGGTAATGAAGTACTTGGATAACCTTATCTCTTGGGGGGACCACCTTTTCAGAAGGGACACCATAGAATCGATCAATGAAGCCACTCACTTGTACATACTGGCCAGCCAAATATTAGGGAAGAAACCTAATAGAATCAGCAAAGATGCCGCTACTGCGCCCACACTAAAAGATATAGTTGATCAGGTGGGCACTTCGGACGATGACTTTTCCCAGCTTGAATCTGAAATGGGTGAAATGGACGTGTCGGACAAGGTAGACGGCGACAATAGCATCAACGCTGTGAACTCGCTGCTTTTCTTTGGCACACCTTCTAATGATAAGCTATTAGGATATTGGGACACTGTAGGGGATCGGTTATTCAAGATTCGTCATTGCCAAAATATTGAAGGGATCAGAAGGGAGTTGGCATTATTCGCCCCTCCTATTGATCCAGGTTTATTAGTTAAAGCCACCGCGGCCGGTGTGGAGATCGGCACTGTACTGGATCAGGTTACAGCAGCGGCCGTACCTCATTACCGTTTTCTTTTCTTGCTTTCAAAAGCACAAGATTTCTGCAATGATGTTAAAAACCTGGGTGGTGCTTTACTGTCTGCCTTAGAAAAAAAGGATGCTGAAGAATTAGCACAATTAAGATCAGGGCAAGAAGTACAGTTGCTAAAAGCCATCCGAGAGACCCGAAAAAAAGCAGTAGATGAAGCTGAAGAAAACCTTGAGTCACTACAACTGGCCAAGGAGTTAACTGAGATCAGAAGAGAATACTACAGCAGCCGGGAGTACATGAATAATCATGAGAAGCAACAGCTTAAGAAGTTGGATAGAGCAATGGCCTTTCAGCTTAGTAGTCAGGTGACTAACATTTTGGCTGGAGCTTTAGCCCTGCTTCCTACAACAACTCTTGGCGTTGCTGGCGCTTTCGGCAGCCCATTTGCCAATGTATCTGGTGGAGGTAAGGAACTATATCATTCCTTACAAGCGGCGAGTATGGCTCTAAACTTTCTCGGACAAATCGAAAATCATGGTGCTACCAAAGCGTCAATCAAAGGTGGATATGATCGACGTATGGAAGATTGGGTGTTCCAGACAGATTTAGCTACTAAAGAGCTGGATCAGATCGATAAGCAAATAGCGGCAGCAGAAATACGACTGGCCATGGCGGAGAAGGAGTTGCAAAACCATGAATTACAAACTGAGCAGTCAGAAGAAGTGGCTGAATTCATGCAAGACAAATACACCAACAAGGCACTCTATGACTGGATGGTGGGCCAGCTTTCGGGGCTTTACTTTCAGAGCTACCAATTAGCTTATGATATGGCACGCCAGGCTGAGGCGGCGTATCGCAGGGAACTGGGAGAAGAAGATGCGTTCTTCATTGAATTCGGCCATTGGGATAGCTTGAAGAAAGGGCTACTTGCGGGAGAAAGGTTACAGCATGAGATACGCAGAATGGAAGCAGCTCATCTGCAAAGGAATGAGCGTGAGTTGGAATTGACCAAACATGTCTCTCTCAGATTATTGAACGCGGCCCAATTGGTCAACCTCCGCAACAATGGCTGGTGCGAAATACAGATTCCTGAGGTAATGTTTGACCTTGATCATCCGGGGCACTATCTGCGTAGGATCAAATCAGTCAGCTTGACCATTCCGTGTGTAACAGGTCCATACACTAATGTAAGTGCTAAGCTGACTTTGCTTTCTAACCGCTACAGGAAAAATAGTGAAATTGGCTCTGAAGGTTATGGCTATCAGGGCCTTAATGATGGGCGTTTCAAACACAATGTAGTAGGAGTTCAATCCATTGCCACCAGTACCGCTCAAAACGATAGTGGTACATTTGAATTGAATTTTAGAGATGAAAGGTATCTGCCATTTGAGGGAGCTGGAGCGATTAGTACATGGAGATTAGAGCTACCGAACGAGCATAGGCAATTTGACTATGACACTATTTCCGATGTGGTACTACACATTAGCTACATGGCCAAAGATGGTGGTGAGAGGTTGAGGACCGGAGCAGTAGGATTGATCAATGATGGGTTAAATGCGCTTTCCAACGAGTATGTAGCCACTGGCACTGCTTTGCCAAGTGCTTTCAGCTTGAAAATGAATTTTGCTGATGCCTATTATCAATTGATGCAACCTATCAATGGCCAAGGTCATCAACAAACTCAAATTGCATTATCCCAAGCACATTTTCCTCGTTTCTTATCAGGAAAAACGATGAGCTTAGTAAACGACGCCGTGGTTATGGTCAAATACAAAGATGACAGCACAGTAAACAATGCCAGAATTACAGAACTGGCTGCTACGCTTTCTACAGTCTCAGGGTCTATCACTGGCTCTCAGACCAACCTGGCTGTCGAGGGTGATGCCGCCGCGAATGCTGAATCGCTCCCATTGGCAAGATTTAGTGTAGGTGTATCCAATTCACCAATTGATGAGTGGATCATTCGTATTGACGATACCAATGCGACGGCTGACCTGGCTAGTGTATTCAATTCAAGTGAGGTAGAAGATGTGTATTTACTCTTAAACTATACAGTGGCTGATCCGTTGCCTTAAAGTTGTCTTTAATAGACAAGAAAAAAGCCGGAAGGAGAATATGATTTCCTTCCGGTTTTTTTGTTTTGATCAATATGAGGTAGTTCCTTGCCAGGAAGAACTTTCCAAAAGTTTTGAACTTTTGGAAAGTAGTAAGGGTAAAGCAGATGGAAGCTGGAGCGGGGAAAGTCTCAAGTCTAACATCTTGTGTCTTGGCCTAACATCTCATGTCTTTTCGCCCTCGTAAGGTTTTATCCCCAACAGCGGTATCGATAGTTGCCAGCCAATAGAACAATGGAGTTGGTTTAATTTGAAATTCAATCATTTGGAATTAGCTACCGGATTGCTTCCTCGCTCCTACGTCGCTCCTCGCAATGACAGTCAGAAAATCAGTTTGTGAAGTCTTAAGTCTTTTGTCTTTCTACTTATGTCTTATATCTCCTCAATAAAACGCATCCTCAAAGTGCTCAATTTCAGGTGGTTTTTTTAGTAGAATGGAAATTATGTCGAATCTGATGTCTCCGTGCCAGTCTATTTCTTCGATGTATTGCTCGGCGCCTTCAATTACTTTGGCTGCTTTCTTTTGGTCGACTGATGCTTCTGGTTCTCCGTAGGTATTATTCTTTCTAGTTTTGACTTCTATGAATACCAATAGGCTGTTGTGCTTACAAATGATATCAATCTCTGAGCGCTTGTACCTATAATTTCTTACAAGTATCTCGTAACCTTTGTCTTTCAGGTAATTTGCCGCTAATTCTTCTCCTCGATCACCAATGGTTTTGTTATCTTTCATAAGGTTATCAAAGAAAATTGGGTGTTTGATATAGTGTAATTCCCATCATTTCTACAGAAAGATAAGGTTTCAAACGTTTGCGGTTTCTTATGAAACATTATTAACATAAGATTCACTTTTTCAGGCGGATAGGTTTAGCATTTTTTTAGTTGATTTGTACACTTAAACTGCTATCTAAACATGTTAGAAAAGATCAACCCCACTTCTACTCAAGCGTGGCAGGCACTGGAAAGCCACTTTACTGCTATGAACAGCGTTCATTTGAAATCACTGTTTTTGGATGACCCTGAACGTTTCAAAAATTTTTCGCTCGAGTTTGAGGATATTCTAATAGACTATTCTAAAAACATCATAGATAAAAATACCATCGCCCAATTGATCAAACTGGCAGATGAATGTCATTTGTCTGATGCCATTGGCAAGATGTTTTCTGGTGACGCTATCAACCAAACAGAAGGGCGGGCTGTGCTCCATACTGCCTTGCGCAACCGCTCCGGTGGTGCCGTAAATGTGAATGGAGAGGACGTAATGCCAGAAGTAAACAAGGTGCTGGCACTGGTAAAAGACTTTTCGGGCAGGGTGATCAATGGTGATTGGAAAGGCTATACAGGCAAGCCTATTACTGATATTGTCAACATAGGAATTGGAGGTTCGGATCTAGGCCCAGTAATGGTAACAGAAGCTTTGAAATCATATCAGAAACCACACATTCAGGCTCATTTCGTATCGAATGTAGACGGAACGCACATTGCCGAGGCCTTGAAAAAGGTGGATCCGGAAACAACGCTGTTCATGATTGCTTCTAAAACCTTTACTACGCAGGAAACCATGACCAATGCCCATACGGCCAGGGATTGGTTTGTAGGGCACGCTGGTGATGAAGCGCATGTGAGCAAGCACTTTGTAGCCATGTCTACCAATGCTGAAGCGGTCAGTGCTTTTGGTATTGATACTAATAATATGTTCGTGTTTTGGGATTGGGTTGGAGGACGTTATTCGCTGTGGTCGGCTATCGGGCTTTCCATCGCTTGCACCATCGGCTATGAAAACTTTGAGGGTTTACTTGAAGGTGCTCATGCTATGGACAATCACTTCAAGAACGAACCATTTGAGAAGAACGTGCCGGTCATATTGGCTTTGATTGGTTTATGGTACAATAACTTCTTTGGTGCAGAATCAGAGGCTATTCTACCATATGACCAGTATATGCATCGCTTTGCCGCCTATTTCCAGCAGGGGAATATGGAAAGCAATGGTAAATATGTAGACAGGGATGGTCAAGCAGTGGATTATCAAACCGGACCAATTATCTGGGGAGAGCCAGGTACTAATGGACAGCACGCATTCTACCAACTGATTCACCAGGGCACTAAAATGATTCCTTGTGATTTTCTAGCGCCAGCCATAAGCCAGAACCCTACCGGTGACCACCATGAAAAGCTGCTTTCTAACTTCTTTGCCCAGACTGAGGCTTTGATGAATGGAAAAACCAAAGAAGAGGTGGTTGAAGAGTTAAAGGCTTCAGGTGCTACAGACGATAAGATTGCCCAATTGACCAACTTCAAGGTTTTTGAAGGCAACAAACCCACCAATTCTATTCTGTTTAAAAAGCTTACTCCTCGTACGTTAGGGAGTCTAATTGCCATGTATGAGCATAAGATTTTTGTGCAGGGGGTGATCTGGAATATCTTCAGTTTCGACCAGTGGGGTGTGGAGCTTGGTAAGCAACTGGCCAAGAAAATATTACCAGAACTCACCGATGATCAAGAGATTTCTTCTCATGATAGCTCGACTAACGGGCTGATCAATTCTTATAAGCAAATGCGAAAAGGCTAATATGAGCAAGCTTTATCCTTTAAAGTTCCAAACCATCTTCAAAGATAAAATCTGGGGTGGGCAAAAGATCAAGAGTATTCTGGGCAAAGATTACGGCGATCTGCCTAACTGCGGAGAAACCTGGGAGATTTCCGGCGTAGAAGGAAATATTTCCATGGTGGCAGATGGGGCTTTGAAGGGGAAAAGCTTAAAGGAATTGATAGGTACTTTCAAGGGAGAACTGGTTGGGCAAAAGGTGTTTGAGCGTTTCGGCAATGAGTTTCCCCTTTTGATCAAATTCCTGGACGCCAATGATGATCTGTCTATTCAGGTACATCCTGATGACGAGCTCGCCAAAAAGCGCCACGATTCTTTTGGCAAGACAGAAATGTGGTACGTATTGCAAGGCGATGAGGGAGCCAAATTAGTATCAGGATTCAATCGCAAGGTAGATCGCAATGTCTATTTAGATTACTTTAATAATGGGCAACTAAAAGATATTCTCAACATTGAAGTAGCTCAGGCGGATGATGTCTTCTTCATACCGGCAGGACGCGTGCATACCATTGGCAAGGGATTGTTGATAGCAGAGATTCAACAGACTTCCGATGTCACCTATCGTATCTATGATTTCGATAGAACTGACGCCCAAGGCAATAAGCGAGAGTTACATGTTGAGCAGGCACTTGATGCCATCGATTACGATTTCTACGACAGCTATAAAACTGGCTATCAGGATGCTGCCAATGAGGTGGTCGACTTGGTTGAGTGCCCTTATTTCTCCACTCAAAAGCTTCACTTTACAGAAACCACTTCTAGGGACTACAGTTCACTAGATTCTTTTGTGATCTACATTGGGATAGATGGGGCTTTAAACTTAAAATTTGATGGAGGTCAAACCCAACTCAAAAAGGGGGAAGCGATACTTATACCAGCTAGCATCACTAATATCGAGCTAGAGCCGGAAGGTGAGTTTACGATACTGGAGACTTATATACCATGAGACATAAGAAGTAAGACTTAAGACAAAAGATCAGGCTGTCATTGCGAGCGTGTCCGTCTTCTGACTGAGAGGCACGACGAAGCAATCCCGAACCTAACAGTAGGCAGTAGGCAATTTGGCGGTAGGTGAAAGCACTTCTACGAACGCCTTGCAAACGCGCTCGATGGGACTAGTGGTAAGATAGGATATCATCAATTGATTATAGGCCACTTACTTAAGTCATACTTACCTTCCAATAAGATTCTTTCAGAAGGGCAGATTAGTTGGTAGCCCACAATCGGTCAGTAGGCACTGGTGATTTTGCTTACTGCTCACTGTCAACTGCCTACTCTTTGTCGGTTCTGGATTGCTTTGTCACTCGTTCCGCGCAATGACATCATGGACGTACTCAATCTGTTTCCCTAATTAAACTCCTTTAAGTCCACCCAAGCGGTTCTGACCTGAGTACTTTCTTCCTGTACTTCTGTCCAGGCGAAGATCACTTTTTCTACGCTTATGGTCATTTGAGGGAATCCGCTGGATCGGGCGGGGCTGGTCGTGGCAACGTCAATGGTTTGGCCGCGCTGACCTGATTTATCGATTCTAACGGCTTTTATCACCGCAGTTGAATCTGCAGTTTCAAGCCAACTGATCAATGCGTTTTGTGGGTCTATCATGGCCAAGTCTACACGGCCAAGGGTGATACCTTGGTTTACCTGAATAGGGCTTTCAAAGCGCTGACCGCTATCATCAGAAAAAGCCAGTTTTACTTTTGGTTCTCCATTAGCGGCTGTAAACCAGGCCACTGCCAAGTGATTATCAATTGCATCGGCTTTAGGCCCGTTGACAGGACAGCCGTTTATTTCCCAACCATCTTGATGCACAGGTTCAGGCTCAGTCCATTCTCCGTTTTCATACCTGACGATAGAAAGATCCCTTATCTCTTCTTCAGAACGATCACGGTAAACGACAATGGGTCCTTGAGTGGTAATGGCAGCACTGGTCTGACAACAGTCACATACGCGCAAGTCAAGAGCCTTTTCATCCTGCTTTGTGCCATCCTGACCGATTGACGCTGTTCTGATACTCATAGGCTCTCTAGGCTCATTCACTGTGTTTCGGCCATCTAACCAGGTTACAAAGAAATCGTCCTCCCAAGGCAGAATGGTTACAAACCCATGTTCTGATGCTGTTTGGTCATCATGAACCTTGAAGGAATTTTCCCATTCAGAGCCGTCACCTGTAGCTTGTGTGAGCCGAACATCATAGGCATACTTACCTTCGCCACTTTTGGCCAGGAAATGAGCGATCATGCCACTGTTGCCGTTGGAAATGACTGATGGAAAGTCAGCCCAGTTGACAAACCAGTTATTTCCTGAAGCGATGACCTGAGGCGCACTCCATTGTTCACCATTGAGCTTTGAATACTTTAGTTGATGCGTTCCTCCTTCTATTGCCTCCACCCAGGATAGGTAGACATCGCTCTTGGCATTGGTGGAGAGAAATGGAAGGCTGCTTCTCGCAGAGGCAGGTGAGTCTATAGATTTGATGCTTTGATTTTCTAGCTCCGATGCCTTTTGCTTTGTATTAGAGCAACTTGAAATTAATAGCGCTATTAAGCATAGTAGGGAAAGCCTATTCATAGATTACATCATTTCTTTGATCATATCCTGATTGGCCTGGTTGTTCCAATCTCTGGCTCCCGTTTCATTCAGGGCTATTTCACCTTGCTTATCAATGATAAAGGTGGTTGGCAACGCATATATGCCGAGGTCAGCAACACTACTTTCCATCTTGACAAATTGAAAGGAGAAATCATACTTATCGGCAAAGGCTTTTACTCTTTTTAGAGGTTCGTCAGAAGCAGCAAGAATGACTATATCTCGGCCGCCTAATGATTGCTTCATAGCATCAATGGAGGGCATTTCTTCAATACAGGGCTTACACCAAGTAGCCCAGAAGTTTAGGAAAACCACTTTACCCTTCATACTTTTTAGATCTATTGAATTGCCATCCAGATCACTCAGTTTGATTTTAGCTACCAAGTCTTTGGCATCGGTAGATGCTGAGTCGGCTTCAGTTTTTTGAGGTTGTTGACAGGCTGCTATACTGAGTATCAAGATGATGAGAATGACGGTAGAATTGCGTACCATGATGAAGTCTTATCTAAACAAATTTTTCGTTGCTAAGATAAGCATTCTCAATCAGGCAGTGGTGTTTTTGGGAAGAGCACTGTTATAGATGGTAGGATCGCTACGCTTAACCTACGACCAGGGAGTAAAGCACGCATTGTAAAAACGCTCCGACCCTGAGTCTTTCTGAAAGAACCTTAGTGGCTCACAGGGTTTGATAGAGCATTTTCGTAAAGCATGGTACGTGCTGTCAATTTAATACATCAGTTAGAGTACTGAAACCGGTTGTTGCCAATAGGTTTCTTTCAGAAGGACGGGCGGGTATTTAGTAACTCTGATCGAGCGCGTTTGTAACGCGTTCGACTCTGCAGATTAAAAAAATAGAGGTACGCGTTGCAAACGCGCGCTATCGCAGGTACTCATGAAGTCAATTACTTCTCCCTATTGATAAGGTCTTCTGCGAATCCGCGTAGAACAGCTCTTTTGTTAAGAGGTACTTCTAGTTTCTTTAATGATTTAAAACCGGTATCGAAGTATTGAGCCATTTTCTCTTCTGTGATGGCTTTGATGTTCAATTCATCGTAAATGGCTTTGACGGCTTCGACTTTCTCTTCTTTGTCAAACTCTTCCATTTTCAGCCAGCGCTCTAGTTCTTTCTTGGTGTTACCTTCAGCCATTTCTAAAGCTTCAATGAGCAAGAAGGTTTTCTTATTGGCGATAATATCTCCACCTACTTGCTTTCCAAATTTGGCCTGATCTGCATACACGTCTAAGAGATCATCTTTCAACTGAAAGCCGACACCAATGTTAACACCAAATTCGCGTATGAATTGGCAGTTCCTGTCGTCAGCACCTCCAAGCAGTGCCCCCAACTCCAAACTAAATCCAAGTAATACGGCTGTTTTCTGTGAGATCATATCAAGATACTCTTCGACGGACACATCAAGCCTGTCTTCGAAATTCATATCTTTTTGCTGGCCTTCACATACTTCTATTGCTGTTCTATTAAAGGCTTTCAGTACACGATTTAACCTTCCATTCTCGACAGTGAGAAACATCTTATAGGCCTTAACCAACATAGCATCACCAGATAATATGGCAATGCTACTGTTCCATTTTTCATGTACGGTTTGCTTACCTCTTCTAAGCGGCGCCTGATCCATGATGTCGTCATGCATGAGAGTGAAGTTGTGGAATACTTCAACCGCCATGGCCGGTTCTATGATATTTTCAGGGTCGTCTTTATAGAGGGAATATGACAGAAGCGTTAATAAGGGTCTCATTCTTTTGCCCCCCAAGTCCATAATATACCGCATCGGCTCATACAGTTCCGATGGGTAGCCCTCAAAAGAATATTTGGTGATCTCCTTGTTGATCAATCCAAGCAGATCGTCGATCCTAACAGTCATTCCGAAAACAGCAATTTTAAATAAAGCCAATCAGGAGAGGTAGTTGTTCGTTGATTCTAACGAATTCATTACCAAGATACTCCAACCTCGCCTTTTTGGTAATTTTCTAAACAGCGAAGATATGAGGGTAACAGGTGATCGGCAAATAAGTTTGGGAGTTATTCCTCTTCGAACAGCAAATCAATGGTCCTACGATCGATATCGGTGCTTTTTACGCTAACATGCACCTTATCACCAAGGGTGTACATCTTCTTATTCCTGCGGCCAATGACGCGATAATTGTCTTCATCGAATTCGTAGTAATCATCATCCAGATCGACCATTCGCACCATTCCTTCACATTTAGTCTCTACGATTTCCACATAGATACCCCACTCAGTCACACCGGATATTATGCCTTCGAAGACCTTGTCCTCTACACTTTGCATGAACTCTACCTGCTTGTACTTGATAGAGGCCCTATCCGCATCGGCAGCCCTTTTCTCTTGTTCAGAGCTGTGTACACATTTCTCTTCATACTCTTCCTTATCGACCGATTTTCCACCATCCAAGTAGTGTTGTAGCAGCCGATGAACCATCACATCGGGATAGCGACGAATGGGTGAGGTGAAGTGCGTGTAGTGCTTAAAAGCGAGGCCGAAGTGGCCATTGGCCTGGGTTGTATATTTGGCTTTCGCCATGGCGCGAATAGCCAGGCTCTCCAAGATATTCTGCTCTGGCTTACCTTCAATTTCGTCCATTAAGCCATTAAGCGATTGTGATATGGACTCCTGCTCCACATCCAAATCATGGCCGAAGCGCTTAGCAAAATTGGCGAAAGTAGCTACCTTCTCAGGATCAGGATAGTCATGCGTTCTGTACACAAAGGTGTCTTTATCCTTGCCTTTGGATCGGTGGTATATGAAATTGGCCACCTGCTTATTGGCCAGCAACATGAACTCCTCAATCAGTTTATGAGCATCTTTCCTGACCTTAGGAATGATCCCTAAAGGCTTACCGTCTTCATTAAGCTTGAATTTCACTTCCGTCGTCTCGAAATTGATGGCTCCTTTTTTAAACCGATCGGCCTTTATTTTCAATGCCAATTGATTGAGTTGATGAAGCTCCTCACTAAAGTCACCCTCTTGCGTTTCAATTCTCTCCTGTGCTTCTTCATAGGTAAATCGTCTGTCAGAATGTATGATCGTTCTACCAAACCATTCACTTTGAATACGCCCATTAGCATCTAGTTCAAAGAGGGCGGCAAAGGTGAGTTTGTCTTCATTAGGTCTGAGCGAACACAAACCATTTGATAACCTTTCCGGTAACATAGGAATGGTTCTGTCCACTAAATAGACTGATGTAGCTCGCTCGAATGCTTCTTTTTCTAGAATAGAATCCGGTTTTACATAGTGGCTCACATCTGCGATATGCACCCCGACTTCATAGTTACCATTTTCCAATTGGCGGAATGACAATGCATCATCAAAGTCTTTGGCATCTTCAGGGTCTATGGTAAAGGTGGTAATCTCTCTGAAGTCCTTTCTCTTTTTGATTTCTGCCGCGGTAATTCTATCGGCTATTTTATCGGCTGCTTTATCAACCGCTTCAGGAAACGAGAAGGGTAGCCCAAACTCGGCCATGATAGAATGTATCTCTGCGTCATTTTCCCCAGCTTTACCGAGCACATGAGATACTTTACCCTCAGGGTTTCTATCTCTATCTGGCCAAACGGTAATATCAACTATGACTTTATCATTGTGCTCGGCTCCACCGGCATTATTGAGTTTAACAAAAATATCCTGGTGAATTTTGCGGTTATCGGGAATGACAAATGCAAACTTAGGAGATATTTCTAATCGTCCTACAAAGCTTTCTTTAGCCCTTTTGACAATTTCGACCACCTGTCCTTCCGGGTTTGCTCCTCGCTTGGTAGAATATAGTGACACCTTCACCGTATCACCATCGAAGGCATAGTTCAGGTCTCGGCTTTTAACGTATATATCTGGTTCCTCCTCAGGAGTAACGATATAAGCAAAGCGTGCATTTACATGGTCAACTCTTCCAGTAACATATTCTGGCTCTCTCAGGCTCTGAAACACATGGTTCGCCACCTGTTTGATTTGTCCATCTCTTGCTAATGTGGCTAATACAATTGGAATCTCCCGATTGATAGCACGGTTTTTAAATCCTAATTTTCTTGTGATCTGCTTGGATGAAAAGGCTAGGGTGGGTTTGGCGTTAAGCAGATTTACGATTTTAGTTTTCAGCTTAGAGGCAAAATCTCCTTTGTTGGATTTTTTGCTCTTCTTTCTCTTTTTAGACATTTAATGTAATAGATAAAAATAAGTTGTTTGAATAAATAAAAATTGCTTTGACGAGAGTTTAGGGTGCTGGATATCAAAGGGTTACTCTCTGTCGAGTGGGGGTGCTAGTAATTCTAAATTTTTCTTTTCTTTCTTTTTTCCGCTTTCATTTTCGGTGTAAAGTTAAGAAAACTAACGTGGTATGCTATTAAGTGTAAATTATATTGTTGTTGTCAATGTTTGAATAGCCCTTTAGTTTCATGTAAACCTGAGCGGTCACCGCTACGTCTCGACTGCAGTACTCAGCTATTTTTTCTAGGTTGTTCTCTTTATAGTAGACTTCATTCACCTGACTGCCATCGATATCACTCTTACTGGATGGCACGTCAAATATGGTAGCCAAAAGATCCAGGGAAGTGAAGTTTTTATAGTCACCAAACTTCCACATATCCATGGTATCGATGTGGTTTACCTGCCATGGTTTTTTGCCTCCTATGTCCAGCACAGGAGGTAGCTGGATACCATTGATGAGCATTCTGCGACAGATATAAGGGAAATCGAATTCTTTGGCGTTATGACCACATAAGCGTAAAGTACCTTGATCAAATTTTTCTACTGTGCCCTTGAAATCGGCTAAAAGCGCTTTTTCGTCATGATTGTAAAGGGATTTGACTCTCAGTTGTGGTTTGTCCTCTGTGAAGGTAAAAAACCCAAGCCCTATCACTACTATCTTCCCAAACTCAGCAAAAATGCCTGCTTTTTGCTCGAACAATTCTTCGCTGGTTTGCTCATCGTCAGAGCGCAAGAAGTTAGCTTTCTTGTCCCATTGTGCTTGCAATCGCTCACTCATTTGCTGGTACTCACTTGTGCCAGCCACTGTCTCAATATCGAGGAATAAGATGTTCTTTAATTCTGCTTCCATAATCAAGAATGAAGCACCCCATCCATTTCCAACTCTTCGATATAAGTTAGGTTCTCTTCTTTGATGGCATCAGGAACAAAAATGAATCGCTTATCAAACAGCTCTTTATTAACGTAGTAACTTACCCAATACTCATTGTTCAGGTGAAAAAGCGCCGGATCTATGGGCTCAATTAGCACTGACGTATTGCCGTCTACCGTCTCTAGAAAGTGTCTCAGTGTAGAGGTTTGTTGCTTTTCCCCATCTTTCTCACCGTACCCTTTCGATGCTACCAAGGTGTTTTCAATGGCGAAGTCGTTTTTATTGATGATGTAAACGTTCCACTGTTCTTCTCCCTGTTCGGTAAGTTTTTTGACTACGGCTAACGTTACATTTTTTACAGAAGGTATGTTGATGTCTTTTTTCATGTGTACTTGATTGTCTTTCAGTGACCATTTGGAATCTTTGGTCTCATGCTTTGTTTGTCTCTGCGATTAATTCCATTTCAAACAACGATGCCAGATGCTTTAGTAGTATCTGTTCTACGGCATGTATATCCTGTTCAGCCCCTAATTCTGAATGCATAGAAGTAACAGCTTTGTCATCAATGCCACATGGTATGATGTTATTGAAGTAATCCAGGTGCGCATTGACATTGAATGCAAACCCATGCATAGTTACCCATCGACTAGTCTTCACACCAATGGCACAAATCTTTCTAGGGTTCCATTGTCCGAGATTATCGGTCATTGTTTTCTCCCAGTCGAGCCAAACACCGGTCAAGCCATCAATTCTACCAGAAGGGATAGCGTAATCTTTGAGGGTCAATATCACTGCCTCTTCCAGGAGTCGTAGGTATTTGTGGATGTCGGTGAAGAAGTTATCCAGATCAAGAATGGGATACCCAACGACCTGACCGGGGCCATGATAGGTTATATCCCCTCCCCTATTGATCTTGTAGAAAGTAGCCTGTTTTTCCGCCAGCCCTTTCTCATCCAACAGCAGGTTCTGTTGATCTCCACTTTTGCCCAGTGTATATACATGCGGGTGTTCTACGAATAGCAAGTAGTTGGGTGTGGGCTTCTGGTCTTCCAAAGGCAGATTACGATTGGCAATCTTGACCTCGATGATATCGTTAAAAAGCTTGGTCTGGTAGTCCCAAGCTTGTTGGTAATCCATAGAACCCAAATGGATGAATTCGACTTTTTTGTTGATGATTTGATTCATAAATGGCTAGCACGCGCGTTTACGCACTGGTTCGGATACCCTTTAATTTTAATGGTAACAAAGGTAGACCAAGAAGGGTTTTATTCGGCCGATTAAGATAAAGAAATTGGATTCAGCATTTAATGCACAAGTACATTAGGGGATATTTATCCTTGAACTGATCGACTGATATTCCTTCTTTTAAGCAGAAAGCCAATGATGATTATGCATAAGATCAAGCCTATTATGCCCAGTATGATCGAAGTGAAATCAACTCCGTCTCCGATGGGGCTATCATCTCCAATGAGTACAAAGCTACCCCAATAGAATGGAGGAACTGTCAATTCTGGTGAGGCTTCGAGAAATTTCAGTTTGGCATTTCGTAAAGCTTCTGATTTAGACATGCCATGATCAAGGCCTTCATAAAAGGTTCTTACGATTCGAGGTGTTATATCATCCGGAACTTCCCATTGTGTAACTACCATACTTTTCACACCGGCATAAGTAAAAGCTCTTCCCAAGTTCATAATCCCTTCTCCTTTGATGATTTGACCTTCCCCTGTATTACATGCGCTCAGCACTGCCATTTCGGCATTCAACTTGAGGTTATAAAGTTCAAAAGC
This sequence comes from Bacteroidota bacterium, assembly GCA_039819065.1. Classification (GTDB taxonomy): domain Bacteria; phylum Bacteroidota; class Bacteroidia; order Cytophagales; family Cyclobacteriaceae; genus JBCBSS01. The sequence continues at coordinate 31,999 of JBCBSS010000089.1, forward strand.
ATGAAGAATATTGTCTTGAATAGAATCCTTAGCATCTGTTAAGTACAATTTGGATTCATCAGGGCGATCATCACTAATTTCACCATGCACAGCCAAATGTAGTATACCATACTGATGGGCTATTTCTTTAAAATTCTTCTCGTTCGCTTCACTACCGTAAAAGTAGTCACCATCCATAAATCTTGAGATCGATTTAATTTCCTCTCTACTCCCCGGTAGATCATCTACTTCAGCACTCCTTAGCGTTCTTAAGTCAGCAACTATCCCATCAGTACCTGTATTCTCATTGGAATATGAAAAAGCTAAAACTCTGCTATTACTTTTTTTATGTGAGTTTCTAACATCAATCAAAAGTTGGGTTGAATAGTCATAGCTTATAATAAAATCCTTGATCAAGTAGTCATAGTTACGATAGTTATTAGATTTAGGAAGGTTAGTAAGCAACAAGTCAAAATTGATATTCCAAAGCACTCCATCAGGAAGTATCTTAAGCTTCTTATGGTCGATCAATAAATGGCTCAATGGTTCGAATATTTGCTGATAAACAGCATATGACGTTCTGGAAAATACGGTATCTACATCTGAAACCAAGCTTTTCTTTAGCACATTGATCTGGCTTTCAAAGTCTGGTTGTTTGTTTATTTTA
>JBCBSS010000090.1:0-32462 GCA_039819065.1 Bacteroidota bacterium
AAGCAGACCGCAGTAAAGTGGTTGTTGCATGTTCCAATGAGGCGCACCCTTTGGTCTTATATCTTTTGTCTGACTGATCGCAAGGGAATGACGCTAGGTATTCATACATCTATTTAATTCTACATATTTCTATCTATTTCTACTTATTTCCAGCTTCTAACCTCTTATAGCCACTGGATTGCTTCACCTTCGTTCCTCGGTTTCGCAATGACAGCCCTAAATACAGTTTCTAGTCTTTTGTCTTTCTTCTCATTTCTAAATATCTATTCTGCATAGGAAAATATTATTTTAAGTATTTTAATTATAACTTATAGCATGACGCGCGAGACCAAGCACCAACCACCAGACAATTGGGTCTACTACTTTGAAGTAGGCAACGGCACATGGGTGGGTGATTTTTCTTTTAAGATCACAGATTGGAAGGCTTTTTGGCAAACCAAAACGGGCTTCGTGAATCGTGCTTTCACACTCTTGCTGGTTGCGGCCTTGAAAGTCTTCAAACACTTCAAAATTCATTCGGTGCTTCAGTGCTATCCTGACTTTAGTGTGAATGGTATTGCCACCAATCGCATTCGTATCAGGAAGTGGGGCATTACGTTCTACCTGCTGGAAGAACACTATGTGCTCCATGAAAACGGCAGCGGTGTTTATGTCCATTCTAAGGAGCGGCTCGGCCCTATCCCATTTTTGTTCAAAAGTAGAAAAAGACACCCAGCCAAAGTTCATTCTTATGGCTTAGGCGCTACCTACACCAAAATGCCTATTCTCGGGGTAGAATGGACTGGTGAGTATGCCGTGCTCGAAGATCGGAAATCCATAGATGCTACTTTGACCTGTCCTTACGCCACCGCCAAAGAAGTGATATTCAAGTGGCAAGAAGGTGAGAACATAGATTTCGTCTCACACCTGCAAACCAACGCCAACCGGAAGTGTGAAACCATTGATGATGTGATCGTTCAACTGGAGTTGTACAAACGTTATTATGTGACCATAAGAGATGCCAGGGCTATTTTCACCAATGCTTACTTGGAGATCACTAAATCATTTAAGGCACTAATCCCGTCTACGTCATTTCACGATAGGGATTGGGTACTGAGGCTCGATGTAGAATTCAGCAAGCAATACTTTCAGGCATTGAAGGCATATGACCATGGTGAAGAAGTAATAGCGGCATGGCATACCGTGTTTGAAGCAATGTATATCAAGCGCACGTCGGTCTTGGAGGAGTTGATATTAGGCATGGTCGCACACATAGTCAACGACCTTCCGCTTGCGCTTGAGCAAACGGGTAGCTCCTGGCACGAACCAAAGAGGGCATCTGACTTTCATCTGGCCAATGACATTTTGATGCAAGGCATTAACGACATCCAGCAGAAAACAGCAGAGTCATTTAACCCACTGCTCAGTTGGCTGGATAAAGTAGCTAAGCAACAGGATGAAATATTTACCAACTACGGTATGCGTCTTTCGCGGGGGTTGGCTTGGTACAATGCACAACGGATGACCTTAACAGAAGAAAGGCAGCTTGTACTCAAAAGTCTCGGCAAAAGCGTAGACACTGTAGTTCAGCTAATCGTTTATCCTAAAGGCCTGATCGCTAATATAATTTTGCGCACCGGTAGGCTGATCAGCCGGTGGACGAGGAAGTGGCCTGAAGTATAGCCTAACGAAAATCCATTCGATTCTAGCATAGGACACCGTACTGGTTATCTTTACACGCTCAATTACCCAACAAAAACTAAAACATGAAAAGGATTACTTATTCTACAATAATGGTGATGTTGTTTGCCGTAGGTTTTATGGCTTGCCAGCCCAAGTCTGACGGTGAAAAGCAAGCAGATGGTGAAGAGGCCAAAGCCCACCCATTCAAAGAGGTATTGACATTCCACTCTTCTTTTGATGGCGATACCAAAGCTGACTTTGCAAACGGAGATGCCAGCATGTACACTGCTCCTTCGAGAAGGGCACTTGACAGTGCGCAGGCGGGTATGCACAACGCAGATCACAGCATCGAAGCGGGCAAGGGCAAGTTTGGTGATGCTTTCCGGTTTGGTAAGAAAAGTAGAACGGTGGTGTACTACAAGTCCAAGGACAACATCGCTTTTGATTCTACTGGCTGGTCAGGTACGATATCATTCTGGCTAAGCCTTGACCCTGCCACTGACCTGGAGCCGGGCTTTACCGATCCTATTCAAATCACTGATGTGAGCTACAATGACGCTTCCATTTGGGTGGATTTCACCAAGGAAAACCCTCGTGATTTTAGATTGGGCGTTTTTGGTGACTTGGACGTATGGAGCCAGGATACTTTGCTGACTTCCAAAGATGAAGAGATGGAAAAACGTATGGTAAGGGTCAAAAACCCTCCTTTCACCAGTAGCACTTGGACACACATTGCTATTTCATACAGTGACCTTGGCACAGCCGAGAGCAGCGCCAGCCTTTTTGTAGACGGTGAGAAAATCGGTTCGATTATCGGAGTGGATGATCCATTCACTTGGAGCCTTGATCAGTCAAACATCTACCTGGGCCTGAGCTTCATTGGTATGATGGATGAGTTTTCTATTTTCAACCGGCCTTTCTCTGATGATGAGGTGAAGCAGCTATATGGGCTTGAAGGTGGGGTGAAGTCGATTTTGTAATTACAGAAGACATAGATGTTGCTATATGGAGTCAGGTTGAAAGATCTGACTTTTTTTGTGCTTTCGGGTGGCGCATAGCCTCCCTCAACGTCAGACAGAATCAATTTGACAAAATAATTCGTACTTCAGACCTTCCAGGCAGCTGGCTAGTTTGAAGAAGCACAATGCGTGCCCATAGTGATAGTTTTGAATAGTCTAGTTAAAGAATCTTGATAAGTTTGAAGTGATCCTTTGAAACACTCCAAATATCGGTTGTTTAACAGCGGTACATTATAGCTCGTTAAAAAACGTACCATCGAATACATTTAGATAAAGTAGATATTGCTACAGCATTCTTATTTATACTCTTTGTATAAATCAGCACCAACCATGTCACCTAATTTAACACGAGTTTGATAAATTAACTTTCCGATGTCGTGTTGATTTGGATAATCATAATCATATGCTAAAACTAGAATTAAGTCGGCATCTGACCAATAACGGTTTGCATAGCTAAGGTTGCCTTTCTTAATATGGTCGTCGCCCTTTGAAATCCACTCAACAGCGATTGTTTTTAGTCTACTTATAATTATCTTTTTTTCAGTATCTAGACTATCATTCTCAATAGCTTTCTCAAAATATTCATTTGTCCTGAAATAGTCATCTTCATCCAAATATTTAAATCCGAGTTCACGATATTCTTTGGCTGACAATTTGATTTCTACGGCAGGCGATGAATCATGCTTCATGCTTAGTTCTCTTGCTTTATCAAAAATTATAAACCCCGAATGTGTTGGACAATTAGTTTTTACATATTCAAAGATGCTTACTTGATTTGGTTCTGAAACCCAAAGAGAATCTCTTGTAATTTCTTGTCCACAGTTCATCATCATCTACAGTACTGCCATGTAATTCTCTCCGGCATCAACTTTGGCAGCTTTAGGATCTGGGGAACTCTTAATTTTTCGCTCTAATTCATCAGACATGTTCTGAATATCTAACATACAATCACAAAATTGTTTGGCTAAGATATCTACATCATTCTGATCTTGAGAAAACGCCTGAAACCAAATCAGATTAAGCACTAATATTCTAATTAGGTGTTTCATAAATTTATTTCGTTGTTGATAACGGTCAGTGTATAGTACATAGTTTCAATTTCCGATCGTAGGTGGTTCAAAGTCATCATAAATTCTTGCTCCAGTTAATTTAGAACCTGCCCAATCATAAACTGCGATACCAGCTTGAGGGGTAAAATCATACTTTCCCACCTTTACAATATTGTATTCTATAGCGGTAGAATTGTCACTAGTAGTTTCTGTGCAGTGTTCCAGTGGAGCTCCTCCACCAAAGGAGAATAAAAATGTATAAAACGCTTTTAAAGCAGATTTATCGGATGATGTAAAGTCACCACCACTGGGCTCTCTTACTGTAGCGTCATCAGTAAAAATACCCAAGACCTTATCTAAGTCTCCCTCTGCAAGACCTTTTTGATAAATTTCTACAGGTTGTGGGAAAACTAAATCGTTATTCACAGGCAAAATTCGAAGTCTAATTTTGTGCTTTTTTGAATATGGATAACTTGAGTAGTACAACCTAATTTCTTTGCCTGGTATACTCTTCTCAACCACCATACATATTGGCAGAAGAATTTCTTGTGATTCCTGAGTGAACTTTACTTCTAATTCCTCTACAATTCTTTGGTCATTTTCAACCCTACTTACTTTTTTAATATCATATCCGTTTAAAAAGGCCAGCATCCGATTAGTATATTCTTGGATTTCAGGCCTTTCAAATCGGCCAAACCGAGGATCTTCAATAGAGTGGACCTGTTCAAAATCAAATCTTGTGTCAGTCAAAAGTTTTTCGAAGAGTGTCATTCTTACTTTAGTCTATAATGATTTGGTACACTCAAATAAACACAATTGTATTTATTTACTATGTGTCAGTAGCCTAATCAATAGGTCTTTAATGTTTCTTAGACTATTATTCCCACGCCGAACCGAAATACTGCTCATTCCGCTTTTTAAAAGCCTAGTCAGAACGATAATCGCGACACTGTTTAAATAAAATATAATTTAGATACTAACAAACTATCACGGTATTCAGAAAGTTATAGCTTATAACCAATAACTATAATCTTATGAAAAACAGAAAATTAAATCTTGACACCATTAAAGTGAAGAGTTTTATCACTTCACTCGAAAAAGAAAAAGGAAATACAGTAAAGGGAGGGCATTCTGGTGATAACTCTTGCTACCCGGTAGTGTGCACCCCTGATCTATCGGAAGGCCCACATTGTTAATCACATTGTTAATCCACACTATTAAGAGCAGTCGGGTCGAAAGACCCGGCTGTTTTGCTTTGATCACGCAAACACCAGATGGATATATCCGTCGGGTGTTAAAGGTACTTTTGCACCTCTGATTTTAATATTTTCAATTTAGCTTGTTACAGCGTGGTTAAGGATTCCCAAGTCTCTCAAGCTGCGCAAGTTCGCAAGGGAATGACGCCGGCTTTTGGTTTAATACTAATCAGAACTACTTCCACCTCGTCATTCCACGGTTTTCGACGCAGGAGAAAATCCGTGGAATCTCTAGACTATACTATATACTCTCGCGCCGGGTGGAAACACCCGGCTACACGGTAGACTTCAGTCCCAAATACCTTTCACACTATTTTCAAAAATTTGACTAAAGTATTCAACTTTAATTATAAATAAATATAAATTTTAAACTAAAAAAATTAAATTTAAAGCTTATTAAACTATAATATAATCAACAATTAAAATCTCATGAAAAACAAAAAATTGAATCTTGACTCCATTAAAGTGAAAAGTTTTGTCACCTCATTCGACAAAGAAAAAGGCAATACGGTAAAGGGAGGGCAGAATTCTGATGCCAATACTTGTCCTCCGGTAGCTTGCGAACCTGTTTTATCGCTAGGCTATAATTGTTATTATCGTTATTAGCCAATAGTTAGGTCTTTTGACCGAATCACTTTGATAGTGTCATTCGAACGCCAGATAGGCATGCCTGTCTGGCGTGAAAGCCAATTTCGCACCTCCCCTCTTCAGTACTCTTCATCTAACCTATTACAGCGTGATGAAAGGTTCCCAAGGGAATGACGCCTGCTTTTGGTTTGACTATAATCAGAACTATTTCCTCTCCGTCATTCTACGGTTTTCGACATAGGAGAAAAGCCGGGGAATCTCTAGATTCTTCCCCAGCACATGGGTTGACCTCACCCAATGTCAGTCTCCGGTTTACGTACTGCCTTAGTACCCTCTCCTTGAGGAGAGGGTGGCAACGGCCTTTGTAATACTACAATCGTTTTTGGGTGAGGTAATTACAACTTGGTTTTGGTTTTACTTCAATTCGTTCGAATCGGAATACTCACTTGGCAAATACTTATTGAGTCCAAAGATTCCCAAGTCTCTCAAGCTTCGCAAGTTCGCAAGGGAATGACGCTAGCCTTTAGTTTCATATGCATTGGTTCTTGGACAGTTCTCTCTTCGTCATTCCACAGTTTTCAACGTAGGAGAAAATCCGGGGAATCTCTAGACTATACTATATACTCTCACGCCGGGTGGAAACACCCGGCTACACGGTTTAGGCTATAACTCATTCCACCACAAACTTGAGATACTGGATCTCCTGATTTTCCGGTTCCTGTGGGTCAACTTCCAAATCGCGGTCGAAGACGCGGTTCAGATTGTTACCTGCAAGGTCTTCGATGCGGCTTTGTACTTCAATGATGTATTCACCCCTTTGCCATAGTTCATGGGGCTGGAATTGCCACATCCGTTCTTCATTTTGGAGTGCTATCTGGCCTGGTAGCATTTCGCCATTCCGTTTGATTTGGAGGCAATAATTGGCTAAAACATAATCCAGCGATTCTCCAAAATCGATCTGTAATACTTCACTGGTAGCTACTTTCGGTTTCGATAACTGCCACTGGGTAGTGAAAGGATGTTGTCGGTCTGCAGCACTAACATAGATAGTTCTATCATATTGATCGACCAGAGGCTGGCCATTCGCATCTTTCCACTGCGATGAAACGTGCAGGTGATATTGTTTACCTTTTTCCAGTGGGCTACCGTCATGCAGATTTGGTCCCAATTCCCGCTTGATTCTACCGGGATCGAGCCACAAAGTGAGCCTGGTACGATCGTGGTTCCACAGTTCTGGTTTTAGGGGTAGGAAAGAATCATGCAGGGTATCACTGTTGGCATCCATCAACATCACATACTTGGTAGACTTTCCTTCTTGCATGGGTGCTGAGAACTCCAGGTATACCTTGAGCAGGTTTGCTGGTAACGTATCCTGACTGGGGTACAATCCAGTTAATTTGGTAGCGGATAAACTGAGCGATGGTCTGGGCCGAAAAGTAGCGATAAGGTTACCATGGTGTATGACCTCGTATGACAGATCGGGTGTAAAAGACCATAGCGGCTTAAAAACCAAGTAGCCCTCTCTCGAAGTAAATTGACCTGCTATGGGGGTACTTTGCCCTTTTAGAACGACCTGAACAGAATCCGTTTTTTCCTGATCTGAGTAATCATGAAATAGGTCTAAAGGTATGCTAACCGAAACGGGTTTCTCATCTATGTATTCTAATGATACCTGTGACTGGCCGTGGGCAGTGATGGCAAAAAAACCGGTAAACCATAGGAGGCTTACCGGCCATAAGTATTTTATCCGTTTGGTATGGCTAATTAGAACCATCTGCTGCCAGCAGTCCAAAGATCGAGATCTCCGTTGGCCCTTCTCTGTAGCATCAATACCTGGTTATTATCCAGTTTATCCATTTGCAGCACATTTACGAAAGGTAAGGCAATGAAATCGACACCCTCGGTTCCTCCTCTTTCGCTCAGCGGATTAGTCAGCGATTGACTGAAAGCCTCTAATTTGTCGTAGCCTATTTTCATGACTGCTCGGCTAGAATTGGCCATTAATAGGTATTTCTTACCTTCTTTCTCAATGGTGATGATATCAAGAGGGCTATTTCTGTTGCCTAGCTCAGCTATCGTTCTACCTTTGACGTGTTGCCCACTTTTAAGTTGATCCATAGGGAAAACGACCAACGGCGTACAAGTATAGCTAGCCACGATATGCTGCTTACCACCCAACTCCGCGGTGGTGAAGGTCTTGATCGGTGCATAGGTTTCATATCGGCCGTGTGCTACGTGGTATATCTCTAATGAGGTCTGAGCCTGCTCTTTTTTGAAAGGAAACGCAAGGCTTCGGAAAGTAGAACTGAATTCCTGATTCGAAAGTCCGGTCACCATTACTTGACCATTGTGATAACCCAAGTCAGAAACTGTCCAAACGCGCAAAGACCTCCCTCTCCTATCCTTGGCATCATCGGCCAAAAGGTTTTCCAAGGACTGCTCTGAGTATTTGATGTTGGACAAGTCGACTGGTTTCCAGGCTTCATTTTCCAAAGTCAAAAGCGCCGGGGTTCCGTCCGTTTTGTGAACGGCCAGGTAGACTTTTTTGGATAACGGATTGACAGCCATATCCTGAATAGCAATATTATCAGCCGTGGTACCCATAAGGGCAGCGAGTTGCTCATCCACTTTTTTCACGGCGACCGCTTCTACGCTTTCTACTTTCTCCTCATCCTGGGTGTCTATGGCGAAGATCTTACCGCTCTTGGAATCACCGATGAAGAGTACCCCTTCTGGGCCAAAAGTGATGGCATTAATAGATTGGATTTCAGGACTACCAAGTACGAAGTTGGCTTTCAGACTGGTCGGCTTGTCGGTGCCGGCAAACGCCAAGGTTGTCGCCAGCAACAATGACAGGATTGTGTATAGTTTTTTCATGATGGGTATAGGTTAGCTAGAGATAATCTAATAACAAATAAACCTATGTTTTGCTTTTAGCGAAATGAAAAAACTTTAAGCGGTTATGAACCCAGGGCCTTAACAGCTTGTGCAGGGTCAACACTTGAAAACCCTCGATGATAAAATATGTACATTTTCCCATCTTTCCCTAGCCAAAGTTTTTCTACCTGATTACTCATCAACCCATCATCGGCGCCCATGGTCAGTTCTTTACCATCGGCTATGACCTTTAACCCTTGCCATTTTGTACCCAGCCAGATATTGCCTGCTTTATCAACCTGGTAGCTTCTAATATCGGTACGCTCGGACAATTGAAACTCCTTTTGCTCCCACTTTCCAGCATCATTCTTGAAAAAGGAAATGTACCCTGTTTCCTCACCACTTTTATTGGGTAGGCGATAAAGCAAAGCTTCACCATTATTGGCTTGCATGGTAAATGAAGAGCCATTTTCTTCAGGCTTAGGTAAGTAGTCGTCATCTGCAGTTGGTGATTTCAACACACCTTTATCCATCCACCAAAAGTTACCCTCGTTATCTTCAAAATAGGTTTTGGAAAACGAAGCCCGACCAAGTTTTTGCCAATTACCATCCTTACTCAGGCGGATCAACTGAGATTGGCTGGTAATGAAAAGTGTATTATTCTCGAAAAGCAAACTAGTTTCGATATAATCATCGAATGCCATGAAATCTTCATGTTTTATAGTCACCTTCTCCTCACCATTGAAACCGTGATACTCAAAACCAGTACTGCACCAAACCACCCCTCGGTGGTCTTTGGCAAGCTGAAACATAAAGAAGCCTCTGTTCTTCTTTTCTATTAATTCTATTCCATCCTGTACCTGAGTCCAACGGCTACCGTCAAAGCGAAACAATTTATCATTCAGTGCAAAATACAAATTACCCTTACTGTCAAATTCCAGATCGGTTTTATCACTGTAGGTATCCAGGTATTCCAGATCAATGACTTCTCCTGTGTTAGTAACTGCTATGGTTTCAATTTTCTCCAGGCCGTCGGCAGACTTTTTGTCAAGTGTGGAATGCGCCAACCACACTTCGTCGTTCTTTCGGGCGTAGTTCACAAAGGATTTTCTGTCTTTGAATGACACCAGAAATTGCCTTCCTTCAGGGCCGATTTTACTCAGTCCATAGTACTTAAAGAGAGAGAATTGAGGCTCTAATGTCTTGACATATAAATTGCCCTTATCATCAAATTCGTAGTGTCTAAGATCTTCTAGTTGAATAATGGGCAGATACATAGAGAAATACGCTGGCCCTTTGTCCCCAAAACTAACAACGCCTCGGGGGGACATCATATACAAAGCGTCATTATTCTCTACCCAATCCACTACGTTGTTAGGTGTATCAAAACCATCCACTTTGATTTCAACCAGGTTCTTGCCATCAAACAACCAGCTTTGTTCACCCGTAACGACAACTACCTCTTTGTCTGAAATACTTTCGACTAATGGCACATAACCAATACCATGTATGCTATCAAGATCGTAACCGGGGATGGTAATTTTCTCACCTGACTTCATATTCCACAAACCGGATTGCAATATTCCAAATACCTGTCCATCGGGCATGATGAAAAAATCTTCCAGATCTTCGGGAGCGGGGCCTAATGTGTCTGTGACCACGTACTGATCGTATTGCCATTCATGCTCAATTGCATAGCGATGTACACTTAAGAAGTTAGATTGATCACCAAATTCTACAGCGGTCCACTTCATGTTGAGTGGCGAAACCTTCACCAACTCATTGCCTTTTGCCTTGTAGCCAAGCCTATCTTTACCCATAAACCATAAATACCCTTCCTTATCATACACTGGTTCAAAAGTAGAATAGCCCTTAAGCAGATGTTCGTATTGGTTAGCAAAAGGAGCCGGCTCACCATTTGCGCTGATCTGCATCATTTGACCTTTATCCCTATCAAGGTAAATAAAATCTCCATCCTCTGTCAAATATGGTATATCAGCTCGTTTCACCACTTTGGTAATATTATCTCCATCGGCTCGCATGAGTTGACCTAGGCTGGAGAAGAGAAAGCGTGCTCCACTCTTTTTGTGATCAAAAACCGAAATGATATGATCATACCCTTCCAGACTTGATCTTTCGCCAAGATCAGCAAATTGTATGAAATTCTCGCTGGCAAGCCCTTTCTTAAAAACCCTGATCAAAGCAGCATTGGTGCTCATCATTATAGATTGGTCATCAAAAGGTAAAAGCTTGTAACCAAATCGACCTACGCCGTCCAATTCGTGCAAGCGCTTAAAGCCGACGGTTTTCTTTTGTGCTAAATCATACTGTAACAGACCAACTTGGCTTAAAATCCAAAGCGTCTCACCCTGTACAAGTGCATCTTCTACGTCAGTGGTTGGGTTATAGTAATGCCTGATATCAATATCAGTTTGGCCTGATACCTGGCAAGAAAGCGCAAAGACAACAAGGACGATTAGATACAAATATCTAGATACCATCTTAATTTTTCTATTCACTGATCAAGACTACATTTTTAGTCTCACCAAAGTTGACCTTGCCGTCTTTCACCGTGGCAACATTGCCCGAATAATGATCCTTCACTTCAGTACCATCTTCGAAAACCCCGGCCACTGATATGTCTGATATGTCGTCTCCAATAGCTACAACAACCCGGTCACTGTAACCATCCTTGCTGAGCGTTCTTTTGAAGGTGTAGGGCGCATCGGCTAGCTTCTCATGAATACCTGCGCCTACGGCAGGATGTTCTCTTCTGAATTGGCCAAGCTTGCCATAGTGATCATATAGATCTTGGATTTTATACCCGTTTTGCTCTGCGTTGCCTTCCAGGTCTTCCCAGTTCATGTAAGACCGGAGATTGGCATCCCCTTCTGAGCCTTCAACCAAAAGCGGCCTCGCCGTTTCATCGCCGTAATATATCTGTGCCGCACCTGGTGTCAGTAACAGCTTGGTAGCCGATTCGAAAACCCTTTCTCGCTGTTGGTCGAATGGATAGCCATCATCATGAGAAGCGAGGTAGTTCATGATACTATAGTTAGCTAAAGCGCCAGAATTGAGCGCTTGGGAATAGTCGGTAAACAATTCTTCGTAAGACTTATTGGCATCACCCTTGAAAGCGAAGTTGATCAGGCTTTTGAAACCATTGTCGAAGAAGTTAACCGCTGTATCACCCATTGGAAAAGCTGTGCCATGCCCTACGCTGTATCCGTAGACCTCACCGACCATGAAGAAATCCTGATCATCCAACTTGTCATCAGGGTGGTTGGTTTTCCATTCTTTCAGCGCTGCCAGCGCCTCTTTAAATAGCTCATCCCAGATAGAAGGCTCGGTATGCTTAGCCGTATCCACTCGAAAGCCATCAATGCCTAATTCTCGCACGTAATCGGTAAGCCATTTCATGATGTAGAACCGTGGAGCGCGTGGATGACCCGTTCTAGAGAAGAATGCATCTAGCTCAGCCATTTCATTTTCAAGACGCCCTTCTGCTTCCCACTTGGCTTTAAGAAAATCAGGCAAGGCTACGGCATCATTGCTCTCTGTCTTTACATCAGGCAGGTTCTCCACCAAGGTACATACCACGGTAGAATTGAAATCCTCATAGGTACATTGCGGGGAAGTTCTCACCCATTCATCAGGCCACACACTATCGCTTGGTGTTACCGGCCCAGTATGGTTGATGATTACATCCATCAGTATGCGTATGCCTTTCTGGTGCGCTTTGTCCACCAACGTTTTCAGGTCTTCGTAATTGCCAAAATTTGGGTCTATAGCAGTCCAGTCTCTGGGCCAATAGCCATGGTAGGCGTAAGTTTTTCCAGTACCCTCATCGGTGTAACCGTGTATTTGCTCGAAAACCGGCGTAAACCATAAGGCACTCACACCAAGTTTTTCAAAATAGCCCTCATCCAATTTTTGGATGACACCCGGAATATCCCCACCGGTAAAGCTCCTCAACTTAGCACCATCGGCCTGTCGATCAAATGACTGGTCATTGGCCTGGTTGCCATTGTTGAAGCGGTCGGTCAGCAAGAAGTACACGGTGGCATTTTCCCACATGAAAGGGGTTTTCACCTCTAGCAAAGCTTCTTTCTCTTGCTTTGTTGATTCATTAGAGGATGGGTTGCAGGCACAAAAAAATAAGGCCAGCAAAAAAATGGGTCTTAATTTCATAGTTGATCAATTATTCCGTTGGAGCCTGAAAGTAAAAAAAAGCCTGACCTCTTCCAAGCTAATCAGGAGAAGTCAGGCCCAATGGGAAAACGCCTGCTGCAATAACATCGGTAGCTTGGTGGTGCCACATCATACATTACTGAATACAAAGGTGGTAGAAAGTGCTACCATGAAACCAATGAGTACTACGGGCGGGATTATTTTTTCTTTCTCAATTTATAGACATCCCGTGAAAGAAAAAGCATCAATTAGTGACGGTGACTAAAGCTTTCGAACCGGCGCCTCTCACAGCTGTGAGTAGCCCTTCCAAGTCCTCAGCAGTTGTAAAAGGGTTCATCAAGGACACCCTCAAGTAGGTCTGATTTTGCAGGGTGGTTTGCACGATATAAAATCGGCCTTCTTTCAATATCTCCTTGCGGATGATCACATTCAATCGATCCAGTTCGCTTTCACTTAGGTGATTAGGCCGATACCTGAAGCATACCAGGTTACATTCTGGCTGGTGAGGGAGGTCAAAATCAGGCTCAGCGTCCAGTATTTCCCCAAAGGTTCTACCCAGATCAAACTGACGTTCTACATACTCGGCCCAAAGGTCTGGTCCATGCGCGTGTAGTAAACTGTATATTCTAACGCTCAGCATTGGTTTCGTACACTCGAAGGTTCTATTGGCCAGGTTATACCACTCGCGTTGCTGATCATCGCTCCACAGGTATTGCGCTTTGGGGTTGAATGTATTGTAAGATGAAGCAGCCTGTTTGAAAAGTACAGCTGTGGCCAAAGAAGGCGTAAGCAGCATTTTGTGAAAATCAATGATGATTGAATCGGCTCGTTCGATGCCCTTGACCAGATGCTTGTATTGATCTGAAAAGATAGCGGCTCCACCATGAGCGGCATCGACATGAAACCAAAGTTTATGCTCTGCACAAAAGCTGGCAATAGCATCCAGGTCATCAAATGAACCCGTAGCAGTAGAACACGAGCTTCCTATCACACCCAATACCTGTATGCCGGCATCGATCGCTTCGTTGTAACATTCGAGCAAGTGGCTTGTATCCATTTGGAACTGGTCGTTGACAGGCACCTTGATCAGCCCCGCTTCGCCCAGCCCCATGATCTTAACCGCTCTTTCTACGCTGTAGTGCGCTTCTTCGGAGATCATAAAACCGTACCGCTTTTCACCTAGCCCCTCGTTCCATACGTCTTCAGCTATCATAGCCTGGCGGGCAGCCAACAGTGCGGTAAGGTTGCCCAAGGTTCCGCCGGAGGTTAGTACGCCTTCTGTTTCTGGCAGGCCAAAGGTTGACCCCATGAAATTGATGGTCCATTTCTCTAATACGACCGGTAGTGGGCCTACTTCATAAACACCCATGCCACAGTTGGTGTAGGCCGATACCATCTCGGAAAGCACTGAGACCATAGCGGTGGGTGTCACCTGGTGACCCATATCGGCGAAGTGATGATGGTCAACGGACATGTCCATTACCAATTGAAAGAAATCGGCGACCGGAGCATCTTGGCTGAGTAAATCTCCATTATTCCAGGATTTGAACAACATTTCAGGGTCATAATGCGGATAGACTTTTTCTTTTCCTCGACTAATCGTTCTTTCCAGATGGTCAGCGATTTGATCTACCAATTGATGGCCTGTTTTCCGGAATACTTTGCTATCGTATGCTTGATCTATTATCGACATATACCTTTTGCTATTCTATTCTGCTAAATAAGCTAAACTTCACTTGGTTTGGTATGCTGAAATTGCGAAAGTTAATTACCCCTGTTTAATACCTTGCTTTTCCATAACAACATTGCAATCCACGTGTTATTAAATTTTAACCTGCCAATATTTTTTATTACTTTAAATAGAACACATCATCGAATCAATTTATGCTCACCCATAAGCCCAAAGCCAGAAACCAAACCAACAATGCTGACAAGTCAGCGAAAAACGGACAACTCAAAACAGGAGATACGCTAGCTATTGATGACAATCGATCTGAAACAAGGCAATTGAAAAAGCTCCAGGCCATAGCTGATACGAGTAATCAACTGCAAGAAATGGCTCAATTACAAGCAGCAGCCGACGGTTATGCCACTGGAACAGGCCAGTTAATGGTGGCTGTAGCGGGTGGTCAGGCTACCTTCAATCGTAAGGACTTCACTCAACTCAGTCATTTGAATTGGGCAGTCAAAATCAGCGGTGGTCCGGTAGTCGACTTGAACGCCAGTATAGCAAGTATAGGTGTGGACGATGACTTGCACATGATCCAGCACGGAGCAAAAGGAAAAATGGTTCATCAGATCAATGATTCGAAAGTATGGATCCCTATTCATGCCAATGAAATCGCTCCTCTCTTGATCAAGCACTTACCTTCCAATTATAAGGGTCGTATTAGAATTTCGTCATGCTATTCAGGTACACCAGTTGATGACAATACGGCATCATTGGTGAATCAAATCAAAGCTTTGATCAAAGGCTCGAAACGAGAAGATCTTCACGACGTATGGATTGTCGGCTGGGACGGGCCTACCATTACGAATATAGGCCTGGAATCAGATTCTGGCACAGGAGCAGAAACGGTAGATGCCAGCAAGGTGAAGCTTGCCGGAGCACTTCAAAACCATTTACTAGGTGGTAAGTACAAGGAACTGAAAGCAAAATGGGAGAAACATGCGGCGGCCGATCAGAGTGACCTTGATGAATTGGCTGCTTTGGCCTCCAGTACTTTTGAAGAATTCTATCAGGAATTCACAGACCTGTGCAAAGAAAAAGGTTATCTTCTCGATTATGTAAGCTCACTAGTGATTGCTTAAACCTCTAGCTTTCAAATTCCTTTCACGCACTTGCTCGACATGGTGGTGTAGTAATCCTTCAAAATGACATTTACAGCGTTTCGAATCAATTCCATAGCACTTGTGGGTGATTACCAGCAAAGAGTAAAGAGGTTACTTTGAGTAACCTCTTTACTTCCTGCTTGGGGTACGAAAGTAACTTTCGCACCAGAATTAGTGCTCAGTCATTCCCAGCCCGGTATTGTGAGGGGGTGACACCGAAGTAGGATTTAAATAGGCGAGTAAAGGAGCTTTCATTCAAAAAGCCAACGGTCAGGCAGACTTCTCGAATTGATTGGTTGTGATCTTTCAATAGATGTTTGGCCTTGGATAATCGTTGAATGGTGATGTATTGGTTGGGAGTAGCACCAGTGACTTGCTTAAAGGCCCTCAAAAAGTGGTATTCAGAAAGGCATGCTGTTCTGGCAATTTGCTTAAGGCTCAAATGCTCTCCGATGCATGAATCAATATAATTTCTCGCGCGCTGAATTCGCTTATAGAGTTCTAAGCGTGTACTCTTTTTCGCATAAGGGAGTGCATCAGCTTCTTTCGATGATTCAATATTCAACTTGAGCAATTGCTCCATGATGCGATAAAAGTGTTCATCGATCCAAAACTGATCTAGCGCATCAGACATCAATGCGTTTTTGGCCGCCATGATCAACGGTGTAATGCTTTGGTCATGTCGGTAGAACTGTTCTATAAAATCGATGCTGTGCGATCGGATATGGCCAGGATTATCAAGGCCATGTTCCTCACCACTGATGAGGTCGTTATAAACACTTTCTGCCAATCCTTTCTGAAAGAAAAGGCAAAATGACGATACGGTATTATGAGACTGTATGTAGCTGGAATAGGTGTGCTGATCATTAACTACCAAAAAAGAACTGTCATCGACAGCAAGTGGGGCCTCTCCCATTTCATATATTTCCTGTCCCCCGAAAGCGCACTTGATTGACAGGGCCGTGGTAATGTTCATGTAAGCGATCTCAGAGGCCTCTGCATACATGAGGATATTTTCCTTACCGAAGTTTTGGTAAACCTTGGCTTGACGTACAGAAGGTGGGTGAGGAAACTGCGTTACAATCATACAGTAAAGCTATGCGGAAGACAATTTACCCAATATGCGAAAATTGCGCAATTGAGTTGCCATTAGACAATCTTGCTGCTGATTCTCTGCTGTGATAACCATAATTATAGAACGATGTTATAGTTGAAACCCAACTAAAGTTTAATCATTTACATGTCACAATTTAAGAACACTAATTCGGAAAATGTATTTCTCGATGGCTACGATGTTGTAAGTTATTTCTCAGATAGTCCTGCCAAGGGGACTGCTGAAATATCGTTAGAACATGAAGGTGCTACATTCTATTTTTCGTCCACTGAGAACCTGGATCGGTTTAAAGCTGATCCGGCCGGTTTCATGCCACAATATGGTGGCTATTGTGCTACCGCTACCTCGGAAGGTAAGCTGGTACCAGTAGACCCTGAAAACTTTAAAATTACTGACGGGCGTCTCTTCTTATTCTATCGCAATGGTGATGAAGATACCATGCCTATGTGGAATGATGATGAGCAGGCGCGCATGGCCAAAGCTGATGCATTCTGGAGCAAAGGAGAGTTGGAAATGATGGCTTAGCTTGAGCATTTTTAGAAGGCTGTCTCAAAAGCCGATGTAGGTGTCATCCCGACTTGTCGGGATCGAAAAGACAGCTTTTGAGGCAGCCTCTTCATAAGCTTAGACTAGCATCCCTTCTACACGCTGACTGCATTCAACTATCAATTAACTACATATAATTTAAGTAATTGATTTCTAACACATTAAATACGTATCATAGATAAAATCTATTAGACAAGAATGTGGGTCATTGCTACTCAAGTAGCGCATACTCACTCACTTCAATAAATAACTTTTGGACACTGTAACGGTGGCTTGATTACCATCGGACTTTATCACTTTAAGGCTTGCTTCGTCGGACTTGTTAAGCGCTTTTACCAGTGACCATAATGAATTACAAAGATCATCGGGCTGGAATTCCTTGCCGTTAATACTTACGATTTGGTCTCCTATTTCCAGGCCTGCCGCTTGCGCCATGGAGCCCTCATAGATAGGTCGGGCTGTGATCTTGTTTTGATGTGGAAAAATCGAAAATCCGAAAGTGCTGAAATCATGAGGCACATGTGGTTTCGCTTTTTGTGCTACAAATATTCTGTTACCCGGGAAGTCAAAGGTGACTACCCTACCCTTTAAATATTGTACGCCTAGCTTTGCTTTATCGTCGTGGCTCATATCAAAAACCACGTTCTCCATTTTTTCTTTACCCACAGAAAACTCAGGTACTTTGACCATATAACCGGTCGTATCTTCGGCACCGAACGCGCCGACGTTACCAAGACCTCTTGCTGTCACGTATTTGATCCTGGAGTCCAACACACCCTCCCGTTCAGACTTAAGCAAGCTGGCATAAGGCAAGTCAAAAAAATCACCGGAACCGGTGTCAAACAATACGAAGGCAGTATTGCCTTTATTGACTTTTACCTGTATACCAGGCTTCTTAATACTGCTTAACTTTTTCATAGGTAGTACCTGACTTTTGCCAATGTCAGGCAGGCTATCTACCCTATTGGTTATTCTAATCACTTTGGCATCATGGTCGATTTGCCAAGCCGCCGCTCCCATCAGATTGGAGCCGATAATGCCATCAAAATCAAAGCACTTCAGTAGCGTGACTTTGTTGTAATCAATAACGGCTGTATTCACATTACTGAAGGTCAATTCTCCGATTTCCAATTTCTTAAGCTTACCCCAATAGGCTTTGCCGCGTTGCGAGTTAACCGACCCCATATTGCTAACCCGGCGCACTTTAAAATCAATCTCCTTGGCCAACTCCTTGGACAGGGTAAATGGTGCCCCTGTATCAATTAAGAACCGATAGTCTTTGCCTTTGATGGTAACCGTGGTGAACATCAGGTTACTCTGCGTCTCAATGGGAATGGTGCGCATGAAATAGGCTTCCTTCCCCTTCATCAGAAATGACAAGAGTGCTACAGAAATAAGTGCGATTGAAAGCGCTAGCACTGATTTCCGCGTGAGGTGCTTTTTAAACGGCATAGGGTTTTAGTTTACCTTTTAAGATACGCATTTGCCAGGAAAGTTGAAGGGAAATTCAAGGCTAACGGACCAATTTAGGTCTTCACATTGATACAGTACTACATTTCTTTCTGAAAGTCCTGTAATAGAAACAGGACTGGGGAAACACCTTACTTCGCCTTACAGCGCATAGAAAACAATATGAAATTTCAATGAAGTTTAACTGGCATTCTACAAGGAGTGAGTAATCCTACTAGCTCTTCTTTGATTGTGTTTTTCTAAAAGCTGTACAGTAATCACTCTCAATCATTGATCGATACAATCCGGCATTGTTCAAACTGAATTTCATCGAAAGTATCGAAAGTCCAGTCGCTCAGTGACTTTAAAACGGGAAGCAAAGCTTTGCCACTCTCCGAGAGTGAGTACTCCACACGCGGTGGAATTTCAGCAAACTTCTCTCTGATAATGAGGCCATCTTCTTCAAGCTCTTTCAACTGTTCTGTCAATACCTTCTTGGAAATGGTAGGGGTATGCATCAATAGTTTTCCAAAACGCATACTTCCATTCGCAAGCAGGTAAATAATGATGGGTTTCCATTTGCCACCGATGATGTTCATCGCATGTACCAAAGAACACAAATTCGGATTATCGATAATCTTTCTTCCCATAAGTCACCTTTAGGTTACCACTAATTTCGTCTGTTTCTAATGCAATAGTTTCAAATATAAACCTTTTATAGTTCATTTACGAAACAATTAAACAATGACATACTCAAATGAAAAAAATACTAATCATTAATGGACACCAATACTACCCTTTTGCTGAGGGCAAATTGAACAAAACGTTGGTGGATAAAGCAGTCGATTTACTAGGTGCATCTGATTTCGAGATAAAAATGACCGTGACAGAGAAGGCCTATGATGTCGAAGAAGAACTGGAAAAATTCCAATGGGCAGACATTGTGTTTCTACAAACACCACTTAACTGGATGGGCATGACCTGGAGCTTCAAAAAATACCTTGATGAAGTATTGACTGCCGGCATGATGGGGAAGCTGTCGAATGGTGATGGTAGAACGAAAGAGGCCCCGAAAAAGAACTATGGATTAGGTGGCCTTTTGAAGGGTAAATACATGATGTCGGTCACAGCCAACGCACCCAAAGAGGCATTCAACAACCCTAATGAGAAGTTTTTTGACGGAATAAGCGAGGATCAATTATTACTCCCTATGCATTTAAACTTTAAATGGTTTGGGCTGGCGCCTTTGAAAACATTCTTTTCCTACGACGTGATGAAAAACCCTGATGTGGAGAACGATTTCATCCGATTTGAAAAGCATTTAAAAGAAGAACTAATAGAAAAAGTATAATCATGACATTGCAAGAAAGACTTGATAAGCTAAAAGTGAAAATTGAAGGTAGAATGCCTTCTGAGTATGTAGAAATCATGCATGAATCTACCAGAAGCCTTGAAGATTCGGGCATGGGAGATGGCGTTTTAAAGGTTGGGGATAAAGCTCCTGTCTTTGAACTACCGAACCAAAATGGTCAACTGATTTCGAGCGAACAGCTTTTGAAAAATGGCCCCTTGATCATCACGTTCTACCGTGGTATCTGGTGCCCCTATTGTAATACAGACTTAGCGTACCTCAAACGATATGAAGATCAGGTAAAGGATATGGGGGCAACCATGGTAAGTATCTCACCTCAGACATCCAATTTCAATCTTCAGATCATCGAGCAACAACGTTTGGGTTTTGATCTTTTAAGCGATGCACAAAATGATATAGCAGCGGCTTTTGGGCTTAGATGGGAGATGGTAGATCCATTGCGTTCGCTGTATAACGATAACTTCAGGGTCAGCTTGCCTTCATACAATGGGGACGATTCATGGACGCTACCAGTACCGGCAAGGTTCATCATTGAGACTGATGGTATCATTAAGTATGCGGAGTACTCAATCGATTATACCAAGCGCCCCAATCCAGATGTACTTATCAATGAGTTACAAACCTTAAGCGCTGTTAGGTAATGGCAGCAGATCAGTTAGAAGCCGGGATGGTTGGCATCAATAAAACAGCCGGCTCGAGTCCTTGGGTCGGTGCAAAACAAAGTGGCTTTGGATATCATGGGTCAGTCGATGGACACCGGCAGTTTGCCCAATTGAAAGTGACCACCTAAAAGCCTTACAATTAGCAACATAATTCACTTACAGTCATGAGTAAACCAATTTATGTAGTCGCCGAACTAACGGCACAAGAGGGAAAGTTTGACGAGATGAATCAGATTTTTCAAGCGCTAGCGAACGAATCCAGGAAAGAGCCTGGAGCCGTGGAGTACTTCTTCATTGAAGATCAAAGTAAACCCAATACGCTTCTTTCTATAGAAAAATGGGAAAACGAAACCGAGGAATCCAAACATTGGCAGACACCACACCTTGCCAAGGCTTTAGAGCAAGCCAAAGAGGTACTGAGTGGTGAACCGACTATCCACAAAGGTTTCCAGGTAATCTAATTCAACACACAAATTCTTATTTGAAAAATCATGAGCAAAACAATTTTAATGACCGGTGCAGGGTCAGGTTTCGGCGAAGGAGTCGTATTAGGACTTGCCAAACAAGGGCATAAAGTAATCGCCACCGTTGAAAACTGGCCGCAGAAGTCTTATCTAATCAATAGGGCCAAAGAGGAAAACGTAGACCTTATAGTAGAAAAGCTAGACTACACAGATAACGACGATATTGACGCAATTGTGAAAAAGTATGGCGATCAAGTTGATGTCGTAAGCTTAAATGCAGCTACAGGCGAAACAGGTCCTATTGCGGAAATTCCTGTAAAACGAATCAAGCGCGTTTTTGAGATCAATGTATTTCAGACCATCGAAATAGCGCAGCGATTTGCAAAGATCTTTGTACCCAAGAAAAAGGGGAAAATCATCTTTACTTCTTCAATTGCAGGTTTCTTTACATTTGAATTTTTGGGACCATATGTAGCTTCTAAACATGCATTGGAAGGTTTGGTGCAGACGTTGGAATTAGAATTGAAAGGTACGGGTGTTACCGTAGCAACCATTAACCCAGGTCCGTTCAGTACAGGGTTTAACCACCGCATGTACGATACATTCAAGCAGTGGATTGATCCAGAAGTGAATTTCACAGACCCCAAAGCGATACAAAAGGTGCAGGACTTATTCGTAGATGGTGGTGTAGAATTTGACCCACAAGGAATGATTGACGTAATGATTGAAAAGATTCCTGCTGACAAACACAGCTTCAGAAATGTATACCCGGAAGAAGTTTTAAAAGATGTAAATGAGTATCAAGCATCGCTTTGGAATAAACAAGTCGGGTAAGGCTTTTCCTTGAAATATGCTAGTCAACAAGCTGAGGGTAGAGATACGCTCAGCTTTGTTACCCTAACCTTAGTGATAAGACAAGCTTGCACGCCATACTTTCTACAGGGTCAAAGACAAAACACCTGCTTCAACAAAAGCGTGCCTACCTTTCGTTAGGCTACCTGAACGATCTTGATGGGGTCTTTGCGCCCCTTCACATTCACTTCCTTGAAGTTAGGCTCTGGCTTCTCGGGGCAGCTCAATTGGTCAAATACCTCTTCGGAGATAAGTAGTTGAGAATTGAAATTTTTGTTAAGCTGTTCGATTCTAGCCGCTATGATTACGGTATTACCCGTAATAGAATATTGCTTTCTTTCGTCCGTTCCTACGTTACCCGTCACCACCTGTCCAGCATGGAGTCCTATACCAATTCGCGTGGCAGGTATTTGGTTATCAGCGCTGCGCTTGTTCACTTCGTCTATGATCTTTCTGGCCGATTCGTAAGCATTGTCACAATCTCTACCGGTGCTCACTGGGGCACCAAAAGTAGCCATGAAGCCATCACCCATGAATTGGTTGATGATACCCCCGTGCTCGTTGATGATATCGATCATGAAACCAAAGACATCATTTTGGTACTGGATAATCTCTTCCGGTTCCCTCACTTCAGCAAACGGAGTGAAACCTCTGATATCCAAAAACATGATGCACACAAACTTGCGACTCACTTCTTTACCAGGTGTATCAGTCAACAACGCATCGGCTACAGCGCCCGACACCTGTTGATGAAGCAATGTCTTTATTTTCTTCTCGGCTGTGGCTAGTTCGCTTTGCGCCACTTCTAAGTCATCGTAGGCCACTTTGAGGTGGTTATGGGCACGCTTTCTGTTGCGAAACAGGAAATACAACGCCGCAGCCAGGCAGGTCAGCAATAGTGCACCTATGATCAGGTGATTACGCAACCTTTTCTGCTCGACCAATGCAGCTTCATTTCTGGCTATTTCGAGTTCTTGTACTTCTTGCTCCTGCTTTAACAGCATAATCTCCCGAGCCTTAGTATCAATTTGGTGGTTTTTCTCCAGTAGTTCGAGCTCTTCTTGATTGAGCTTTTCATTGACGGCCAGATACAACTTATAGTAGTCCAATGACTTTTTGTAATCCTTTTGTTCCTCGAATGTCTGTGCCAACTGCTTCAAAGAATCCCTTTGCCCGATATCCTCCCTCAGGCTCTCCGGTAATGCTATCGGCTCATCGGGAGCCACCGCAATGCCCGCATCGCCAAGCTCTTGTTTAAACTCATCGATAAGGCCATCTATCTTTTCTTGATTCAATGCCTGTCCCAGTGAATCACTGGCTTTTGCCTTATTCTCCCCTATCTGCTTGTAGAGCGCCAGTGCTTCTTTGTAGTTACCCGCTTTTTGGTGCAGACTGGCAATTTTGGAACGTAAAAGCGCTACTTTCTCGACATCACCTTGATCGGACAGCAGGTTGAGGGCTTTCTCATATTGAGCAATGGCCTTCTCGTAATTACCACTTTTTTCGTACGATGAAGCGAGCTTAAGTGCCGTACTGATCGCAATATCTGAAGAGGTGTTGCCTATCTTTTCCTTCAAATTAATCTTACCTAATTGCCGCTTGAAAATGCCCTCCTTACCTAAGTCACCTTCGGCGGCGATCGAATCAATTTTCGCGAGGTAGAAATTGGCGTCATCCACACCTTTGCTGTACAATACTTCCCTGGACAGCTCAAGTCCCGATTCGAAGGTATTCTTGGCATCGAGATAGCTCCCTTTAGCGTAGAATGCCCGACCAAGCAGCACATAAGCTTCTGGCCTCAAATAATAATCAGCTACTGCGATGTCTACGTTGTCAGGCTTGATGATATTATCGGCTAATGTCCTGGCCTTTTTCGCGTTTGGTAGCGCTTTTCTGGATTCGGCGTCAAGGTATAATGAAGTGATTTCGTTCATGACCTGTAGTCTTTCCTGACCGTGAACGTCGTCAACCACCTTGGACAAGGAGTCAACACGAGTCTTCTGGCTTTTGGCCTCAAGAGACACTAACCCTAGCAGCAGTACAAATAATATTTGACGCATTCTCATCGACATCTTCCACACGTTTACTTGCTCCTTTACGGAATGGCAGGAGATATGGTTGGTATCCTATATTTCCTGAGGATGCAAAAGAAGATAAGCAAGATAAGATTTAAACCTGAAATCCTTGATCATTCTTTTCGCAAATTGGTGGCTGGATTGGCATTGGCCGCTCCTATGGTTTGGCTACCTAAGACCAGGCAAGTGACCGACAAAACGGTTGAGATGGGGAGAAGGTAAACGGTTAAGTCCAGATGAGTATGGTAAGCGTAACTTTCCAACCAGCGCTTGGCGCCATAAACAGCTACAGGCACGGCTAATAGAGCTCCTAGGATCACTAGTTTTAAATAGTCCTTAGAAAGCAATAGTATCATACCACTGATCGAGCAGCCTAGAATTTTCCTAATGCTCATCTCTTTGGCCCGTCGATTGATTTGATAAAGTATCAAGCCCAACAATCCGATATTGGCGATAACAATGGCCAGTACAGAGAAGATGGCAAACAATGAACCGAAGCGTTCATCCTCGGTATATTGATTGGCATAGAAATCTTCGAGCATAAAATGGTAGAACGGGCTATCGGGAAAATGCTCCTTAAAACCCGCTTGGATCAAATCAAAAACTTGGCTTTTCTGGTCTGATGTTAGCTTGATAGAGTAATAATGGAAGTTGTCTTCGCGATTGGTGTAAATCACTGGTGTGATGGCATTTTTCAATCCCTCTTGATGATAATCAGTGATGACTCCGGCTATTCTACCCAAACTTAACTCCACGCCTATGGCCTTAGCAAATTCAGAGAAGCCCAACCTACGCGCTGCTGCTTCATTAATGATCACCTCGCCCGAGTTTCCCTTTTGAAAGTACTTCCCTGAGATAAGATGAGCCTGGTATTGGGGTAAAAAAGAAGGGCTGGTATTGATGATTGAGAATACCGTATTGTTTGGTATGCTGTTGACCGTCACTTCCTCACTGAACCGGAAAACGGACTTGCCGGGCACTTCACTGGATGCTGACACATTGATCACTCCCGGCAATTCGGATATGGTTCGTTTGAAAACGCCAAAATCATTCTGCTGGCCATAAGCATAAGACTTAGGCGCCTCCACTATCATATTCTGTTCAATAGCCACGCCCAAATCCCTCTCATCGATATACCTCATCTGTTTGAGGATCACCATAGTAACGATCATGAACAGGATAGAAAGTGCGAATTGACCGGATACGAGCCACTTTCTTAGGCTTTCTCCAGAGGCTTTGTTACCGACATTGTTCTTCAGCACTTCTACAGGATTGAACCTTGTCATCACCAGAGCGGGATAGAAATTGCTCGTGGGTATAAGAATGAGTATCATCAGTATAAACCATAGCCACAGACTGCTATTCTGCCAGGGGGAAGCAAGAAACGCTCCTCCGAACTCATCTGAGAAATAAGCATAACACAGTTGCACTAGCGTAAACGCCAGCATCAGTGCGATGAGGTTGACGATCAATGACTCAAGTGTAAATTGCTTGAAAAGCCTCAAGTGACTGGCTCCGATGGTCTTTCTGACACCGATTTCCCTTGCGCGGTCTATTGATTTAGCCGTTAAAAGGTTGATGTAATTGAAATACACCATGAGCAAAACCAATATGCCCATGATCAACATAAAATAGACATTGCTCTCACTTCCATTGGCTGAAGCTTCATGCTGTAGCTTAGAATGCAGATGAATGTCGGACAAAGGTTGTAGTCGATATTGCCTGCCAGCACCTTCCTGCCGGTTGATCGACTGATCCATCTCGCCGATCTGCTCATGAAATTGGTCCATCAGTGGATCAGGTTTTGCACTTTCAGTAAGCTTGACATAGCTGTAGGTATTGTCCCATGTCCAGGAATCATCAAACTGGTGACCTACAAACTCATGAAGCGTAGCATAGGATATGAGCACATGGGGTCGGATATGGGCATTCTGAGGCACATCATCGTAGACGCCCTTTACGACAAAGCGAGCCGATCCGTCGAAATTGGCGCTGTTGATCTCTATCTCTTCACCAGTCGGGTCTACTTGATTGAAAAGCTTTTCCGCTGCCGTCCTAGAAAGCATCACCTGGAAAGGCCCATCAAATGAGCCGGTCTCAATGCCTTGGTAATCGAAAATCTCAAAGAGTGCTTGGTCTACTAGAAATACCTCCTTCTCACGATAAGCTTGATCACCAAAGGAAAGTACGCCCTCTCCTAGAATGATCATGCGCGTAACCTGCTCAATCTGCGGGAAATTATCCTTGAGCGTAGCCGAAACGGCGGGTGCCACCCTGGCGCTACTCCCTTCAATGCCTACATCCTTCAGATAGTCAACAGTGACCCTGTAGATGTCTTCGGAGTCACTATGAAAACGATCAAAGCTTCTCTCATAGGTTACATAGTGCAATATCAGAATGGCGGCCGCCATGCCTAGTCCCAAACCAAAGACATTGATCAAGGAAAATGCTTTGTTTTTGAGCAGGTTTCTGATGGCGACTTTTAGATAGCTTTGGAGCATTTGTTTTTGACTTGTTTAGTAGTGCTGGTAGTGACTGGATTGCTTCGTTCCTCGCAATGACAGGCAGAAATTCAGTATTACGCCCTTTACTTTTCTACTTATTTCTGTTTAAATCCACCCCCTACCCCCGCCAGCGGGGGACAGTTCGAGCTTCGTTTATCTATTTATTTCTACCTACTTCTATTTATATCCAATGCTGATATCATCAATTGATTATATGCCTTTTTGCTCAAGTGCTACTTAGCTTCCAAATAGGTTTCTTACAGAAGGACATACAGGCAGTAGGCAAAAAACCTATTTCTATCTGCTTCTACTTATTTCTACCTACTTCTCAATCTAGTTTCCAACTTCTAACTTCCAACTTCGTTGAGCGACTGGATTGTTTCGCTCATACTTCGCTCACAAAGACAGCCAGAATTCAGGGATGTACAAAAGTCTTACGTCTTTTGTCTATTTAAATCCACCCCCTACCCCCGCCAGCAGGGGACAGTTCGAGCTTCATTCGTCTATTTATTTCAATCTACTTCTATTTATTTCCAATTTCTAGCTTCTAACTTCTTTTAGCGACTGGATTGCTTCGTTACCCTTGTCCGTCCACTGACGGATCACAATGACAGCCAGAATTCAGGGATTTACAAAAGTCTTTCATCTTTTGTCTTACCTCTTATGTCTAATTATTCATACCTCAAAGAGTCCACTGGGTTGGCTGAGGCTGCTCTTACCGTCTGGAAACTTACGGTAAGCATAGCGATGAAGAATACAAGGAAGAAAGGTAGAATGAAAAGCCACCATTCTATTTCTATTCTGGAAGCGTAACTATCTAACCAGCGCTGTATGACGTAGTAACTGATAGGAACAGCCAGAATGCTCGCTACTACCACGAGCCTGATAAAATCGGAGGACAATAGTTTCACTACATTCATCACTGATGCGC
This sequence comes from Bacteroidota bacterium, assembly GCA_039819065.1. Lineage (GTDB taxonomy): Bacteria > Bacteroidota > Bacteroidia > Cytophagales > Cyclobacteriaceae > JBCBSS01. The sequence goes on from JBCBSS010000090.1 coordinate 27,444, forward strand.
CTAGCACTTTTCTAACCCCTATCTCTTTCGTCCTTTGCAATACCGTGAAAGAAGTTAAGCCAAATAAACCGAGACATGCAATGAAGATGGTCAAGATAGTGAACACCCCTGAAACGCCGGCAAACTGCACATCACCACGATACTGCTGGTCATATTGCTCGTCGAGGAAATAGTAGCTGAATGGTTTATCCGGAAACATTTTCTGGTAGGCTTTTTCTATATGGTCGATAGAAGTTTGTATGTTTTCTGTTTTTAAGCTGATAGAAAAATAGACATCACCACCGGGATGAAAGATCATAGGCAAGTGCGGCTCTTTAGGCGAAACATGGCGAAAGCTTTCTACCACACCCACCACCTCTGGTTTGAAGTTACCATTGAACTTGATCCTATTTTGCACGGCTTCTTCAGGGTTGGCGAATCCTAGTGTTCTCATAGCTTCTTTATTGATAATAACCGCTTCTCCTCTCTTATCCGCAATCTTAAAATTACTGCCCGCCAATAGCTTCACTCCATAAGTTTTAAAGAAGTTGGTGTCAACCCTAAAGTGGTAATAAGTATAGCTACCACTAATATCCTGTCCGTCACGCACTACATAGCTGGTGGTACTGATATCACTGAGGTTCGCACCTGGTACACCACCAGAGCGCGTCACATTGGTTATAGCTGGGTTCTGTGTCAGTTCATTGCTAAAGCTGGTATATCGAGCGGCAAACTCTTTGCCTTCCACTGCTAATCTCGGTGCTTTTATGACCAACATCTGATCGATATTCATTCCGATATCAGCGGTCCTTAAGTGATTGACCTGCAAATAGACGGCTACGGTACCTGCTATCAGAACCACTGTAGCAGTAAACTGGAAAAGAGATAAACCCTTACGCAAAACCTGGCCTTTAGATGATCTACTGAAACGTCCTTTTAACACGACAACCGGTTTGAAGGAGGATAATACTAGCGCCGGGTAAAGTCCGGATATCAGTGTTCCAACCAACACCAAAGCAGCTATCAGGCCTAAGTAGAATGGATCATTCATGCTTATTCCAGGCAAAGGCTGCCCTGTCAACTCCCTGAATAGTGGCAGGCTCATCTGCATCATGGTAACAGCCAAAAGACTACCCAGCAAGTTGATGATAAAGGCTTCAAAAAGAAACTGAAAGGTAAGTTGAACCTTGGTAGAACCAATCACTTTACGAACACCCACCTCACGTGCCCTTTCTATGGCCCTGGCAGTAGAAAGGTTGACATAATTAACCCAAGCAATAAGAATGGTGATAATGGCAATAATGCCTAGAAAATAAACGGTATCAGCATCACCATTGACTTCCGGCTCAAAGGTTTTATGAGAGTAAAGGTGAATCTCATTCAACCTATCCGCTGTCCAACGGTCATCCCCCAATTTCTCTTTCATCTCTCTAGAGAATTCTAGCAACTTTTGGTTGAACGCGGTGAAATCAGTATTGGGTGTTACGAGTAAATAGGTATATTCATTATTGCTACCCCAGCTTTCTTCTTCAAAATAATCCCAATGATTAAGTGTACTATGGGAAAGTAAAAAGTCAAATTTGAAGTGGGTGTTGGGCTTGATGTCTTCGATTATAGCCGTTACTTCATAAGTCAGTCTTTCGTTATCCCATTCTGAAATCACCTCTATACTTTCACCAACTATATCGGTTCTATCAAAATACTTTCTAGCCATGGAGGCAGTTAGTATCGCAGTGAAAGGTCTGTCGAGGGCGCCTTTTGCTTCTCCCTGTATGAAGTCGTAGTTAAATATGGTCAGGGCGGATGGATCCGTGTAGTACACACGATTTTCAAAGAAGATATTGTCACCCATCGAGATCTCTATTCCGGTGTTGTTGTAGAACCGAACATAGTCTAACACTTCAGGCCATTGATCTTTCAATGCAGGTCCCAAGGGCCCCACTGTTTCGCAATCAGTAACCACATATTCGTTGCCGTTGTAATAATTAGTAACAAGCCTGTAGATGTTATCAGCATTGTCATATTGGCTTTCATAGCTTAGCTCGAATCGCACATAGTTGATAATCAACAGAAAAGCGGTCAGTCCAATAGCCAATCCCAACACATTAATGGCAGAGAATAGCTTATTCTTGGTGAGGTTTCTGGCAGCAGTTTTTAAATAATTACGAAGCATATTGGTTTAATTTCAGTGAGGTAAAGGTTCTAATTGATTTTTTGTCTACTCATATCGCAGTGCATCCACTGGATTAGTAGTAGCAGTTCTAACAGTTTTGATACTGATGATCAATAAAGCAATCATGGTTACGGCTAAAGCCGGGATGGCATAAAACCACCAGCCCAAGGATGTTTGGAAGGCGTAGTTAGCCAACCATTCCTTGGTAAGAAAGTAAGCAATCGGCAGCGCAACGAAGTTGGAGATAATCACTAATAGAATAAACTCCTTAGAGAACATGTTATATATCGCCAATACGGAAGCTCCCAATACTTTTCGAATGCCTATTTCTTTGGTTCTTCGGCTGGCGCTGTAAGAAACCAATCCGAATAGACCAAAGCAAGCAATGAATATGGTTAGTAAGGAGAAAACAGTGAATATTTCCCCGAACCTGAGGTCGGCTTCATAGGCGTTGCTGTAGGCTTCATCCAGGAAGATATATTCGAAAGGGTTTCCGGGAAATGATTCTAAGAATCGGGCCTCGGCGTAATCCAAAAAGTCTGACCTGACATTCTTATTATCTTTATCTGCGAATAGTCTTACCGCAATCAGGTTGTTATTCTTCTCATACCCATAGACTGCAGGATTGATCGCATCTCTAAGCGAGAAGTGATTGTAGTCTTTAATAATCCCCCATATTTCCAGCGGCTCGCTACTATTACCGGCTAGAATCTCCTTACCAATAGCTTCCTGATAATTCCAGAAGCCCAGTTGATTAGCGGCAGACTCATTCAGGATTATCTTTTTGTTCAGGTCAGCCACGTTTTCTTTAAAATTCTGGCCTGCCACAAATTCTAATTCATAGAAATCGAAGTATCTGTCATCTACTTCTCCAAAACGCGCGCTTTTGCCTTCCTGCAGTCTGCTCTGGCCTGGTAGCCATGTGCTTATACCATAGTTGAAGTTGATAGCAGGAGCAATACCGGCCGACATCACATCTGTTGCAGCGGTGAATTGCTTCAAATAATCCTGGTAAGTAGCTATGCGATCACCGGGTTGTCCTTCTATTCTAGAAGGGGTTTCAATGATCACCACCTGATCTACATTGACGCCTTCTACATTATTGAGCATGTAGCGCACCTGGAAAAAGACGGCCAGGGTTCCGGCAATAAGGACAACAGATACGGCGAATTGAAAGACAACCAGCCCTTTTCTAAGCGTAACCCTTCTGCCACTTTCAGAAATACTGCCTTTCAAGACTTTTGAGGGTTGGTACGCAGACATAACCAATGCTGGATAAACGCTTGACAATAGGGCACCTAACATGAAGATAGCACCGAAATACAGCCAGATGTTATTGTAATCCCAATAGGAGGATGGGCTTAGGTCGATTCCTGAGAAAGCTTTGAAATAGGGTACCAAGACCTGGAACAGGGTAATGGCCAAACCGGCAGCGATAATGTTGATCACGAAAGATTCTAGTACAAAAAGGCCGATCAGTTGCGTCTTCTTAGAACCCAGGCTCTTGCGTACGCCTACCTCTTTGGCCCTCTCCATAGAGCGAGATACAGAAAGGTTGATGTAATTGACCCAAGCGATGACTAGAATGAGTATGGCAATAGTGGCTAATAGGTTGATTCTGGCTTGGCTGCCGCTGCGGATAAAGTCAGAACCCAGGTTATCTCCAAGGTAAATATCCCTAACAGGCTGCAGTCGCATCTCTGATTTACTGTCTTCGCCAAGGTATTTTTTGGCAATCTCTCTGGTCTTAGGAACGAATCCGCTGATGTCCGCGCCATCTTTGATTGTGACATAGGTGTAGAAAGCATTCCAGCCTTCCATGTTGTATTTCTGGTAGTTGTTTTCGATGTTATCCCAACTGAAAGCCATATCAAAACCAAGGTGAGAATTGCCTGGTATATCTTCGATCACCGCCGTAATCTCAAACAGTTGCTCACCGAACATATCGTAACGCGATAGGGTCTGACCGATCGGGTCTTTGTCACCGAAGTATTTCTTCGCAGATGATGAGGTAAGCAATACAGAATTGCTTTTGGATAGGGATGCCTTTCTACTACCCGACAGGAGCTTAAAGCCAAACATGTTGAGCAAAGTGGGATCGGCATAGATGGTATTTTCCTCTTTCAGCGCTAATTCGCCTTCGTCTGTGTTCACTGTTATCAGCCCGCCGGATTCAAATATGCGCAGTGTTTTGTCTACTTCAGGTACTTCCGCTGCAAGAATAGGTGCTACGGAAAGAAAGGTATTGGCACTACCACTTTGTGAAGCATTATCATAACCGGTAACTCTGTAAAGTTGCTTGAGGTTAGGATGAAAGCCGTCATAGCTCCGCTCAAAATTCACATATTGAAAAATAAAGAGGCAAGCAGCCATTCCCACCGCCAATCCAATGATGTTGATACCACCATGAACGTAGTTAGCAACGAGGCTTCTGAAAATGATCTTTAAGTAGTTACGGAGCATAAGCGTCTGATTGAAATTCAAAAAATGAGACAGAAAAGGTTAGTCAACAACTATACCAATAGAATAAGTAATTGATTTTCAGTTATTTATAAAATAAAATTTAAAAAATAGCCTTTGAAAGCGTATCAGATTGACACAAAAAAACGTATCAGATTGACACAAGTATTTGACACATACTGTCCAATCCAGACATATTGTAGGGTAAAAAACTAAAGCTTTATTGCCCGTAAGATCGTGGGGTTGACAGTTGGTTAGGGTAGAAAGGCATGTTGGTTTTGAAGTAAGGGGGGGGTAGAAAGGTTCATGAGGCTTTCTTCGTCATTGTCCTTTTTGACGAAGGAGAAAATCCGGGGAATCTTATAAACAATCGGAGATTCCCCGGATTTTCTCCTTCGTCAAAAAGG
>JBCBSS010000091.1:0-32034 GCA_039819065.1 Bacteroidota bacterium
TAAACCCTACTGCTATGATGAAAACTATACTTTTAAGCTTCCTCTTTTGTGCTATAATTGTCAGTCCTTCCCTGGCACAGGAAGAAAATAAATATGCTAAAGACACAGAATCCATTGATGCGATCATAGCCGCCTTGTACGGAGTGATTTCCGGAGAAAAGGGTGTAGAACGCGATTGGGATCGCTTCAGGGCACTAATGATTCCGGAAGCAAAGCTCATTCCTTCTGCCAAGAACCAGGAAGGCAAAGTCGGTTATCGCATACATACCGTTGAGGAATACATTAAAGGAGCCAACCCATATTTCATTGAGAATGGCTTTTTTGAGAGTGAATTACACCGCGTAACTGAGCAATTTGGTAGCGTAGTCCATATCTTCAGCACTTACCAATCAAAACGTTCAGAATCTGACGCAGAGCCGTTTTCTCGTGGCATTAACAGCATCCAACTCATGCATGATGGTGAACGCTGGTGGATTCTAAATATTTACTGGACAGCAGAAACAGAAGAAAACCCAATTCCCGCGAAGTACCTTCCCTAGCCTATTTTTAATGCCACAGATATCATTCAACAATCCAACCACTGAGGTGATATCTGTGTCAAATATTTAACAACAGAATGATGTTCTGAACGTTTGTAAAGTATAACCACATTCAATTGAAAAGACCAGGTATGCCTAAACTTCTACTGTTGATATGCCTATTGGCTCCTCTAACTGCTTTATCTCAATTTACTTACGACATAGATCAATCTATTCCGGTCCGGGTGGATGGTCAATTACTACCCTCTCCATGGGCGGGAGGCCTCAATTCGACCCAATACAGCACTATGGATCTCAACAACGATGGCATAGATGACTTGGTCTTGTTTGATAGAACTAGTAGTAAAGTAAGTACATTCTTAAACACAGGAAATGCCTATGAATACAGTCCGGAGTATGAAGCCTTTTTCCCGGATAATTTAAGAAACTGGATGTTACTTCGCGATTACAATTGCGATGGCAGAAAAGACTTATTCACCGATGCTCCTTTGGGTATCAGGCTATTAGAAAATGTTACTACAGATGGCAATCTTGAATGGGAGGAAGCTGCTAATCCCATTCTAACGGTAGGCTTTTCTGGCAATATCAATTTACAACTTCAGGGCTCCGACATTCCTGGCATAGAAGACTTGGACAACGACGGTGACCTGGATATCCTGGTATATAGGTTTGCGGGTGCTTCTACCATTGAGTTCCACCAAAATCGCAGTATTGAGGATTTCGGCACCTGTGATACGCTAGCTTTTGTAAGAGTCACACAACGCTGGGGTGGCATGGAAGACTGTAATTGCGGTGTGTTTTCATTCAATGATATTTCCTGCTCTGACGCTGGTGGTCGTGTTAAAAAAACAGAGCATGTGGGTGGAAAGAGTATTCTCACTTTAGATCAAGATAATGACGGTGATCATGATCTGGTAGTAAGCGAAGAGGATTGCACCCAATTTTATTTCATGGAGAATGAAGGCACAGCAGTTGACGCTTCCTTTCAAAACTTTTCTACCGCATTTCCCAATGCCACTAACCCCATTAATGTTTCCATATTTCCAGCAGCCTACTACGAGGATGTTGACTTTGATGACGTCAAAGACATTGTGGTCACACCTAACGTCTCCAGCAGTCTGAACTTCCAGGTCAACTTTAGGTTCTCAAATTTTTTCTACAAAAATGTCGGCACCAATGAAAACCCAGTCTTCAGTTTTAACGGCAATAATTTTCTACAAAACCAAATGATCGAAGTCGGAGAAAATGCTGTACCGGCATTTGCCGATTACGATAATGATGGTGACCTAGACATGTTTGTTGGCAACCTGTCGCAGTTTACCATTAATGGCATATTCTCTTCTATCTGGCTTTTTGAGAACACGGGAACGGCCACAGATCCTGAATTCACCTTGATAGATGAAGACTACCTCTTCCTTTCCATATTTCGCCTGTTGAATATCAAACCTCAATTTGTTGATTTGAACAACGATGGCCGGCTTGATCTTACTTTTGTAGCCAATCAAACTGCGCCCTTTATAACCAGGATATTCTTCGCTATCAATCAAGGCAATGGGGTATTCGATTTCAACGGCCAAGGCCTTAACAGCCTAAACATACCGATGACACTTACAGAAAATCATCATTTCACCCATATAGACAGTGATGGGCAAATTGATCTTCTAATTACCAGAACAGACGGTAGCCTCAATCACTACCGCAATGAAAGTACTGGCGAAAACCTGCTTTTCAGGTTAGAAGAAGAGTCATTCTTAGGCTTAGGATCTAGCCCATTACGAAGAAACTTTGCCGTCTACACGGATGATATGGATAATGACGGCCAGCAGGATCTTGTGACTGCTGATTTCACCGGTAGAGTCACTATCTACAGTGATTTCCTCGCCGATACTGAAAACCTTGGAGAAGGTGTTTCTGACATAGTTGTTAACCCATTAACCGAAACCCCTACTGCGGTGAACCTGGGTGGGAAAATATGGCCAGTACCAGCGAATATCTTTGGTACCAACAAGCCAGCTATTGTCGCCGGTTCTTCACAAGGCGGTCTAAGAGTATTGAAGAATACGGATGAACAAATCAGGGATGACATAGGTGTTGAGGTTAGATTATCCTTATTTCCTAACCCAATCAGCCCTGCACTGAATAATGGCATAATCACTGTAGAAACAAACCAAACGGTTCTGGTAGAAGTTATTAGTGCATTAGGTCAAAGGATAATTGAACCAATTTTATTGTCAAAAGACCAACCTATTGAGATCAATAGCCGTAATCTATCTAGTGGTCTTTATATTGTTAGGGCTATTTCGGAGGACAACATTTTAGCCAGTGCAAAATTCATCGTTAGTAACTAACCTCAATGCTTTTTTACATATAGAAATTGCTGCCTTAGAGGAGGTTAAATTCAAAAAACCCATTACCGACTTCGTAAGAAAACTGCCCGAAGATATCACCCAGTTTGATATCGATAATCATTCTGATGCGATCTCGTTAGGCTACGCCACGCAATTCATACAAAATGCCACTAAAATCTACGTAATGATTGATATCAGAACCAGGACGACTGCCCTGGGTGGTGTGGCCAAAGTAATGGATCTGTTATGTAGAAAAAACGTTCCTATCCGACTAGTACTCCTTGGAAGACACACCACACTGGAGACTATGGGCAAGACTTTAGGAGAAGATAACTTCTTCAAGAATCTGTCTCCGGAAGAGCAGGAAAAGAGTATCGAAGATTTTTTTATGTCCTAAAGGGCAGGATTTGCGAATCAGGTTATCGGTTAAGGCCCGAACCTTTTCGCTTCTTTGATCCACGGCCTAAAGGCCGTGGCAAGGCTTCAAAACCTTTCTGGAGTAAGTAAACTTGGCTTTACCTTTATTTTACTTCGAACTGATCGGCATCTAGATAGGCTGGAAACTTCTCTCTGTATCTTAGCAACTCATCGGCGCTTAGGGCAACAGTAGTGATCATCTCATCATCGGCTTCAAAGCAAAGCTCGTTTCCTTTAGGGTCAATAGCGGCTGAATGACCGTTATAAGCAATGCCATTACCATCTTCTCCCACTCTGTTTACACCGACTGAGTAGGCTAAGTTTTCCACCCCTCTTGCTCTTAGTAATATATCCCAGGCTGTAGAACGAGCGGCCGGCCAATTGGCGATGTAAACGATGAGATCGTAGTTCATGCGTTTTTGATCTTCTAGAAAACGGTTTCTAGCCCATACAGGGAATCTCAAATCATAACACACCTGCGGACAAATACGCCATCCTTTCCATTCTTGCACCAATACGCTTTCACCGGAAGCAAAGTAATTGTGCTCATCGGCCATTCTAAAAAGATGTCGCTTATCATAGTAAGCATATTCCCCATCAGGACGCATCCAAATGAGCCGGTTATAGTAGCTCCCAGCATCATAAACGATGAAACTTCCCATTACGACCGCCTTGGATTGGGAGGCCTGTTGTTTCATCCAACGGAAGGTTTTGCTATTCATAGGCTCGCTCACAGCCTTAGTGTCCATGGTAAAACCGGTATTGAACATCTCAGGTAGTACGATTAGGTCGGTCGGTTGATCTATTTGCCAAATCTTTTCTTCGAACATGGCAAGGTTTGCGTCCACATTCTGCCAGTGTAAATCGCTCTGAATGAGTGTGAGGCTTAGATCTTGCATAGTATTTCTGCTGCTTTTTCTAAAGTTTCGTCGCTTTTGGCAAAACAGAACCTTAGTAATTTATCATCCTGGGCGTCTTTGTAGAAAACTGAAATGGGTATGGAAGCCAAGCCGTGTTTCTTGGTCAACTCCTCTGCCATAGCCCGGTCATCTAACTCCGATATACCATCATAAGACAATAACTGAAAATAGGTACCTGTACAGTCTATTGTTTTGAACCTTGAATCCTTGACCAAGGCCAGGAAATGATCTCGTTTCTTTTGGAAGAAGTTGGGCAAAGCTAAATAATGGTCAGGTTCTGATAAATAATCGGCCAAGGCATATTGTACAGGCGTATTGACACTGAAAGTGAGGTATTGGTGGATTTTTCTAATCTCAGTGGTGAGCCATTCTGGAGCAATAGTATAACCTACCTTCCACCCTGTAGCATGAAAGGTTTTCCCAAATGAAAAAGCTGCTACACTGCGTTCCCTTAGGCCAGGATATCTTAAAACACTCTCATGCCTTTCCTCATCAAAAATGATGTGCTGATATACCTCATCACTGATCACAATCAAATCATGCTCGGTCGCTATCTCTTCCAACGTGACCAGGTCTTGATGGCGCAAAATGGCTCCAGAAGGGTTGTGAGGTGTATTAATAATTATAGCACTGACCTTACCGTTCAACCTGCTCTTTACTTCTTCCCAATCTATAGAAAAGTCGGGTTGTTTGAGCTTTAGATGCACTGGTACACCTCCGTTTAATCGGATAGCAGGGTCATAAGAATCGTAGGCAGGGTCGAAGACGATTACTTCATCACCTTCTCTCACGATGGCCGCCATTACAGCATATAGTGCTTCTGTGGCACCTGCCGTTATCGTAATATGCTTTTCAGGATCAGCAGTGAAACCATAGTCACGCGCTGACATCTCCGCAATGCGTTCCCTCAAAGCTGGAACACCGGCCATTGGGGCATATTGATTCATGCCTTTGGCCATATAACGGTTCACTGATGTTATCAGTTGGTCAGCAACTTTGAAATCCGGAAAGCCCTGTGAAAGGTTAATGGCATCGTTTTCAGCAGCCATTTTAGACATCACTGTAAATATAGTGGTGCCTACATCAGGTAGTTTGGAAGGGGGTGTTCTGAGTAAAGACAAATTGATCTTGATTTAGCTAGAAGCCCCCAAAGTCTTATTTTTTGACTGGAATCGCAAGGCGATAATCTGCCTTTACTTTCCCTTTGCTTATATTCTGTAATTTGGATTTGAGCAGTCTCCTTTTTAATGGCTTGATATGATCGGTAAAAAGAATGCCTTCCAAGTGGTCATATTCATGTTGGATGATTCTGGCTTTCATACCATCGAATTCTTCTTCGTGTTCTTCCCAATTCTCATCAAAGTACCTGATTCTAACTGTCTCAGGCCTGAAAACTTCCTCACGGATGGTCGGAATGCTTAAACAACCTTCTTCAAAACCCCATTCATCCCCAGTTTCTTCTATCACTTCAGGATTGACAAATACCTTCACAAAATCCTCCATGCCCTCTTCTTCCAGTGGTCTTCCATCTACGACAAAAATACGAATACCTTTGCCTATTTGAGGGGCAGCCAAGCCTATACCGCTGGCAGCTTCCATGGTTTCAAACATATCCTGGCTCAACGCCTTGACGTCAACTTCACCTTCCTCTATGTCCACTGCTCTTTGCTTGAGCACCGGATCGCCATAAACGACTATTGGGTAAATCATTTTAAGTAATATTCAAGTTTTCTACAAAGTTAACGCTAATTTCATCAAGATGGGTTCTGTTCGAGGTACGATTGTAAAATTACGGTAGCACTGACCTTATCCACCGTGCCCTTGTCTGCCCTGTCCTTTTTCTTAAGTCCCCCGGCAATCATGGCATCAAAAGCAATCTTGCTAGTAAATCGCTCATCCACTGTTGTAATGCTGACGGCGGGAAAGGCCTTTTCTAATCGCTTGATAAATCCCCTAACATGACTGGTGGCGTCAGTATCCTCGTTGTTCAGGTTTTTGGGCATGCCTATCACAAAAGCTTCTACTGCTTCATTACTACAGTAATCTTGCAAAAAGCTGATAACGTCCTTGGCGTGCACTGTGTCTAACGGAGAGGCAATAATCTTTAGCGGGTCGGTGACTGCCAGACCTACTCTTTTAGTACCATAATCTACCGCGAGAATTCTACCCACTGACTAGTTGAGGCTAACGATTTTGCTGAATTTCTCCTTGACCTGTTTTTCAAGTAGAAGTGCTTTTGGAAAAAGTATTTCGTTTTCCACTTTGGCATGGGCAACCAGGTTTTTCTCAAAAGACTTCAGTTCCTCATAAATGACGCGCACGTGGAGTGGAGTGTGACGATTGTAATCGTAATTATTGGTGATTTTGGCAATTCCGCGCATTTCGTCATCATGGGCATCATGCTCCATAGAAAAGCGCTGGATAGAATGCTCTTCCATTTGAAAGAACACCTCGCTATGGTTGCGAGACCGTTCCACAAAACGATTGAGTGATAAGATATATGAAAAGAGTGTATCTTCTTCCTGATAGATATGATGAATGAAATCCTCGACAAACAAAGGGAATACAAATTTCAAGTCCCTTGCGATGTGCTTGAAATCCTCGTGATCAGTCTCAAATTCCTCGATCAGTTTGGCAATGTATGGAAGCTTCTGTTTAATGAAAAGGTAATGAGCATGCTTTAAATACTCAATGATCAAGTCAACCGGACAAGAAATCAACGTCAAATCTACTTGATCATCATTGCGGCTTATCGACTCTAGTTGATCCGTAACAGCTTGAACATTAAGGCCTTTCTCCTTGCACACCTGCTCAAGTGTATGTTCAGAATAATCGTAGAATTCTATTCCGAAGTAATATAGGACGGATGCATAGACGTAATTTTCGTCTACTAGTTCATTGATTTTTCTTTTATTTAATCCATCCATTATTCCGTGTATCAAATATAATAAACGTTTCGAAATGAATGGAAGGTAACTTCGCTGAATTTAAAAACTTAGTAGCAAGATATGGACGCTAATGCTTGGGTCAAGTTTAGTCTTATTGTATACTATCGAAGTTCAACTCATGGGTTTTTATGAAAGAATAGCCTTTTTCAAATTTCTCTCATCATTAATCTGGTCTAACAATTGATTTCTTCATTACGTTATTAATAAAAGTCCTTATTTTAGGGAGTACTGCTTATACAGAAAAAACTAATCAAAACATAAGATAACGTGAGTGTGAATAGAAATACCCGTAACCAAATCAGGTTGCCATTGATCCTTGCCATCGGCATTGCGTCCGGTATGCTTATCGGAGCTACTATGTCTGACTCTAAAATTCCAGGCCAAGACTTGTCCAAAAGCCTTAGAAAGTTCGAAGAAGTGCTTACACTGGTGGACAGAAACTATGTAGATGAGGTGAATACAGATGATTTGGTGGAAGGCGCCATTAATCATATGCTCAACAACCTGGATCCGCATTCTGCCTATATCAGCGCTAAGGACAGGGAACGTGTCAATGAGGACTTAAGGGGTAATTTCGATGGTATCGGGATAGAATTCAATATTTTCAAAGATACTATTGTCGTGGTAGCGCCTTTGAGCGGAGGACCATCAGAGAAAGTAGGCCTAAGGTCTGGTGATAAGATTATCAAAGTAGATGGTGAGAATGTTGCCGGGTTAGGTTTCACTACCAGGGATGTCCAAAAGCACTTGAAGGGGCCTAAGGGAACTGAAGTAGAAGTGACTGTATTGAGAAAAGCAGCTCAACAACCCATTGTATTTAACATCATCCGTGACAAAATACCACAATTCTCTATAGATGTTTCCTATATGGTAGACGATGAGGTCGGGTACATCAAAGTAAGCCGGTTCTCAGCAACAACTTACGAAGAGTTCAAAGCGCACCTTCAAGACCTAAGATCCAAAGGCATGAAAAAGCTCATTTTAGATTTACAAAGTAATCCGGGTGGGTATATGAATCATGCCATTCGCGTAACTGATGAACTCCTCAAAGACAAGAGAAAAATAGTCTATACCAAAGGAAAAGAAACGCGCTATGACACTGAAGCCAACGCCATGCGCAAAGGAGATTTTGAAAAAGGGGATGTGATTGTCTTAGTCAATGAAGGAAGCGCCTCTGCTTCAGAAATCGTTTCTGGCGCCCTTCAAGATAATGACAGAGCACTTATTGTAGGAAGAAGGTCATTCGGAAAAGGATTGGTGCAAGCGCCATTTGAGTTAAGTGACGGTTCGGAACTAAGGCTGACTATATCACGCTATTACACACCGAGCGGAAGGTCGATACAAAAGCCTTACGAAGACAACTCAAACTACGGTGGAGATATAGTAGAGCGTTACAACAATGGGGAGTTCTTCCACGCCGATAGCATCAAATTCAACGACTCACTTAAATTCACCACTTACAGCGGTCGGACTGTCTATGGTGGTGGAGGTATTATGCCTGATTACTTCGTGCCATTGGATACGACCAAAACTTCATCTTACCTCAATCAGCTTTTCTACAATAATGCTGTGCAAGAGTATACATTCCAGTATGCCGAACAGAATAAAAAGAAGCTAGAATCAATGAGCTATGAGGATTTCTATAGAGACTTCGAGGTGACCGATAAAATGCTCAAGGATTTGGTGAAAACAGGTGAAACCGATAATGTAAAAGCTAACCTGGAGGAGTTGGAAGAGTACAAGCCACTTTTCAAACTGCATGTGAAAGCACAAATCGCCAGAAAAATCTGGAATAATGAAGGTTTTTATCCGATATTTAATGAGACCAACGAGATTCTGCAGCAAGCGATCAAGTTGTTCGATAAAGCAGAAGAACTGGATAGAACAAAATTCTAAATGGCATATTATCACAGGCTTGGAGAAATACCTGCAAAGCGACACATTCAATTCAGACAACCTGATGGCAGTCTGTATAAAGAGGAATTAGTCAGCTCAAAAGGCTTTTCAGGTATTTATTCCAACCTGTATCACATCAATGCCCCTACACGCGTACTTCAGGTACGCGACCCTGAACCTTATGGGTTCAAAATTGCCCACGATTATGGCTTGAAGCAAACACACTTGAATACTTCTGGTGTCACTACCACAGGCCATGACTTTCTTGAAGCTAGAAAAGTACTATTGGCTAATAACGACGTTTCATTGGCCATTTGCAGCCCGGAGAGTCGAAGTATGGACTACTTCTACAAGAATGCCGAAGGTGATGAAGTACTTTTTGTTCATGATGGCAACGGCTGGCTCATTACACAATTCGGTAAGCTGAGAATCGTTCAAGGTGATTATGTAGTCATTCCTAGAACTACGATTTATAAACTAGAATGGGACGAAGGCCCGGTTCGATTGCTGGTCGTGGAATCGCATTCTCCTATTGAAACGGTAAAGCGCTATCGCAATGAATTAGGGCAGCTATTGGAACACTCACCATACTGTGAGCGCGACATTCGCCCACCCATGGATTTGGTTACTGATACTAGTAAGGGCGAGTTTTTAATGAAGATCAAAAAGGGTGGATTTCTGCATCACTACCTGTATGATTACAGTCCTCTTGATCTCGTAGGCTGGGATGGTTTCCTTTGGCCTTATGCCCTTTCAATCCATGACTTTGAGCCCATCACGGGTAGAATCCACCAACCTCCGCCAGTACATCAGACATTTCAGGCCTACAACTTCGTGATCTGTTCATTTGTACCGAGGTTGTTCGATTACCACCCTGAGGCCATACCTGCACCGTATAACCACTCGAATATCGACTCGGATGAAGTACTCTACTACGCTGAAGGCAACTTCATGAGCCGCAAAGGCATTGATCGTGGTTCGTTCACCTTACACCCTGGCGGCCTGCCACACGGCCCACATCCCGGAACAGTCGAGAAAAGTATCGGCGCCAAAGCGACGGAAGAAATCGCCGTGATGGTAGATACTTTCAAACCGTTGTACCTCACTGAAACCGCACTGGAATACGTCGACGGCAACTACCCCATGAGTTGGACGGAGTGATTTAGATATTAGACATAAGAGGTAAGACATAAGACAAAAGATGCTGTCATCACAAGGAACGAAGTGATCCAGTCTTGAATTACTAATGTCAAATTACAAATTGGCCCCGTACCGTATACCTTGTCCTTCTGAAAGAATCTTATTGGAGGTTGGGCACAACTTAAACTAGATATGCGACCAAGATAGGGGCACGAAAGTAACTTTCGCGCCAGGAGAGTCTGCCTGCCGGTAGGTATGGAGCGAAGCAATCCGGTTAGAAGTTGGAAATAAATAGAAATAGGTAGAAGTAATTAGAAACAAGTAGCGTAGTTGGATTACCATTATCTCACCAACAAACCACCCCACTCTACCATCATCTAATCAAACCATCACCTCATCAGCACATCAAATAATCAGCACATCACCGCATCAAATCATCGTCTCATCATACCATCAAATGATCAAATCATCATCTCATCATCAAATCTTCGCTCCTTTAAAATAATACACCCTTATATGGTGCCCTTTGGGGCTCTTTCCTACAAAAGCCATCTCTGAAGCAGGCCAAACTGCTTCTCTTCTGTGCTTTTTGAGGTCTTCATTTTCTACTAGGGTAGTGATGCCTATGCACTCTTTTTCTACCCCCTTGAGGTATAAGCTTTCGAGGAAGTCTCTCGTTTCTACCAATAATTTAGAAAGCAGGCCAGGGATACGTGCATCAGGAGACAAAACACAGCGGACGGCAAAGAAGTAATGCTTGATTTGGGGTATTCTTACTTTGAAAGCAGTAGAAAGCCCTGCAATTCCGTCTTGCTCACTGGTAACTTTGAAAACTACTTGTTTGGCTCGTTCATCAGGGTTGATACTCGTATCGAGCAGATTATGCCGCTCCCAGAAAGATTTGACCTCCTCTGCATAAGTGGCTGAATCAGCCTCCCAGAGGTTTTCAAATGTCATATTTTGTTGCTTACTTTCATTCATATTCTATAGGCATGTCGTTTTCCAAAGACGAAATTCAACAATTTATTATAGATCAGGTCGCTGAAGATACCGGGATCAACAAGTCAGAATTGGATCCTGATCTTGAGTTCATCAACTTTGGCATAGACTCTATCCACGCCATCAGGCTATTGGACAAATTAGAAGACTGGCTCGACATTACCCTCAGCCCTATTTATTTCTGGGAATACCCTACCATTAGCCTACTCTCGCAATTTCTTGCCGAGCAACATCCCAACCTGAAGAAATTATAGTTTCAAATTCTGGCACCATCAAAATAATATACCCTTAGGTGATCTCCTTTCGACGTTTCGCCGATGTACATCATATCTGTTCCTGCCCAAACTGCCCACCTCCACTCCTTTTTAATATACTCATTCTGGATCACCATCAATAGCCCTATGCACTTCGGTGCTTGAGCCGTTTTTTCGTAGAGCTCAAGCATATTTCTAGTGTGTAGAATAAGCTGAGTATCCACGGCGGGCCCTCTATAATCCTCACTAATCAGGCATCGATAAACATAAAGGTGATTTTCCAACTGCTCGAGATAGTACCTGAAAACGGTAGAAAGACCAACCACCTTACCCTCATAACGTGCCACGAAAACCACTTCGTCAACCCTTCGCATCCGCTCTTCATCTGTAAGTACGCCTTCGACCTCCCAAAAAGCGATAATCTCCCTTTTTAACGCCGGTGACTTATTGTGCCAGACGTCTTCAAAGCTGAATGAGCTAATGCTTTTACGCATAGAAGTAAATCTTTCGTTTCATATTAAAACGCTTGTAGCGCCCGATAAAAAATATTATATTCATTAGTCCTTTTTTGGCTTTCGTTACCTCAGCTACTGTTTTGATTCCGTTGACAGCTCTTTCTACAGCTGAGTAGCGACGTTTTATTTAGGGCAAATTACCATAAGACTAGCACTTTTTTGAACGACCATGAAAACTGCCTTACCGCACTTATACAACAGTACGCTGGCTAAATATAGAAAATTCAAAAGAAGGCTTGATAAAAGTCTGGCGACAGGTACGTTTTACAGATATTCCGACAAGAAGCGAAATCTCATCCTATCCAGGCTGGAAAAGCTAAAAAGAAGACTAGCGAACTTACAACATCAGATAAAAATAGCCGCTGCAGCAGGCACATTGATATTTGCTCTCCACGCAGCACCAGTGAAAGCCCAGGTGGGACTTGGCCCTTTCGTAGAGAACCCATCAGATAATCCTTTCTTTCCTGGCATAAGGCAATACAATCACTTAGATCCTGCATTAGCCGATATCGATAATGATGGTGACCTCGACCTATTCATAGGGGATTATGACGGTCGGATTTTGATGTTCGAGAACATTGGCACCGCTACTAATCCCGTTTTTGAACAAAAAGACCCTGAAAACCCGCTGATCCCAACCGTAAGCGGAGGCTACAGCACGCCTACTTTCGCAGATTTAGATAACGATGGTGACCTGGATGCCTTCGTAGGGCGTAGAAGTGACATGTCAATTGTGTACTTTGAGAATTCCGACTCGGATAATGGCACCATTGGGGATGACCCGACTTTTACCATTGTCAACTCGCCAAACTTGCTGGATGGTGTAGAGGTTGACAAGTACTATGGTAATCCGGTATTCGTAGATATAGATGGTGATGGTGACCTCGATCTTTTCGTGGGTAACGAATATGGTGTTTCTTATAACAGTACTGAGGCGCTGATCTTCCACGTCAATTCAGATTCGGATGATGGCACAATAGGCAATAACCCCTCTTTTACACGCGTCGATCTGGGAGCTAATCCATTGGCTCAAGTTAATCAAGGTGGGTTCTTCCAAGTGGCACCTTCTTTCGCTGATATTGACGGCGACGGGGATCAGGATGCTTTTATAGGTAGTACTGATGGTATGATCGCTTTCTTCGAAAATACAGGAACAGCTACGGCACCTAACTTCTCAGAAGTGACCGGCCCGGGCAGTCCTGTAAGTGATATTGATGTATTCTACGACTCATCTCCGGCGTTTGCCGATATCGATGGTGATGGGGATTTGGATGTTTTCGTCGGTGCCAGATTTAGAATCCGTTTCTTTGAGAATGTCGGAACAGCTAATGCAGGAAGCTTCATACAGCCCACCGGCATAGACAACCCACTGGCAGGTTTTGACGTTGAATATGACGCCTCTCCCACCTTTGTCGATATAGACAGGGATGGTGATATGGATGCGGTCATCGGTTCCAAATATGGCTATGGTGTACAACCCATCCTGCTTTTTGAGAATGTAAATGGAACCTTTAGTGAGGTAACAGGTAGAGCAAGTCCATTTGATGGCCTGGCGGGGGGAGAACAGAGAAGAAGTCCGGATTTTGCCGATATCGATAATGACGGTGACCAGGATATGTTCGTTGGTTTCAATGGTTTCACCTATGGCGTACAATTGTATTCCAATGATGGCAGCGCTGGCTTCCCCAATTTTATTGAATTCAATCCCATCTTGCCGCTAGAGGTAAATTATTCACAGTTCGCTCCGACTTTCGCTGACTTTGACAATGACGGTGACCTGGATGCACTGGTCGGGGCTGGCAATCAAGGAACATTTAAGTTCTTCGAAAATTCAGATGCTGCAAACGGCACTATAGGTGATGATATCAACTTTACCGAGCTTGTCAGTGTAGATAATCCATTTGATCAATTTTCCGTGGGTTCTCTTGGTTATAATAGCTTTGCCAGACCCGATGCTGTAGACCTCGATCATGACGGTGACTTTGATGTAGCAGTGGGATTAGGGGAAGAAGAGTTTGTCAGTACACCAGACCCATTAAGGGGCACCGTGTCTTTCTTTACTAACGACAATGGGACATTCAGTGAGTTGACCGGTTCTGAGAATGCCCTGTCCGTTGTTCAGGTATCAAGAAATGCTGATCCGACATTCGTGGACATAGATGAGGACGGTGACCTCGATGTGTTCGTAGGGGATGGTCTAGGTAAAATTTCCTTCTACGAGAATCAAAACGCACCACCAACGCTAAGCACCCAAATCGCAGAGATCAATTTTGATCAATCTGATGGGCCGTTGATCGTCGCTCCGGATATCTCAATCAATGATGACAACCTCAATATGATCGGGGCAGTGATTGGAATTTCAGAGAATTACTTTGGAGGCGAAGACGAGTTGTTGTTTAGTGCCCAGAATGGTATTACGGGTCAGTTCAATAGTTCTGATGGCGTACTCGTCCTTTCAGGTTTTGCTTCCGTACAGAATTACCAAAGTGCACTTCGCTCCGTTGCATACATGAACAGTAATGCTTCTCCAATTGGAGGTGTACGGACCATCTCATTCTATGCCATAGACAATGACGCTACTGACCCTATAATTGTAGGGGCTTCCCCGGCCGAAGTGGATATCAATGTAGATGAAGTTAATGGCTTACAGATATTCAATGCGGTCTCTCCCAATGGAGATGATCGGAATGACTTTTTTGAAATACGAAACTTATCCAGTGAGAACATGGTGAGGATATACAATCGATGGGGCGATTTAGTGTATGAGATCGACGGCTATGACAGCAATGATCCTACGCGCCGCTTCGAGGGTATTTCTAATATTGGCAGTAACAATGAATTGCCGGCAGGCACTTATTTCTACCAGATAGAATCAAGCCGTTTCGGCGAAAGTGAGGGCTTTTTTGTTCTAAAAAGATGATCTTATGAAAATCAAATCTCTACTCATAAAAGGTATTTTGATTGCGGTGTGCCTGCTTCCAATACTGTCACAATCAACGTACGGACAACAAGACCCTCTATATGCGCAATATCTCAATAATCCGATCGTAATCAACCCTGCTTATACTGGTTTCAATAAGCTGTTCAATGTAACGGCACAATACCGATCTCAATGGGGAGGCTTCGATAATGGCAGCCCTCAAACAGCCCTGGTATCGGCACACTCGTCATTCTTTGACAATCGTGCGGGAGCAGGGCTCATCATTGTACATGACCAGATTGGTATAAGTAGAAACACAGAAGTCAGCCTCACCTACTCCTACAAGATTGGCATTGGCGACTATAATATTTCCTTTGGTCTACAAACAGGCATTATCAACTTCAGAAACGACCTCACCGATCTTAATCCTAGTGACCCAACAGATGAGTTATTCTTAATGAATGAAAGTACCACTCAGGGTAATTTTGGTACCGGGTTAATTGTCTCAAGTGAAAAACTCTTTTTCGGTCTATCCATACCAAGACTGGTTAAAAACGAGATAGAATTAGCAGACATTAATGCAGTACTCAGACAGCGCCATTTTTATGTAATGATGGCCTATTACATGGACCTCAACTTGAATGTGAAATTTAAGCCTTCTATCCTACTAAGGGCGGTGGATGGTGCACCTGCATCAGTTGATTACAATGTCAATTTCATCGTGAACAGAAAATACACGATAGGCCTATTGACCCGAAATTTCGACTCTTATGGTCTGCTGATGCAATTTCAGTTAGATGAAGCCTATCGCTTCGGTTATGTCTTCGAGTTACCTACCGGATCATCCGTAGGCACCAACTTCACCACACATGAAATTACGCTGGGACTAGACTTCGCCTTATTCGATTTCCAGGAAATCTTCCAGAGGAGTTTTTGATAGTTGCTAGTCTTTTTTGATAGTTGCTAGTCTTTAGTAATGGGTATTGAGTAGACAGCATGCCATTGCGATAAGTGAGGTACGAATGAAGAAGCAATCCCAGAACGACGAATAAGCAGTTGACAACAAACAGTAGCCTTTTTTATACCATCAATTGATGATATCATCTATAATCATTTGTGGATATGGCCAGTCTTCGGCACTAATAGAAAAGTAGCGGTCTCAAAAGCTGTTCTGATCGGTCATCCCGACTTGTCGGGACGAGAAATCTATCTCCTTATCGATTAATACTTTGGATCGAGATAGATTTCTCCTAACCTCGAAATGACTGGCTTTTAAAACCGTCCCTTTAGGAGTCCATACCATTTAAGTCAAGTCTCAACTTCTGTCGTCATTCCACGATTCTCGAGGTACGAGAGAATTCGGGGAATCTCTCAGTCTAAAATCTTTTGTCTTACTTCTTATATCTCGACAAGAGATTCCCAAGTCTCGCAAGCTACGCAAGGTCGCAAGGGAATGACGCCAGATGCTCTTACTTGAGTTTATTTCTACTTACTTCTATTTATTTCTAACTAACCTACCTTGATGTACTTTCAAAGGAATAAGCCAGTAGACAATTCGACAAAGACGTAAGAATCTGGTCTTATGTCTTTCTACTTACGTCTTATGTCTCTTTATATCCACCACCTACCCCCGCCAGCGGAGCCAGAGCTTCAGTGAGCTGTTTATTTCAACTTGTTTCTATCTATTTCTACTTACTTCTAAATACTTTCTGGAAAGATATCACTCATCTCTAAGAACATCCACTGGATTAGTAAAGCCTGCCTGTATGGTCTTGTATCCCAAGGCCACCCAGGCTAGTACAATCAGCCCCATTAAAGTGATGAAATAGATCAAAGGGTTCTGATCCACATGAAAAGCGAAGCCAGATAGCCACTCATTCATGAAGTACCATGAGATGGGCACACCTACGGCAAAACCGATCACTACCAAGGTTATAAACCTTTTAGAAATCAGTACCACTACTCTGGTCACAGAAGCACCTAATACTTTGCGCACGCCAATTTCCTTCTTGCGTTTTTCTACCGTGAATGAGGTCAACCCGAACAGCCCTAAACCAGCTACGAAAATGGTCACGATCGAGAACATGCTGATCATGGTGAGCAACCTGTCCTCTGCTTCGTAAAGCTGGGCTACATTTTGATCTACGAAGAAATAATCAAAGGGTCTTGTTGGGTCTAGAATATCCCATTTGCTTTCCAGAAAGGCGAACAACTCATCATTGGCTCCGCCGGAAGTCTTTACGGTGATATAGCGATGCACACGATTAGAAGCTTCCCGATGGAAGTGTACGATGGGTGCTACATCTGCTTGCAAGGTTTCAAAGTTAAAGTCTTTGATCAAGCCTACCACCTTGACTCTATAGGAACCATCACTACCCAATAGCATGTATTTGTCGTTTACATCTTCCCAGCCAAATGCTGCCATCGCCGCTTCATTGATTACGGCTGACTCTCTTTGGCTGCCGTGCGAATCATCCAGGAACCCGTCACCTTCCAATAATGCGACACCATAAGTATCGAAAAAGGTAGCATCGTGATAAGTATACCTCATTCTAAGAGGGTTGCCTTCAAAACCTTCTGGTCTGGCAAACAGATTGGATCCAGTCCATTGGGTAGGAATATGAGCTGAGCTACTAACTGAGACTATTTTAGCATGAGTTGACACCTCATCACGGAAGGTCTTAAGTCTCAAATCTGCTTCATCCTGATGACGGAAATCCCCGGCAGATACTGGTATTACTACCAAATTGTCTTTCTCGAAACCCATATCTGCCCTTTTCATGTAATTCACCTGATCCCAAACCACCAGTGCTCCGATAATCAATATCACTGAGATGGAGAATTGAGCAACAACCAGTACGTTGCGCAATCCAGCGCTTCCCATACTTCCCTTGAAAGCTCCTTTGAGCGTGTCTAATATGCCAAACCCGGAAAGAAAGAAGGACGGATAACTGCCTGAAATCAGCCCTAAGCATATGGCAAATCCTACCAAGAGGAACAATGTTAGCGGCTCTTGATAATCCAGCGATAAGGAAAGGTTAAAAGTGCTATTGATGAAAGGGAAAGCAGCTTCGGCTATAAGTAGTGCCACCAGTAGTGCGCAAAGGCTGGTGATAATAGCCTCGCTCATGAACTGTCCGATCAACTGTTTTCTCGCTGCTCCAATTGTCTTTCTAATGCCAACCTCTTTTGCCCTTTCCAAAGCCCGAGCTGTGGATAGGTTCATGAAATTGATAGAGGCGATGACAATCAGTCCAATAGCTACAAAAATCAATATGTAAGCGTCTTGCGTATCACCGATCAGTGTATTGTAGAAATCCTTGGCTGGTAGCAATTTGAAATTCGTCCGCTGTCGAGTTTCTTCATCCCATATCTTTTCAATCAATTCTGGAAACTTAGCTGTTAATGCTGCCGCCTTGTCTTGGTCTTTCAGCAATATGTAAGTATTAAGAAATGAGCCGCCCCAGTTTTGCGCATACTCCGAAAACTGCGGAATACTTTTTATAGGCAACACCATACCAAGTTCAATGGATGAGTTGGCTGGTATATCTTCCAGCACGCCTGATACGGTGTAAGTCAGTTCGTAATCTATTTGTAAAGTCTTGCCAATCGGATCTACGCCTCCGAAGTACTTTGTCGCCAGTTCCTGGGTAAGCACCACTGAATACTTATCAGTAAACGGGTGCTTGTTACTTCCTGATTGTAATGGAAAAGTGAATACATCGAAAAAGCTGGAATCCA
Source organism: Bacteroidota bacterium (assembly GCA_039819065.1). GTDB lineage: Bacteria > Bacteroidota > Bacteroidia > Cytophagales > Cyclobacteriaceae > JBCBSS01. The sequence goes on from JBCBSS010000091.1 coordinate 18,638, forward strand.
CATAGACAACAGGTTCATCAAATCGCTCTCCCCTGTATTCTACCACAGCCTGTCCCGGCACCAGTCGAGCACCACTCTCAATATCAGGATAGTCTAACATCAATTGGTCTAATAAGGGCACCCAGGTATCGTAGGTGGGTTGAACACCATTTGGTGTGACACGCTCTTTGTAGACCATGAATATCCTATCCACCTTCTTGTGAAATTGGTCGTAGGTAAGTTCATTATTGGCAAAAAGAGCAATGATAATGGCCGCAGCTACCGCTATGCCAAGCCCTAAAATGTTGATAGATGAGTATATCTTATACTTCAACAGATTTCGCAATGTAACCTTGAAATAGTTTTTGATCATGGCCGGTTTATTAATTCAGATGTTCAGTTGATGGTCGATGGAAGAAAAGTGTGGTGGCATCCGTATGACTGCCACCAAACCAAACGATTCATGACCTTGAAGGAGATTCAATGATTCGAAGTAACGGGTAGAATAGCTACAATAAAATTGAGATGTGATGAATCACAGGATTAGTGTAGTGGACTGTGTGATTTCTGTAATGAAATTTTCCATTCTAAAATGAAAGTGATTTAATAACTTGCCGTATAATTTCACGCAAGACGCCAGTCAATGACATCAATTGGGCTTATAATCCGTTGAAAGTCAGCACTCAACTGGCTAATTACGTAGCATTAAGTTCTAGAATCCACAGAAAAAGACAAGGGGCAATGGAGATCGTCTGGCTAGTATCAGGAGTTGTATTAGGGGCTATAGCGGCTTGGTTTGCAGCCAACCAAAAACTCTCTGGTAAATCGAAAGAAGTAGAAACCAATCTCAAAGTATCGGAAGAAAAGAACAATACCCTCTCCGGGCAACTGCAAGAAACCAAAGGAGAACTTGACAAAGAGAGAAATAAGATTTTGGAGTTGAACAACAACCTTTCATCTGTTGAAGCGGACTACCGTAACTTACAGGAAAAGCTGGAGGAGGAGAAAAAAGAGGTAGAGAAACTCAACGAGAAGTTTGCCATAGAATTCAAGAACCTGGCCAACGACATCTTTGAGGAAAAGAGCAAACGATTCACCGAGCAGAATAAGACCAATATTCACGACCTTTTAAAACCACTGGGTGAAAAGATCGGGGAATTCGAGAAGAAAGTCGAGCAGACCAATAAAGACAGTATTGACCGCAATTCTGCCCTTAGGGAACAGATCAAGCAACTGCGTGACTTGAATTTGCAGATCACCAAGGAAGCCGAAAACCTGACCAAGGCCTTGAAAGGTGATAATAAGGCCCAAGGTAATTGGGGGGAGTTTATTCTGGAAAGCATTCTGGAAAAATCAGGCTTACAGAAAAGCAGGGAGTACTTTGTACAAGAGTCATACACCACGGAAGAAGGCAAGCGGTTACAGCCCGATGTGATTCTCAAATTGCCTGACAATAAGAATATCATTATTGATTCTAAAGTGACCCTAACCGCCTATGAGCGCTTTGTCAGTGGTGAGGATGAAACGGAAAAACTGCACCACCTCAAAAGCCACGTACAAGCTATACGCAGTCACGTAAAATCCCTTAGTGATAAAGACTACCAGAAGATCCACCAGATACAAGGCCTGGACTTCGTATTGATGTTTATACCGATAGAACCAGCCTTTGCCCTGGGTGTACAACATGATTCTGACCTTTTCGGAGACGCTTATGAGAAGAATATTGTGATCGTAAGCCCTTCTACCCTGATTGCTACTCTCAGGACGATTGCGAACATCTGGAAGAACGAATACCAGAACCGCCACGCCATGGAAATCGCCAGACAAGGTGGTGCTTTGTATGATAAGTTCAAGTCATTTTCAGATGATCTCATCAAAGTGGGTGACAATCTTAGAATGACCACTAATAACTATCAAGCGGCCATGAATAAGTTGACCGATGGTAAAGATAACCTGGTGCGCAAAGCAGAGCGGATCAAAGAGCTAGGTGCCAAGGCCAGCAAATCCATTGACCAGCGACTGATCGAAAGGTCAGGCGAAGACTAAACTGCATATTCCTTACGGAATCGAACAAAGCCGTATCCAATTTTGTAGTTGAAAGTAAATATCGAACCAATAGCTAATGGAAATTACGCCAGATAACAAGTTGAAGAAGATCATTGTGGTGGGTGACAGAGTGCTGATCAAGCCACGCAAGCAGGACGACAAGACCAGCAGTGGACTGTTTTTACCCCCCGGCGTACAGGAGAAGGAAAAAATACAGAGTGGCTACGTCATCAAATCAGGCCCAGGCTACCCCATCCCTCTTCCCGCAGATGAAGACGACGTTTGGAAGGGCAAGGAAGAGCAAATCAAGTATGTACCATTACAGGCGCAGGAAGGTGACTTGGCTATTTTTCTTCAAAAAGGTGCCGTCGAGGTCATGTACGAAGACGAGAAATACTTCATCGTTCCCCAGGCATCGATTCTCATGTTAGAAAGAGAAGAAGACCTTTTTGAGTAATGTCCGGCATCGCTTTCAACAACATACGCGCAGGCAAAAAATACCGCCTGGTCAATTTCGGTGAAACGTACGAGTTCGTGATTGAAAACATTCAGGCTGATGGTGACTTCAAGGTGAAAGACATCCACACATTGGAGTACTATTACATCAGTGACCTCATCAGGTACGGTAAGGGCAATGATTTTGAGATAAGAGAAATTTAAATGCCGTATTTTAGATCCTTGATCTAAACTCAAATTATTGTCTCGCGTTAACCGTATTAACCAAACTGGTCAATGAAAAAGCTTCTCTGCATAACACTGATGGTCATTTCCGCAGGATACGCATCAGGTCAGAACAGACCTGGCTTCGAACTGTGGAAAATCTTTGCAAGAGTGGGTTTTGAGCCTAAGTATAGCGAAGAGGTGCAGGGGTTTTATTACTTCCCTATATTTCAGGAAGAAATAAAGGCAATAAACGGTAAAGAAGTGAAGATAGCCGGCCATTTTCTTCCGGTAGAATTGGAAGGTGCCTCTTTTATCATTTCCCGTAACCCTTATCGTTCTTGTTTCTTTTGTGGTAACGCAGGTCCTGAGTCAGTGGCAGAGGTTATACCGAAATCGAAAACACGTTCTATCAAACCCGATGAAGTAGTCACAATCAAGGGGATACTTGTACTTAATAAAAATGATGTTGACCATCTCAATTTCATCATCAAAGACGCCGAGCTGGTTGAATAAATCATACAACCATAGACATAAAGGTGCAACCACCAACACATTCCCATTTGACGATCCGCTTCCTTTAGTCCATATTTAACTGATTATGATCGCGATCAAAAACCTTACCTACTCTTACGACAGTTCAAACCCAATGGCCTTTCCGGATTGGTCACTGGCAGCCAAAGAACACTGCTTGATTCTGGGTAATTCTGGCTGTGGCAAAACCACTTTACTGCACTTGCTTGGTGGCTTACTTTCACCTAAAAGTGGTGAAATCAGCCTGGCCGGAACGCAAATCGAAAAGCTCAAAGGGTCATCAATAGACCACTTCAGGAGTAAACATATTGGGTTCATTTTCCAAAAAGCACATTTGATCAATGCACTAACGGTAGAAGAGAATTTGTACCTGGCCCAATACCTGGCAGGGATCAAGAAAAATAAACAGAGGGTATCAGAAGTGCTGGAGTCCCTGGATATGATCGAAAAGCGAAAATCTAAGGTGTACGAATTGAGTCAGGGACAGGCGCAGCGCGTAACCATTGCCCGGGCGGTGTTGAATGGCCCTAAAGTAATACTGGCTGATGAGCCTACCTCCAGCCTGGATGATGAAAACACCTCTAGGGTGATAGATACGCTATTGCAACAGGCTGATCTTAACGGTGCGTCATTGATCATTGCAACGCATGACCAACGCTTGAAAGAGCAGATTCCTAACCAATTTAAACTGTAGTCTGCACATGAACATTTTTAAATTAAGCTGGAGCTATACTAAGGCCAAACCGCTCAATACCACGCTCAATATCACACTCTTCGCTTTTGGTATCGCCATTATCATTGTGCTATTGCTTTTCAGCAAACAGGCAGAGCAAAAGCTAAATGACAACGCTGAAGGAATTGATCTGGTGATTGGTGCCAAGGGCAGTCCTTTGCAGCTGATACTGTGTAATATATTCCACGTAGACTTTCCCACTGGTAATATTCCATTGAAGGAAGCCGAAAGTATCATTAAGAACCGTTTTGTCAAAAATGCCATACCATTGGCATTAGGAGATAGTTATAGAGGTTACAGAATAGTGGGCAGTACACATGAATATACAGCCTTGTATGAAGTCAAGGTTGCGCAAGGTGCATTATGGTCTAATGAATTGGAAGCAACCGTTGGCGCCACTGCAGCCAAGAATCTCAACCTTTCCATTGGTGACGAATTTGCCAGCCAACATGGACTATCGGAAGACGGCTATGCTCACGATGAGGCAGCTTTCACAGTTGTAGGCATATTAGAGCCTTCGAATACAGTCATTGACAATCTGATTCTCACCAATGTACAAAGCGTTTGGAAGGTGCACGAAAGCCATGACGAAGAGGAAGAAGAGCATGTGGAACATGACTCCACTACACATACGGTAGTAGAGAGCAATCTCATACCGGGTGTTCACTTGGAAGAAGAGGAAACCAGGGAAGTTACTTCTCTACTCATTCAGTACCGGTCACCGATGGCCGCTGTTCAATTTCCAAGGTATGTTAACGCCAATAGCAATTTACAGGCAGCATCACCGGCCTTTGAAACCGCAAGATTATTTTCCCTTATTGGCATCGGTATAGATGTGATAAGAGGCTTCGCCTATGTGATCATATTCATTGCAGCGTTGAGTATATTTATAGCCTTATATAATTCTTTAAAAGAAAGAAAATACGACCTTGCCATTATGAGGTCAATGGGAGGTGCTAAGGGAAAGCTTTTCCTCAGTATTATTATTGAAGGAGCCATTATCACATGCATGGGTTGTGGAGTAGGTCTTTTGCTAGGACACTTTACTATCGAGATAATCAATAACTTTGTACCCGAGTCTGACCAATCAGGTATAACTGGCAAAGTACTGATGGTAGAAGAAATATGGGTATTGGCGGCCAGTATTACGTTAGGGGTATTAGCTTCTATCATACCGGCAGTTGGTGTATTTAGAACGGATGTTTCTAGAACCTTGTCACAAGGCTAGCAACTCAGTGTAGATTGAAAATGAAAAAAAAGGTATTATTACTCTTTCTGACCTGCCTTGCTTCAGCGTCACTGAAAGCCCAGCAAAAGGAATATCTTGGGCTTCCTTCATTGACTTGGCCAAAACTCATGGGTATCAAGCTAGAAAAGGCTCAGGATGAGTTTGGAGAATATGATAAGCCGGTATTTTCAGAAGACGTAAAATTCCTGGAAGGTACCGAAGTATATTTGCCCGGTTATATTATTCCTTTCTCCGGTGGAGGGGCAAAATCAAAGTACTTCATCTTGTCAGCATTACCGCTGTACGCCTGTTTCTTTTGTGGGGAAGGTGGGCCAGAATCCGTTATCGAGGTCTATCTGGATAGGGATGTGCTGTACACAGAAAAACCGATTGAGGTCAAAGGGAAGCTTAAACTCAACGACTCTGACCCCGACAAAATGTTCTATATTCTCGAAGACGCCGAATACCTGGGTGAGATCGACTTCTAAAAAACTATTGGCTAGAACGGATCAAGACTGTCTTCTGTACATAATATCTGTACGCAATACGTACTTTAACCCGATTACCACTTCTTTCCCTTCGTGAAATACACTGTGAGGAAATATGATGGCGTCACCCGTTTCAGGTGATATCACCAAATCCTCAAAAGCAGTTTCACCTCCTTGATAGTCTTGATTTAAATAGATCATAAAAGTGAAGTAGCTGGCTTCAAATTCGTTTCTGACATAGCTACCATCACGATGTTTTTTAAACCGTTGACCGGTGGAGTATTTATAGAACCTGAAGAGCTCATTTAAACCCATTGATTTTGACAAACCGACTGTTTGGGGTGCTATGTGCTGCAATTCTTCCCAGAGCTCATCGGCCAGGTGCTTATCTTCTAGCAACACCCTTTCATTGTTTCTGATGCCCGGCATTCTACGTTGCCCCCTACCTGTATTGACTAGCGCTTCTTTGTACCCTATGTCCTCTGTTTTGGCGATATATTCCTGACATTTATTGGCAGTCCAAAAATCTTTTATCAAAATGATATCGCCTTCCAATATTCTTATTTCCATGGTTGTTTAGCTGAGTCAATAGACTAAAGTATAGCTTTTGATCTGTGAACTCCAAAGAATGCATGGAAATAAATAATGGTAATAAAAAAGAGGCTGTCTCAAAAGCTGTCTTTTCGATCCCGACGGGTCGGGAGAGAAATCTTACTCGACTCGAGGTGTTGATTATCCGGGGAGTAAGATTTCTCATCCCGATTGATCGGGATGACATTAAAACGGGCTTTTGAGACAGCCTCTTTAATTGTCGATACAATTGTTAATTACATGATCAAGCTAGGCTGGAATATTTTCACTACTCCATCATCCTCAGAGCTTACGATCAACAGGCTACCGCCGGTTGGGCTATCTGCAGCGCTGACGAAAACAATACCCTCAGGAGCATCTCCTACTTCTAGAAGCTGTAGATACTGCGGTGAAGTGGGGTTAGTGATATCGTAAACTACTACTGCGTCAGCTCTTTCCAGGCCTATGAATGCAATCGTTCTCCCACCTACATTTCCAACCGCAACACCTTCAGGCTCTACACCTTTGTCGTCACTTCTGTTGTCAGGATAAAGTGAGCTGTTGTTGATTACACGCTCTTCAATATCATTCCCGCTATCGAAGACTAATTCACCGTCGTTAGCATCCCAGATAGAAAATGAACGAGCACCGTAAGCATAAAGTACTTCGAATTCATCATCTCCGTCTGTATTGCCTAGTGTGTTAGTGATTTTCAATCTACCAAGGTTAGCTTCTTCTTGAAGGGTAGCCGCATCAGGGAAGTTAGTTGGGTCTAAAGTAACGTCAGCGATTCTCTCCTCTTCTTCAAAAGCGTCGTATTCCCTGGCATCACCTTCGTTGGCTGTAACGATGTATTCAGCACTTCCAGTAGAGAAATAAGCGATCGCATCTGGCTGATAAATACCTAGCACTGGTCTTGAAGCCAATGAAACAGTACCATCTTCGTCGCTGGCATCTATTTCGTTACCCGCTACACTGAAGTCTTTGAATCCAAGTGGGAAGATATCAGTGATGGTGGCCGTAGTGAGGTCAACCCTCGCGATACCGTTGTTCTCCTGAAGAGAAACCCATGCTGTTCTAGAATCATCAGAAATAGTAACAAATTCAGGCTCGACATCTTGAGCCAAAGTAGCATTCGGACCGAAAACCCTAAGCCCTTCAGCCTCCAAAGCAGTCTCGTCACCGTTGAAGCTGGCAAAGTCAAGCGTTTGAACATTGAAGTTGCTTACAGTGATAATAGAAACTGAACCAACAGGGTCGTTCGTGTAATCATCGCTAGGTTCGCCTTCGTTAGCCACCACTACCAGAGATGCATCAGGAGTGAAAGTCACCATATCAGGAAGGGCCCCTACAGTTACCTGCTGTACTTGTTCTAATGTAGTAGTGTTAAAGAAAATGACTACACCATTGTCTTGCGTATTGTCAGCCTCTAATGCGACAGCCAACAACCCATTTCCAACAGCGACGCTATTAATACCTCCACCACCAGTGATGTTGATGCTTTGAGTAGAGTTAGGTGTGGTAGGGTCACTCAAATCTACAATATCGATAGTCGATCCGGTGGAGTTATTTTGAACAAACAGAAGGTTTGTTGCCGGATCAAAAGCAGAAATCTCAGCAGCGCCTTCTCCACCTACTAACATAATCTCTCCAATTTCTGCAAAAGTCGCTGGATCTTCATTTACAAAATTCTCACCTTCGTCATCGTCTCCACAAGACGAGAAAAGGACAGTAAATGAAACCAAAAGCGTAAAGAGGGTAAAATTCTTGGTCATTTTTGTTTTCGTTTTGATTGTAAGCCTACAAAAGTAATTTTACCCAAAATTGCTGGCCGATAAGAAACATTAAGCTTCTGTTAAAATTTAACCTACCTTTCTTAAAACAAAAATAACAGCATTGATTAGGCCGTTGCCAGACGCAAATAGAGGCTTTTTCGGGTTCTTTTGATGATGAAAACTCTTCTTAACACCCTGATATAGAAGGGTAATAGGTATCCTAAGAAGGCCAGCACAGTCCCGTAAACATTTATAGACAAAAGCTCCGCATAGGGGCCTGAGCTCAAGTATAAAGATGTGGGCAATAACTTAAACAGTAGCACCAAACCGGCTCCCACGCCAATCCAAAATGTGAGTTGAAAGGATAGCTTAGGTGCCTTCATTTTCCATAGCAAGAATATAGGAGCAAGTCCCAGCACCATGGTACCACTGATAGTGGTGGCAGATAATACTTCAGGAGAAAAGAAAAGGGGAATCGAACCACCCACAGCGATCAGGATCATTACCATCCGTCCCTTGGTTAGTGTGACGGTACCTTTCTTATTCAAATCCACTACCACGAGTTTGGCCACGGAAGTGAAGGTAGAATCTAGTGTAGAAGCAGCGGAAGTGATCATGATGAAGTTCATTAGCAAAGCAATGGCCACTCCCATCACCCTTGAAACTTCAAGCGCTGCATTTTCTGCTATACCCAATTCTCCTGCATAAATGCCTATAAATCCAAAAAGTGTAATGCTAGTAAAGCCTAGCAATGAAGCCAATAAATACGCTTTTAAGGTTTTCTTCGGCTTGGCGATGAAACCTCGATCAGTCAATACCGGATCGTGGAAAGGATAGCTGAAAATTTGAATAAGGGCAACGAAGAACAGGTTCAATCCCGTGGACATACTCCACTCTCCTGTAGATGCCAATTCTACTACAGACTTCTCTTGACTAAATATGATACCCAATACCGTGAACAGCAATACCCCGAATAATATCATCTGAAAAGCATCGGTGATCAGTGAACTTCTCAAACCTCCCTTCAGTGAATAACCCAAAGTAAGCGAAGTGAATATGAGTACAGCAGCGATATATCCTGTAGAACCAGGCTCACCGAAATATGATCCTATTACAGCGGTATTAGACCATACTTCATTGAATAGCCTGATACCGATGATAAGTGTGAAAAGGACAATGGCAGATCTACCGAACCTGGTCTGCAGGAATTGGTGGATGCTTTCAAACTTTCCATTTACCCTCAATTGATAGATGATAATACCGGCTACAATAAAAGACAAATAGTAAACGGCGTAGGTAAGACCTCCTACCATGCCGAAGTTAGCGCCAAGGTTGGCGGTATTGGTTACTGATTTGGCCATAATCCAGGACATGGCCAAACTCGCTGTGATCAACATAAGTCCGGGTTCTTTGGCTTGATTAGAAGACCCGGAGAAAAAGCCTTTTCTGGTTTTGGCAACTGGGGAAAGAAAAAAGAGTAGTAGACTGGACGTTAATACAACCGTCCATTGCAACAATGCAATAGTATCCATTGGTAAATTGTAAAATGTGAGTTGAAATGATTTGTTGCGACGGTACTTTAACCGTCAGCTGATGAATGGGGAGTTATCAGCAGCAACAACATATCCAGGAACGTTCCCAGATGTGAAGAGAATAGGTGTGGCAGGATGTTTCGTAATCCTTATCGAAGCTATCCTGTTGAAGATTTAAATGAGTCATTGTTTTGTATTGCTGGCTAAATTTTTTTGCCTGAGTAATTTAGCTAACATGGATTCGGGTATTAAGATTCATTAAATAATAAAAATCTTACCCCTATAAATGTAGAAACCCCGCACAAGGCGTGCGGGGTAACTATCAACCTTAAAATTAACCGTAAAATAACACTAAAAAAACCATGAAAGACTCTTTGCAAAAGTACCACCGTATGCGGTGCTCGCAAAGTCTATTCAATGTTATAACAAATACATGTACTGAAAGTTGGTTTTTGGAAGATAAAGGAGACAGTTTAATTCCAGAATTAACCTTAACCCCCTAAAAATGAGGGATTTAAAAATGAAATTGGCTTAAAAAAAATTAACATATGTTGTAAGATGTTATACCTATTCTTACTACAAGATGGTATAACTGTTCTATTTCCAAGCTATTTCTTTCAAGCTACCTTGACCTCGGATGAATAGCAATAACGCCAGATGAAAGCAAAACCATGTGGTTCTACATCAATATGAGGCAGGTGGTGTTATAAAAGGGCACCTTTATATGCAGAAAGTAAGGCTATTTTGAACTGATCAAAGCCAGTACGAAACCAGTCACCACCATCCAGAACTGGAATTTGGCTATTGCGGGTATTACTACCCACCCGGCATGCATAGCAACAGCGAGAACTACAATAATAATGGCCACAAGACGAAGGGTTGATCTTAATTTATTGCTCATTCAAGTATCTGTTTGTGTGCGGTAAATATAAATTATCAAATCTAATAAGTCCGAAAAAGCGGATTTTAAATTGTAGATTTGCCTGCCCTCACGGGCCTTTATCTATGGCAGAAATAGGACAAGATATCGGTAAGGCCAGGGCCATCCTTGAAAGATCAGGGCTGGTGGCCATTCCAACAGAGACAGTCTACGGGTTAGCTGGCAATGCCTTGAACCCAGAGGCCATCGCACGGATCTTCAAAGTAAAAAACAGACCCACTTTCGACCCTTTGATCGTACATGCTGATTCATTGTCAAAGGTGGAAGAGTTCGTGGAGGAAATTCCAGAAAAGGCCTTATTGCTGGCCGAACGCTTCTGGCCTGGCCCCTTGACCTTATTATTGAATAAGAAGAAAAAAATACCCGATCTTGTCACTTCAGGTATGAAACGGGTAGCGGTCAGAATACCCGCACACCCCATTACCCTCAAATTATTAGAAAACCTGACTTTCCCTTTGGCAGCACCCAGCGCCAATCCTTTCGGTTATATCAGCCCGACCAAAGTTGAACACGTAAGAGATCAATTGGGCAATAAAATCGAATACATCCTGGACGGAGGCAATGCAGAAATCGGTATTGAATCAACCATCATCGGTTTTGAGAATGGCGTGCCTTTCGTATATCGTCTCGGTGGTATCAGTTTAGAAAAGATACAGAGCGTGATTGGCAAAGTGGAGGTACACGAACATTCTACTTCAGACCCACGGGCACCGGGCATGCTCAAGTCTCACTATGCGCCTAAGAAAAAGGTGATATTGGGCAATATTGATGATATGATCAATGAATATCCGGCTGACGATATAGGGATTCTATCATTCAAAGATGTGTATTTCGAGATAGAAGATGACCGGCAGATCACACTTTCAGAAAGCGGTGACTTGACGGTGGCGGCTAAAAACTTATTCTCGGCACTAAGAAAGCTCGACAAACTTCCTATTAAAATTATTCTGGCCGAAAAAGTACCTGACCACGGTCTTGGCAGAGCCATAAACGACAGATTGAAACGTGCTGCGGTGAAATGATTTTTAAGCAAAAGTATTTACCAGTCCTGTTAACCAATAAATTCTAAAATCCGACATGAGAACTATTGATGATTTTAACTTTCAAGGCAAAAGAGCCTTAGTACGCGTTGATTTCAATGTACCGCTCAATGATAAATTCGAAATAACTGACCATACCCGGATTAAGGCAGCGGTTCCTACGATTAAGAAAATACTCTCAGATGGCGGTTCTGCCATATTGATGTCTCACCTTGGTAGACCGAAAGAAGGGCCTGAAGAAAAGTTCTCACTCAAACATCTCGTGTCTGATCTCAGCGAACGATTCGGCACTTCAGTAAAATTCTCAGGCGATTGCGTTGGGGAAGAAGCTGAAAAAATGGCAAGCGAACTACAAGGCGGAGAAGTGTTATTGCTGGAAAATGTAAGGTTTCATAAAGGGGAAACAAAGGGTGATGAAGCATTCGCTAAATCACTGTCAGTGCTTGGTGATGTATACGTAAATGACGCCTTCGGAACTGCACACAGAGCACATGCTTCTACTACTGTAGCAGCCAAGTTCTTTGAAGATAAATTCACTGGTTATATCATGACTGCTGAATTGGAGAACGCGAAAAAGGTACTTGAAAACGCGCAAAGACCTTTTACCGCCATTATGGGCGGCGCCAAAATATCCGATAAGATATTGATCATTGAAAAGCTACTCGATAAAGTAGATAACCTGATCATCGGTGGAGGAATGTCATATACTTTCTTCAAGGCCATCGGAGGGCAGATTGGTAATTCGCTGGTAGAAGAGGATAAGCTTGACCTCGCCAAGTCTTTAATTGAGAAGGCCAAAGAAAAGGGTGTAGATCTGCAACTACCTTTAGATTCTATAGCAGCCGATGCTTTCGATAATGCTGCTAATACGCAAACCTGTAATAACCATGCTATTCCTGAAGGATGGATGGGATTGGACATCGGTCCTCAAGCCAGAGAGGTATTCTCCAGGGTAATCGGAGAATCGAAAACCATACTTTGGAATGGTCCTATGGGTGTATTTGAAATGTCGAACTTCGCGAAAGGCACGGAAGGCATTGCTGACGCAGTGGTGAAAGCGACTGAAGGCGGAGGTTTCTCGCTCATCGGAGGTGGGGATTCCGCTGCTGCTGTAAACAACCTGGGCTATGGTGATAAGGTATCTTATGTATCAACCGGTGGCGGTGCCTTACTAGAATATATGGAGGGCAAAGTACTGCCTGGTGTGAAAGCCTTAGAAGATTAAAAGAATAAAAAGGAAGCCTACCCTGCCTCCTACCAGGCATGGTAGGCTTTTCTGTATCTACATTTGTTGGAGCGCGTTTGTAACGCGTTCGGCTTCTTAAGTACTTACATACCCCACGACTAGATACCTCCATCATTACTATCGCCAGCCGCTGCCCCGATCTGGTCGTAGCTTCCGCTACGATCCTTATACCGTTACCTTGACATAATTCAAGACTCGTTTATTGGTGTAGGGTTCTGGTTTCTTGTGACTGTTTTCTTTCCACTATTTCAAGGTAGTGCTTTTTGAAATCATACCGAGCGGACGCTCTTGCTGGTTTTAGGTCTTAGGACCGCTGCGCTTAACCTAAGACCGAGGAGGGTACCATTGAGGCCTATCTTAAGGCATAGTTTTGCTACACACCTGCTCGAACAGAGTACTAACCTACTTTATAATTCAAACCACATTCGGTCACCATTCCTCAAGCGCTTCTGAAATTTGTATACCCATGCCATCCATTAGTTTTAGAAACATTAAAAACTTGCTAGATTAGGCTAATGATATATAGCAAATAAACACCATGGTGTTTATTTAAATGTTAGCGATAATGAGAGTAGGCCAGTACTAAGACTTAGATATAAATGAACAGAAAGATCTGGAAATTCATC
>JBCBSS010000092.1:0-31999 GCA_039819065.1 Bacteroidota bacterium
ATTGGCCAGGCAGTGTATTGGGCACGAAAATAACGAACTCACCATGCTCATTGCTAATTCTACCTATACCCTTTCCACCAAATGCATAGTCCTGGATAAGGATCTCCAATATTTCCCCTTGCTTCACAAATTTGTTGCGTATTTTTCTCGCCATATTCAGTCTATTCAGATCGCCTCTATCCCTAAGAAATAGCATAATTCTAGATACATCTAAAGCATTTAATGGGAGCTCCCTTTTTGGTCATTTTCAGTTGTCTAAATACTTTACACTTCACTATCTCCTTCGGGGTTGCAAAGGTAGCAATTTGGGGATTTTGCGATTGTGTTTTAATTCTTATCTTTAAATCGTAACGGATAAAGTATGAGGAAGCTGATTTTAATGTTAATAACCCTGGTGTCAGTGAATGCCATGGGGTCGCATATCGTTGGAGGAGAGTTCGAACTGCTTCATTTGCAGGGCTTTACATATCGGCTCAACCTGGTGATATATTTCGATCAATTGAATGGTAACCCAGGTGCCAAGGATCAGAATGCGGTTATTAAAATCTTTAGAAAGAGTGATGACTTCGAGATGCTTCAAGTTAACTTACCACTCACAACAGAAAATCTTGTCGATTATACACAACCGGATTGTTCTAACGGTGAAATAGTTACAACCAGGATCATTTATACCAATGTTATCACACTATCACCCGAAAACTTCAGTGATCCGGAAGGCTACTACATCGTTTGGGAAAGGTGTTGTCGTAACTACAATATAACCAATGTGATTAGCGAAGACCCCAATGCGGGTGGCATAGGTTCAGGGCAGACGTTCTACCTTGAATTCCCTCCTGTTACCATTGACGGAGAACCGTTTATTAACTCTTCTCCCAAATTATTTCCTCCACTTAACGACTATGCCTGCCCTAACAAACCTTACTATGTAGACTTTGGTGGTGTAGATGACGATGGTGATTCTTTGGTATATACGCTGGTTACACCTTTGAACTCATCATCTAGTACGGCAGTACCAACCCCTTCACCCAGGCCTCATCCTGTCATTATCTGGGAGGATGGATTTGATGTGACCAATGTTCTGAATGGGGTCCCCGATTTAAATATCAGCATAGATGGCTTCTTAACAGCGACTCCGACCGTTTTAGGGCTTTATGTTTTCGCTGTGAAATGTGAGGAGTTTCGAGACGGTATTAAGATAGGTGAGGTGAGAAGAGACTTTCAAATGCTGGTCGTTGATCAATGTCCTGTTGCCGTTCCGCCGGACATAAGAGGTAAAAGAATAACTGATGCCAATTTTTCAAATGCAGATAACCTGACGGTTAACTTCCCCAATACGGTGTCGGATGATCAAAGGTGTGTACAGGTAAGGGTAACAGATGCTGATGCTTTGCGCGCTGACGAGAACTTCCAGGAAGAAGTCAGTATCAGGGCTATATCTTTAAATTTCAGGCAGAATATCAGTGAGGTGTTGCCACCGGAAACCACAGCCACTTTGGTAAATGGTAGTTCAGAGATTTTTGAAATTTGCTTTCCGGAATGCCCATATGTTGAAGATGGTCCTTTCGAAATCGGTATTGTAGCCTTTGATGATGCTTGTGCTTTACCATTGACCGATACAATGAAGATTACGGTTAATGTACAGCCTCCACCCAATCAAAGACCATACTTTGCCAATACCAAAGGAGGAAGTCGTTTCAATACCATCACACGTAGAGTGACGGAATCAGCTTCTGGCAATATCTCTTTTCCTATTAATGGGTTTGATGATGACAATCATGATCTTACCATGGAGATTATACCTATGGATTTTGACTTAGAACGAGCGGGTATGAGCTTTACAGATCCGATTTTCGCCCCTGGTTCGGCAAGTACAAACTTCAGTTGGGATTTTGATTGTAACGCTGAAGACCTTGATTTTAATGAAGGTAGAGATGTAAGTGCCAATGGTTTGATCAGTCGCGCGTTTGATGTGCTCATCATAGTAGATGATGCAGACGACTGTCAGTTTGCCACGGCAGATAGCTTGATGGTCAATTTAATCATAGACTTTCCAGGGCAGACGGCTCCGGAAATATACCCGTCAAGTGCTACTGTGGATGACGATTACTTAATGTTGGAATATACCGTTGAGGATTTTGTTACACTCGCCATCAGATCTGAAGATCAAGACAATGACAGAATCAGGATGGAAGCCATTGGATTGAATTTTTCCCTGGAAGACTTTGACGCTAATTTCCCCACCACAGAGGGGAACGGTAACCCAGGACTTAATTCAAACTTCACCTGGTCATTAGCTTGTCCAAGGTTTGATCTTACGCAACAAGACTCTTTCAGAGTAGCTTTTGTAGTAGAAGACTTTGATAAATGCGCATTGACCAATGCCGATACACTTATAGTGGATTTCAAGATTTTACCAATTGAAAATGATGCGCCTAATCTGTCAGTGGTTTCATTGGACAATGAAATTGCAGTTACTAATAACAGTACCGAGGTGTTTGTAGGGCAAGAGATACATCTTAATTTGATTGGAACCGATGTAAATGTAGATTCAATATTTCTTTCGCTCTTGGATGTCCAAGGCCCCAACCCTTCCAGTTTTCAGTTTGATCCAAAGAGGGGGTTAGGTGCAGTCAGCTCTCCATTGGTATGGGAGCCGGGCTGCGAAGACTTGGCGGGATTTCCGGAGTCGATGTTCACATTCACTTTTTTGTTAGAAGATAATGCCTGTATTGATAATACTAATGACACGCTTCAAGTAGCTGTGTTGGTGAAAGATACAGATGCGAAAAAAGAAGAATTTCTGCCTCCCAATGTATTCACACCCAATGGTGATGATATCAATGAATATTTCGCCCTGGAAGGCATTAACGAAGCTACTGGGGATCCTATCCAGACAGGATTACCTTTAGACAACTGCGCTGGCCAATTTGAGAATATACGTATCTTCGATAGGTGGGGTAAGCAGATATTCGAAAGCCGAGATCGGAGCTTTAAATGGGGAGGAGATGGAAGGCCGGCAGGGGTTTATTTCTATTACATAGAATTTACTGATGCAGTTTACCGTGGTTCGGTTTCCATCCGGTTTTAGAAGGACAAAGGCTTGATGTTATTTTCTTTGATGTAAGCTACTTCATCGTTCCATTTTATTTTCAGCCAGACATCTTCTTGAGCTATTACTTTAACTCTGTGGCCGCTTTTAATGATATCCACAACTTCTGAACCCGATGAAGGTCCACTCATCAGATATGTATTCGGCTTGGCCACAACCGCTTTACGATATGCTTTCCCAAAATTGACCATTAAGAAAAGTACGCCAAGGAGAAGAACGATGGCTATTCCAGCCAATTTCACATCTTTATTGCTTTTTATTTTAGCCCTAAGCATTAGAGAAAATACAAGTACGATAAATGCACTGAGCGCAAAAGCAATGTAATCAGAGAATCTAAAATATAGATTGGCGACCAAGTCAGATTCAGATGAACTATAGCCTTGAATATCCTGGGCTTCAGCTAACTGCTCCATCTTCTCAGCCACTTCCTTATTCGATGTACGCAAGTAATATAAATTGAGATAATAAAGTGCCTCCCCGTAATCACCCAGACCTTCTTTGATAAACGCCATTTTTAATAGCATGCTTAGAGATGCTTGCTGGCCAGTTTCAAGTATACTGTTATATATTTCAAACGATTCGGTATACTTTTTCTTTTCAAAAAGTGAATCAGCGGAACCAAGGCTTGAACTCATATCTCCTTCTTGACCAAGTGATGTGAAGGAAATCAAACAGAAAAAACAGAAATAAATAATTTTAGAAGATAGATTTTGCATTTTATACTTATAACCCTACATTTGCATCTCAAAATTATGGGACACGCCCAAAATTATCAAACTTCTTAATTTTGAACGGCCAAAATAGCTGTTATCAGGCAAAACCTAAAGGCTATTTTAAGTTCCTGTTATAAATAATAAGATTGGCTAGCTCAGCTGGTAGAGCAACGCCCTTTTAAGGCGTGGGTCCTGGGTTCGAACCCCAGGCCAATCACGGAAACCCAAGCAGAAATGCTTGGGTTTTTTGTTTTGATCAAATTCATATCTTGTAAGTCGCAAAACCTCTAGCGATGGCACTTTTACGACTAGGATAAACTGGTTTTAGAATTAAATGAGGCGTCCTTGATAGTGGCTTCTGAATGTGCTTGCGAAGGAAGATACAGGCTAGTACGGGTGCGGCTGGCTGCCAAAATTCCGGGCCAGCGTGTGGGTGTGGGCTGAAGGTTAAATTTTGGCTTGATTTTTCTTTGCTCGTCCCGACTTGTCGGGATGAAGGCTATCTGATGATCAAGGTATCCAAATTTTATTTGGCGTATGCTGGTTTTCAATTGTGCAAAACCTCGAAAACTCAACAAAAGTGAGAATTTCAGAGTTCAAAATTCATCTTAGAATGACCAAGAAGCACTTTATAAGAAGCTAGATGTGGCTTTCTACCGAAAAAAAATTTTCAAGAAGGCTCTAAATCAGATAAAGGAAGGACTAAGTTAACAGTTGTTAGAAGACTGATTTATTAAACTGACTTCTTCTAACTGAAAAGCGAATTGCAGTGGTCAGAGATCTTCAAGTAGAGAATTGACTTTATTCTTGTAGTAACTATTATTATCGGCACGTAGTTGTAATAACTTTTCTTTGGCACTATTGCGGTCTCCTTTTACAATAAAAGTCAATGCAGAAAACCAAACTGCATCATAATAAAATCTACTGTCTTCAGGTATTCTATTTAACACTTGTAGCGATTTTTCATACTGACCGCTAAGTATATAACTATGTCCCAGATACATTTGGAGCTTGTAGTTCGTAGGGTTCTCAGAGATTAGCGAATCTAGGGTATAAATGGCCTCTTCGAAGCTGCCATCAGCATACCAACTCATTATTTCTTGTAAGGTGGCGCTATCTATGCTGCCTCGAACGGCACTTTCTGGAGGGTAGGCCTCATAATAAGTGGTAAACAATTCTTCATTACTTTTCTCAGGAGAAGAGAAATTATAGAGGATAACAAAAGCTAATATAATAGCAAAGCATGCTGCTGTGGCCAGGTAAAGGAATGTGATTCGGTTTGAGCGACTGGGAGTAAGAGGCTTTACTTTTGACTGACTACTGGCAATTTCAGTTAGGGTCTCTTTAAGTTGAAGTACATCATCTTCAAGAACAGTATCCTTTATTTCTTTATATAAGTCAAGGTCCTCTTGAAGGTTTGGATCATTAGCGAGGGATGTTTCAAATTTAGCCAGCTCCTCTCCCTTTAAGGTGCCATCCAGATAAGCTTCTATTTTCTCTATATTGTCCATGTCATACGTCATGCCAATACCTACATAACTTTGCTCTCAGATTTAAGTTCGTAGAACATAGGGTCTTTTCTTACTGCCTTTATAAGCTTTTGTTGGCAGTCAAACTTTTTCTTTCTCACATTCCCTTCAGTTGTATGCATTTGCTGAGCAATTTCTTTCATGGGTTTTCCACGAAAGAAAAGGTCCAGTATTTCTTTACAACCATTGCCGAGTGTTAAGAAATGCTTTCTATAAAGCGCCTTTCTCTCGTTTTCCACTATATCATTGATGACATCCTCATCGCTATTGATGTCTTCAATATCCTGAATGTTACCTGTTGCTAACTTTTTTTGCCTTCTCAAGCGTAGTAACCACATGTTCTTACAGATAGCAAATAGATAGGATTTTAACGAGGAACTCAAGCTTAATTCATTTTTCTTGATTTTTTGAAACAGCAAAATGATGCACTCTTGGAGTACGTCACTTGCGTCATCTTCTGAGCCAGAGTTGCTTAGTATGAATTTTTCTATGTTGAGGTAATTCTCTTTGTAGAGATTCTCAAGTATGCCGCGGTCACCGTTTCTAATGCCTTCCAGTACGTCTTCTGTTCTCAATGCTAGTTGTTTCGTTATGGTGTTATTGATCGTATGACTAGGGTGACCACAAAAATATTAAAAAAAAATGGCTGACCATAGTAACATTTGGTAGGGTAAAAGCAACATAGGAAGGTATATCGCTGTAGCTGTCTATAGAATTACCGAAATACTAGTGTATTAGGCTTTTGTAACGCAGTTAAGTACATGTAAAATTTAGGCTTTCTCTGGTCCATACCTGTTGCACTTAATCGCAAAAAAAGTTGGAAAGCCCATTTTAGAATTGAAGACTAGAAAACAACGCCCTAAACAATGGCAAAACTATTGAAGTCACTTTCATTGATATTACTGTTGATATGTAGCGCACATATAGCTTACAGCCAGGTCAATGACAACTTTATTGATGCTACGGAGCTCACGAGCATAGATAATTTTTGTTCAGCCCCCGGGACATTCACTACTACAGGCGCCACCCCTGACGAAGCCTTGCCTAGTAACTGGACTGCCGGACCTCACACCAACGTTTGGTACAAATTTACCGCAACTACTACAGAGGTAAGTATTAGGGTAGAAGTGGGCAGTATGAACTTTCCGAGGCTAGCGTTACACGATGCGGCTAAGGCTGAAATCAAAAGCGTGGCCAATGCTGGATCTAGTAACGCCATCGGCATGAGTGTCAATACCCTTACCGTAGGGGACACCTATTATATCAATGTCTCTAACGGGCCTAATGGCGGTCACTCCGGTACTTTTGTATTGTGTGTGGACGATGCCGTTTCCCAAGACTATCCGGCAGGCGCTGTTACCATAACCCACAGTAATGACAATTGCTCAGCCTTGGCTGGATATAATACAAGGATAGGCACACCTGACGGGACAAAGCCTTCCAATTGGGCTAATGGCCCCAATGCCAATGTTTGGTTCAGGTTCCAGGCCACCGCCACAGAAGTAGCACTCAATCTAAATGTAGCCGGTGTCAGTGGGGCGATGAAATTCCCCCGTCTGGCACTATATGACAATGCGATGCAACCCCTTGTAGATGTCGGGGATGATGGTTCGCTTATCGATATTGGGCTGAGCCACACTGGCCTGACTATAGGCGATTGGTATTATATCAATGTAGATAATGGCCCTAATACCGGGCACCGTGGTAATTTTACCTTGTGCATAGATACGGAAGCTAGCTACGACTACCCCTCAGGCGCTATTGAGTTGACCAATACCGATAACTACTGTTCTGGACTGGCCGAATTCACTACACAAATTGCCACACCAGACGGCAGCAGACCATCAGCCTGGACGAATGGCCCTAACGCCAATGTATGGTTTACATTTATTGCCGGTAGTGCAGATGTGACCATTGAAGTAAAGACTGGCTCAACGGAAGGGAATGTACTCTATCCCAAGGTAGCCCTGCACGACGCATCAATATCCGAATTAGCCAGCGTTAACGATGCCGGCCAATCGGTAGATGTGAGCTTAGTATATAACTCACTCACCTCAGGCCAACGCTATTATATCAACGTAGATAATGGTGTTAACCAAGGACAGCGTGGGGCTTTCACCCTATGTGTCAATAACCCAGGGTCGGTGCCCACAGTACCCACCAACTTTACTGCTACAACAACCGGCACAGATCAGATCAACTTAAGCTGGGATGATGTAGCGACAGAGACGAGCTATACGCTGTGGCGATCCGCTGAATCTGGCACAGGCTTCTCAATTCTGATTGATAATATACCAGAGAATACCATTACATACAGTGATCAGGGTCTGGCTCCCAATACCCCCTATTTCTATTACCTGGAAGCAGTCAATGGGTCAGGCAGTTCAGCACCGACAGCAGAAGTAAGTGCTACTACTAACGCATCGCCTAATCCGGCCCCAAGTACAGTGCGTACTTTTCTGATTGATCTGGGACGGTCGAGTACAGTGACTACTGGTAACTGGAACAATGTTGCCGGAGCTCAAGAATCTGGTTTAATCATTACTGATATAATTGACGATAGCGGTAGTCCAAGTACTATTGATTTTGAGGTCTTTGCAGATGCTTCAAATGACTATGAAAATGGCTTTAATAAAGATGGATATAATGGAGATGTATTGGGTTATCCCACTTCGGCGAATTCAGATAGTTATTTTGCTCATGGATCAGGTGGTATATATAAACTCAAGGATCTAGACCCTTCAAAGCAATACGATTTAAAGATTTTTGGTAGCCGTACGGCATCAGGAGGAGGAAGAGTAGGTACCTATACAATAGATGGAATAACCCAGACCCTTGATGCACTTAATAATTCCAGCAATACCATCAGTTTCAATGATATCCAACCAGATGCCAACAATGAAATTGTCTTGGAATTCGGTGTCGCTGTAGGTTCAAGTTTTGGATACTTGAATGTATTAGAAGTAGCGGAAAAAGTGTCTTCTTCGCCTAATATATACACTGTAGAATGGACTAACGTAGTAGGAGCAGATGTAGGTGATGATAATGTAGTGACTAAGAATTTAGCTGCGGTTGGCTGGAATGCAGGAGCCTCCTCCATGAATGTTTTACCGCTGGATGAAGATGGTCATATCGCATTTACCGCTACTGAGAGCAACAAGAACAAGATGGTTGGTCTTTCCAATATCGACTTGGATGAGGGGACAAGTACTATTCGCTATGCTTTTTTCCTACAACAAAGTGGTATAGTTAACATATTTGAATCTGGTTTGAATAAGGGAAACTTTGGAGCTTACCAATCAGGAGACATTTTTAAAATAGCCAAGAATGAACAATCAATAGAATATTATATAAACGATGTACTCACCTATACTTCGACACTAGAAGTACAATCACCATTAGTGGTAGATATCTCTCTTTATTCCCCAGGATCAAGCTCACCGAGTATAATTGCTACATTTGATAGTTCGGCTCCTATACCAAATTTGAATTCGAATGTAACATGGAACAACGTGACAGGAGCTATAGTAGATCAAAACAATACACTTGAAAAGACTTTGGGGACTAATGCCCAATGGGACGCAGGAGCGTCATCATTGAATGTACTACCAGAAGGGTCAGATGGATGGATGGAATTGGTAGCTGATGCCGCCAACCAAACGCGCATGGTTGGTCTTTCAAATGCTGATATAGGTACTGATTATAGGCCTATCCGATATGCCATTTATTTACAGAGCAATGGTAACTTGAATGTTTACGAATCTGGTACCAATAAAGGGAATTTTGGTACCTATGGTGCTGGTGACATCATTAGAATCGAAAGAAATGCAGGCACAATCACCTATCATAAAAATGAGACAGTATTCTACACTTCTAACTTAAGTAGTGAGGGGGTATTGATCGTAGACGTATCGATGTACAATAAGGATGCTAAAGTCTTCGGTGTCAGTACATCTTTTAATACCTCTGTTGCAGCCCCCCAAGTGACTTCCAATGTTCAATGGACTAACCTAGTGAACAGCTTTGTAGAAGTTGACAATGTTTTAAGTAGAAACTCAAATGTTGGTTGGGATGCGGGTGCATCCTCAGCCAACGTTTTGCCGGCATCACAAGATGGATGGTTAGAGTTTTATGCTGATAAAACAATAGATAACAAAGCCATCGGTCTGACAGAGTTGGATATCGATGTACATCAAAATACCATACGTTACTCCATCTTCCTTCAAAACAACGGAACATACAGCATTTATGAGTCAGGGATTCATAGAGGAAATTTCGGAGCTTATGGTGCGGGTGACATTTTTAAAATTGAGCGAGTAGGTAAGACAATAAGCTACGGTCGAAATGAGCAGGTATTTTATACATCCACTTTGGAAAGTACAGCCTCTTTAATGGCAGATGCCTCATTGAATTCGGCAAACTCTGACTTTGTAGGGGTGAATGTATCATTCCCACTAGGCACTCAGGTAACCTTGCCTATTTCAAATGTTGAGTGGACTAATTTGACGGGTGTTTCGATTGAAACTGGTAACCATTTAACCAAAACAGGAACAACCGGTTGGAATGCCGGTGCTTCATCGTTGAATGAGCTAATGGCAGATGAAGATGGATGGATGGAGTTTGTGGCTGGTAGGTCTATAGACATTCGAGCTATAGGGCTTTCAGAGTCAGATACAGATGTCGACTTCACCTCTATTGATTATGCCATTGTAACACAAACCAATGCTACTTATAATGTATACGAGTCTGGGGTACACAAAGGAAGCTTTGGGACCTACGGAGCGGGAGATAAATTTAGGATAGAGCGTACCGGAGGTACTATTAGTTACCTACATAACGGTACTCCATTCTATACATCGACTGTGTCAAGTAACGGTAAGTTGTTGATTGATGCGGCTCTACGTACTACAGGGGCAAGAGCATTAGGTGTGACCACTTCCTTTAGAATACCAGAGCAAGGTGAAGTGGCGGATCTGTTAGAAATACAATCGTTAAGAGATTTATTTGAAAGTACAGGAGGGTCATCTTGGACCAGCCAAACTGATTCTGATCCGTCAGATGATTGGCCTGAAGGCTCAGAATGGGATGGCATTACGTCTATAAATGAAGCCACGAGTTGGTTTGGTATAATGGTAGTAGACGGTGATATAGAAAAACTTAGATTAAGCTCCAATAATTTGGCGGGAACCTTGCCCAGTACATTAGGAAACTTAAAAGCTCTTGATGAATTGTCCTTGGCTATAAACAGCCTATCGGGAGCTATTCCTGGAGAAATAGGTCAACTAATCAAGTTGGAACAGCTAATTATCCGAGACAATAATTTTAACGGAGTTCTGCCGGACGAATTGTCAAATCTTATCGCCTTAACAACTATTGAGGTTAACGACAATAATTTGGAGGGAGAATTACCTTTGTGGTTGGGAAATCTTGTAAACCTAAGAAAATTACACCTTGATCATAACCAATTCACAGGTAGTATCCCTTCGAGCTTAGGCAATCTATCTCAACTTCGATACCTAAACCTTCATTTTAATCAACTTTCGGGTGTCATTCCTGCGTCATTAGGTAATTTATCGAAACTTAGGTCTCTAAGCTTGGTGTCAAATGAGTTGTCAGGCGATATACCAGCATCCTTAGGCGGGTTGGCAGATTTATGGTATCTCCAATTAAGTGGTAATAATTTATCCGGTGAGATCCCATCAGAACTGAGTAATCTCAACAGTTTATTTTGGCTATACCTAAATGACAACAGCTTACAAGGAACCATACCGAACGTTATAGGCGGTATGCCGTCTTTGACCGATGCTGTTTTTTCCAACAATGAATTTACTGGCCTTGAAATGATGTCTGATCACCCCAATAGACAGAACCTTACCTTAGCTGTGTTCAATAATTATCTCAATTTTGGAGATTTAGAGGCTAACATTCCGTCTGGTTTGGAGGTGATCGATGAATTCAATTATACCCCACAGCTTGACCTTTCAGAAATCCAACTTATCACTTTGGCCCCGGACGAATCAGTAATCAACGATAGAGGAGAAGGAGAACAAACCCAATATCAATGGCAAGAATGGAGTGGTACAGAATGGCTAAATCTGGCAGGTAAAAATACCAGAGACCTTAGCCTTGACAATTTCCAAACTGGAAAGAGATATAGATGTGAGATGACTAATACTTGGGTGAGTGGATTGATTTTGCACTCCTCAATATTTGAAGTATCCAAGGTGCAATCTACATATTACGCCATAGCCAATGGCGACTGGACCGATGGGGCTATCTGGTCACTGGAAGAAGGTGGAGTGTCTGTTAATCAAGTACCTTCAATAGCTGATATTGTCATTATTGATGGTTATCAAATACAGGCTACTTCTGCCGTTGAATGCTCTGGAATAACAATAGATGGAGATGCACTAACGCAGTTATCAGTGAGGGGCCCTAACGCTCATGTGATAGTGCATGGCAATGTTGTGATCAAAGGAAATTACAGACAAGCTGAAGACCTGCTTACACTAGAAGCAGGCGGGAAACTGGAATGTGTAGAATAAAAAGTACAACAAAACAAACAATATGATGAAGTGGTATTATGTCCTGGGAATCGTAGTGGTGTTGATAATAGGCACAGGCTCGATTTATAGTTTTCAAAAATCAAAAATAGCTTACGTACGCTCGCATGACTTGATTTATGCTTATGATGGTACTAAAGAGGCCATGACTGCATTCAATGACAAAAAATCTCAGTGGCAGGCCAATGTAGATACGTTAAGGACGAGTTTTCAGCGAGCCGTGGATATGTATAATAAGGAATACCCTAAGCTGAGTCTCCAGGAGAAGCAGCTCAGAGAAACAGGGCTGCAAAGACAACAACAACAGTGGGAAAGCTACGCACTAGCTATAGAGCAAAAGATTGAAGAGGAAGATGACAAAATGATGCAGGCTATCCTCAATCAAGTCAATAGTTCTATCAAGGCCTATGGTGAACAAAACGGGTATGATGTCATTTTGGGTACTACGACTTCGGGAAGTGTACTGTACGGACGGGAGAGCATGGATATTACAGACGAGTTAATTAAAGTACTTAATAGACAATACCAAGGTGAATAAACTGGTCATTTTAATAATGGGTAGCCTATTACTAGGCTGTGGATCAGCATTTGACAAGGAAATGACTTGGTCCAATTACAGTAAATGGCTTACTTCTAAAAGAGAGAGTTTTGTTAAGACCAAAGAGGTGAATGGTCTGAAAATAACAGGTGAATATTTACCAGCTGATTTTCTGGCTTATCAGGAATATAAATCTACTTTAACGCATGGTCAACAGCCCAATTACGACACTATAAAAAAAGAATACGCTTGCGGCCTAAGTTTTAAAGTAAGCCTGAAAACAGAAGAAATAACTAATCTTCTACAATATCAAGTAGTAGACTATATGCAATACAAAGAACGGATCAATACACTCAACTTTGATATTGCCGAATTCATTCAACTTAAAATAGGTGGAGAAAATTACAAACCATCACTTTCCATATTTGAAGGCCAGAACGAATTGAGCAATCAAGTTACCTTTCATCTGGTCTTTACACCTGACGAATACAATTGTGGAGATTTTAATGACAATGTAGAGCAAATGAAGCTAACCTTTCAAGACCCATATTGGGATACGGGAGTAAATCATTTTGCCTTTACGATCGAAGAGATCACGAATTTACCAAAGCTATTGGTTGACAAAGCTTAGATATCATGCTTACAAAAAGAAAAACGATCAAGAGAATAGCCGTATTCCTTACGGTAAACATGCTGTTGCAGGTCTTTATGCCAACAGTTTCTTATGCGCTTACCTCAGGGCCATCACAACCGGAGTTCAGCAGCTTTGAGCCTGTGGCTACAACCAATATGGTCAACGCTTTCACTGGTGACTTTACTTATAATCTACCAGTATTGGAAGTGCCTGGTCCACATGGCAGTGGATACCCGATATCATTGTCATATCATAGTGGAGGTATAGCTGAAGAAGAATCATCATGGGTAGGTTACGGCTGGTCATTGAATGCAGGTGCTATTAACAGAAGTACACGAGGGTTTCCAGATGATTACAATGGTGAACCGGTTACTTATCATAGTAAAACACCTAAGAACTGGACAGTGACAGCAGGTGCAAGAGCTGCCACCGAAATATTTGGAAATTCTAACGCTATCAATCTTTCTGTTTCTACATCGATTAGATACAACAATTATAGAGGGTTTGGGCAAAGCACTAACATAGGGGTTACCTTAGCTAAGGGATTTGTGAGTTTGGGATATGGGCTCAACGATGGCGATAATAGCTTTAGCCTGCAAATCAGTCCGGCAGCCTTAATGGAACAACCTGATAAGGAGAACAAGAAGGTTACCAAGAGAATGACCGACAAGCAAAAGAAAGAAGCTTATGATAAGAACTTCAAAAACAACACCTTAAGGACAGTAGCAAACAACGGTAATCTATCGTTACTAGGCAGTAGCTACGGTATTTTGAGTTTAGGCGAGGGAGAAAAACCGAGCATGGTACCTGCTTATAGTGGCAAAGCTTACAATGTAAGCGTGAGACTAGAGGCCAATGGCGCACCAGTTCCAATAGGTCCTTTTGGTAGTGTATATGGTAGCTATTCCGAGCAAGAAAATGTGCCGTCTACCACAACCAATGCTTTTGGTTACATGTATTCTGCTCGTGCTACTAAGGATGGCATGATGGATTATCATGTAGAAAAGGAATCCAATTATAATAAAAGAGATAAATTCTTGGGTGTTCCATTCAACGACGCCGACATCTTTATGGCGGCAGGAGAAGGTATATCCGGTAGCTTTAGAATGTATCAAAAAAATCTGGGCTATTTTGGGCCAAGAAACTTAGAAAACGACCCAATAGAGATATTGAGTGTCGACCCTCAAGTACATTTAGGAACAGCTCCGGGAGTGGGGGCGTCAATAGGTGTAGGTAATCAAAAACTTAGCATAGGAGATTGGGATCGCGAGGTGGGAGAGTTCTACCTCCCTACTAATACAGATGTGGATGAGCCGGTATTCTTTCGCTTTAATGGTGATCCAGGAGGAAGCTGGGGTGATCATATAGTAGATGCACCAGAAAGAGCACGACCGGGTAATACTCCGGAGATAGGTGGCTTTAATTATGATATCAGTGCAGGAGAGCGCTCAGGAAGATCATCTTACATTGGTTACAATACTAATGCTGATATGAAGCGAAAAACAGGTGATGTCTATTACAAAGCTTATTCTAAAACACATAGTTTGATAGAAGATGTTAACCGACCGGATAATGCTATCGGTGAATTTGCAGTGACCAATGAATCTGGCAATCAATACGTCTATGCATTACCCGTTAAGAACAGAAATGAAAAAAGCTTCAGTTACGGAGTAGGCGGAGCCCAGCCGGGTGATATTGAAGAAAACTATATTATCAAACATAAGAACGACGAAGTATTACAAGGAACTGAAACTAATGGGGAATATGCCTCATCGTATCTTTTAACCCAGATCACTACACCTGATTACGTGGATCTTCATCAAGATGGCCCCACACCGGATGATTTTGGAGGCTACACAAAGTTCAATTACGATAAACAATATGGAGAAGGCGAAACATCCTGGTACAAATGGAGAAACCCTTACTATGGATTGATGTACCAAAGAGGATCGCTATCAGACAAGAAAGACGACATCGGTGCTGTAAGTCATGGGGAAAAAGAGGTCTATTATCTAAGTTCTATAGAGACCAAAACACACATAGCTGTTTTTGATACTGATTCAAAGGCCAGAGATGGTGATGGATTTGCTGCCAATACTTCCGAAAGTGCAGCCATTGATGGTAACGGAGATCTTACCAACGGCCTTAAAAGGCTGAATAGAATATTACTTTTTCCAAGATCGGCTTTAAAGAGTGGTGCTGTGGTACCTTACGTTGAAAGCGATTTTGAAGGAAACCCCATTAAGACGGTACACCTGAAATACGCTGATCAGGGAGAAGAGTTGATGGTGGGAGCGCCTAACAATGTATCAGGAAGAGGTAAACTAACTTTACAAAAAGTATACTTTGAATATAATGGTATTACTACCACCAGGATACGGCCTTACATTTTTGGCTATGAGTATCCATCTGGACTATATCCCTCAAAGTATAGTGATCTCGATAATTATGCCAATGGACTTGAGGAGAACCCACCATACTCAGTACACAACTCAGATGCATGGGGGTACTATCAGAAGGACGGAGCTATGCTTCATGATGACATGAAAACTTGGGTGAATCAGTCCTATGTGGATAGAGAGTTTGAAGATTCAACTGACCCGGCTAATGACCCAGACAAACTTTTTGATCCTGCCGTATGGAACCTGAAAACCATCACTTTACCATCAGGTGGTCAGATTCATGTGCAATATGAAGCCGATGATTACAATTATGTGCAAGATCAGGAAGCGCATATCATGATGCCTTTGGTAGATGAAGGTGATGGACACACTTTCAGACTAGATCATACGGAGGTAGGACTAAAAGCATCCCATCTTGATGATCTTGTGGCCATGATCAAAAGGAGATACGAAAACACAGACAAGAAGATATACTTCAAATTCCTATATCGATTGAAGGGGGAAGGAGAAGTCAACCTTGATAAATGTAATATAGAGTACATCACCGGTTATGCCGATGTCACTAACGTAGTCAAGCAAAACGGATATGTACACATTACCTTAGATAACAATGATAGCATGCCCGACGAAGTTTGTCAGGATTTCGTACAGCACAACCGATTGGGAATGCTCAATGGGAATGATGATTGTAACGTAGAAGACGTAGGCCTGAACAATAAGGCCTCTGCGAGAGACCTGGTTATGAACTTACTCAACTATGGAGAGGCCAGGCTAAACCCTGCTTCATTATGTAAAGTCAAGTCTCCCGAACTTTCCTATTTCAGGGTGCCAACTCCGGCTCCAAAAAGAGGTGGTGGCTTGCGCGTAAAGCGTTTGATGACCTTTGCACATAGCATGGATGGAGGGCTGACACCAAATGAATTATACGGCAATGAGTACATCTATAAGACCATCTCAGATGATGGCAGGCTGATCAGTAGTGGAGTAGCTACCAATGAGCCATCGGCCATGCGGGAGGAAAATATTCTTATTGATTTCATTAAAAGGAAAGGTCAAAAACCACTTAACAGGATAATATATGGTAAAGATAAAAAGCAGTCCGAGGGGCCAATTGGTGAAAGTATTTTACCAGGACCATCAGTTGGTTACTCAAAGGTCATTACCAAAAATATACACGACGGGTTTACTACCACAGGCTATAATGTATCTGAATTTCATACAGCCAAAGATTACCCTATACGTGTGGAGATGACCGGGATTGATAACTCACGCAGAAAACACGACATCATATTCACTGTGGTTTATAATGAGTTTACCGATCATCAATACGCTACCCAGGGCTTCAGCTTTATCTTGAACAATATGCACGGTCAACCTGAAAGGTCTGCTACCTACCCTGGGCACTACGTAGACCTGGAAACCACCAATATTACTACCCCAGTTACTGAGCAGATCACTGAATATTACGAGCCCGGTGAAGAGGTGCCGATGGTCAAAGATATGTACGGTGATGTAGAATGGAAAAGGCCTGGAAGAGAGGTAGATGTCACCTTTGCTCAAAAGAAAGTGGAAGAGTCTATGTTTGATGCCAGTGTAGAGGTCGATTTTACACTTGGTATTTACGTGTTTTTTGTGATACCATTTGCTACGGCCTGGCCAACAGTAACAGAAACAGATGGTAAGCTATACACACATACTACTACCAAAGTGATCAATTACCCGGCCTATCAAAAGCGTACACGGGTTTATCAGGATGGTATATATCATACCACAGAAAATGTAGCTTTTAACGAATACAACGGCCAGCCGGTTTCGGTGAAGAATTACGACGAGTTCAATGGGGCCTACTTGGCGCAGCAAGTGCCTGCTACCTGGGAGTATGACAATTTCAAGCCTATAGCTCAAAATGAAAGAAAAGTGGTAAAAGGGAGCTTTGATTTTGACGGCACCCGTTTGACGCTAAGTGATGTCTGTGATCTGGGTAGTTTTGTGGAGGGAGATCTTTTGCAACTGAACGATGCTCGATCTTTCTACCACGTAAAAGGAATAGACTACGCCACCAGAAGCCTTTCTCTGATACCTTCATTTACCAATACCAGCACACCGGGTACAGTAACTCAACTAGAGGTACTACGCAGTGGAAATAATAATCAATTGACCACTTCTGTCGGAGAGATCACTTTTCACGATGTAGAAGGGTTTATCAGCCCGGTGGACCAAGAGTTTGAGTTGCCTCGAATTGACGAAACCAATAGGTATGACTCAGAAACAGGAGGCTTTGCTGAAGCGCTGGAAGGGGCGTTAAGTAGTGGTGAGGGTGTGTTTACATTGGCTGGACCTTTTGATAATGTAGATATGACAGGCTTTGCAGGTTTGATCGGTGATGCGTGTGTTGCCGATTTGTCCAATGTAAGTATACAGCAGGTTGGAGGGCAAGTGATTGATGATGGTATTAGCCTAAGGGTTCAGATTATGGCCTTTTCAATAGCATGTGATTCAGGTTTAGAAAGGTTTGCCGCCGAAGGGTGGGAGTAATTCTGTTATTTAAAAAGAATAAAAATGAAACAAATTGTTGTAGGATTTATTTTACTTTTTGTTTGTGTCAAAGCTCTAGGACAGAATTCTATTCCTAACGGTTTTGATATTTATGAGGGGTTTCAGTTTGGAGCAATATCTCAAAGTTTTGATCCCAATGATTTCCCTCCTGAGTTAAGATTAGAAGTTACTAATACAAGTAGTGAAGACATCCCTGGATCGCTCAGAAACGCGTACAGTCGAATCAAGTTCAGTCCTATTTCTGAAAATGGTCCATTTCTAATATATTTCAATATACCAGGCGAGGGGCCTCACACAATAGTTAGAAATTTTGGATGTTTTGATAAGCCGGTCATTATCGACGGTTTTTCTCAACCTGGGGATTATCAGGAACAAGTTGAAATAATAATTCAGGACAATCTAAACGCACCGGAGGTCGCAGATGGCTTTTGCTGGAATAGCGATAGAAAACCTGAAAATTCTATTATACAAGGAATAGGATTTACTGACAATGTTGCTATGAGAGGAAGTGGCGATATTTTCAGAAACAATGTGCTTTACAGGAGAACCCTTTCATTGATAGGTGGTCAAGTTGGGTGTACCGACAATCTTGTTCAAGGCAATATCTTTTTGTTTGATGGTGGTACCAATATTAACGAAACGAAAATTTCTTTATATGGATCTACGACTTTCGGAAACCTTATAGGTGGTTCAGGTAATGAAATAAATATTATATTCTCAAATCATATCGGAATACAGGCAATTTTTGATGCTAAATATAATCGTTTGGCAGGTAATAGAATTATTCCTAATGCAGTGGCCATTAATTTGAAACTCGGAGGGAATGATATGAAGAGAGCTCCAGTAATTACAAGCTTTAATTCAAACTCTGCTGAAGGCACCTCTGAGGCCAATGACATTATTGAGCTTTTTTTGAGTAGTGATGGAAAGAATGCCCTCAAATCCCTGGGAACGACACTGACCAATGGTAATGGCAATTGGGTAATAACCGGCATCAACGTACCAGATAATTTTACACTGTTAGCATCTGCTACAGATCAAAGTAACAACACGTCATGGCTAGGTGGCGTGCTAGAATGCGAGGATATACCGCTGTCTATTAATGGATTAGAGAACTATTATTATACAACTCATCCGGATGTGAATATATCAGGTGATCCTTCTGGCGGAATTTTTTCAGGACCAGGTATTAGTGGTAATACCTTTAGCCCATCATCTGCCGGGATAGGTGTTCATACTATCACCTATTTAGTCACTGATGTAAATCAATGCGATCATTCCATTACTCAGGAAGTAGAAGTACTCAATTGCCCTCCGTTGGACATAACCATTTCCGGGTTAGATGGTGTGTTTTTTGCAAGGAGTCCAGATGTTACGTTGTCAGCAAGTCCGTCTGGGGGTGTTTTCTCAGGGCCAGGTATTACAGGAAATGTCTTCAGTCCATCAACTGCAGGTATTGGTGTTCATACCATCACATATGATTATATTGCTCCTACAACTTGTCCGTATTCGATTTCAGTTGATGTCGAAGTAAATGATATAGACCCCCTCTGCGAAATCGCCGTCCCAAACACAGGAACAGGCAATGTAACCAGAGACGTCTTCTCTGGCCGTTACGTGTATCAATCTGATGAAGATTGTATAGATGATATAGAATTGAGCTGCTTTTCAGGCGCTTGGGAAGCACCTGTTCTACACAATGTGGTTTCTGCTTCTAGTAACACCTTAGCACAAGATTGGGACTATACACCGTATTATGTCTTAAAGGACATGGCCCCACCTGCAGGAGCCAACAACTACGAAACGGCCAAAAAAGGCAAATGGAGATTATCTAAGAGCTATGTCTACAATACCAAGGAAATTAACTACGATAAGAACCTGAATACAGGCACTTTCGACCTATCCACTTTCAATTACCAAAGACCAGGATTAAATCAGAGAAATGGGTGGGTGAACAACACCACGGTAACCAAATACTCTCCTAATGGAGACGCACTGGAGGAGCGAAATGCGTTGGATATTCCTTCAGTGGCCAAATTTGGTTACGATGATTCAGTCCCTTATCTCACTGCTCAAAATGCAACCTACGGATCGGTACTTTTCGAAAGCTTTGAAAAGCAATACGGAGATGAAGGAGAAGATGGTTTGAGTTTATCAGGTTTGTCGATTAACGCTGATATCGATCATATCCATAGCGGCCATAAATCGCTGCGATTGAACCCAGGTGACAGACTTAGTATTCCACAAATAGCTATTCCAGCACAAACTAGCCATTTTATGGTCAAGGTTTGGGTAGAGGGAAATGTGGATAATTTACAACTGGATATTCAAGGATTAGATAGCAGGGCACTCACCGAAGAGAGTCGTAGTGGCGAATGGGTGCTGTACGCTACCTACATTGATGTATCTGGTTTGACCACACTTGATATGGAACTGGTTCATGCCGATCCAGTCGCCGTGTGGATATTTTTAGATGACCTGCGCATACAGCCTATTGATGCCCAAATGAGCTGCTATGTCTATGATGCGGATAACTTGAGGCTGATGGCTGTTTTCGATGATCAGCACTTTGGCCTATACTATCACTACAATGCTGAAGGTAAGCTCATTCGCAAAATGATAGAGACTGAAAGAGGGGTGAGAACGATACAAGAAACATTCTACAATATAGCTGAGAGAGAAGAATAATGAAGCAAATTGTGAGATTAGTAGGGACAACTGTTGTGGCTGTATTTTTATTCAATACTGTATTTGCCCAACAAGATTGTAAAGCGTCTTTAATGCAGGTTTTACGAAAAATGAGAAACTTAGACAGTGAACAAGCACTGCATGCCAAATACGCGATCAATACATTCTATGGCCAGGAAGTACCGCCATCGAGAGATACAGTTGAGGTGTTTGCTAAAGGAAACAGTTCAAGGGTACTCACTTCTAAAAATAAGATTTTTCAGAGCGAAGAGTTGACCTTGATGATTATCGAAGGAAGAAAAATGGCTTACGCCTACGATGCCCTGGATACACAGAAGTTCGGCAATCAAATGGCCAATATAGGATTGTTACAAGACTCGTTGATTAACAGGGCCGAAATAGTACGTTGTGAAACAGTTTGTATAGACGACCAAGCTGATCACAATGAAGATCAAGTGCAAATCATTTTGGATAAAACAGCTAGTAGATCTTTGGGTTTTTCCAGTATTACCTACAGAATAGATACAAAAGAACAGGAGCTAAGAACAATGAAGATTGATTTCGGTGAGGATGCGAGCCCATCTGCTCTCGAGTTCACTATTCTTGAGTTTGATCAAGGTCACGATGAAGATGTTTTACAAAACATCGACTTGAACAATATGCTATTGGCTTTCGAGCGTGGTAATCAGGGTTATCGCTTAGTTGACCTGAGAAAGAATCAGTAAAGTAGTTATGACTTTTGTCAGAGAGTCTACCAGCTTTCTGCACTATAAAAATTAATGATTGAGATGATAAGTCTTACCAACACACCTATGTCAAGTATTAAAAAAACACTGTTGCTCGTATGTTTTTTAGTTTTCGGGCTGAATAGTTTAAGCTTAGGTCAGTTAGCTGATAACATTACGTCATCTGTTACGGATTTTCCTATCCAAAAGAATGCGACAGTCACTTACGAATATGTAGGCCCTGCACCAGACGACTCAGACTGTTTACATGGCGCCTTTACCGAATGGAAATTTGCAGATGCAGCATACAGAGGCAATATTAATTATCTGGGTACTGGCAGAATACAAGTAACCTGGAATGGAAGTCCGGGGCGTTCCACCAAACTGGAATATTGGGCGGTCTGCGAAGATGAAGAGAGTGAAAGATGGCTGTTAGGTTTCATCTGGATATCATTTGACGGCGAGATTATCGCTACACCTGTGGGTAACCCGGTTAATCAGATAGCTACTATTGAGTATGAATACATAGGTACCATCCCCGAGGATCAGTCTGGTGAGTTTTATCAGCGTTGGGAGATCAGTAACCCCTTTGCGGTAGCCAGCCAGACCAGGATAAGTAACAGAAAGTTGCAAGTGACATGGAATGGAACCCCAGGTCAATCAGTTGATGTCCTGTTTGTCGACGCCCATGAGGATTTCGATGACCTCAACCAAACACTGGGGGTTAAGGAAGTGGACTTTAGCCCTTGCATGGAACCAACATCAGATTTATTTATCAACCCCGTCATAACAGCTTGTGAAGAAGATATTGTAAGATATCGTATTGATGCGACCAATTTGACTAGTGTTTCCTGGGTGGATGGACCAGGTTATATAATAAATGGGACATTTGGATCAAAGGGTGAAGAAGCAGATATACTTTTCACCACTGCTGCTGAACTTTCAATTAGTGCCGATGTGTCTAATGGTTGTGAATCTGCGCGTATTAGTACCCCAGAAGTAGAAGTGGTTTGGAAACCTGAACTAGCGACTTGTATTGATTGCCCCCAACAAGCCTGCCTTGGCATACCTCGAAGTTTTAGGGTGCTCGATAATGCGCAAGAGTTCGTTTGGGAATTGCCTGCCGGAGCAACCCTGATATCATTGGATGCCCCACACAACAGTAAGGTGCAAATAACTTTTGCCCAGGAAGGAACCCAAAGCGTTAACGTCGTTCCTTTCAATGAGAATGGCTTATGCGAAGGGGATCCCCTACAATTGACAGTTGAGGTATTGCCAAATGTAGAACCGGTAAGGGAAGTAGCTTATAATCATAGCAAATTGGCTGATAATAACGCTGATCCCCTGCCTGAATCACTGTACCTCAATAGCTGTAGACAAGTCAACGGAGATTGTCCCACTATATTGAATGCTTTGCATTTGAAAGGAAAATTGGACCTTGGGGAGCAATACAATTGGGGTGCAGATGCAAACTTTAACATTGAAGCTTCTTTTGCTGTTGTTGGCATCCCTTTTGACGGCCCTGAGCTCGGTCTCGCTACAATTACCTTGAGCATTGATAAACATCAACCGGAACAACTATACTATCAAGTTTTTGATCAATCTTTCATTAGAGACTTAAGAGAAATCCAAATTAGGCCGCAGACTGGCAGTTATGTGTTCGGCGGGTTGGTCAACGAAACAGATATCAGATTCATTTTTTCTTATGAAGAGGAGAAAGAAATAGACGCGAGTATGGCAGTACTCACCTTAGATAACCCTGTCTTTGATGGCTGGGAGGGAACTTTCAGTTGGGAAATAGCCAATGACGAAATGTGTGTAGAAGTACCGATGTACGAGTTTCAGCTCACCCGAAACTACGGTCAAACACCAGACTGGACCCAAGCACTAAAAATGTATACCGATGAAGAGAATATAACCGTTGCCATGGGCGAAGGGTCAGGATATTACAGCTGGAGGGTAAGACCTATTGGAAGTTATGAAGGCGGGATTAGTAACCCCAAAAATTGGGATTTTAGAAATTGGTTTGATGGACCAATAATGAATGAACCTTATGAACATCCGGATGGCGATAAAAACTGGATATACAGTAGGGCCATGACGGAAGGAAACAGGCTTAAGGAACAGTTAGTTTTTGCCAATGGACTGCAACAAATCAAACAGCAGCAGACCAAAGTAAAGAATAGAGTGACTGCCACGCAGACACTACAAGATTACTCAGGGCGTGATGCGTTGACATCTTTGCCGGTACCCATGTCACAACCCGAGAACCAACTGGGTTATAAAACTGAGATCATTAGTAATCAGAGAAATAGTGTAAGCCCTTATACCGTACAGGACTTTGATTTGTTTTATTCGGAGACTAGTCCGGCTTTTTCCTATAATGGTTATTATTCCGGAGAGGCTCAGACCGATGGTGATCAAAGCACAGAAATATTAAATGAAGGAGTGCCATCCGATGGAGGATACCCTTTTTCAAGAATTCTTTATACCAATGATGGTACGGGCCGGGTTAAAGAACAAAGTGGCGTAGGTTATGAACATCGTGTTGGGGGAGAGCATTCGGTCAAGACTTTTTACAGTGGTGTATCAGAATCTGAGATGTTAATGCTTTTCGGAGAGGAAGCTCCTGAAAGTGCCAACGTACACAAAATAATTACCTTCGATGCTAATAATACAGCGTCAGTGTCCTACCAGAATAAAGACGAAAAGATACTGGCAACGGCACTATCTATTGGCACGGGCAACAGCGCCCTCGAACCACTTACTGAAAACCGAAATGCCAAGCAGGTTTACGAAGTCATAGAAGGTGGTACAAAGGTATCAGAGTTCCTACAAACTACGCGTAAACCACTTTTCTTTACCTCTCAACAAGATGTGTTCATCAATTACAGTATCACACCGTCACAGATCGAGGCTTTTTGTAATACAGTGTGTGCAACTTGCGATTATCGCATAGAAATATACCGTCATGAAGTAGAGGACGGTGGGGGAGACGTTATTCTTAACTCTGACTTAGTTGGAGAGCTAGATATTCCTATGACCGAAGCCTGTGGAAGTACTCAGCCTTGGTCCATAGCAGAGGCCAGTTTTACAGCCAGGGCTGCTACACACTACATTCTGGAAAGACGCGTAGTTTCAAACAACAGGATACCTAATGAGACTATTACCTATCTGAATGATTATATCTCTAGCGGTCAAGATGACCTGGAAACATTAATGGATTCGGAACTGGCTACAATATTAGGCTTTGTGGAAACGGACGATTTACCTGGCCTATACGCGCACTTAGAGCAGAATTATACCTACGATAGCGACAAGGATGCCTATCGGGTTCCATTGAGCTGCGACAAAGAGATTTATGTGCCCACACCTGATATTTGTGAGAATGAAGTGGTTGATAACGTTGGAAGTTGCCGCCTAATCGATGAAAAGACTGGTATTGGATACACATTCGAAGAGTACTTTGAATTTGTATGGCAGGGAGAGCCTTTTGCCGTGGCTGACAACACTGGAAGGCTTCCCTATTTGTTCTTCACAGATCGGTACGAAAAAGAAAAAGGAAGAAATTACAAAATTTCCTATGTCGAAGGCCAGTTTGATGCCATGATGACAGAATTTATCAATAACAACGGCACTTTGATTTCATGCAGTGAGATTTGGGATATATGGAAAAGAGAAGTGTCTACTTTTAAAAACTGGTATGAAATATCCGGAAGCGATGACTTTACCGGAGGTGTTGATGGGCAACCATCGGTAACCTACGAACATAGTATCTTGAATAACTTGATCGCTCAAATTGAGTCTGTCTTGGCTTCTAGAAGAGATGTCAGCAATGAAGACCTGTGCCAATTAGATGATCAAATGAGGCCGACCTACCTGGCTAAGACTGATCTCTATGGTTTTATTGAGGGTAATAAAGTAGATCCCGATATTGACAAGGCTTTCTACCTGGTTTATTACAATGAAGAGTCTACCGACCTTCAAGGCTATTTCAAGTTCTTAGCAGGAATAGATGAGATGGGACCGGCGCCAACCATGAATGATTTTGAAACCCGATTGGGAGCTTGCGAAAAGTACAGATTATCCATAGGAGGAGGTAATTTTAATAATGACCTTCAGGGAGATGCAGAGACATTAAGAACTGTAGCTATAGAAGAGTGTCATGAAGGCTGTGAATCTCGAGGTGAAGCTTTTAAGCAAGCCATTATCAATAGTATTTTTAAGCAAAGTCCTTCTACTATTATTGAGTATTATCGCGTCAGCAGTATAGTTTCTTATGACCCCAATACCCAGACTGATATCACTACATTCACCGGAGTAAGAGATGAATCGGCCAACACTTCAGGATTTGATTACAGTGAATGTGAGTTGGATGGGATGGTAAATGCATTGATTGAAAATTGTAAAGGGTATTGTAACCTTGATTTTGTAACCAATACTGAAACTGGGGCATTAGAGTTAGGTACTACTGGTCAGATTGATGACCTTAACAAAGTTTTTTTGAATGGGTTTGAGGTTGAGGTTCTTCCAGATGGGGCAACGTGTGATACTGGAGACTTTATACCTTCACAGGGAGGATACTGGCCTTTAGTTGATGATCTTATTACTGATTTGAGTCATAGCTTTAATGTAAAGGAAGACGGAGAGGGAGGATATTGGATTGGGAGTCCCTTTAGTAAAGAGTTGGTTATAAATACCGGAGAAACCATTAGCCCAAAGGTATACGATGGAATAAGTAATAATTATATTTTCATTCACTTTTCGGAAATAGGAGAAGCCTTAGAATATTATCATTTGGATCTTGAGCCTTCTAACGAAGAAGTACCAAATTCAACTATTTCCTTACCCGTCACTTCTGGCACCTCTGAAATACCACTTAGCTTTATTCTAGAACCCAGACTTTTTCCCAACTCGACTAACACCATAGTCCTAAATATTAACGGGGTTCCGGTTTACTCAGAAGAGTATTTTAGACCATTTCCAGAAAATGGTGTTAGCGCGATAGTTGGAGCCATTGACGTATTCGATGGAGACCTGTTGTGGGCAGACCATCAAAGAATATTTAATATGAGATCTGGGCGATATTCTTCCGATAAAAATAGAAGAGTGTATCCTTATGAAGATGCCAATGGTAATGTATATACCATTAAAACCAAACAGCAAACAGTTTACCCGGATAATATATGGCCAAATCATTTTTCTATAGAAAAGAGAAATATCGACGGTCAGGAGGAATGGGTCAGTGATGCAATAAAGTTTAGCGAACATACGGGTGTGCGTCAGATGGATGTTGATAAAGATGGAAATACATATTTATGGTTCATTTTAAACCACAGTAATTTTGAAGTGCTCGTTAATGGGGTGGTGGAACAATCCTTTACATCCAATTTCCCGGAAGGTATGGCAGTCGTTAAGATTGGGGCCGATGGTAAATACGATTGGTGTAAAACAATATTTATGGAAAGAACTGGCTTTTCACCAAATTCCGATGATATAATCCCTCTTGACAACTCTGTTCTAATTCAATTTGGAGGCGGTGACTTGTTGGAGATAGATGGTGTGAGTCATACGTTAAATAGTCTGGCTTTAGTGGAATTTGACAAAACTGATGGAAACTTGATTTGGGTTAACTCCGAAGAACTATTGGGTGCTACCGATTATGTATTTAGAGCGGGCGATTCATTTACAGGGCATTATCAGTTAGGTGATAAATTATATTTCATCTTTCTAAATCGCACCTTTGGAATTGATGACGTACTATCTTACGCAACTTGGGACATTAATTCTAAAGCCTTAAAACAATATTCTTATCAAGGCGTACATTTTCCAAACACGGCCACATACTTTACTGATATCATAGCCACCAATGATCAACTGGTGCTCTTTGCTAGATATGCCTCCAATCCTGATCTGCTTTTTGATGGTCGTACAATAGATGCAGGAGGAGTAAATTATAATCCTAAGACTTATTTAATGATCGCGAATTACCTAGGAAACGGTGCTTGTCCAACACCCAATCTCTGTTTCCGTTGGACGGATCCTTACGAAGCGATTGAAGGGGATGTAGTTTACGACCCACAACTTCGGACCTGTGAGTCGATCGCTGAAGAAATCATTTTAAACGAAATTGACGCTCAAAAAGAGGATATTCTGAAGGCACGAGGTGAAGAGATATACGATAAGTATGTGCAGCAATGTACCATGCCTGAAAACCTGACCGAAGATTTCAGCATTTCTTATGAGCTAGGGTTACACCACTTCACCCTTTATTATTATGATAGGGCTGGCAACCTGATGCGCACAGTACCACCTGCTGGTGTCAATTTGGTCAATGTGGCTGACGCCAGTGCTATAGCCTCAGCAAGAACGACTGATCCGCAACATGATTTAGTAACAAGCTACCAATTCAATAGCATGGGGCAGTTAATTGGTCAACAAACCCCGGATGCTGGCAATACCTCATTCCAATACAATTTAATAGGACAGTTGCGCTACTCTCAGAATGAAGAGCAGGCCAATGAGGAAAATAAAAACTATTCCTATACCAAGTATGATAATCTAGGAAGAATCATCGAAGTGGGTCAGGCTACGCTGGAGGAAGGTCAAGTATTTGATGACCTCCAGTATTTAGTAAATGATATGAATTATCCTTCTGCAGGAACCGAACTCACAGTTACTAAATACAGTGAACCGGCTACGATCTCGCTACCATTAGGATATGCTCAACGGAATCTGATCAATAGAGTGAGTTACTCCTATGTTGACATGGATGGAGCGCAAAGTGGCGACCATGATGATCGTTCTATGACGGTTTATAGCTACGATGCGCATGGCAATGTGGAGTGGCTGGTTCAAAAATTACCAGGATTAGATGATGTATTCCTTATTGAATACGAGTATGACCTGATCAGTGGCAATGTGAATCAAGTGAGTTTCAAC
Organism: Bacteroidota bacterium; assembly: GCA_039819065.1. Lineage (GTDB taxonomy): Bacteria > Bacteroidota > Bacteroidia > Cytophagales > Cyclobacteriaceae > JBCBSS01. Next base: position 28,400 of record JBCBSS010000092.1, read on the forward strand.
CCTCATCGTCAAGATAAATTCTTTCATAAATACGAATATGACGTTGAAAACCGCATTGAAAAGGTATATACATCTATGGATGGATACCTATGGGATCAAGATGCCAGGTACGAATACTTTTTACATGGCCCATTGAAAAGAGTGCAAATAGGTGAGGATCTAATCCAGGGAGTAGACTTTACCTATACCCTACAAGGCTGGTTAAAAGCTATCAATCAACAAGATCTCATTCCAGCGAATGACCCTGGCCTGGACGGCATCCAAGGGGTGACCACTCCCGATGTTTTTGCCATGACGCTAGGGTATTTTAACCTTGATTACAGTGGTACACGGAATTTGGGTACGGCTTTGGAAGCCAAGGATGGTCGTAATCTTTATAACGGCAACATAAGTACCTGGACCACTAATGCCAAGCCATTACCCGGTCAACTCTATGCTTATACCGGAGTAAATGGTAGACAATTTGTCTATGATGAATTGAATCGTATTACAGAGAGCCGTTTCAATGTTATAGAACAAGATGCATTTGTAGATCATGATGATTTTGCATCATCCTATACTTATGATGGCAATGGTAACCTCAAAACCCTTTCACGTAATACGAATCAGGTAATTGATGACCTTACCTATGAGTACTATCCTGAAAACAATCAATTAAAAAGAGTTCGTGACAGCAGACCAAACGACCTCTTCGAAGGAGATGTTGATGACCAGTCCGATGACAGGGTTGTGGACGGTGCCAATTACGAGTATGACGGCATTGGTAACATGATCAAGGATCATTATGATACAGTCACGATCGACTGGACCTTGTATGGAAAAGTAAAAACAATAGACAAGGCAGATAAACTCACTGAGTATTTCTATGATGCAACAGGTAATCGTGTAATTAAGTCCCACACCGATAAGGACGGAGTAATCTCTAAAGATTATTATATCCGTGATGCAAGTGGCAATACTCTGGCGGTTTATAGCAATGTACAAGAACCTGGAGACCCCGTAAATACGGATATGGCTTTGAAGGAAGTATCTCTATTTGGCAGCGAACGCCTGGGACTTTATAAGCCGGAGATTCTTATTAGTGATGGTGAAGTCAAGATACCATCATCTCCTGCACCTGATGAAACTTTGGTGAATTCTGCGTTGGTAGTTGATTCGTACGAAGGATCTTCTTATTTAGTGGCAGATGGTGTTACCCTTACCCTTACCACAGGGTTTAGCGCTTCCTCTGATGGTGCTGATGATTTTTCAGTTCGCTCGCAGCAATTTGAGCTTTTTGATGATGACTCAAACATCTATACAAGATATATCGATAAGAAAAACTACGAAATGCAAGATCACCTGGGTAACGTGCGTGCTGTAGTGAGCGATCTCAAGCTGTCGGATGTCTCTAATGGTACACCTCAAAACTTTGAAGCAAAGCTATTGGAACAGACGGATTATTATCCTTTCGGTATGGCTATGCCTAATAGGTTAGTGCCAATTGAAGATATGAGCCTAGCCACCTTGGAAACTGAAAATGCGCAAGAAGAGCAAGCCGCTTTTGGGTCAAGCTATAATAATGGGGCAATTGTTCAAGTCGATATTTATAATGCCACCGAGACACAAACCTATACAGCGGACAAGTCGCAACGATTGACAGGCTTAGACGGCGAGATCGTAGGCCTGGCCAAAAGCTTGGATGTGAAGAGAGGGGATGTGATCAATATGGAAGTGTTTGCCAAGTACTTGCCTCTGGATCCGAATGCTGATGCTACGAACCTATCTATGTTGATGGCGCCGGCTTTAAGCCAGTCTTTAGCTAGCGCAGGTGTGGATGTTACAGCCGAGTTACAACAAACTTTTGAAGAATTATTCAGTTCAGGGCCTATCGTTACAGAAGGAGATGAAAGTACACCACGGGGTTATTTGAATTATCTTTTGTTCGATGAGAGCCTGACCTTAGTAGATGCAGGGTACCAACGTGTGAGTGCCCTGGCGGAAGAAGACGGAAGTAATATCGAACATGAAAAACTGACGATAGAAGTAAGACCAGAACAGGCTGGTACCATGTACATTTATCTCTCGAATGAAAGCTTAAATGTAACAGAGGTATTCTTTGATGACTTCCGGATAGACCATACTACTAACAGGGTGTTACAACAGCCCATTGCCTATCGCTATGGCTACAATGGCAAAGAAAGAGACGGGAGCTTTGGGTTGACGAACTACGATTATGGGTTCAGGATTTACAATCCAGCGCTTGGTAAGTTTTTGAGTGTAGATCCGTTGACCAGAGATTATGCTTTCTATACACCGTATCAATTTGCAGGTAACAAGCCGATCTCAAGCATCGATTTAGACGGACTGGAAGAGTATATCATACATTCTAAGTATCTAACTGAAGTGTTTACTTCAAAACTTAAATCCCTAAGAGATGAAGGGGCTTCAGATGCCGTGATTAAGCAAGAAGCTTTGGCCATGATAAAGCGATGGAAAAATCGGGAATTCGAAAGCATTCAAGATCAGCAAGAAGCAGCGGAACTCTACGGGTTTGAAGGAGAAATAATCAGGACTTTCCGCGATGATGGCCCTCTTAAGGTGACAGGATACTTTGAACCAAATGAGCAATTCACTGTTTATAGTACCTGGAACGAGTCAAACACCACTTTCACTGTTGCTGCAATACCTCCTAAATATCACCTTAAAGCTGATTATAGTGGAGATGTAGAAGCACCTTTTTCAATGGCTGGGGGCTTTGCTACCTTTTCGTTAGTAGGGTTGGATGGAGCAGCTGAAGAGTTTGAAGTTCAGCTAGTAGGAGGGCGGTCGAGCGGTTATCTTACAACAGAGACTGCCTTTGTATTTAGTCCGACCAAATTTTTAAGGGGACCCGCTATAGCATTAGGTATAGATGTAGGATTAATTTTCAAGTTTGATGACAATTCACTCACAGAAATTGTAGAAAAACTTGAACAAGAAGGGTTTAACAAAACAACTACTACTAACTCTGAGGGGGAATTAACAGCTAAATTAAGTGGAAGATTCATTATGATAGAAGCCAACTTTACTGCTAAAGAGCTTAAAATAGGCATTACTAATAGTGCCAAACCAGATGGCGAAGGGGGGCAGGTTAAACGGGTGCACCATAGTACTGTTACTAAAACCCATTAGCCATGCTTATATCCTAAATAACTTGTTAAGATTATGTCAATTGGTGCGCTTTGTAAAAGCGTACTAATTTATGTCGAACTAATATAACCTGAAACCTAATCACCATATTCAGAGCTCGTTGGTATTATCACCAACAAGTCGAAAATTTAAATATTTAATAACTAACCAATATCAAAATGAAAGACCTAACAACACTTAATCGTCTTAAAATATTAAACAGAAATACCTTGTCTAAAATCAAAGCAGGCAGCCATGAAGACCCAAAGGAAGATGGCTTTTGCTCAGATGAACGGAGAGGTTTCATGGGCTGTAATAATTTCTAATTATCAATATCGGTATTTGATAAATAGAGGCTATCTCAAAATCCGTTCTGGGTCATTTCGAATGCAATGAGAAATCTATCTCCCTAATAGGTGGTGCCTTAAAGTAAAATAGATTTCTCCTAAC
>JBCBSS010000093.1:0-31904 GCA_039819065.1 Bacteroidota bacterium
GATATATTTCATTATTGATCATGTTTCAAACATAGATTCCTCACTTAAAATGGATCATTTGACTATTGATAATTATCAAAAAGTACCGAAAGAGCTTTTTGACATTAGCATTTTATATCATCATAAAGTCAAGTCTAGTCATGTTTATGGTTCAAGAGGTGGAATAGTCCCTGATTTATCTGAAGAAATGTTGTTATCAATTATTGATAATAAAAACCAATCATTACTTAATTATGATAAATTAGATGAAAACTGGCTAGTGATAGGTGAAGGATTGAGCTATGCATCTCAATTTGACAGGATTGGAACTATTGATGTTTCTAACATAAATTCAGGCTTTGATAAAATATTTGTGGTAAGAGTATTTGAAAAGCAGGTTGTCCAAATAAAATGATTTCAATTTTTGTTTTAAGATACTTTTAAAACCATACTTAAAATCAGGTGAATAGAGTTACTGGTATCAATTACAATCAATTCTGAATCTAACATCTAATATCTCAAAACACATGTTCCGCGCACTGATCATCGACGATATTGATAATTCAAGGATCACCTTGAAGCACGACCTTGAACAATACTGCCCTCAAATCAAAGTGGTGGGAGAAGCCGATGGCGTGAAAACAGGCTTGGTGGCTATAGAAGAACATAAACCCGATGTGATCTTCCTGGATATACAAATGGGAGATGGTATAGGCTTTGACATCCTGGAAACGCTGGGCGAATTTGATTTTCAGGTGATATTCACCACCGCGCTGGATTCTTATGGCATTAAGGCGATCAAGTTCAGTGCATTGGATTACCTGCTTAAGCCTATTGACCCAGACGAGTTGATCAAAGCTGTGAGTAAACTGGAACAGAACTCAGGTACGGACAATGTAAAAGATAGCATTGCGCTACTCTTGGAGAATATGCGTGACATCAAACCTGACAATAAACGCATAGCCCTAAGCAGTGCTGAAAAAATCCACATGGTGTATATCAAAGATATTATCAGGTGTGAATCGCAGGGCGCTTATACGCTATTCTACCTCGCCAATAATGAGCAAATTCTAGTCACCAAAAACCTCAAGGAATACGAACAGTTATTAGATGAGCATTCCTTCATCCGGGTACACCATTCTCACTTGATCAACTTTTCCTACCTGAAAGAATATGTCAAAAAAGATGGCGGCTCCGCTATCATGACCGACGGCTCTGAAGTGCCGGTTTCCTTCCGCAAGAGGAATAACTTGTTGGATATGATGGGCTGATGTGGTGATGAGTTGATTATTTGATGGTACGATGGTTTGATGTGGCGATGATTTGATGAAATCGGTGATTGCTGACTATTTCTATTTACTTCTACCTGTTTCTTCCAGTTCTGATATCATCAATTGATTATATATTCAATCCTTTTGCTTGAGTCGTACTTACTTTCCAATAAGTTCCTTTCAGGATGACTTACGGAGAGGAAGCAGTTTTGCCTACTGTTTCATTGTCTACTGTCTACTGGTTCTGGATTGCTTTGCTCCTTTCCGTCAGCTGACGGATCGCAATGACAGCATCTAGCGACTAATTACTAACTACTAATTACTAACTACTAATAACTGCTTAAAACGCTTCAAATGGCATAGTAATCACCACTTTAGTTCCGGTTGCATGATCGTCTTTCTTGAGATCGATAATCTCGGCGCCGCTGGTTATGCCTGTTTGTACAGTCAGTTGTTCTAGCCGCTTTTTGGTTACGGAGATGCCAGTTGATTTATGTTTCTTATTGGGATTACGTTTTTTGCCGGAGGCTTCCCGGCCTACGCCGTTATCCACAATTTCGCAGATGATGGCCTCGCCTTGCTCTTTGAAATTTAGCTCGATTTTACCGGGCCCATCCTTCTTTTTAATACCATGGATGATAGCGTTTTCTACGAAGGGCTGTATCATCATGGGTGGTATCTCAGCACTTTCCGGGTCTATTGTATCGGCTACGTTAATGGCATACTCGAACTTGTTCTTGGTGCTTAGCTTCTCCAACTCCAAATAGTTATCCAGTATATCGATCTCATTCTGGAGCGGTATAAATTCCTCTCTCGCATTTTCGAGGATAAGTCGCATAAGACGAGCGAACTTGGCCAGATAGCGCTTGGCCTGAAAGGCATCATTAGTAGCGATAAAGCCCTGAATCGAGTTGAGGGAATTGAAGATGAAATGCGGGTTCATCTGTAGCCTGGCCGCCTCTTGCTCCAGTTCTATAAGGCTCTTCTCCATCATCAGCTTCTCCTGGGCAATTTTATTCTTGGCCTTAACGCGCTTAAATCTACCGTAGAATATCATCCAAATGATAAAGACGATCAACGCAATACCGGCTGGTCTCACCCACCACTCTTCCCAGATGGGTTGAAGGATGGTAAAGCTGAAGGTGGCTGGCTCCTTGCTCCACTCACCCAGGTCATTGCCTGCCAGCACCTTAAAGGTGTAGGAGCCCGGCGGAAGATTAGAAAATATAGCTTCTTTCTGTATGAGTGGTGGCGACCATTGGTCGTTGAATCCTTCTAGCTGCCACTTATAACGTACCGCTTCGGGGTTACGCAAATAGACACCAAGAAACTCGAACGACAGATTATTCTGATTGTAGGGAAGTGTCAAAGTCTCTGGAATAGGCCATCGGGATGAGGTAGAATCGGCGTAGGGTGTATCTTCTATATTATCAAAGAAGAGCTTCATACCGGTCAGTTGAATCTGCGGGATAGCACTAACGATGACATCCTTTTCAGGATTGTAGCGCATCACGCCGTTGACCGTACCGAACCATATATGGCCGTCGTTGTCCTTGAGGGATGCATTTCTGTATACCTCAACGCCCTTAAAGCCTTCATCACGACCGTAGTGGTTGACCTTGGCTACTGTCAAATCCGCATTCAGCGTAATTCTATCCACCCCTCTATCTGTACCCAGCCAGAGGTTTTTGTCGTTGTCAAATACCAGTGAGTAGATATTATTAGCCCCCAGACCATCAGATTTGGAGATGGTTTTAAAGCCGCTACTATCATAAATAGACAGCCCTCCACCAGCGGTGCCGATGTATAAACGTCCCAGACTGTCCAGTATCATACTTCTAATGGCATTGCTGCCTAGCCCTTCTTTGGTGGTGAAAAGCTGAAGATCACTTAATGTAGAATCGGTGGCGATACCAGGTGTAAACCGATTGAGGCCACTACTGGCGGTACCTACCCAAAGTTGCCCCTCATTGTCCATGAGCAGGGAGGTAATTTCATTGGCGGCCAAACCTTCCTCTAAAGTGAAACTATTAATGTAATCGGCAGAATCCAAGATTGTCTGTAAAACGGCGATACCGCTATCTGCCGAGGCCATCCAAATCTGCCCCAATGAATCCGTGGCGAAGTCGGTGATATCGTCGCTTCTCAAACCATCTGAAATGGTATATTTTCTGAAGCCAAGCTCATCGAACTTATATGCGCCGTCATCGGTAGTACCGATCCAAAGTGCGCTATCCGGGCTGTACCGCATAGATTGTACAGAAGACGAAGTAAAGCCCCGCGTGCCTCGCAATAAGCCATATGTACTGCCGTTGAAGGCAGTAATACCACCTCTAGAGGTACCAAAAATGATATTCCCATTTGTGGCCTGAACTAAGGAAAACACACGTCTGCCCAGCTCGTCTGTTTCAGTAAAATGTACAAACCGCTCACTATCCATCTTACTAATACCCTGATTGGAGGTACCAAACCACAAGCCACCTGAAGTATCTTTGAAAATGGAAGTAATGGCATTACTGGTCTGCCCGTCGTTGTTATAATAAGCCAGAAAGCGGCCATTCTCGTACTTGCTGATGCCATTATCTGTTCCAAACCACAGATTACCTTTGTCATCGCAGAATGCTGAGTAAGTCCGGTTGCTGGTCAGTCCGTCACTTCTATCATAGCTGGTGAAACGCTCCTGATCGAGCACACTAACTCCTCGAGCCGTAGCGAACCAAATTCTACCTCTCCTGTCTTCTGTGATTGACCTGACTATGTTAGAAGGAAGCCCTTTACTGCGATTGTATGAGACAAAGAAACGTCCGTCGTAGCTAGTGGCACCACCTGTTGTACTCACCCAAAGTTTACCCGCCTTGTCTTTGAATAGGCCATTGATGCGGTTATCAACGATGCCATTACGCCGGTGGTAGCGGATGAACCGTTGGCCGTCTTGCCAGTAAAGGCCGTCGCTGGCAGTACCGAACCATATACCACGCTCATCTTTCAAAATGGCCGTGACGGTCTGGGGCTTAAGTGTATCATAAAGAGGATCAACAGTAAAACGAATACCGTCATACGTACAGATGCCGGTTTCGGTACCTATCCAAAGCACTCCTTCGGCATCGGTGTAGAGGGAGTGTACAAAATTGTTGATCAGACCATCCTCCTCCGTTCTATTCTCAAAGCTGTAGCCATTGTACTTAAACAGCCCTCCTCCCCTCGTACCTATCCATAGGTTCCCTTGCCGATCTTCCGTAATGGCGCTGATGTTCAACTCAGTTAGTCCTTCTTCGAATGAGAAATTTTTGAAATTATATTGCTGGGCAAATGCTGACGAATACAGAGACAGCAGGCATAGCAATAAGCAGGTAATCTTGTTCAAGGAGTATCTCTTTAGGTTTGTTAATCTCATCTCACACTAGCTATCTGACAAAAATAGAAGGATTTTCCCTATCCGCTAATTACAGGCACAGCCTACAGAATTATTGATCAGCTTGGGTTGAATCTGAAGATATGCAAGGCTACCATCGGGTTTAACTCCGAAATAACATGAACAACGCTATGTTTTTACCAACAATTGCACATATTTGCAATGCGCCTATGGTAGTACTTATGTTCTAACCAAATCAAGTAATTCGTAATGAAGCACATCTTATTTACCCTAATCATCGGCTGCACCACTTTCAATACACTTTTCTCTCAAACGCAAGATCAAAAAAACGCCATCTATGGTAACATCGGTGCCATTCCGGCCACTTATAGTATGGTTACCGTCAATGTAGAAAGGCACATTGTACATGTGGGCAACAAATTCAACGGTGGTCTGAGCGTAAGACTTGGATATGGGTCCTGGGGCGATTGGGGAGGTTCAGGTGAGGCTTTCGTTACTGGTCTAAACTTTCTTAGTGGAAAACGCAAGAGTCATATAGAATTTGGCTTAGGGCCTATTTTATTCACGGAAGAAGAATTCAGATCAATTGAAGTCATTGATCCCAACGGAAACGTAGATTTCCTTTCCGAAGAGTTTATCGACAAAGAATGGCGCATGGGCATCAATTTAGGCTACCGCTATACCTCACGCTTTTTTATGTTACGAGGTGGGTTTTCCAACCTTGAGACCATTTATCTTGGCATGGGGATCACATTTTGATTAGTACTTAGTATGTAGTAGTTAGTAAATAGAAGATAGCGCTATTAGTGTCCGGTTGGCTTGCTTCTTTCGGATCCATCTAAGATCATTCCAGTCTTTTCAATGATTATAGGTCATCTTATTTAACTTTGTTTCTTGGTGTTTAAAGAACACTTAGCAAAAAGAAACAAATACTGACCTACACCTAACAATGAACAAATTCAAATTACTATCCCTGCTTTTTCTAGCACTGTCACTCTATTCTTGTGGTACACTTACCGAAGAAATAAAGATCAATGAAGACGGAAGTGGTGAGTACAAAGCTTATGCTAATTTAATACCCGGCATCGCTGAATTCGTTAAACTTCAAATCTCAGAATCTGATCCTGATCTGGATCTAAGTAAACCTGAATTGAATGACAGTCTAAAATTGATGTTCCAGGAGATGTTTTGGAGAGACCTACCTGATGAAGTTGATTCTACATTGGATTTGTCGAAAGAAATACCAGACAGCATATTCAGTAACCCGGAATACAAGGACATTATCAATAAATTGAGTGGCTTCTTACGCGGAAACAAAGATGAACTGGAATTAAATACTGGTCTGGAATACAGGTTTGACAACGATAAGGACTTGACGTCTTTATTCGATTTTCTCCGACAAAGTCAAGTCAATGAAACCCAGTCTGGCTCTATCAAGGCTTATGTTTCAATTGAAATCAAAGGCTCCAAAGTTATTCGCAAAACCAAAATACCTAAGTCCGAACGACTACCTGACTCAGAGATTGAGAAAATCGAACAAATGGTATCGGAGGGAAAAGTAAGAACAGTAGTTTACCTTCCGCGAAAAGTTAAAAAAGTTAAAGGAGACTGCATTGTTAAAACAGAAGACAAAGTTGTGGTTATCGAATATAATCTTTTGGAGTATCTAAAAGGAGAAGTCAACACTGACTTTGAGATAACCATGGAGAAGAAATAAGCAATCAGAATGGCCCATGTCTCAAACAGCTGATAAATATCCTGAAATTGAAGCGCTTCAGAATGCGGTAATCAATAATCGCATCAGGTTTAACATTCCTTCCCGTGAACCAGCCCTGGAAAAAGTCTTTTTCAAAAGAATCAACTTCAGGTGTGATGGTAAAGCGTTCTCAATAGCGGTACAAGATGAGTACAGTGATGTAGAAAAGATGAAGCCGGTGCTGTTGCTTCATTTGGTTATACAGGAATGTGAATTCTACGAAGAAGCTGAAGATTACCTGCAGTGGTGCAAAGATGTGGGCGTGAAAGCGGAAGATATCACCGCTCGTGCTATCTACTTCGAACACAGGGAAGTCATACCCAAAATCAGAGAAACACTGGGTGATGACCTCGAAGCGGTGAATTATTACCATATTGAGTTTAATACGGATACCGCACAGACATTGAGAAACACAACTTTAAAAAATGAACGGGATTACTTTTATTGAAATCTTTATCGAAGAGCCCCAAGAGTTCTTTTTAGATCTGAGAGCCAGTATTGACTGGGACGAGCGCATGACGGCCAGGAAAACGGCCAGCTATGGCGTAGCTTACAATTATTCACAAATGAGTTATCCATTCCATCCTATGCTGCCTGGTCTAGCCTCCATGAGTAAAAAGATCGATGAGACCATTGGCTTCGAACCGAATAATTGTCTTATCAACTACTACATGAATGGGCTTTCGAAAATGGGCTTTCATTCTGATCAGACCGACATTCTAGCGCCCGATACAGGCGTGGCGATAATTTCACTAGGCGAAACCAGGGTATTACGGTTTAGGAACATTGCAGACAAAACCATTGTACACGATTACCCACTTCCCAGTGGTTCGCTTATTTATATGACGCAAGAGGTGCAATCAGAATGGCAGCACGCCATTCCAAAAGATGATACAGTCAACGGCAGGATGAGTTTGACCTTTAGAAAGATCGTTGCCTAGAATCAAGTGTCGAGTTTGGCGTTGCACGCCGTCTTCGGCGCCGTAGGTGCTTTGACGCCGTCGTTGGAGTTGTCTCCAACGACTTTGATATCCTATAATTCTATTGTTAGGTAACGGTGATCATGTATCCTACGAGTTTGTCAAATGGCATACTAAATAGACGAATCTAAATGTATAAATGATCGTTGCAGGCCTATGAACGATCACCATGTACAGTTTTTTACCGCTACTATATTCAAATGGAAACACTTGCTGAAACCAGCAAAATACAAGCAAATTATCATTGACAGCTTCTATTATCTAACTGAGAAAGGTAAGTGCAGCATTTATGGCTTTGTGATTATGCCCAATCACATTCATGTCATATGGAAGATAAATGATGGCTACAAAAGGGCAGATGTACAAAGAGATTTTCTCAAGTTCACAGGACAACAGATTAAGTTTGACTTAATAGACAATTACCCCGATTTCCTGGAAAAATTCAGAGTAGACTTAAAAGATAGGCAGTATCAATTTTGGCAACGCAACCCTCTTTCTATTGACCTATACAGTTGCAGGACTATTGAACAGAAACTCGAATACCTTCACCTCAACCCTCTTCAGGAAAGGTGGGATTTAGTGACCAGTCCAGAAGATTATTACTTTTCATCTGCATCGTTCTACGAAACTGACCATTCAGATTTCTCTTTTTTGAAGCACTACGGTGATGAGTGTTGATGATATGAATGCTTAACCATTTGGAGACAACTCCAAATGGGGCTTAGAGTTTAGTCGTTTGTGAGGACACAAACGACGGCGAAGAAAGACCGTTTGGAGATAACTCCAAACGAGGTTGCGGGGTGAAGCAAAACCTGATATTCTAAGCCCTCGTTGGAGTTGTCTCCAACGAGTATGTACAAGAGTGCTTCGAACGATACTATTTATCCTTGTCTCCTTTCTTGGTGATATGCAACTTCTCCATGGCTTGATTGACAATGTTGTCCATGCTGTCTTCAAATTCCTTTCTGGCGACCTTGGCCTTTTCACCTAATTCGTGAGTATAGGCCTGTATTTTTTCCGCTACGTCTTCGGTCTTTTCAGCTACCTCATCGGCTATTTTCTCCACCTTGATTCTCAACTTGCTACGGGCTTCTTTGGCATCATCAACCAAATCCTCGATCATCAGCTTTCCCTCTTCCTTGGTGAGTGTGGTTCTATCGGAAATTCTTTGAGCCAAGTTTTCCATTTTTTCTTTTGCATCACTACTTACGTCCTTACCTTTCTCCATGGCGTGATCAAAGAACTCCCTCACCTCTTCTTTGGCTACATCAGCCTTTTCCGAAAGCTTGTGAGAGAGGTCATCCATTTTAGCCTCAAAGTTATCCTTGGCTTCCTTCGAGTGTTCCACAAACTTGTCGATGACTTTCTTCCCCTCATCTCGGTTCACTTTATTCTTTTCTATGAACTTGTCTAAAAGCTCATCAGCTTTGCGTGTGGTTTCAACCACTAAACCCGTACCGATATAAATCAAATCCTTGAAAATATTGCTTTGTCCCATGACCGTATTGTTTAAATAGTTTATCCTGCACAAGATAATATATCAGCGGGCATTTGCCCACTTCATAAGTCCCGTCATATTTCTAAGTGATTAAAGTCATGGGATTCACTTCGTTTAAAGAATATGTTTCCCCTATGAAAAAGTACATCACCTTAGTATGCTCAGCGCTCATCATAATAATAGGATGGGCTTGCGAGCCCTCAGCTGTGTTTGAACAACCACAACCCATGAGTGCAGAAGATGAGTATGCTTTCAAATCCAAATTCAGAGGAGAATACATCAACACTACCGATAGTACCAGTTTGGTGATTCGGGATCGCTTTATCATCAAAGAGCCTAGCATCGCATTCAAAATACCGGTAACGGAGATAGAAAACTCCGGCCTGTATGAATTGAGTGGGGACTCTGCCCTGGCATTTATGGATGAGGAAGAAAAAGAATGGCTGCCTGTATTTCTGAGACAGGATACCGTCTACGGTGTACAGAAATATATAGATACCGTATTCCACATTTCGGAGGAAAATGTCCTACGCAGTTACAAAGGCAGGTACATACTGAACTACAAACTGTCAGAAAACAGGTGGGATATCACCATGCTGGAAAAGCAACGTAAAAACCTGGTCATTACCAAAATAGAATTCCCCCAAAAACTAGAAGAATTGGAGGAAATGGTCGATATAGAGAAAGTGACCGATGAAAAAGGTGAGGTACAAAGGGTGCTACTCAAACCTACCAAAAAACAGCTCAAGGCCTTACTCAAAGGGGATAAATTCAAGGAAAAAGAGTTCTTTCGACAAGTAGATTAAATGAACGTAACTGTAAAATTTCTAGGCGGTGCCAGAACGGTCACCGGTTCTAAATTCTTATTGGAAATCGATGGCTTTGCCATATTGGTAGACTGTGGGCTGTTCCAAGGTATGAAAAAGCTGCGTCTACGGAACTGGGACGATTTCCCTTACCCGGTGGATAAAATTGACGCCGTTATCATCACTCACTCGCATATCGATCATACCGGATATCTGCCCAGGCTGGTCAAAGAAGGCTTCGCAGGGCCTATCTATTGCACTGATGCCACGCAGGATCTTATGACCATTATGCTGAAAGACTCTGCCAAACTTCAGGAGGAAGAAGCAGAGTGGGCAAGAAAAAAGGGGTATTCGAAGCATACGGCACCTCAACCTTTGTACACGGTTAAAGACGTAGAAAAAGCACTGGATATGTTAATTGCTTTCCCCTTTCATGAAGAGGTAGAAGTGACAGAAAATATCAAATTGAAGTTTGCCAATGCCGGGCATATCATCGGAGCGGCATTGGTCGAATTGCAGCTTCGAGGAGATGAACAGACCAAGAAGATTGTCTTTTCCGGTGACCTGGGAAGGTATGACGATCCCATTCTATACGACCCCGAAAAACTAGAAGACGCCGATATTCTGTTCATAGAGTCCACTTATGGTGGTAGAAACAATGACTGGGGAAATCCAATAGAAAAACTGAAAGAAGTGGTTTTAGAAACTATGGATCGCGGCTGCTTGTTGATCCCGTCATTCACTGTAGGTAGAACGCAACTGCTACTGTTCTTGCTCAAAGAATTGTTGGCGGCTAAAGAAATTCCTGATGTGCCCATTTTCATCGATAGCCCAATGGCGATCAACGTCACTGGACTTTATACCCGACATCCTTCTTATCACAAGCTAAAACCCAACGAGGTAACGGGCAGGACTGTCTTTGACTACCCCAATATTCATTATATCCGGGAATCAATTGATTCTAAAAAGCTCAATAATATCATAGAAGGAGCGATCATTATTTCTGCCAGTGGCATGTGTACCGGTGGTAGAATTCTACACCACTTATACAATCGGCTACCCAGGGCAAATGACACCGTTTTGTTTGTGGGCTACCAGGCGGTAGAAACGCGGGGCAGTCGCATTATAGCTGGTGAGCCAGAGATAAAAATATTCGGGGAACAGGTAAAGGTAAAAAGTAAGATTCGCCAAATTGACGGCTTATCTGCCCATGCCGACCAGAAAGAACTCTTGCGTTGGGCGGGGGGATTTAAAGCATCTCCTAAGAAGACTTTTATTATCCATGGTGAGCCTGAGAGTGCCTTTTCATTAGCCCATAACCTGAGGCAAGATTTACAATGGAATAATATTTACGTTCCTGATTACCTGGAGTCTTTCGAGCTATTCGAAGCGATTTGAGATATACATCACCATAAATCTACACTGGGCGTCTATTCGTGCCCTCGTTGGAGTTGTCTCCAACGAGTTTACTTACTTTAGTTAGGGACAATTTCAGCATCGACATTAAGCACTTTTGAGGGGCAGTTCCCCAACCACTTTCGGTTTTCGCCCTCTTTCAATAAATTGCCCACTATGGATACAGTCAATGTTAGGGAGTTGAAAAGAGAGCTTAAGGACAAGTCAGAGGAAGAATTGATCGCGCTATGTTTAAGGTTAGCCAAGTTCAAGAAGGAAAATAAAGAATTGCTGACCTATCTCCTGTTTGAATCTTACGACGAATCAGCCTATGTAAGTGGTATCAAAGATGAGATAGACGAACATTTCGACACCATTAATACACAGACCTATTACTATATCAAAAAGAGTGTCCGCAAGGTCTTAAGACTGATTAGAAAATATGCACGGTATTCTGACAGTAAAGAAACTGATATAGAACTGAGGCTATACTTCTGCCAGAAGTTGCATGATTTCAGGCCTTCTATCCAGAGAAACCGCATGCTGATGAACATCTATAACCGGGAAATAGAGGGCATTAAAAAGAAGATATCAGCGTTGCATGAAGATCTTCAATTTGATTATCAGTCGGCGTTGGATGAGTTGACTTTCTAGCTTTTAGTCTTTGTTGCAGATATCTACTGTGCCAGCTAGGGGCTAAAGCCTGGGTGATGGTTGCTATTTATGCCCACGGCCTAAAGGCCGTGGCAATTCTCAACAGCTTCAGATCTTGTTAGGGATTGACCTCACCCAATTGCTGCTGTAGAATAAGCGCAGATTTGCGCCACCCTCTCCTTAAGGAGAGGGTGCTACGGTAAGCTGTTAACCAATTAAAGAAGATGGGTGAGGTTTTTAACTCTTGCCAGAATGCTCCCATAGTAATTCAAGGGCTAAAGCCTGGATTGTTGCTGCTATTTCTACCCACGGCTTGAAAGCCTTGGCAATCTACGACAGCAATAACCCTTGTTAGAGTTGTCTCAAACAAGAATTCCTACGAGCCTTATACCTGCCGGAGACAACTCCGGCAGAGGCAACAAAGTAAGTCAAATATGGCTACCCTCAAGTTCTACTCGATTAGTTGATCTTCGTTTACATATTGATATCAAAATATTTACTTTTGCCCACTTATTATTAAGTATAACCCTAATGGCAGACTACAATCACAAATCAGTCGAATCCAAGTGGCAGGAATACTGGAAGACCAATGATACCTTTATATCTAAGGTCGACCCTGCAAAGCCCAAGTACTACGCGTTGGACATGTTCCCTTACCCTTCCGGCGCAGGACTACACGTTGGGCACCCGCTCGGCTATATCGCCTCGGATATTGTGTCCAGGTATAAAAGAATCAAAGGATTCAATGTCCTCCACCCTATGGGCTTCGATGCATTTGGACTGCCCGCTGAGCAGTATGCCATTGAGACTGGCCAACATCCGGCCATTACCACAGAAGAGAATATCAAAAGATATAAAGAGCAGCTAGAAAACATCGGCTTTTCATTCGATTGGAGCACTGAAGTACAAACTTGTGATCCCAAATTCTACAAGTGGACACAATGGATTTTTATGCAGTTGTTCAACAGTTGGTATGATTACAATACCAACAAGGCAGCGTCTATCGAGTCGTTGATCAGCACCTTTGAAACAGAAGGAAACTCAAACGTAAATGCGGCTTGTGATGATGATATTGAAACCTTTAGCGCTGATGAGTGGAAGGCTTTCAGTGAGCAAGAAAAAGAGCAAGTATTGCTTCAATATAGACTTACCTACCTGTCAGATGCTGTTGTGAACTGGTGTCCGGCTATGGGTACCGTATTGGCCAATGACGAAATCAAAGATGGTGTTTCTGAGCGTGGCGGGCATCCGGTAGAGCGTAAGAAGATGAAGCAGTGGATGATGCGCATCACTGCCTATGCAGATAGGTTGTTGACCAACCTTGAGCACTTGGATTGGTCGGAAAGCATGAAGGAAATGCAAAGCAACTGGATTGGGAAATCCAAAGGTTGTGAGTTGGATTTCAAAGTGGCTGACCATGATATCACTTTGACTGCTTTTACGACCCGGCCTGATACCATCTATGGTGTGACTTATTTGGTATTGGCTCCTGAACACGACTTGATTCAGACACTGACTACAGCTGATCAAAAAGAGGCTGTAGAAGCTTATGTGACAGAAGCGAAAAACCGATCGGAGCGTGAGCGAATGGCTGATGTCAAGTCGGTTTCCGGCGTATTCACTGGCTCTTACGTAGTTAATCCATTCACCGGTGAAAATGTACCGTTATGGATCGCTGACTATGTTTTGGCAGGATATGGTACGGGAGTAGTAATGGCTGTGCCATCATCTGATGATAGAGACTATCGCTTTGCCACTCATTTTGATCTTCCGGTAGTATTAGTAATAGAAGGTACAGAGGCGCTTGAAGACCCGACCGAAAAAAAACACGGCGTCATGATCAACTCTGGCATTTTGGATGGTATGAAATCGGCTGACGCCATTCAAAAAGCAATTGATCATGCGGTTGAGAAAGGCTTTGGAAAGGCCAAGGTCAACTTCAAAATCCGAGATGCTGTTTTCAGCAGACAAAGGTATTGGGGTGAGCCTGTACCGGTCTACTTTGAGGATGGCATTCCTAAGTTGATCGATGAGCAAGACTTACCGCTAGCATTACCGAACATTGACAAGTATAAGCCCACCGAAACGGGAGAACCTCCTTTGGGCAGGGCTACAGATTGGAAATATAAAGGCCAGTACGATTACGAATTGACCACTATGCCTGGTTGGGCTGGTTCAAGCTGGTACTTCCTAAGATACATGGATGCACAGAATGAGGACGCTTTCGTTAGCCAAGAAGCGGTAGCATATTGGAAAGAGGTAGACTTGTACATTGGCGGAACAGAGCACGCTACCGGGCACTTGCTTTACTCACGATTCTGGAACCTCTTCTTGTATGACAGAGGCTTCATCAAGCATGAAGAGCCTTTTCAAAAGTTGATCAACCAGGGTATGATTCAGGGCAGATCGAGTTTGGTGTATCGTGTAAACAATACCAACCAGTTTGTGTCTCACGGTTTGCGCAAAGACTACGAAACCACAGCCATTCATGTGGATATCAGCATGGTACGAAATGATGTGTTGGACACCGAAGCATTCAAGCAATGGCGACCTGACTTGGCAGACGCTGAGTTCATTTTGGAAGATGGCAAGTACGTCTGTGGCAGTGAAATAGAAAAGATGTCCAAGCGATACTACAATGTGGTCAACCCGGATGACATTGTAGAAAAATATGGTGCTGACACCTTGAGGTTGTATGAAATGTTCCTAGGGCCTTTAGAGCAATTCAAGCCCTGGAATACCAACGGTATTGACGGCGTAGCCAAGTTCTTACGCAAATCGTGGTCATTGTTCCATGATGGTCAGGGCAACTTCAACGTCTCAGACGAAGCAGCTACCAAGGAAGAGCTAAAGGTGATACACAAGGCCATCAAGAAAGCAGAAGAGGATATTGAACGCTTTTCTTTCAATACTTCGGTCAGTACTTTCATGATCTGTGTAAATGACCTGACTGCTTTGAAGTGCAATAAGCGTGAAGTCTTAGAGAAATTGGTAGTGATTGTTTCTCCTTACGCTCCGCATATCGCTGAAGAGCTATGGCAGCTTTTGGGCAATCAGGAAAGCGTGATCAAGGCTACTTTCCCTCAATTCGACGAGAGTTACCTAACAGAGGACACTTTCGAATATCCCATTTCGATCAACGGTAAAATGCGTACCAAGATTCATATCGCGGTAGACATGCCTAAAGAGGAAGTAGAGAAGATGGTGCTTGAGGATGAAACGGTGATGAAGTGGACGGAAGGTAAAACGCCCAAAAAAGTTATCGTTGTACCTAAGCGTATTGTGAATGTCGTGCTGTAAGCAGGAATTGATATAGCATTGTAAGACGAGGCTTCTTAGTACCGTGCATAATGTAGCTCTTGGGTAAAATGAACAGTCAGGACCGTTTTACATTTTAATGGCCCATTTGTACGATTTGCCATTAACACGAAAGTAACTTTCGCGCTAAGAGGTAAAGTAGCCTTTACATGGCCAGTCGGGTGTTTCCACCAAGCGATTAAAACGCATCAATTTCCACGCGTCAGGTTGAAAGACCTGACTCCCCCTGACTTAATCCTGATAGCGCATAACTTACCGTATATGTGACAGACTATCTATTATTCATATAACAAACAATCTGTTATTAGTATCACATATAACATGCTATTATTATAGCAGATTACATGCTATTAGTATAGCAGATTACATGCTATTAGTATAGCAGATTACATGCTATTAGTATAGCAGATTGTGTGCTATTAGTATAGCAGATTGTGTGCTATTAGTATAGCATAGTATATGCCATTGGTATGGCAGACTATGTGCTATCATAATGGCAAGCATCAAACGATACTATAATTGGCCTGCCTCTTCTACAGGCAACGTATGCGGCACCATACCCCTGTGTGACGTGCAGACAAATGTTTACCACAAGGTGGTGTAAGTCTGCTTTGAGACGCACACAGAAAGGGTTGACTTGACTCTACCTACTGTAGAGTAAACATTCCTTTGCTACGCCATAAGATTTTTCGCACGAAAATAACTTTCGCGCTAGGGTAGAATGCCTCTCTCATTAGGTAGTATTTGCTATGTTTGGCAGCCCGCCTTAGGCGGGTGACCTGTCTATAGATTACAATATAGACATCACCTGTAAGCGCCGTAGGTGCGACCTGTTGATTTTGGGTCGCACCTACGGCGCTTTAATTCATCTTGTAGCAATATTTGCTATCTTCATGTCGCCCCTACAGGGCTTATGCGTACCGTGCACAATGACCTCTTGGGTCAAATGAACAGTCATGACCGTTTTACATTTTAATAGCCAATTTGTACGATTTGCCATTAGCACGAAAATAACTTTCGCGCCAGGACAAGTAGTAGAAACTTATCAAATAGCTTAAACAGTCACATTCAAACAAAAAAGGCCAGACTTTTCAGCCTGGCCTTTATCAACTTCACCAAATCAACCTCATCTATATAATAGGTCTTCCCTTGTAGATATTACTCTCCCCCGGCGAGGTAAAATCACCCGAGTAGGTCAGACGTAAACCAAATGTCCCAGTCATGTAGGCTTTCGCATTGCCATTTCTATCTACTTGTATTCTAATAGTAGAAGGTCCTAATAATGGAGTGGATACATTAGCCAATACATTAATCGCATTATCCGTCTTATTGATATCATAGCTGATCAGTTTGCCTTGGGTAGTGAATCCTCCTACCCCATTTGTTCCAACCAGTTCGTTAAAACCGAGCTGAATGGTCACATCATCACCTTCTATGGCTACGAAGTTGATATTCGAGTTAACCTGATAGGTGTTCCAGGCGCGATCTTGAATGGTATTGGCCTCAATCACGAATTGTTGGCTCTCTACCAGATCAATATAGCGTGCAAAGTTTTCCGCCCTCTTTTCTGCCTTCTCCTTCTTCTTTTCAGCTCTTAAAGCTTTCCTCTCTTCCTTTTTACTCTTCTCATCTTGGGCATATGCCATATTGCCTCCGACCAACATCAACCCAGCCAACAGTAGTATTTTATATCCAGTCATAATTGAAACAATTTGAGTTACAGTTATGAGTAAACAATCATCTTGCCAGAATAGGTATTCAATTCATAATAGAGGGATTTGGTCGTGAGTACGTCATTTCAGAATAGGTAAAAGCCTTTCATCAGCCCATTCAACCACATGCTATTGTTGAAATTACTTTTTGATTTGTTTTGAGGATATTAGCTTAAACCTAAGCATACAGATATGGCAGCCATGAGTAAACAGAAGAAGATCTTACTGGGCATTTCTACAATCGTCCCTATTCTAGCGATTATGCTGATCTTCGTTTTATTCTTTAGTCTTTTCTTCAGTACTTTCTACGCTTTCGATGACCAGCAGCAGATAGATGATATATCTCCTACCATTGTACAAACAGGCATAATGTCCTACGTATTGGCTATACTCATGATTGCCGGGCTGTCCATTTTCCATTTGGTCTATTTCCTCATTCATGTGGTGAATAACAAAATGGTCGACAGCAACGAGCGCTTGATATGGATTCTGGTGTTCCTGCTGGCTGGAACGATTGGCTTTCCGGTTTATTGGTATATGCGTATTTGGAAAGAGCCGGAAGTTCTACCGCTCGCAACGGATTATTAGATACTATTCGCTTCTTAAAGCATCGACAGGGTTGGTCTTGGCGGCTTTCAATGACTGATAGCTCACCGCCAGCAAAGCAATTATTACAGCGATAAACGCGGCCGCTATGAAAATCCATACGCTTATATCTGCACTGTAAGCGAAGCTTTCAAGCCATTGATCCATCAGGTACCATCCACCTGGAACAGCAATGAACAAAGCCACAACCACCAGCACAGTAAAGTCCGCGGAAATAGAATAGAAGAGTCTGGGAACAGATGCGCCTAATACCTTTCTGATGCCCAATTCTTTGGTGCGCTGTTCTACCGTGAAAGACGCCAATCCGAAAAGTCCAAGGCACGAAACGATGATTGCAAGCATGGCAAAGCCATTAAAAAGCTTAGCTGTGGTTTGCTCAGCGCGGTACATGTTGTCAAAGTCTTCATCTAAAAACCGATAATTAAAAGGCTCCTCCGGGTTGAATTGCTGCCATACAGACTCAATACCAGCCAATGTTTCGGTTGGGTCTCCATCAGCTACTTTGATGAGGGTACGGCTAAACCGTTGTGGAAAATAATAGAGCATCAAAGGCTCAATCTTCTGATGGATAGATTTAAAATGAAAGTTCTTCACCACCCCGATCACATTTAATTCAACCCCTGTACTCAATCTTTGGCCAATTGGCTCATCGAACCCCATGATCCTGGCCGCCTCTTCATTGATCAACACAGCCACAGAATCGGCTGGATTATCTTTAGAGAAGGTACGTCCATCCAGCAATTCGATTTGCATGGTTGACAAGTAATCGAAATCTACTGCCTGATAGTGGATCAGCATCGTTTCTTCCTCATTCTGGCCCTCCCACGATATGCCTGAAGTAGAACTTTCTACATAGCCGGGATGCTGATTAGTGAATGATACACTGAGTGTGCCGGGTAGTCTTTCTATTTCCTTTTTGAATGTCTCTCGTTCATTGCTCACCTGAGGCATATAAACGATGTTGTCCTTTGCGTACCCGAGGTTCTTTCGGTTGATAAAATCAAGTTGGCTGTCTACTACAAAGGTGCCAACAATGAGTATGATAGAAACCGAGAATTGTATGACCACCAATATCCTTCTAAAGAGCTTACCTTTTGAAGCGGAGCCAACCTTACCTTTTATGATGCCTGAAGGTTGAAATGACGACAGGTAGAAAGCGGGGTAACTACCGGCCAGAATACCGATGAAAAGGGTAATAGCCAAGAGCCCCAGGCCGAATTCTAGCCCGGCATTCCAATCAGAAAATATACCTAGCGATAGCGTCTTTCCTGAGAGGGTATTGAAATATGGCAGTAGAATATCTACCAACAATACAGAAAGTATAATGGATATAGCGGTTACCAGCATGGATTCTCCAAGAAACTGGAAGATCAATTGTGACCTGTGTGCTCCAATAGCCTTTCTCAGCCCTACCTCTTTGGCCCTTCTGGTCGACCTGGCGGTGGCCAGGTTCATGAAGTTAATACAGGCAATCAGCAGGATAAAGACTGCCACTATGCTGAATATCTTCACATATTGCATGCTTCCCTTGCCTGAAATGTCCGCCGTGAAATCGACCTCAGACAGGTGAACATCAGTCATTGGTTGTAGATATATATCTGTGACCGAACTTTCGTTATTCTTTTTGATCTGACCTTTGATCTTTTCGTCGACCTCAGCTACGGAAGCCTGTTCAGACAGTTGTACATAGGTATAAAGTGTGTTACTGCCCCAATTTGTATCCATGCCAGCCCAAAAAGAGCGCAGCCTATCAGTGTTCAAAAGGTAGTCGAGTTGAATATGTGAATTGGTCGGTAAATCGGCCATCACTGCTGTTATCTCTACTTCTGAGTTTCCATTAAGATTAATGGTTTTGCCAATAGGGTCTTCATCGGCAAAATACTTTTTGGCCAGTCTTTCGCTAATGATCATGGCATTTATGTTGTCGAACATGGCATCGGCATTTCCCTTAACGATAGGAAATGAAAACATATCCATGAAGTCACGATCTACAAATGCGCCTTCTTCAGTAAAGCTATTTTCCTTGTACCTGAAAATGTCAGTGTTGAAGTTCAACCTAGTAGATTTTATGATTTCAGGGTATTCATCTTTCAGTGCTGGAGCCAGTGGGCCAGGTGTCACCGCTACGGGAAAAACCGGTTGGCCATCATAATATTGATTTTCTACTACCCTATAAAGCCGATCGGAGTGCTGATGGAATTTATCATAGCTCGTTTCGTCCACCACATACATCATAATGAGCAAAACGCTGGTAATACCTGCCGTGAACCCGAGTATGTTGATCAACGAGTAGGTGAATTGACGGGTGAGGTTTCTTAGGGCTATTTTGAAGTAGTTTCTTATCATGAGTTAGTTGTTAGTAGTTGGTATTTAGTAGGTAGTAGTCTGTACATCAATGCTCTTGGTTTCTGTAGTACTTATCCTGGCGCGAAAGTTACTTTCGTGCCTCTGTTTCAATTGTATATCATCAATTGATTATACCTTCGTTCTTTTGCTTAAGCAGTGCCCATTATCCAATAAGTTTCTTCCAGAAGGACAGAGCACGAAACGAGTTCGCAATTCTACATTGTCTTTCTACCTCACCCCCATCCCCTCTCCGACATCAGAGAGGGGTGACTCCCGAGCTTAATTCATCTATATATTTCTATTTACTTCTATTTACTTCTATTTACTTCTATTTATTTCTACTTATTTTTTCTTTGTTTGATATCATCAATTGATCATATATCTATTCTTTCTTAACCTCTTCTATTTATTGCTACCTATTTCTATTTACTTCCATGTATTTCTATTTATTTCTTAATTCTAACCTCCAACTTCTAACTTCTAACAGCTACTGGATTGCTTCGTCGTACCTCCTCGCAATGACACCCAGAAACCGATGCTGAGTTAGTATCATTCCGTTCTCAAAGTTTCTGCTGGGTTGATTAACACTGCTTTTATAGCCCGATAACTGACTGTGGCAAGTGCTATGAACAGTGCTATACCACCTCCAACAAGAAATACACTCCAACCGACTGATGTCTTATAGGCAAAGTAATTCAGCCAATCTTGGGTGAGCCACCAGGCTAGCGGTGTTGCTATGATGGTGGCTATCACTATTTGTTTGACAAAACTCTTAGATATCAATATCAACAAGTCGGCGATAGAAGCTCCTAGCAATTTTCTAATACCAATCTCTTTTGTCCTTTTCTGGATAATAAAAGATGCCATGCCAAATACGCCAAGACAGGCTATGAAAATGGTCAATCCGGCACCTACACTGAAGAAGTTGCCTACCCTCCTATCATTCTCATAAAACGTTTGGCGTTGTTCGTCAAGAAAATGATAATCAATAGGCGTAACGGGATCGAAATATTCGTGTACGCTTTTCACATCCTCCAACGTAGCATTGATGTTGTCACTGCTCACTTCTACAATGAAGTAGTCGATATAGGTAATGGGGTTGTCGATGTATCCGACGATCAGCGGTGCGATTGGTTCATACAAAGATTGAAAATGGAAATCTTCCAGTACCCCGATCACTTCGAAAGGCGCATCGACATTATCCAGGAAAATACTGGCCCCAACAGGATCTTCTAAGCCGAGCATCTGCACTGCTTTTCTATTCAATATGACTTTGGAAGAATCCCCAGGACTAACATGCTGAAAGTTTCTACCCTGCCCGAGTTCAAGGTCGAAAATGGGAATCATGCTTTCATCAAAAGCCATATAGAATGAGGCTAAAGAATCCTCTGGTAGAGCGGTGGTTCTGGTATAAACCTGATGTATATTTTTCCACTCACCTGGTATTCTAGAAGCGACAGCTACGTCTCGCACACCAGACACTTTGGAGAGTTCATTCTTCATGGTTTCATATTGCTGTCTGGCATTACGGTTATTGATGTCAATGGCCAGTATTTGTTCTTCTTCATAGCCCAGTGCTTTATTCTGGACAAATTCCAACTGCTGCTGTACGACCAGGGTAACAACAATCATGGCAATGGAAAGGGAGAACTGCGTCACTACCAACAGCTGTCTGAATGTGGCGCTTTGCTTATCGTTGATCGATTCTGATTTTAACGATTTCATTGGACGCAAACCTGACAGGTAAAAAGCAGGATAAACTCCAGAGAATAGCCCCAGCAACAATGTCAAACCAAAAAGCCAGGCGAGGTTGTAAAGTAAGTGGTCATTCCGGAGTGTGAGTTCTTTACCAATGAGTTGGTTGAAGAACGGAATTGTAATGTCAATGAGAATGACCGCAACCAAGAAAGCTAATAATGCCACTACCAATGACTCACTTAGAAATTGGCCGATCAGTTGCCACCTTTCCGCTCCTGAAGCCTTTCTGATACCGATTTCGCGAGCTCGGGAAGCAGACATGGCTGTGACAAGGTTTAGGTAGTTGATAGAGGCAATCAGCAGTATGAATATGCCAATGGCTACGAAAAGATAGGCGTAGTATAGGCTTCCTTTATGCTGCGCAATACTCATTTCGATCTGCTCAGAATGGAAGTGTATGTCTTTTAGTGCTTGTAAATAGAATGAACGGTCATTGTCACCGGAAATTTGATGATTCCGGAGAAAAGCTGGTATAGCAGCATTGACCTCTTCCATACGGGCATTCGGCTCCAGGACAAAGTAAGTGTTTGCCCCTGACCTGTCCCATCGTACAGCATAGTTGGGCCAGTTGGTAATACCCGTATTGTGGTTGACTAGAATATCGAATTGTAAATGCGAATTCCCAGGCGGGTCTTTAATTACTCCCGTAACCGTAACCTCATCAAAAGAGGCAAACTCCATTACTTTTCCCAGTGCTTCCTCGTCACCGAAGAATCGCTTAGCGGCGCTTTCGGTTAACACCGCGGAGTTCGATTGTACCAGTGCGCTGGTGCTATTACCCAGGATAAACTGATAATCGAATACTTTGAAGAAATTACTATCTACATGATACCAATCGTGGATGCTTAACCTTTCCCCTTTCCAAACCAAGTCAATATGGCTTCTCCATTGATATAGATTGGTTGCAGTTTCAACTCCTGGTACCTCATCTTTAAAGGCTTGTCCCAATGGTGGTGCAGTACGACCATAGAATCTAGTGCCTTCACTAGTTTCGTCCACTTCAATTACCCTGTAGGTTCTATCATACGTACTGTGAAAGGCATCAAAGGTGAATTCATCCTGAACGTGAAGGAATATTAAGCTCGCGGCGGTAATGCTGATAGCCAATCCCAATACATTGATCAGGGAATAGGTCAAATGCCTCTTCAGGTTTCTAATCGATATTTTGAGGTAATTGCGGATCATCTTTTTGGCTTTTGGCTTTTGAAGCGTACTTAATTCGTTATTTCTGGTGCGGTTCTAGTTTCTCTATCTTCTTTCCTCCCCCTACCCCCTCCAGAGAGGGACAGCTAAAGAGCCTCTTTCATCTACGTATTTCTATTTACTTTTTCCAGTTCTGATATCATCAATTGATTATATATTCTAGCTCAAGCCACGCTTATCCTCTAATAAGTTCCTTTCAGGATGGCGTCCCTGGCGCGAAAGTTACTTTCATGCCTTTATTTCGATTGTATATCATCAATTGATCATATCTGCATTCTATTGCTTAAGCAGTGCCTATCATCCATTAAGTTTCTTTGCTTATGACGCGTTTATACAATACGCTAACTATTCTTACCCCCTTGTATTCCCCCTAACATTAGGGGGAAACTCGCCAGAACAACAGAACTGCTAAATGATCTCGGCCAGTGTCATCCAATTTTGTGTATTTGAAACTAAAATATTAAGTCTCAGAATGACTAGATAGAGCCCAGTTCTCTGGCTATTCTACCTCACCCCCATCCCCTCTCCGACATCAGAGAGGGGTGACTCCCGAGCTTAATTCATCTATATATTTCTATTTACTTCCATTTATTTCTACTTAATTCTTTCAGTTCTGATATCATCAATTGATTAAATGTCCATTCTTCCCTAGCACCTTCTATTTATTTCTACTTGTTTCTATTTATTTCTGAATTCTAATAGCTACTGGATTGCTTCTCCCTCCTTCGTCGGTATCGCAATGACACACAGGATTCAAATCTTACGTCTTTTGTCTTACCTCTTATATCTAATATCTCAATTCTAGCTTCTCATATCTGTTTTATTCGTCTTTCAAAGTATCAGCAGGATTTAACCTTGATGCTCGATAGACCTGTGGCCCCATTACTACAAATGCGGTGGCCATGATGGTCAAGAAACCGATCAGGATAGTTTCAAAGCCAAAGCTTACCCTGTATTCATAAGATTCCAAGAATGCGTTGTTCACCAAGTAAGCTAGCGGTGTTCCAACGACGAATGATATGATCATCAATATCACAAAGCCTCTTGATACATTGTAGATGATATTCCATTCATTGGCACCCAGTACTTTGCGCAGGCCAATCTCCTTGACCTTGTTCTGGATATTGAATATCACCATACCCAAAAGTCCCAAGCAGGAGATCGAGACGGTGATCAAGGTGACATAAGCCAGGATTGAACCGACGAGATCAAATATGCCGTTTGATTTCCAAAACTCATCGGTGAACAACTGGTACTCAAAAGGCCTATTCGTATGTTGAGACCATATTTTGCCCACCGTAGGCATAGTGGCTAGCATATTTTCATTGTCGATATTGAGCACGAGAAAATCATAGCTACTCGGAATCCTTCTCAACGCCATAGGCTCGATCTTTCGGTCCAACCGCTCAAAGTGATGATCGGCCACAATACCTATGATCTTTAGGGAACGGGCGGTATTGGATGAATCGCCGGGTGTGGCTTCCCAGCCATAGATTACTTCTTCACCGAGTGCCTGTACGGCTTGCTCAAAGCCAAGTTTCTTGGCGGCGGTTTCATTGATGATGATTTCTGATTCTGATTTGGGCGGAGCACCTTCGAAATTCTGACCATGAAGCAAATCGATATTGAGGCTACTGAGATAGTTCTGATCGACTGAGAAGTAGCTCAATGAGAAAGCTTCACCGTCTAATGATCCTTTGACAGGAAATGTGATGTTTCTACCTAAAGAGGGTAAGTGAGATACAAAGCTAGTGCCTTTGACAGCTGCCAGTTGGTCTATTTCATTCTTCAACTGGTCTGCTTTGAGGCCATTCAAAGGCAAGGCTACGATACCCTCAACGTCATATCCATAATCTGAGTATAGCACCAGTTGGCTTTGCCTGTAAATAGTCGTAACCGTGAGTACAAAAAACACTGAAAATGAAAACTGGATCACCATCAGCACTTTGCGAAAGTTCAATCGAGAGGATCGACCTGATAACTGGCTCAGGTTGACGTTTTTCTTTAAGGCCTGTAATGTCTTAGTATTAGAAAAGAAAAGTGCAGGAACTAGTCCGGCTATCAAACCCGCAGCAACGGCAAATGCAACAAATATAAAGACCAAACTCGGTGCGGTATCTATGGTAAATGGAGCGTCCAAAGCTTGCAAATAAGAGTTGAGTTGCATCTGTAGTGCGTCGGTAATGAAATCTGCTAGAAACAGAGAGATCAAGGCAATAATTACCGCCTCCACCAAAAACTGCCCTATGATATGATGACGTCGCGCACCGGCTACCTTCCTTACGCCTATTTCTTTAGCCCTATTAAGTGCCCGAGCTGTACTTAAGTTGGCATAATTAAACGTAGCAGCAATCAAAACAATCAAAGCAAGGATAGCAAAGAAGTAAATGATAAAAGAAGGCAGGCTAAAACCTGGCTCATTACTTAGTTGGCGACCTGGTGTAATGTCATTAAGGCTTTGTGCTGAGAAAGCATAGGAGAACTTATCATCGGGATTATAACTCTGAGTTCCACGCTCAAAAGCTTCCTTCAAAGCACCTATATCGGTTCCAGGTTGCATTACAAAATAAGCATAGCTATTATATACGTTTCCCCATGTGTCGATACCAGGTGAGATAATATTCTGCTCTTCCAACGCTGCTAGTAATTGTACAGATGTCAGTGCTTCGAAATTGAGATGACTTTTTCCAGGCATCTCTTCTAGCACGCCTGTCACTATAAAATCACCCATCTCCCCTACTTTGATCACCTTATCCATGGGTACTTCATCACCAAACAGTTTGTAGGATAATGCTTGAGTCAGTACTATAGAATTGGGTATTTCGAGCGCCTTTTCTACATTTCCATATTTCAGTGGAAAGTTGAAAATCTTCAAAAAGTGATTGTCGGTAAAAAAGCCATTAAAAGGAATCTCGGCATCTTCGGTTGTAGCTACACCTCCAAAACCTGAACGGATACGTGTCAACCTTTCTACGCCAGAAATGGCTTCAATCTCATCAGTCAGTGGGTAAGGTATTGTGGCCGTTTCCCAAACATCACCTGCTTGATGCGTCCTTGTCGTAATGGCTCTATAGATACGGTCCTTGTCGGCGTGAAAGTTGTCATAGGCCAGTTGGTCCATGATAATGGTCAACAGGATTAAACACACTGACATACTCACCGTCAAGCCAAATACATTGATAAAGGAAATGATCTTGTATTTGCGGATATTTCTGAAAGCAATAATGAAATAACTTTTAAGCATACGATTACCTATTTAAAGTCCTCTGTTCCGTTTTTTTATTCTGCTTTTAAAGTATCGGCCGGATTCAAAAGCGCTGCCTTGATGGCCCGATAGCTGATCGTGATAATGGTCAATATGAGTGCTGATAGCCCGGCCATCAGGAAAATATCGACTCCCAAACTCACCTTGTAGGCAAAGTAGTTCAGCCAGCTGTTCATAAGGAAATAAGCCACTGGAACCGCAATCACGAATGCCACTAATACCTGTATAATGAAAGTCTTGGAAAGCGTAAAAAAGAGGTTGGATACTGTAGCACCCAACACTTTGCGCACACTAATCTCTTTGGTTCTTTTTTGAATGACGAATGCAGCCAAACCAAACAAGCCCAGGCATGCTATGAAAATGGTGAGCACTGCTCCGATCCCAAAAAGCCGGCCGGCTGTAGTATCAGATTTATAGAACAGGTCTATCTGCTCGTCCAGGAAATGGTACTCCATCGGTGTAGTTTCATCAAATTGCTCATGCACATCAGTTACAGCAGCCATAGTAGCCTGTATATCATTAGATTCTATCTTGAGCGAGAAGTAGTCGATCGGGCGAACTGGATTGGACCAAAAGCCTATCATCAACGGCGCTACCTCTTGATGCAGTGATTGGAAGTGAAAATCTTTCACCACACCAATCACCGTAAGTGGGTACGGCACCCTGTTCAGGTAAATAGAGCGCCCTATGGGGTTGTCCCATCCTAATGTACTGGCGGCGGTCTCATTCAATAGAATATTGGTAGAATCAGTAGCCAGTATGCCGCTGAAATTATCTCCCAGGGTCAGGCTCATCTTATAGGTATCCAGCATGTGTTCGTCAAAGCACATGAAGTGCGACTGCAGCGAATCCTGGCTATTGGCGCTTTCTGGCTTTAGAATGACTTCATTGATATTCTTCCATTCTCCGGGAACCCTTGAAGAGGCGGCTACTTTGGTCACCCCCGGAACCTTCAGAAACTCGATCTTCATGGTTTCAAAGCTTCTGCGCACATTCCTATCGTTGATATCTACCACCAGCATATTTTCTTTGTCGAAGCCCATACGCTTATCGCTGATATAGTTCATTTGCTTGTACACGGCCAGGGTAGAAATGATCATAATGGTAGAAAGGCTGAACTGGGTAATTACCAATCCTTGCCTCAGCCAAACGTTGCCTTTGCCCAGTTTGAGTTCTCCTTTTAATGTTTGTGATGGTCTTAATCTTGATAGGTAGAAAGCCGGGTAAGATCCTGAGATTATGCCTATGATCACGGCTATAGCAAATAGTATGACCAGAAAATCACCAATGGTTTGGAAGTTGAAATCAAAGTTCTTTCCGGTGATATCATTGAAATAAGGTAGTGATATATCTACCAGACCAACTGACAGTACAAAGGCGATCAGAGCAATCAATATGGATTCTGAAAGAAACTGAAATATAAGTTGTGTTCTGAACGCACCAGATACTTTTCTCAGGCCTATTTCCTTGGCACGCTGCATAGATCGTGCGGTAGCTAGGTTCATGTAGTTAATGCTGGCTATGGCCAATAGAAAAATACCAATGGCCGCAAACAGGTACACATAGAATATGTCTCCTTTTCTATTCGTATTGGTAAATTCTACATCATTAGCATGAAAGTAAATATCGGTGACCGGCTGTAAGTAAAAGGAGCGGTTGAAGCTCAAATCACCCCAGTGCCTTTCCACAAAATCAGGGATTTTAGCATTGAGTTGGACGATATCAGCCTTGTCTTCTAATACAACGTAAGTGTAGGCTCCCCACCGGTCCCATCTGTCTTGATAGGCTACCCAGGAGTCGTCGGTTCTTGCCCCGGCAATCAACACATCAAAATCAAGATGTGAATCATCTCTTGAATTCTTGACTACACCGGTCACGGTAAGGTCGTTATCACCCATTTGTACTTCGGTCAGCGTTTTGCCAATAGGATCTTCATCACCAAAGTATTTTTCAGCCGCACTTTCCGATAGAACAATGGAAGAAGGGTCAGCCAAAGCCGTTGCCTTATCACCTTTGACTAATTCGAAGTCGAACACCTCAAAGAAGTTACTTTCTACATAAAACCACTTACGCTCAGCGTATCGGATACCATCTTTTACGAAGTTTACATGACCAGTGAATTGATACATGTTGTGGCTTTCTACCACTTCTGGGTATTCTTCTACCAATGCTTTGCCTAACGGAGGTGCGGTCATCCCATAGTATCTGGTTCTTTCTGCGTCATTATCATCAACTTCTACCACCCGGTACATGCGCTGGGCTTTTCCATGGAATTTGTCAAAATTCGTTTCGTTCCTGATGAACAGAAATAGCAAGCAAGCACATGAGATACCTATGGTCAGTCCCAGAATATTGATGAGGGAGTAGCCTTTGTGCCGGGATATGTTTCTGATGGCAATTTTTAAATAGTTCCTTATCATCTTTTGAGTTTTTTCTCTTTTATCAGCAGTATGGTTGAGTTGTTATTGGTATTTAGTAGTTAGTTGGCAATAGGCCATTTTAATAGCCACTGGATTGCTTCGCTCCTGCGTCGCTCCTACCTGCCGGTAGGCAGGCGCAATGACACCCAGATTCTCATTCATCTATTTGTTTCCATGTATTTCTACTTATTTCTTTATTGTTCAAGTTGTACTTATCTCCCAATAGGATGCTGCTCAGAAGGACAGAAGCACGGAACTCAATTCGTAATTTCACTTCTGGATTGCTTCTCCCTCCTTCGTCGGTATCGCAATGACAGTCAGAACCTGATTCGCACTAGCGCGAAAGTTACTTTCGTGCCTTGTCCTCTTTCGTATATCATCAATTGATCAAATGCTTATTAATTTCAGTCGTACTTACTTTCTAATAAGTTGTTGCGCAGAAGGACAAGGCCAGCATCCAGTGACCAGCATCCAGCATCTAACTTCTTATATCTGTTTTTCCTCCCCCTACCCCCTCTAGAGGGGGACAGCGCCAGAATCTCATTCATCTACGTGCTTCTATTTATTTCTACCTATTTCTATTTACTTCTCTTATCCACTGGATTGCTTCGTCATACCCCACACCGCACTGGCGCGAAAGTTACTTTCGTGCCTTATCCTTTTTTGTATATCGTCAATTGATCAAATGCTTATTAATTTCAGTCGTGCCAAACATCTAATGGGTTTCTTTCAGAATGACTGGGAGTATAACCTAATTCGTAATTCGCATCTGGATTGCTTCTCCCTCCTTCGTCAGCATCTGTCCGTCCACTGACGGATCGCAATAACAGCCAGCACCTCATTCATCTATGTATTTCTATTTATTTCTTCCTATTTCCATGTGTTTCTACTTATTTCAAACTGCGGCTATCCTCGGGATTGCTTCGTCGTACCTCACTACTACCTACCGGTAGGCAGGTGCAATGACAGCCCGTAGCTCTAAACATCAGTCCATCTTCAGTGTATCAGTTGGGTTCGTGCGGGCCGCCTTGAATGATTGATAGCTCACAGTTACCCAGGCCAACAGCAGAGCGAACAGTCCTGAAATCACGAATACGGTGGCATCTATGTTAATTCTAAAAGCAAAGCTCTCCAGCCATTGGTCCATGGCCCACCATGCCACTGGAATAGAAATGATAATGGCGATGCCTACTAGCTTGGCGAAGTCTTTTGAAATCAGTATCACGATCTCTGGTACGGAAGCGCCTAATACTTTGCGAATACCCACTTCTTTCACCCGGCGCTCAGCCACAAAGAGCGATAAAGCGTATAGCCCCAAACAAGAAATAAATATGGCCAACAGCGTAAAGCTGGTAATGATCTGAGAAACGCGCTTGTCTTGCTCATACAACCTCAAGACAGAATCGTCAAGGAAGTAATACTCGAAAGGTGTATCGTTAATCATATCTTTCCAGGCAGCCTGGAGACCGGCCACAGCCTGCTCATGATCTTCAGTATTGATCGCTACAACCAGATTGCTGTAGGCAGTAATTGCTCTTCCACCAAACTCAGTTGCCCTGAAGCCCATAGGACTGATGGGTTGCCGTAGTGAATGCTGGTGGTAATCATCTATGATACCCACTATTTCGTAGCGTACCAGAGAATCAGGCGTATCGAAATTCAAGAACTTCCCGACGGCATCGTCTACAGTCAAGTTGTAGCTCTCAACAGCCGTACGATTTATGATTATTTTATTCTTCTCTGTTTGCAAATTGTCAGAGTAGCCTCTGCCGGCAATCAGCTTAATACCCAAGGTTTTAAAAATGTGCTGATCTACGTTGGTCATTCGGGTTACTATGGCGTTTTCAGCATTTGAGCCATCCGGGAAAAGTGGCAAATCATCTAGTACTACACCTGGGCCTGGCACATCGTTGATACCTCCAGCGGAGGTTACAAAACTATTCTTAAGCGTCTGGTCCTTGAATGCGGCAAATTGGCGCGCTGCCTCAGTGGTCTTAAAAGGCACCACAATCCTTGATTCCGCTGTGAAGCCTGGATTCTTATCGCGCATATAATTAAGCTGTTCGGTAATGATAATTACCCCTGAAACCAGCCCTATGGAAATGACAAACTGAAAAACAACCAGGGTTTTTCTAAGCATACCCAATGACCGCTCCTGGCTTTTTTGGGATTTAAGCGCTTTCACTGGTTCGAAAGAAGACAGATAGAACGCCGGATAACTACCTGAGAATATCCCAGTAAAAATGGTGATACCCAATAATGCCAGCACCAAGTATTGGACGTTATCACCATTTAAGTCCATATTCTTGCCTGTGAGGTAGTTGAAATAGGGCAGGATCAATTCTATCCATAGAATACATAAGGCAATGGATAGGGTTACAATCAACAAGGATTCACCCAGGAATTGAAAGATCAACTTCTTACGGTCGGCTCCCAATGCTTTTCTCACCCCTACTTCTCCAGCGCGTTGAGAGGCTTTGGCCGTGGCCAGGTTCATGAAATTGATGCAAGCCAACAGCAAAATGATGGCTGCTATAGAAGCCAGGACATATACGTAAGTGATATTGCCCAACTTGCTAGTTTCAATAAAATCAAAGTTGGACTTCAGGTGTATGTCTTCGAGTGGTTGCAAGGCCAAGGTTTTACCGAAACCAAATTGTTCCATCTCTTTTCCACCACGCTCCATGAGCACTTCGTTCATTTTAGTCGTGACGTTAGCTACGTCGGCCCCTTCTCTCAATTTGAAGTAGATAAAAGAGATATTCTGAGCCACCCAACTGGTCATGCTTTCAACCACTCGCGCCATGGATGGGCTGTTGATACTGGCATAAAAATTAGCATCAAGGTGTGTATTCTTGTCAGAAGCTATAACACCAGTAATTTTGAATTCTGATGGAATACCATTGAATTCAATAGTGATGATTTGGTCTAATGCAGGCGAGTCACCAAACATTTTGGACGCCAAGCCATCGGTCAATACGACAGTGTTAGGGTGTGTCAAAGCCCCCTTAGGCGTCCCTTCTATGAATTGATAATCAAAAATGTCGAATAGCGTAGAATCTGCCACATAGCCGAAGGATTCATATATTGACTCCTCTCCTTTTCTCAACATGATTTGATCCACCCAGAATGGCTTGAAGGTTCTACTCGCCACTTCTATCTCCGGTACAGTTTCTTTCAAACCTTGAGCAAGTATTTGAGATGTAGCGGCTAGGCGATGTTCTATACCACTTTCATTCTTGATCACTGTGGTAAGACGGTATATTCGATCACTATCCGAAAAGTGGGCGTCGAAAGAAAGCTCATCCTGCACATACAGCGAGAGTAGCAAACAACACGCTATCCCTACTGATAAACCTAGAATGTTGATCATGGAGTAGAGCTTATTCCTGACCATGTTTCTGAAGGCTATTTTTAAATAATTCTTGATCATATCTTTCGTTTTTGGCTTGGAGGTTGGTTATGTGTTGTTATTGGTTATGTTTTAGCTTTTGGCTTTTGGCTTTTGGCTTTTGGCTTTTGGCTTTTGGCTTTTGGCTTTTGTCTTTTGGCTTTTGGCTTTTG
>JBCBSS010000094.1:0-31240 GCA_039819065.1 Bacteroidota bacterium
GGACGTTAACTTTGGACTGTGATAAGTCTATTAAGAAATAGCATATTTAATAAAGTCCTTTGTGGATTGATGGGACTTTATCTGCTCAACATTAGTGTTGACACAGCAGACCCTAACCCAGAGCGTATTCCTGAAGACTTATCTTTCAATGACCAGGAAAGTGTTGTTGAAATCATCGTTGAGCAAGTATTAGGTTATGAAAACGCCATCAAAGAGTATGACGATCATGATACTGAAGATCACAACAGGAAAAAGAATGTAAAGATTGAAGTGTTGGTTTATCAGACCGTAACTAATGAAATCTCTCATCAGTATCTCACCGAAAAGGAAAAGCTTTACCCTCACTATCAAGCCAGCTTAACAAATGGCTTCAAAGAAATAGACAGTCCCCCACCCGAAGTTTGATTTGTTCTTAGAATTCTTAAAACCCAATGACCATAAGGACATTGGGTGATTTTCAATGCTCAAAAAACAAATCAAATATGAACATCAAAAAAATATGGATGCTAATCATTGCATTGGCATACTCTACATACAATTTCGCTCAAATAACTGACGCTGAAAAAGACAGTCTTTACATTCAACAAATTGAAGACCATAAGGAACCTGACAAGGTTTTGCATGCCGAACCACTTTACATTGATTTAATCCGTGATTTGGGAGCCAGAAAAGGCGAAAAAGAATGGAACCTGGGATTAGGATTAACAGACAATTTAAGGTTCGATTCCTATGAAGCCCTGATAGAATATGAGTGGGCGCCAATGGACAGGTTGGGATTAGAAGTGGAATTACCTTTTACTTTCTATTCACCTATAAACGGAAAAGAAAGTGACTCAATTCCATCTAATCAATTGAACAGCATTAAAATTGCTACTCAATGGTCATTTTTCGTCAATGAACCAATGGCTACTTCAATGGCACTTGGCTACATAAACGAATTTGAGCTATCTGATTTTAGAAACTTTGGAAGACCATTCATTAAGGGAAATGTTTACAATCCATTCTTAGTAGTGGCTAAACGTTGGGGAAACAACTTTCATTCACTGATATACACAGGGCCCATGGTTGAACAGAATTTCAGCACCAGCAAATTTCAAGTAGCCTACGACATCAATACAAGTTTTCATTACATGATTTCAGGCACGAGGAACTTTATTGGAGTTGAATTCAACAAGACCCTAGACAATGGGGACTTTGACATGACAATGCGACCCCAAATGAGATTAGGTATTGCCGACAATTTGTTGATTGGAATTGTAGCAGGAATTCCCGTAAGTCGAGAAAATGATAGATTAAGTTCTTTTGTTCGGTTGATCTGGGAACCAGAGCATAAGAAAAAATAAATACAACTAGCAACATTGTATAAACGTAATGCGGGGTACATCGAAAAAGTCAGTAACTTATCACTTACCTGGTGTAGACGGACTGTGAATTAACGTGAAATCCCGCACTACGCTTATACAGCAGTTAGCAAACATGAGTGGCTCATAAGTATGAGATCAACAATTTTGATATCACTGGTAGTAGGGTTAAGCATAAATAGCTTTGGTCAATTCGCATTTAACAATATCGCATTTGAACTGAAAGACCCTCCTTCAGAACCGTACCGAATTATCCAAAAGAGAGATGGTGCAACTAATAGTCCCCGTTTCTAAAAAACTGAAGAAAGTAGTTCAGATAAAATACACTTAATAATAACCGTGGGTTATTGGAGAAAGAAGATATGAGTAACTACGGAACTGGTGAAAAAAATCAATATAAAGTTTATTCTGCCGCATTTAGTGGCTATTTACTGTACTTTCAGGCACAGTTCTGCCACTCACCTACTCGAACAGAGCACATATTTATGTTATATCCCAAGAGCAGACAATTCATCTCTTCCATTTTATATTCCTGATCTTGCTACCAAAACCAATGATTGCCTTCACATATAAGCCTTCAATCGAATATGTAGGTGCATTTTCAATTGTTTGATTACCATTATACCTTCCTCTAGCTCCGCCAAAACCAAAATTATAACCCACTCTAACCCCGAGTGTCATGAACCTTGAATTTTGAGGACAATCCCAATTCCTGTTTTTCAGCTTAATGAGTTTTTCCATTTGAATACCCACATCCAACGCACCATTTGAAAAATATATATCCGAGTTTCTGAAGGTACTATTGAGTGCATTATCAATATTCGGTACTGGTGAGTTATCAATAAATGACAATTTTAACGTGTAAGCGTTCAGACCGATATAAGGCGTAATTCTGTAGGAAGGCTTTTGAATTACAGCGTATCCAATTCCAATGCCAATACTACGGCCTCCAAATTGAGTGGTTAAATCTCCGGTTTGCTCGACGTCTTGAGTAAAGAACCAGTTGAACTCATTTTTTATAAGTATCCTGCCAAGGTAAAAATTATTGGCTACTGAGACCGTGAGCATATCTTCGCCGAATATTTCGTAGCCATTATTCCTCAGTGCATTATTGATGGATCCCAATTGTGCATTGGTATAACCAATCCCAATATCCAGGTGAAAATATTTATTGTTACTCAAAGCCTGGACACTGTCCTGTCCATACGCTATGCTTGAGGTAATGAGACATAGAGCGATCAATGAATGTTTCATATTTAGTTGACTGTTATCGTGTTATAATCTGTTGAAATTTTAATGGTCGGTTTGGATGGTTCATTCGTAAGGAACAAAACCTTCTTTCCCTCTTTTTTGAGAAGATGTGTGTATTCACCAGGTATATATATCGTACCTCCTTCACTTAGCAGGTGGTAATCAAATTGTTCAAATGTCTCAGGTGTTAAAACCACATCCGTCCTTTTCGATTCTACATGAAGGTCCTGCACGTTATCAAGTGAGAGTATGAGGTCTCCATAGGTGCTTTTGAAACGATAAGACCCTGAATTGATATTCATAAAAACATGGGATTTGTCATCCCTGCTTTCCATTGCTGAAAAGCCTACATTCCGACCGTGAACTTTACTAAAAGATGTTTTCATTGTGGCTTTGCCATTCACACGGTCTAATAGCAGGTCACAAAATTTCAAATCAATATCCAAGGTTCCTTTAAAATCGATGATTTCTACATTCCCGTATTGGTTGGTTATTTTAACTCTTTGATCTGGAGGGATCGCGAGTTCAAACAAAACTTCCAGCATGCTTTCAATGCGGTCTACATTTGAAGGCAGTATGAAAGAGTTTCGTATCTGGATTGCATCGTTTTCTCTGAAAAGTCCGTACCTCACATACTCCAATTCTTTATCAGCAGTAGACTTATTTGCATGGGTAGCCTTAAAAGTCACTTTCAGCTTTAGTTGATCACTGGTGCTTTTGGTGACATATATATTGGCCTTCTCACCAATTACTTGGATGATATCCTCATTCTCTATTAATAAGTCTTCTGAAAAGGTCTTAGTGACAGTTGATTGTGCCTTAAGATTGAAAGGCATTGTTCCAAGCACCACTAATGCGAAAATCGATATGCTTTTTCTGAACATATTAGATGATTTGAACAAGGGTCTTGATGATTCTATATTGGTGTTTCTGCACCCGGTCTTTCGCGTTGATCAGGTGCTTATCCGGACCGAAAAGATCAATCTGTTTTTCGATTTCATCGAGTTGTACTGAAGATTGCTCTAGTTCAATTCGTAATGTCTGGAACTGCTCAGACATACAAATCGAGGATTGGGCTTTACATACTTGATCTATGTAATCATACGCTTGCTTAGCCTCCGGTATTTCTGCGAAGAGTGCTGACAAGTCCTGGTTAGGGCTATTGCCAGGAGCTACGGGCTGAAATAGCCATAATCCTGAAATAATACACAAGGTAATCGAAGCTGCAATACTCCATCGTATTTGAATCGAGCGTGTTTTCGCTTTTGCTCTTTTTTCTTCAATGGATTGCCAGAGCAATTCACTATCAGGTAGCGTTCTTGGATAAGAATCACTCAAGTCCAAAACCCGCTTCCTGACTTCTTTATCTAAATTTTCATCTTCTAATTCCATCCATTTTTCCTTAAAATGTTCTTGAGCAAATTTCTCGCGCGAGTAAGTTGTGATCTTGAAGTACTTTCTGATATGCCCAGTATTTCGGCTATCTCTTTGTGGCTGTATCCGTCTATCACAGCAAGATTAAATATGGCTCGATATCCGTTTGGTAGTAGCCTGATAAGGTCAATGATCTCTTCAGCTGCTATCTCAGATTCTTGGTCATGAACTTCCTGAACGTTCATTTCATCTCGCACCTTCAATATTTTCCTTTTCTTTCTTAGTGCACCCAAGCACTGATTGATCATGATTTTCTTTATCCATGCCTCCAAGGCCTGGTCACTTCTATACTCAAACTTTTTTAGGCTATCAAAAACTTTCATAAACCCTTCGATAAGCACATCCGCTACTTCCTCGTCATCCTCAATGTATCTTGTGCACAACCTCGCCATCGGATTGATAAACTTTTCATAAAGAAGTTTTTGTCCTTCCGGATCATTTTTAAGACATAGGTCAATAACCTTCTCTAAATCCAACTTTTGATCGATCTTTGATTGTATAATGCGACAAGGATGCTATACGCTGCGTGGGTATTATGATAAATTTCTAGCTTTTGTTGTTGCCATAGCATTTACATGACCTTACCAGTAAGTAATCAACGCTTTACATCGTTGAAGGCATATATTTGAGCCAATGCTGTGAGTACTAAGCCCACAACCTACTCCGAGCTTTCATTTTGATGGGAACCTCTCGTATGATTACACCAAAACTCTCGTGTAGGAGATATGCTTGGACCGAAGCCATAGAAGCTTCAGTGCATCAATTAGTTTTACAAGTACCAAGAACCTACTCGGTTAAACTAATAATATATAGCAAATAAGTACCGTTGGATTTATTCAAGTACCACAAGCCATTAGAAAGAACATGAAAATAAGACCGTTAAAACCAAGCGAATCCGATTTTTTGGCAGATATGCTCTATGAGGCGATTTTTATTCCGGAAGGACATGACCCTTTACCCAGAGAGGTTATTAAAGACAAATCTTTGTCTAAGTACATTGAAAACTGGAGAAAGGACAACTTTGATATTGCCTTGGTAATGGAAGTAAACAATCAACCTGTCGGGGTTATTTGGGGCAGGCTATTGACCGGGGAGAGTAAAGGATTCGGGTATGTAGACGACAAGACACCAGAGTTGAGTATGGCGGTCAAAGATGAATATCGAAATCAAGGCATAGGAACGAAGCTGATTAAGGCCATCGCCTCTGAATATCAGAAAATTGGAGTGGAATATTTGTCACTTAGTGTAGACAAGGCGAACAACGCCGCAAATCTCTA
Organism: Bacteroidota bacterium; assembly: GCA_039819065.1. Classification (GTDB taxonomy): domain Bacteria; phylum Bacteroidota; class Bacteroidia; order Cytophagales; family Cyclobacteriaceae; genus JBCBSS01. Next base: position 5,324 of record JBCBSS010000094.1, read on the forward strand.
CAAAAGGTTAGGTTGTGAGATCATAGAAGAAACAGAGACAGCCTGGACAATGAAAAAAAGAATACAAGAATGACCTGCTACAATGGATTTAAGAGTTCGTTATAAGCACCTTCCAGGCAGTCTTCTTTACTTTTAGACGCAGTTTTGCCACTCACCTGTCGAACAAGGCACAGTACGCTATATTCAGGCTCTAATGGATAACAATCCCTCAAAACACCGAGATTTATACTATCATGGTATCAAATCGTTTGATAAAAATCAAAAAATTACTAGGTTAACTAACGATATATAGCAAATAATCACCATAGTGTTTATTCAAATGTTAAGCTCAATAGCAAGTCATGAAGAAGACTATTATTTTTACATTGATTTTGTTATCTAATGAACTTTATGCTCAGAAGGAGTCTCGATTTGTCTTTTATAATCCATGTAATGAACAGACAATTGAACTCAATTATGAATTATGGTATCCTGATTCCACAATTCAGATTGCCGCAGGACAACTTGTGAATCTGGATCAAGAATATTATCTCCTATCAACTCAACTTAAGTCAAATATCAATGACTGGATAGCAACGTTTGACTTTGACATCTATACCAAAAATATTGGAACGATTGACACGCTATATCTTTACGAATTAAGATCAATGTGGAACGGTCTACTACATCCACAGAAAGTTGAATTCTATTTTTGCGATCAAAAATGCAATGGAAAAATTGAGGAAAGGGATTCAAACGGAGTATTAAGAGCAACAGGTAAATTCAAAAATGGAATTCCAGAATCAAACATTAAGTTTTTTGACGAACAAGGAAATTTGGAATCAAAATGGATTTATGCCAATGGCAAACTTCAACGAATTAAAAAATGAGCTTAAATGAGTAGACGGCCGTGAGCTCTAAGCCCACGGTGCGCCTCTCACAAGCTTGCGCCGAAGCTTCAGCATAGGAGCCACCACCGTACGTACGTGTCTTCCCGAATCAAGTTCGGGACAGGTCGTGTTACTCATCCAACTCATATAGCCTCTGTATCCAGTTCCTGTTCGTTGAAACCAGGCTTTGCAGTATCGCTTCCTTTCGCTATCGTCATAGCTTTAGTGAAGGTGCTCACTGCTCACCTCACGGTGAACCAGCTTGCGACTTGCTAGTGCTTCGGATAACGAATCCGCGCACAAGGGACTTGGTCAAAGACCGCACCCTCTGGGATAATTTGGTATCTTCGATACCTGATACCCATGCTGGGCACTCACAAATGCTGAAACGCCATAAACTAACGAGGTGTTTGTAAAAGCCTGTGCAATCCGCTAGAATAAGTAATATTTAAAAAAGTTCAGATTACGGCGTTTAGCCGGACTTTGGCAATAAGTTAAAACGAACAGAGTGACAATTTCGAAAGCATATTTGACCTTTTTGACAAGCTTTACATTTTCGATAATAGGGACAACAATAGCATATCTGACCAACTGGATGATAATTATTCCTATTCTTTTTGGAATTGGAATTCCTTTAGTGAACCTTGAGAAACCGCTTAAGCAAAAAGTTGTTCTTATAGCCGTAACGATTATCATCTCAACAGTAATTTTTGTTGCGACTGTCCTAGCTGCAATAAGCTTTGACTTTGACAAATACATTTTCCCTGGAATGCTAGTTGGATTAGCAGGCATAGCGATTTTAGGGATAAATGGACTTCTAATTGAAAATATTAAGCTCAACCTGAAAACCATAACCTTGACATTTTTACTTTCAGGGCTGTCATTGCCAATTTGGATTTTAATGACCGAAAATGTCCTCCCTTACTCAATCAAAAAAATGGAATTAGTAAGGCAATTTGGTGTAATGATATTTTGGATGACATTAACCACAATTGGAATATGCATGTCAATCAGAGAATCAGACTTAAAGAATAAACCTAATTGAAAAAGAAAAAACTTATTGCCAGTCGAGTAGGTAAAGGGGATTCTCACCCCTAAACCTCTCACAGAACCGTACGTGAACCTCTCGATTCATACGGCTCTTATTATGCAGTCTAACAGATCTGTAATCAGACCAGTTTATAGCCCAATGACCAATGGTAGAATAAGTTTGGATATGAATCTGTTATCCGCCTCAACCAAGCAACGGCTTTCACCCTACTTCCTTTAAAGCGCTTGTACTTGTTCAATATCCACTTGATCATCCGATGGTGTAGGTAATAGAAGATTGGCTTCAGACTTCTCCGACTAATCTCCCCATAATAATTGATCCATCCACGTATTTTAGGATTCAGCATATCAGCCAAATCCTGTATTCCTCGCTGGGTCTTATTATGAAATCCTAGTTTCCTAAGATCCCCTACTATTCTCCCTTTGGACTTGCGGCTCATCTTGCAATCAAATTGAATAAAGCTACCGCCTCTCCTTAGTTTGTTTCGTATGGGTTGGAAACTAAAGCCAAGAAAGTCAAACTGCACTGGATAACCTTTTAGATACCTCCCTTCTTTCTTACAATACACTATTTTCGTCTTCTCCGGGTGGGCTCTCAGCCCACATGCCGATAGACGTTCTTTGAGTGATGCAAGAATCTGAGAAGCCTCCGTGTGGCTCCTGCAATGGATAATCAGATCATCTGCATACCTTACCATCACTGCTGATTTATGATGTATTTCCAACCATTTGTCCACACAGTAATGCAGGTATAGATTAGCTAGCAAGGGGCTTATTACTCCTCCCTGTGGAGTGCCTTTGCCTTCTGAAATTTTGATGCTCCCATCTTCCATCTGAACTGGGGCTTCCAGCCATCTTTTGATGTACATCAATACCCAGTGCTCCGACACGTGACGTTCCAGCCCTTTGATCAGTAGGTCATGTCGAACTTCTTCAAAGAAGTTCGCAATATCCAAGTCTATCACCCAGAAGTATTTGCCTACATTCTTCTGTACTTCCCTCACTGCCATATGGGCACTTTTATCAGGTCGATAGCCATAGGAATGATCTACAAAGACCTGTTCTAGCCTAGGCTCTAGATACCTCTTAATCACTTGCTGGGCTATTCTGTCACTCACCGTAGGAATTCCTAAAGGGCGTAACTTACCGCCTACTTTAGGAATTTGCACCCGCTTTACCGCAGGTGCAAAGTAGCTCCCCGATGCCAGCCTGTTCCATAACTTGTACAGTTCTTTTGAGCGTTGACGGTCAAACATTTCCAGGCTCTGCTGGTCTATGCCTGCACTTCCACCATTACTCTTGACTTCCTTGTAAGCCTCCCAAACCATCTCCTTGGTTATCGGGATTGACTTTGTTCTTTCTTTAAAAATCATCCTTAATTCATAAGTTGTCTCTAAATAAAAACTGCATAATTGAAGCCCTTCGCTCCATCATCATTACAATGACTTCATCACTACTACAACTTCATCCGCCACCTATGCGTTCATTAGTAATCAACTCACAGGTACTTCCTGCTTGTGTTTTCCTTTTATCATAGCCCACAGGCTTCCTGTGGTTCCGTTATAAAGCCTGAATAGTACTCATGCCTCCTTAATGACGGTTGCCGTATAGCCAGTAATCAGGTGTCCGCTACACTTATAACCAATCCCTCGATATGGACTGGGTTTTGACAACAACTGGTCTTTTCGCCACTTCATCGAAAGGTTTGCTTTCGCTCATCTTTACTATCCTTACCTGACTGTTTTTTTTTTCAGCCTTTTCTCCTATCGCTTCACACACCTTCGTTACCTCAGGCGCATCATAAGAGTGGTTTGGTGAGCCCTCCTGAAAGGCCTCACCGGAGGGCCTGCCTCCATCTTTATAACAGCTTTCACAGCACACATCGAGTAGACGGCCGTGAGATCTGAGCCCACAGCCTGCCCTTCATTGAATTTTAAGTTGTATTTGCGATAAACGAAGCCAGCTTAACTAAGAGAAAATTTCAGTACAAAACATTTGATAATGGTTTAAAAAGCAAACCCAGACCAGTTCATAATGCCCGCCGCCTTAATCGCACTTCCGCAACCACATTATCCGCATTATTTCTCTCCTTCCCTAGGCTTTCGGAAGGTTGAGTACTAACTTTAATAATCACCAAATTACTTGCTAACCACAACCCTTTTGATCCATGATTGACTTGTCTTTTGCCAATGGAGACCAAATGCCGGCACTTGGTCTTGGCACCTGGAAATCCGAACCCGGAGAAGTGTATAACGCCATTATTGAAGCATTAAAGATTGGCTACCGGCATATTGACTGTGCCGCTATTTATGCCAACGAGGCGGAAATAGGCAATGCCCTAAGCGATGCCATCAAGCAAGGCATTGTCAAAAGGGACGATCTCTGGATCACCAGTAAACTCTGGAACAATGCTCACGCCAAAGAAGCCGTAGTGCCAGCCTTGAAAAAGACACTGGAAGATCTTCAATTGGACTACTTGGACTTATACCTTGTGCACTGGCCTGTGGCATTCAAACCCGAGGTAGGATTCCCGCAATCCGGTGACGGCTACCTCAGTCTGGAAGAAGCACCGATTGAAGAAACATGGCTCGGTATGGAGCAATGCTTCATGAACAACCTCAGCAGACACATAGGGGTGTCGAATTTCAGCAGCAAAAAGATCGAAGCGCTATTGACCAGCGCAGATGTAAAACCGGAAATGAACCAGGTGGAAATGCACCCGCTATTACAGCAACAGCAATTAGTTGATTATTGTAAAGGAAAAGGTATTCACCTTACTGCCTACTCTCCTTTAGGGTCAAGAGACAGGGCTGAAGGGCTCAAGGCGGCCAATGAGCCCAATATGCTCGAGAACCCTGTTATCAAGGAAATCGCGGATAAGCATGGCGCCAGCACCGCCCAGATTTTGATCAGTTGGTCTTTGCATAGGAGCATATCGGTTATTCCCAAATCAGTGAACCCTGAACGACTTAAGCAAAACTTCGAAGCAGCCAGTCTACAACTTGATGAGAGTGATATGACCGCGATCGCCGGTCTGGATAAGCACTTCAGGTATGTGACCGGAGAGTTCTGGGCCGGGGAAGGCTCCCCTTATACAGTTGCCTCACTTTGGGATGAATAAGTCCAGTTATTTATAAATCTTGAATTTCGCCTCCGGGTTATCCGTTTCTTTGCGCTTTCTATAGGCCATAAACAAGAAGCCCGGAGGTGCTACTAACATAGTCGGTACGGTAGATGCCAACGGCTTAGGTGTGCCCTTGAGATTATGCACAAGGAAAACCGCGCTAATAGTCAATATGGAGGGAATAACCGCAGCCAATATAATAGCCGCCCATTTTTGCCTTATATTGATAGCCAATCGTTCTAATAGCTTGATCAGCAAACCACCAAAAAGAAAAGTATAGGCGGCCTGCTTAAGTCCGGCAGTTGTAGCGGGTACTACACCGTGATCAAAATTGATCACCCAAACGATTCCACCCATGATGGTGGCAGCATAAGCCCCCATGCGATAGTTGATGAATTTACCGCCAAATTGATAGGCCTTTCTAAAAACGGATGCTTCGGTAGCCATGGTTGAACATTGGAGCTATAATGTTATCCATAGCAATGCGGAACGGCAAACATATTGGTACAAATAATTGCCAGGCGATTCAGGTGGCAAGGTTATAGTGCCGCTGACAAGTGGATGTTTGACTTTTGATCATGGTTATCGTTACCTATATCATGCTAGAACAGGGTAGCAATACTTCCCGAATTCAACCATATCATAGAACCTAAGTGCATGTTATCTCGTCCAACACTACATGACCATGGAAGCTGAAGGTAACATCATCTTTTTTCTGTCGGTGTTGTTTACGTCAACCCTTTTTAGTCTGGCCCTGTTCTTCGGATACAAAAAGGTGGCTTATCTGTTATTCTCCCTCTATTGCGTCACCCATTCTATCAAGCTACTGGTAAAACTAGAATCAGTTGCAAGCATACTGCCATTTGATATGGCAACACATAAGACCACGGTGTACTATGTCATCGTCATTATGGGTATGCTGTGCCTCAACGCCTTTCTGCTCTATCAATATGAATTCACCCATAAACGAAGGTATTTGGCTGGTTTTTTATCGGTCGCTGTGGTATTCTTCTTCACCATATTCGAGGGTTTCTTTCTATATGCTTCCATCATCTCCGCATTCTATATCAATGTGGTAGCCATTACTAGAAAGAAAGACGGTGCCTGGATAAGTCTTATAGGGTTGGTTGGTCTGGGAGTATGTACCTACCTGGCCGGTGAGGGGATATTGACCTTTGGTTATTTCGTAGGCATCATGTTCTTCATTTTCTGCATGATATGGGCATTGAGCCGTCAATTGTTTTTGCAGAACAAAGCCCATCAGGAGGCACTCACTAAATCTGCGCGGTTGGAAAATGAGCTGCTGAAAAAAAACATCCAGCCCCATTTCATCATGAACTCCCTCACTTCCGTGCAAGAGCTGTTACGAGATGATCCGGAACAAGCCTCAGAATTCATCCATAGCCTAGCCGAGGAGTTTGAAGTGTTTGCCAGAATAAGCGGTGATAAGCTGATCGCTTTTGAGGATGAAAAGAAACTGATCCAATCGCACCTGAAGATAATGGAGTTTCGAAAAGGTATGCGTTTCACCTTTACCACCGAGGGCATGGATGGCAACGAACTAATCCCTCCCGGCATATTCCATACCTTGGTAGAAAACGGTTTGACGCATGGCTACTCAGGCAGGTACGAAGGAACATTCAAGTTGTCAAAGCACCCTAATGGCAAAAAGGTGACCTACGAATTTTTCAATGACAGTCAATGCGTTGAGAGCAGCGGGATGATTAAAAAGGGCACTGGCATCAAATACATCGAGGCCAGGTTAGAAGAATCTTTTCCAGGAGGCTGGAATATTAATAGCGGCCCTGTGGATAACGGCTGGCACACTTCGATAGAAATATGGGATCAAAACGGTAAGCCATGGAAGTAATTTTGATCGTCGAAGATGAACCGTTAATTGCTAGAAGGCTCCAAAGAATGGTCGGGGATTTGGTCAGTGAAGATACCAAAGTGCTCACCAAAAGCACCATTGATGCGGCTTTGCATTACATTGATGAACATCCCATTGATCTCATGTTATTGGACCTGAACCTGAATGGCAAAAATGGTTTTGATATCCTTCAGCAATCTGTGGCGGGTTCATTCCATACCATCATCATCTCAGCTTATCAAGAGCGAGCGATTCAGGCTTTTGAGTTTGGGGTGTTGGATTTCATCGGCAAACCATTCAAACAGGATCGATTGGAGAAAGCGCTCAACCGCTTCCGTGAATGCCAGTCCGACCAAACTGACAACTACCTGGTAAAACTGCTGGCTGTTAAGAAGAATAGCCGCATTAAGCTGATAGAAATCAAGGACATCCGCTATATCAAAGGCTGCGGCATTTACTCAGAGCTCTTCATAGATCAGGCACAAAACGAGCTACACGATAAAACTCTGAATAAGCTTGAAACTATTCTACCCGATCACTTCCTTAGAATACACAAATCCTACATTGTGAATATCAAGATGGTCAAACACCTGGAAAGCCACGGTTCAGGTAAATATAACTTGACCATGAACAATGATGACGTTCTACCCATAAGCAGAAACCGGTACAAAGACATCAAATCCATTCTGAACTGACCGGTTCACAAGACTATAGTGCATTTGAAAAAGAATTCCGTTCCTATCGCCTATGCATTCCGTTATTGACATCAGAAGCTATTCCAATTCTAAAAGGCGATCGCTTCGGATGTAATTCACTATGATCATGAAAAAGACATTACTATTGACACTGGGTGTTTTTCTGACTGCCATATCCACCGCATTAATCACTTCAGGAACCAACGAAACCACCGTCCCAAAAGAAGGCTGGAGGCCTGTGTACAAGCACAGCAATGAAGGTGATGTACTCTGGGGCGATAAGGATGCATTGTTAGATGCGATTAGAAAAGGGTATGATATCCGCATTGGATGGGGTGCTAAGGGAAAGAAAGATGCTACCATTCGGATAGAACATGTCGTCGAGCCCGTGTTTTTGAGCATCATCAAAGAAGATGTGGTATCGGCCGTGCTAGACGAGCATATCGCTTTGGACTCCTATATCCGCGAGGACAAACAGCAATTCAACGACCCCAAGGTTACTTGGAGTTGCGTCCTCACCACCGAAGGCACATTCAACGCTGTTTGGTATAATCGCCTAACCGGTGAAAAAGTGAGGGACTACCCACAAAAGCATACCATGACCTGGTATGTAGAATACCCCAAAAAGCCTTGTAAATCAATCTCTTTACCACTCTATGCTCAAGACGGCATTTAACCACTTGGTCAGCATGAAAGTACAAAAGGCTCACTATATCATTACCTGCATCCTCTCCATTGTTGGCCTCACGAGTTGCAATGATCACAACCAAGAAATAAACGATCAAAATACAGGCTGGCAACTCCTTTATGCCAATGATGGCACCGGCAATCCGCTGGAGGGGAGCAAAGAGGCATTGATGAAAGCAGTGAGAAACGGTTGCCCTATAAGGGGCAGCTGGTCTGTGAGCTGGGACAGGGATACGATCCAAGGTCATATCGAGCATGTAGCAGATGCCCATTTCCTGTCAGTTTATGAGCATGAGGTATTCGCCCAGCTTTCTCCTATCATGAGGCAGCGTCCTGTGGTTGAGCAACCGATCATTAACCTTGACACACTCAACAACCAACAGTGGTATGCCATATTTAGTACCAGCGGGGAAATCAGGTCGTTGATGACTGGGGTAGCGCGCCATGGAAAGCGCCGTAGGCCGATCTATTGGTTTGTAAATACAAATGATTGCAACCACCAATTGTATCAGGTTAATACCTTAAACCCGGAAACAACATCTTCTCAATGAGTGAAAGTCAGGTCAGTGTTTTCACTGACCTGAGTTGAAAGCTCAGCACAATGAAATCAACCACAAAATGTTTATACCATGATCAAATCGAACCTCATCCTTACACTAGCACTGACCTTAGTGGTTTCATCCAGTCTTTTCGCGCAATCAGAAATTGAGCAAATAGAAAAGACGGTCAACTACTACCTCAAAGGAGGAACCAATGGTGACCGAGAGATGGTAACAAAAGCATTTCACGAAAAGGCGACCTTACAGTTTGTCAGGGATGGTGAACATGTCTTGATACCTATTGCGGACTTCTTGGCTCGCATTAAGGATAAACAAGAGCGCAAGACGCGCATTGTCTATATCAATCATGAAGGCGATGCCGCACAGGCCAAAGTAAAAATTGAATATGAAACGTTCGATTTGATCGACTATTTCAACCTCCTCAAGGTAAATGGAGAATGGAAAATCATCAGCAAAATATTCATTAGGGAGGATAAGACTTAGAAGAAGGGCGCTGGGCAAACTGTTTTTTTGGATTGCAAAGAGGTTGTCTCAAAAGCTGTCTTTTCGACCATCGGGAGAAATCTTACTCGACTCAAAGTATTGATTATCAGGAGAGTGAGATTTCTCATTGCATTCGAAATGACATTAGAACGGGCTTTTGAGACAGCCTATGTTCTATTATTCTTCCAATAATTCTTCAATTAGCTTAAGGGTTCTTTCGTTACTTGGCCTTGGAGCGTTTTTATATTCCAAAACCCCCTTTTTATTAAATATTAAATATCGAGGGATTGAACTGAAGTTGAGATTATCTAAAAACTTAGAGGTCTTTTTATTTTCAATTATAAACGAATAGCCCTTAGGCAATCCATATTTTTCACTTGAGGCAGCCCACTTGTCATTTTGACTGTCGATGGATAAATATATGAATTTGACATTCCTTTCTTTCAGTTCATCAATCAGAGGTTTTGATTGGCGGAACTCTTCTATGCACGGGACGCACCAACTAGCCCAGAAATCCACTAAGATTACATGATTAGTATTTTCATTGATGAGTTGTGTTAGTGTTGTTCGGTTTCCATTTAATCCTAATAATTTTAGGTCATCACTTAAAGGCTTATTTAGTTGGTATTTATCAATTAGGTGTGTTACCAGTACCGTGTCTTTAATATCTCTTTTAACTTTTTCAATATGCCTTTTTATTTGGCCAGCCCCACCATGCTGAATTAACCTATCGGATGTCTCAAAGAGAAGGATCTCTTTTGCAGTAGGGCTAAAAAGGCCACTGGCAAGTATTGAATCATAAACCACCTTATAATCAGGTAAATTAGAATTGACAGACACCACTCTAGCAACTTTTCGATCATAAAAGCTGGAACTAATGGTGGTAATCAAATTTCTATATACATGATATGCTAAAAGTGAATCTGACTGACCAGAGAAATTGGTCTTTATATCACCACGATCCAAAACATCGTCGTAGGCTCTTTGGGTAAGCCTCTTAATTTTTAATTTTTGTTTATGCCATCGGTGACGGTCAGTGGAAATAAGCCCTTCGTTTAATAAAGAATCGAGGAAATCTTCCTCAAGCTCTAACTCCTCATCAAACCTAACTTTTGCATCGGATTTAATCCTATCAATTTGGCCGAGTATTCCTTGGCGCTCCCCTTCCTTTGTTATGTAATTGGCATTATAGGTAACGAATAAGAATGGCATAGTTATCTTGGTCAAAGCCGGATAATCATCGTTGCACACTATTTCCCGGTGTTTTGAATCATAGTTCGTTTCGAAATCAGATGAAAACCTATTAGAGATACTTGCCTTCGGAATATTATTCTCATAAGTGAATAATACTGTATCCCCCCTTTGAAAGATATAATCAAAGATATCAAACCCTTTCACCGTGTGCCGCAACTCAATCGACTCAGCATTACAGGTAATTTTTATTGTGTCTATCACCCCGGTATTAGGTTTTAATATCCTTTGTATGAAATGTTCGTCGTAATACCTTAACTCAGGCTTAGCCGGTGTGTAGGCTTTCCCTTTCGTATCATTCAGGTTGATCGAATAATCAGCAGGGAAATTTTCAAAAATTAGAACTACCTGTTTCTGTACTGTAGGTTCGCTAATAGAATGATCATTTGTTCTTTCAGCCCAACACGACGCTAGTAAAATAATAATCATTATATAGTATTTAATGCTATTCATTTTATGATGGCACCCCAAACCATATGTACTTAATATGAAATAAAAAGCAAAAGTCAATTTAATAAAAACTCATACTTTAGGCTACTAAATATGAATTAATTGGGAGGCTTTCACAGCTTATTATTTTATAAGCTCAAACAATCACCCTTGTTTAACTTTTCACGAATAATTTAGGTAATTCTTTAAACAAGAATTAAACACCTTTCCAATCATTAAATCACATATTCTCTCATAACATGTTGAATATCAGCAAAAATGATTAATGTAGGCTAGATGACAAACCCCATAGTTAGCACACCCGTTAGTCTAACAATTGAACAAACTAGCTGTTCGTCAGAATAACTACCCATAACACTTTTTTAAACCTTAAGCTTATGTTAAGCACCAGTTCTTCTTCCCAGATAGGTAATAAAAGGTCAGCCAATTTGTTAGTGCCAGCAATGGTATTTGTACTCACAATCGCTTGTATGTTTCTAGGCGGAATGGTCAATTCTGCTCAGGCAAACACTTTGTCAACAACGATTGCACTGGTTTCTGGCAGTACCGTTCACTCACAAAGTGCTCACATTAATGTTAATGGCATTGCGGCCTTTGATCTAGGCCATGTTCTGTTACTGGTCTTACTATCAGCCTGTGTTGCCTACGTTCTATATTTCAAAAGGAGAATACAGTCACGGCATGACTTAGCGTTGAAAGGCAAAGAAGAGCAAATCGACAAATTGAATGCTGATATAGACAGACTTAAGTGGCAAGCAAATAGGGAAAGTGATTCAAACAAAGCGTTAAGAACAGAGCTCAGCCATAGAACGAACAGGAACCTCTTGCTTGTTCAAAGCCTGATCAAACAACCTTATGATGATATTCTGGCTAATCAGCAACTGTATGACGGGCAAAGGCAAAACAGGGAATTGCAAGCTATCGGTTTGTTACACAATAAACTTTGCGAAGACCAGGTACACAATATCGATATTAATCTAAAATCATATATAAAGGCCGTAGTAGAAGACGGCTGCGAATTGCTTTCCGATCAAATCAAGGTACATGCTGAAATTGCAGATATGCAGGCCCCACTCAACGTGGCTTTACCATTGGGATTGATTATCAATGAATTGATCACCAACAGGGCGCTACATGCTTTTCCAGTCAATTATCACGGCAAGATGGAGATTTGGACTAGAAAGGATGACCAGGATGACATCATGGTAACGGTTAAAGACAATGGCCTTCACATTTCCGAAAAGACGCTTGAGGAATCTGAGCAAAGCTTCAACCTCATCAACGGCTTAGTAGAAAAGCTAGGCGGGCGCATGAAATGGTTTAAGCAACGCCACGGCATGCATGTCATGGTACTCATGCCAGCCCAAATAGGCTGTGAGAATGAATTACTAAGAAAGAATCAGGCTTAGCATTTTTGTGGTGATCAGGTAAGTCGGTTTTACACCATCCATGCCCAAGCTACCTGAGGCTAGCGTTTTTCCTGTCAAAAGCGGATTATCCGACGCATAATACGCATATCTCAAAGCCACATCATGGCTTATGCTCTTACGAATCATAGAAGCCGATTGGATGGCTTTCTGATAATGCGCTCCTTCCATTTCCAGGCCTATCGCTCCCCATGAGGATTTAAGGAAATATCGCAATACATCCTTGTTTTGTAGCGAAGTACCCAACACCGTGACCATCGGCCCTTCGAATACTTTCAATCCATGTCCTTCAAAATCTGACTTGGCCAAATCATTGATTAAGGGGTAATTATCCGCCGTACCCTCGAACACGTGAGCGGTGGGTATCATGAGATCGCCCTTCTCCCCTTCTAGAATACCAGCCTTACCCATTATCGAAACAGACTTGATATTTAGCGGATATTCCTTACCATCGAGTTCATAGGGTTTCAATAACTCGTCCATGGTCTCATAGGCTTGCTCACCGAAGGCGTAATCCATCACGAAAATGATAGGTTTCTCGTCCTTCACCATTTTCTGATCCACTTTGATTTCGGAGGGAATCCCCTTCAAATCGATCATGGCCGTGTCAATCACCTGGATGCCCAGATTGGTACCAGAAGTATCTGGTATATAGCTTAACCCATTCTTGTGGGCGTATTTTTCTACCTTATCCCTTAAGCTTCCATTCTCAGGCAAGCTCAATTCACGGGCAATCGATTCAAGATCAGTTTTCTTCAAGCTTGATCCCAAGGCTTTTTTGGCATATAGTGAGTTGAGAACACTATGCAGGTTAGCACTGATGATATGAATAGGGCGTTGAATGAGGTCATTTTCCAACAAGTGGTTTTTGATGGTATTGGCCCATTGCTCACCATATACGTGATGGCCAATTCTCTCTCTCAGCGTAGATGAAAAGCTAATCTCTCGATCCTTTTCGCTCACTGATTCTTCAATGGCCAGCTTTCCTAACCAATAAATGATATGAAACAAACTATTGAGGTTAGAAGCGGCTTCGAACTTCTCATAAGCTTCTTTGGTCTCATCATACGTTCTACCTAATACCGTGCTCAGATAAGTAAAAGCTATCTCACAGTTGAAATCTTCACCCCGTTCTTCCAACTGCACTACTTTCTCTAGTTTCTCCCAATTGCGTGTCACTCGACCTTTGTGGTCAATACTGTTATTCTTGATTTTTTCAGCTTCTATGTATAAGAACGTCAGGTGGGTTAGAATGTCATAGATATCACTACGCCCACGAGTCATTTCGATTTGCATCAACTCCTCATCAATCCTGTAGCAGTTACGCCTTCTCTTGGTGGGTATGATCACTTCGAAATGAGAATCTTCCAGCCCTTCTTTAGATACCAGTTTGATAAAACGGCATTCTTCGATACCCGTAGGTAGCCGCTCCATCACATAGACTAGCCCCTCCAATTCTACCTTAACAGGATCAGTGATGGAGCCATATATCTCTGGTCTCAGCGTCAAAAGGGAACTGATCAATGACTCACCAGATACACCAAGTGGCTTGTAACTGCCCCGGTTGAAAAGATGCCTCATGACGATATACATCTTTTCGATGGCCGCTCTTGATTCTTGTGCTCTGGTTCGTTGAATGGGAGGGTTTATCATAGCTAAAAAATTATATGCGCTTAAAAAATCTAACACAAAAATGCTTCTATATCAGCTGAAATACCTGATACTAAGACAATTATTTTTGAATTATTCTAAAATTGGACTGATGAGAGCACAAAGTATAATACCGTAGAATGTACGCGTATCGAACTTCTCAGTCATGTTATAACTGACCAGATACAGGTCATCCGCAATTACGGCAGGTTATAGAATCCTATTTGCTCCTACACCGCTATATAGTCATTTTAACGGCTAGTTAATGTTGCAACATATATAGGCTGTCTCACAGGTCAGTCATCCCGACAAGTCCGGATGATCGTTCAAAACGGACTTTTGAGGCAGCCTTATGAATCAACTTTTTATGAAAGTTATTTTGCTTTTAGGCGCAGGTAGGTCTTCTTCAGCTTTAGTCGGGTACTTAAAAGAAGCATGCAAAACTTTCGATTGGAAGTTAAAAATAGCTGATATCTCCAACGACAAGCTGATTGAAACAGTCAAAACCTGCTCGTTTGTCGAGACCGTCCAGCTAGACATATTAGATTTCCGAAAGCGCTCGAAATTGTTCAAAAAGTGCGATATCGTAATCAACCACCTACCAGAGAATTGTTTACCAGCCGTACTTGAGTCATGTATTCAATTGGGAAAGCCAATGGTTTCACCTCACCAATTGACACGTAAGCTGGCCAAGTTCAAAGAGAGCGCTATCGATAACCAAGTATTGGCGCTTTTTGAATGTGGCGCCTTTCCAGGGCTAGATCACATCACGGCCAAGCAGGCTATAGACCGGATACAAAAACTAGGCGGAGATATTAACTCCTTCGAGTCCTTTGCTGGCAATTTAGTCAATACAAGAACCAAAGTGTCGCACTGGAACCCAAGACCAGCCAAAGAGGCCAAGTACGTTGTTCATGCAGGCAAAGGCACAACCAGGTATTTAGAAAACGGACAAATCAGACATATCCCCTACCACAGGGTTTTTGAGCATGCCAGACCAGTTAATATTGATCAGTTAGGTCAACTCGAAGCTTATCCACAAAGTGATGCATTGTACTATCAGAAAATATACAACCTGGACAAGCCGCAAACTTTATTTAAAGGCACACTGCGCACAGAAGGGTTTTCCAAGGCATGGCAGGAAATAGTAAGATTGGGGCTGACTGAAAATACCTATCCGGTTTCCAATTCCGAAAGCCTGACTTACAGAGATTTCACCCGATCGTTTTTACATCCTAGGGAAAATGAAGATGAGGTAGAAAGGTTTACTGAAAAGCTCGATGATGACGTCAAGGCTAAACTGATAGACCTTGGTTTATTTAAAGAACAGCCCATAGGCTTAAAAAAAGCCTCTCCCGCCCATATTCTAACCAGAACGCTTCAAAAACAATGGTCTCCTGACTTTCCTGATCGTGACGTGCTTATCATTCATCACGAATTCAAATACGCCATGCGGGGCCAGCAAAGAAAACTTAAAGCTACTTTTATTGAAGAAGGGAATAATGCCACAGATAGTGCACTGCACCGGGTTGGTGGGCTTACCATAGGCGTAATAGCCAAACAAATTCTTTTAGGCAAGGTCAACAAAACTGGTATTCACATTCCGGTCGATCAGCAGATATACGACCCGGTCATCAACGAGTTGTCACAGCTCGGCATTGCCTTCCAGGTCAATGATGAAGTGATCATAGAAGAAGACCCCTCCATGGTAGCCGAATAAAACTATGAAGCCGAGGAATCAGCGTAGTCATCACCATAGTATTTGCTGGTGATTCTGGTATGAAAAGTTTCCGCCCGAATCGGTTCGTACTTGGGTTCGCCCAAACCCGGTAATACTTCAAGTAACTCATCTTCCCATACGTATACGGCCATAGGAATACTCACCCTGGGTTTGCCAAACATGGCTTTGCTTTCCGGTTTGCTTACCCGATGCGTAGTAGAAGGAAGCCTGTCGTTGGTGATGCGTTGCATGTAATCACCCGTATTGATAATGATACTTCCTTTGGGCGCATTGAGCTTTATCCATTTCATATTCCCCCTGTTCAGCACCTGAAGCCCCTCGACTTCTTGAGCCGGTAGAATGGTAAAAAGATCGACATCCTCATGTCCCAGCATTCTTCCCGCACCAGAAGCGTCATCTTCAGCAGAAATGGCTGGGTAGTAGTTGAGCCTAAACCCAAAATTCGTATCGGTTAGCTTTTGATCATAAAGATGGGGATCGCAACCCAAATAAGTCAGAATGCTTTGCATGATGGGAAGGATCAATTGCTCATGAGACTTGCATATCTCCCTGAAAAAGGGTTCATAGCCTCGCTGCGGCCAGAATGTCTTTTCATCGAATTGTTCCTGGGCATTCATATTGAATGCCCTGCGACAGAAAACCCAACCTTCTACCAAGTCAGGATGAATTCGTGTTGTCTCTTTCACTGGAAAGTAGCCTTGATTAACCGACCCAAAGCGCTCCGCCTCGTAAGCCATACGTTCTTCAAGTGAGGTATGCTCAAAGAAAGAGATTACTTTTTGCTCTGCCTCCTCATAGTTTTTCGGATCAATTCCGTGCCCTGTTATGATGGCAAAACCAATGCCTTCAAGCGCTTCCCCCAGTTCCATGGCAAAGCGTTTTCTGCCCTCTTCTCCACCGTTTAGAAATTGGCTGATATCACAAACTTTGATCTCGTAATCTTCATCGAAGTTTTCTGAATCACCCTGCTCAGCCAAATGATAAGCCTGTTGTTTATTCACCTGCTCATATTTATCATATGCTTTGTTCAGCGCATTGATACCCTTCTTCTTTAAAGAATCCATCGATAACCAAGTTTAGATTGAATTATAAATATAGGTGATTAGCACCACTAACAGCACCGCCGGTATCACCCATTTCATCCAACGATAATACACTGTCGATAGCGTTCCTTTACCATGACCGAATACCTGCTGCAATACAGTACTTCTGCTCATTCCCCAGAACAAAGCCAGTATAACCAATGCACTGCCCAAAGTTTGCATGCCCGACCCAAAAATGAGATCAAGGTGCCCTATCAAAGGAGGATAAAGTGCACTGGGTAGAATCAATGCAGCTTCTATTATACCTACCATCAATATGGCCTTGTTTCGACTGAGTTTCAGTCCTGGCCAGTCAGCAATTCCACCTACAAAGACTTCCAACGCTGCTATATTGGACAGAAAAGCCATCATGGTCAGTGATATGAGAAATAAGCTACCTAGCCACCGACCGGCTGGCATAGTAGCAAAGAGCTGTGGTAGCGTAGAAAAGATCAGACTGGGGCCAGAAGTCATATCGAGGTTAAAAACCAAAATACTGGGTACTATGAATAGTCCAGCTAGCAGTGCAGCGCTCACATCTCCGAACCCAGCCAGTAAAGCTGACTTGGGTATGTTTTGGTCGTTGCGCATGTAACTGCCATAAAGCAGCAGAAAAGTCCCTCCCAAGCCCAATGAAAAAAATGCCTGTCCAAGGGCAGCAAACACAACCTCGGCCGAGATCAGCGAAAAGTCCGGCTTTAGAAACGCAAGCGCCTTTTCTACCGCCCCATCCATTGTTAGTGCTGCATAAATGAGGTAGATAATAGTAACCAGAAAGAAAGGAACAAAGATCTTACTGACTAATTCTATACCCTTATTGAGTCCTCTGTAGATCACCCACAGGCTCAACAGTAGAATGGCAATAGCAATGCTGTATTGGAGCAAGCCATTATTCAACGATTTATTAAAGGCCGCTATTGAGCTGCTATCAAAGCCATGATAAAAAGAGAAGAAAGTGGTATCCGCTACGTTGGCAATGACCACCAAGTAGTAAGAGTCGGCAATCAGTGCTGTTGTCAGTAGCAGCCCACCGATCAGGCGCCCTGTTGTTTTACCCCATACCTGGGAAAAGGCACCTACGGGTCCTTGCCTGGTTTCGCGTCCGAAAGCCCATTCTGCCGTCAACGCCGGGATAGCGAATAACAATGCAAAAAGTAGATAGATGAACAGGAAGGCACTACCTCCGTATTTCCCCATCATGTAAGGGAAGCGCCAAACATTACCCAAACCGACGGAAACACCAATCATGGTGAGTACGGTGGTGATACGTGAAGAGAAAAGAAAACGGCCCATCTGTTTTTAGATGGGCGCAAATTTAGAAGAGATTATGATATCTGCTATTCGGGGAGATTATTTCTCCCCTTTTGGCATATTGCTAATGGGCTGTTTTATCAGCCATTTTATGACCAAATACTTTTTTGAACTTCTCAACCTTTGGCTTGATCACAAAGGCACAGTAAGGTTGACCTTCGTTCAGGTTATAGTAATTCTGGTGATAATCCTCTGCCACATAGAAAGTAGAAACCGGGCTTATCTCGGTCACAATGGGATCCGGCCATGCACCTGAAGCATCAAGCTCTTTTTTATAATGATCTGCCGCCGCTTTCTGAGCATCATCATGATAGAACACTACTGAGCGGTATTGCGTACCAATATCATTCCCTTGCCTGTTTAGGGTGGTAGGATCATGCGTTTCCCAGAAAACCTCCAGCAGTTCTTCAAAACTAATTTCCTCCGGATTGAATGTAATCTGAGCCACTTCCGCATGTCCAGTAAGACCTCCACATACTTCTTTGTAAGTAGGATTTTCTACACGGCCGCCCATATATCCTGACACCACTTTATCTACTCCTTTAAGATTTTGAAAGACTGCCTCTATGCACCAAAAGCAGCCTGCTCCGAATGTTGCTATTTGCATAATGTTATGATTAAAAATGTATCAATTTCGATTTAAACGCCCTCTTTGGCAGCGCCTATTAAGCGAACAAAGCTCGCTTGCTGGTAGTTTTCACCTACTTGTCAGCGTCATCTTTGTCAGTCAAAAGAAATCTAGAGCCGACATAGACGATAACAAATGACAATAATGTAATTGCTGCAATACCTATTGCAAGTTTTTCCATGATAAAGTGGTTTGACGTTAAAAAGTTCTTAAAAGTAATGATTGCAAAATGTCCCTTTCGGCAAGGTGTGAGTACCATAGCACGCACGTACTTTTATTCACCTTATTTTACAATCTTGTCATCATTACAGGTCGACATGTCAGGTAGATATTTTTAAATCATTTCTCAAGAATCGAATAGTCAAAATGCATTCCAAGTGCTTTCCGCGTTCAAAAAACGGACAGGGTGTCACACGACGCTGATTGTATTTAGCTTTTCCAGACATAATGACCACAATGATAAAACAATGCCGTGAACGAAGTGATGGGTTGAGATTGGCCGTGTATCAATAGCGAACCAATGAAATAGATCGATATTTGTGGCTTTCTTAATGTAGAAATCAAATGAAGGCAGTCACATTAAGGAGCCGAAAGGTCATTATGCTGGTCCAGCTCAATCCTTGATTTAGGCAGACAATGCGGATATTCTTTTTGCAAAAATTTGATCAATTGTTCTCTCACGTGCACGCGCAGGTCCCACGTGGTTGGTGAGTCCTTTGCGCTCATCAGTGCCCTCAATTCCATCGTTCTTTCAGTGAGATTGGTTACTTGTAGAACATTTACCTGTCCATCCCATAGTGGCGTATTTTCCAAAATTGATGTGAGTTCAGCACGCAGTGGGTCTACAGGAAGTTTATAATCCACATAGATGAATACCGTACCCAGAATTTCGGATGAGCTTCTCGTCCAATTTTGAAATGGTTTTTCAATCACCTGCGAAGCTGGTATGATCAACCTGCGTTTATCCCATATTCTTAATACAACGTAGGTCAGCGTTATCTCTTCTATCCTGCCCCATTCACCTTCTATCACCACGGCGTCATCAATTCTGATCGGTTGAGTAACCGCAATCTGAAACCCGGCTAAAAGATTGGCTATCAGTTTCTGCGCTGCGACTCCCACTATGACCCCTGCGATACCGGCAGAGGCTAATAAACTGGCTCCAAAGTTTCTAATGCTTTCAAAAGTCATTAAGGCCAGCGCCACACCAATCACAACGATGACTACTATAGCAATGCGCTCGAAAACTCGAATTTGAGTATATACCTTTCTGGCCTTGAGGTTATCTTCTGCGGTGATATCAAATTGCCTGGTGATCAGTTCCCTCCCTACAGCTACCAAATTGATAAGCAACCAACAGATGGATGCGATTAGTGCTATCTTGAAGGCTTGGTCCCACCGGATATACAAGCTTTGATAAACATAATGGGCACAGGAATAGGCCGAGGCAAGCATGATCAAAACCGAAAGTGGGTTCCTCAGCTTGTTCAATAAGTCTAGTTGACGCTTAGCCCTCTGTAATATGCTTTTTACGATCCAGAAAAGGACATGGAATATCAGAAAAGCAATGACTCCCACCAGAATCACTTCTAACCACAACAATTGTTTTTCTATATCTATGATACCCATATCTAAGTAAATCCGACGTGACTATACTTCAAGATAGCAACAAAAACGACTCCTCCTATCACGTTACCCAATGTAGACCAAAGTTGGAAGCACCGGTAATCGCCTCAACCAAGTCTTTTTACGATTAATTATTTCTGGTTAAGAACCTTCCGACCATCTGATAGCCTCGTTATTTGACCAATATAATGGCCAATCAACCAGTCAGACATCGATTCTCAATGGGTTTATATAGATACTAAAGGTCTTTTATGAAAGCCTTATTTTAGCAGTCAAGCAATCTGAATTATCCATGCTCTATTGGCACGGGAAAAAACAGTCTAGAAGTAAATTGAATGGAATGCTCAAAACAGGTACTAAGAGGGTTAAAAGTAAGCCATTTGACAAAGTCGCTCTATGGCATTCAAAATATAGGGAAACATTACAAGCGTAGGAGAAGGATTAGTATGTATGCCGAATAATCTGTCGGATCTAGTTTCCTTTGCAGTTAAGTTGGCTTAAAATGAATATACCTTCCCTTACTCTGGCTTAGTCCAAATCTTGGAAAGTCAGGGTTCTTATTTTGTTTTGACCAACGGTTGGCTTAAAAATTTAAAAAAATTAAAAAACGCGAATGCGGTCATGGTTGGTAAAACTAGAATTGTTGTAGAAGGAAAAGCCCATGCGGAACGGCTTGCCACGGAAATGTTGCAAGCTTCTTATATCGGTAGGGTAAGTGATGTATCGAAGTCTATTGAGGAAGCAGAGGAGGCGTTAACGCTGGCCAAAGAGGTAGCAAAATCAAAAAAATTAGAACATCAGGCATACGCCCATTTAGGGCTGTACTTCATGATTGTGGGTAGAAACGAGGAGTCTATAGATTATTCCCACAAGGCACTAAAGTATTTCAACAGAGTATTGGATAAAGCAAAAGCTGCAGACGCCCTCTATACTATTGGCAGCGTTTACTACAAAACAGCAGCCTATGACAAAGGGCTGGATTACTTATACAAATGCTTACGGATCAATAAAGAATTAGGTGATCTACAAGCAGAATCCCGCACACTCAAAGCCATTGGCTACATATACGAAACTTTCTCCGACTACAAAGCTGCTAGTAAAGCATACGAAAGGTGTATGATGATAAGCAGAGAGCAAGGTGACAAGAATGGAGAAGCCAATGCCTGTAATCCACTCTCCGGCTTATACTTAAATGAAAACGACTTTGACACTGCTTTTGAGATAATCAATCGTAGCCTGGCATTAAGCCTTGAAACCGGAGACAGAAGAAGCCACGCCTTTGCACTGTACGGGAAAGCAAAAATATACCATAAACTCAGACGACAAGATGAAGCGCTGAAGTACTACAATCAGAGTCTTGAGATTCATCGGGAAGTAGGCGAATGCCTTGGTAGAGCGATGACACTGACTAAGCTGGGAATTCTGTACTTCCAGCTAGGCGAGGTGGACAAGGCCAAGAAGAGCCAATTTGAAGCCTTGGAGGTAGGAACAATAATGAGCAATAAAAAGATAGTATTCAAAGCGTATCACGCGCTCTACGAAATTGCTCGAAAACAGGATAACGTTAAAGAAGCACTGGTCTACCATGAGAATTACCACCGTTTGAAGGAAGAAATCATGGACATCGAAACCAGTGGTAAGATCAAAAGTCAGCGAGTCATTTATAAAGCGGAAAGTCTTGAAAATGAGGCTAGAATACAGCGCCAAAAGAATGCCATTATAGAAAAGAAGAATATTGAATTAGATCGGCTGAACAAGGAGCTGACTATTGCCAATTCTACCAAGGACAAATTCTTCTCGATCATATCACACGACCTGCAAAGTCCTTTGAATTCCTTGGTGGGTTTGTCTAGAATATTTGACCAGGATTATCATAACCTGAGTGATACTGAAAAGAAATCGTATATCAATACGATCAGCGAAATCTCAGATAACATGTTGAGATTGACTAGAAACCTCTTGGATTGGGCCAGGTTCAAAGGAGACGAAACTGAGGTTTCTCCCACTCAATTTAATATTCACGAACTGTTCAAAAAGAACATCCAACTATTGTCAGTTCATGCCGCGAAAAAGAACATCGATATCAAGCTGCATATTGACCCTACCACAACTATAGACGCAGATTTCACTATGATTGATGTGGTTGCCAGAAACTTGCTGGCCAATGCCATCAAATTCACGCCGATGGGTGGTGTCATCAGCGTATGCAGTAAATCACATAAGAAGTCAATTGAACTTTCAGTCATTGATACCGGGGTAGGTATACGTGAGAATGACATGGATAAGCTGTTCAAGGCTCACGAGAAATTACAAACAAGAGGTACATTGAATGAAAAAGGCACCGGGCTGGGATTATCACTTTGTAAAGAGTTTGTCGAAAAACACGGCGGTAGAATCTGGGCGACCAGTAAGTTGAATGAGGGTAGCACCTTTACTGTAAGGCTTCCGCAAATCCACTTGCCCAACAATGCTTAATCTGACCTCGAGCGTTTAGGATATAAAAAAGGGTGTCACAAAAGCTTGTTTTAATGTCATCCCGATCAATCGGTATGAGAAATCTTACTCCCTTGATAATCAATACTTTAAATCGAGTAAGATTTCTCTCCCGACCCGTCGAGATCGAAAAGACAGCTTTTTACACCCTCTTTTTAACATTTAGTATCTTCTAACTAAGCCACAGTGCTCTCAGTCACAGACTCAATAGTTTCTATTATTCTACCGGTGATTTTGTAAGGATCTCCGTTAGAAGCTGGTCTTCTGTCCTCAGCATATCCTTTCCACCCATTTTTGGCAGTAGAAATTGGAATACGAATGGAAGACCCTCTATCACTTACGCCGTAAGAGAATTTCTCAATAGATTGCGTTTCGTGCAATCCAGTCAATCTCTCGTGGTTACCTGAACCATAAACATCAATGTGCTCATCGTGCAATTCACCAAACGCATCCAGTATGCTTTTGAAAAGTGGCTCA
Organism: Bacteroidota bacterium; assembly: GCA_039819065.1. Taxonomy (GTDB): domain Bacteria; phylum Bacteroidota; class Bacteroidia; order Cytophagales; family Cyclobacteriaceae; genus JBCBSS01. Next base: position 28,798 of record JBCBSS010000094.1, read on the forward strand.
CCGCCTTCCTCTCTCATGGCATCGTTAGAGAAATTGGTGTGCATTCCTGATCCGTTCCAGTCACCTTTCACAGGCTTAGGCGCAAATTCGATAGTTACCTGATGCTCTTCCGCTACTCTGTAGAGCAGGTATCTTGACATCCAAAGATCGTCAGAAGCTTTTTTGGCTCCCTTACCGAAAACCTGATATTCCCACTGTCCAAGCATCACTTCCGCGTTGATACCCGTCACGTCGATACCAGCATCCAAGCAAAGGTCAAGGTGCTCTTCAACGATTTCCCTACCGGCAATATTACCATTACCAACAGCACAATAGTACATGCCTTGTGGCGCTGGATAACCGTTGGTCGGGAAACCTAAAGGTCTCTCATTTATAGTAAAGGTGTATTCTTGCTCGAAACCAAACCAATACTGCTCATCATCACCCAAAAGGTGTCTTCTGTTCGATGCGTGCGGCGTTCCATCTGGGTTAAGCACTTCACACATGACCAGATATCCGTTCTTTCTGGCCGTATCGACATATACCCTTACCGGCTTCAACAAACAATCTGAAGTATGACCTTCAGCCTGCTCGGTAGAACTTCCGTCGAATGACCATTCTGGTAGCACGTCTACCTCTCCGTTATAGCTATCGAAACTTAGTATTTTAGTTTTACTTCTTAGGTTGGACTCCGGCTTGTATCCATCAAGCCAGATGTACTCAAACTTAAATTTTGCCATGTTTTATCTCTTTACTGATTGGAATTGATAATTAACGTTTAGAATCAGAGGTAAAACTATTGAAAAGTAAGTGAAAATTAAAAAGCAGGTTTAAAATTTACCCCTATCACTCATCTTAGGAGCAAAAATTGTCAATAGTGGGTCTCAGCAATATGGTGAGGTTGAAAACCAGTAAATAGCTACTCATTTACACCCAAAAAACTGAGCGTCCGTTTGGAAAGAAAAGGGCATTATTTACCGTGCTTGTTATACTTGGACCTGTTCTACTCAGGCTTACATTAGTGAAATAAAGCATAAGAAACATGCATTTCATCTAAATTTCAACAACTACTCTTAACAAACCGTTATAGAGTTCGTAAAAAATGCATGGTGTACCATCAAGCTTAAAATGGCCGCAACAACAAGTTTTTACAGGTTTTTGTCACTCAATATTTGGGGCAATATACCGAGCCCAATCCAGAGAAAGATTTCCAATGTTTACGCCAACGTTTATAACAAATCTTTCACCAAGCACTTGATCAAACCCTACTGCAAGATTAATTACAGCGATCCGTCCTACCTGGAAAAGTTCAGGTCAGCATCTGGCAGTCCGAACTATAGTAGCTTCCAGGATTTTTTTGTCAGGGTTTATAAAAAACCTCCCGCCATTACCTCTGAGACCGCATGGGCTTGTGAAGGGCTACTTTGCGATTATGGCAAAGTATCTGAGCTTGACGAAATCAACGTAAAGGGCGACAAGCGACATGTAAGAACCATATTTGGTGAAAAAGGCAGTGAAATTCCCGACGGTTATTATTTCTCCAACGTTTTTCTTCACAACAACAACTATCATAGAATACACGCCCCGGTTGACGGAAAAATCAAACACGTAGAACACATTACAGGTGACCTCGTACTACTCCGTCCATGGATTTATAAACACGATCCGTCTCTACCTGCATTAAGGAATGAAAGAGTGAATGTGACCATGGAAGATGCCTCTGGCAAAAACTGGTATCTCTCAATCGTAGGAGGCCCGGCTGTAGGCACAATTGTAATGGACAACGAAGCGGGCAAAGGTAGGGAAGTGAAAGTGGGTCAGGAAATCGGTAAGTTTTTATTGGGTTCTACCTTCTGTATGGCTGCTCCAGTACCCCTCAAGGAGTCGAAGTTAGGCGACCGGGTAAGCATGGGAGACCCGCTTTAGTTAAGTTGTCATTTCAATAGCATAATTCAAAGGGGTTAGCGGCTAAAAGCCTTATTAGCAGCTTACTTTATTCCCACGGGCTAAAGCACCGTGGCAAATGCGCTTGATCAAAGCCCACCTCTTTGCTCCTGCTTGCTTCCCATAGCCAATAGGATTCATTCTGAATGACTGAAGATGGTCGGTTTATAACCTAACACTACTCATATCATCAATTGATCAAATAATCAACTCATTATATCATCAAATCAACCCCATCCTTCTGGGCAGCAACTTATTGGCAAATGGTAAATGCTGAACCCTGCCGGAAAGCTGAATTGAATGGTAGCACCTCAGTTTAATAACATTTTAGATTTAAAAATTTAGCGACTAAAGTCTCATTACTGGCTCAAATAGTGCCACGCGCTAAAGACGCGTGGCAAATGCGCTTGATCAAAGCCCTCCACTTTGCCCCGGCCTGCTTTCCATAGCCAATAGGATTCATTCTGAATGACTGAAGATGGTCGGTTTATAACCTAACACTACTCATATCATCAATTGA
>JBCBSS010000095.1:0-30447 GCA_039819065.1 Bacteroidota bacterium
CCGCGAGCCAACTTACACCCCCTTTTTCATGGAGCTTGTATAGGTAATCAGTTCTGTCCGAGCTTTTGTTTTCTATGATAGACATTCTTTTTGCCGATTCCGTATAATACAGCCAATCACCAAAGATGCCCATCAATAAAGCATTGGCTATACCAATGATAGCATTGATCAATACATACTGGTTTCCAATGATATCAAATTCAAACGCTAAAGTTTCAAAAACCACTCCTTCTATCATGATAAACCCCAGATACAGAAAACCTGCGACGTAGGCCTTTCTATAGACTAGCCAGAGGCCTCCAAAAAGCAGTGCAAAGAAATTGAAGTTTACTGTTTTGCCTTCTTTAATCCTTTTCCATTTCTCAAGATAATAGTCTGTTTCCTTACCTATAAAGGCCTTCCATTCTTCGACGGTGTCATTTCCTTCCAGGGAGTCGTCTAGTAGTACTTCCATATATGTTGTTATTAATGAGGGGTTATTTGATAATGATAGGTTTGCCAGTGGTATGGTCCTCAATGTAAGTGTTTAGAAATTTGGCAAATTCCCTCATTTTGTCGATTAGTGCGTCCCTGTCTAACTTGGTAAGCAATTCGAATGTTTGGCCGCCATCATAAACCAAAGTACCGGTAAGCTGATCAAAAGTGACCACTCTATCTCTACTTAGGCTACCATCCCTGTATGATTTATCCTCTTTTGTGATGATGATTTTTTCAATATTGCTGAACTTAAAAACCTCATGATTGGCCTTGAAAGTGAGTACTTCAAGGTAATCTTCGATTTGCTTCTTCTTGATGTCAATGGCTGTTATATACCTCGTGGTAATCAAAACTAACCCCAATAGAATGAGAATAGCACCCAGGATGTAAGAAGCTAACCACAGTTGGTAGCCGCCAAAGATGATCAATACAGGGCTGACAAATTGGAGTGCTCGTGCAAAGTAAGGTGTTGATACTTTATGGATCATAGCGCAAATAAAACATCACAACGTGGGAAAGCCAAGCTGAGGTTCCCAGTAGAAAGAGGTCAGATATCCAGACGTTCTATCAATAGCATCACTTCGTCTTTGCTGCCAGAAGAGAAATAGCCATAGTGGAAGTAGTAGTGATCAAACCATTTTTTCAGATAAGGCAGATTGTAATCTTCGTAATGCTCATCTTTGTCCAGCACCTTTAAGAAGTTAGGGTCCAGCACCACTTTTCGATAACCTTTGCGGTATTGATAAACTACTTTGGCTGTATTGTCAATTAAGGTCACATTACCATGTTGGGCGGCGAACAGTTCACCTGTTCCTTCACCAAAGTCTAAGGCCTTATATTCATAAGGTTCCAATGCTCTTGTGAGGTGAATGAGGTAAGTTCTATCATATTCATAACCTTCACTTTTCTCTTTGCCTACTATCAGGTCAAGGAATCGGTAAGCTAATGCATCTTCATTAGAAAACCGCTCCGAACGCTCTACCATGATAGACTCTTCTTTACTGAGTTCACTTTCTTTCTCTTCGGGTTCGTCCTCTTGCCGGTTCTGATCATCGTCACCATCGGTAGTTTCCTCACCCTTTTTATGAAATACTTCCAGGGCAAACAGATAGCCACCATCAATCTTAGAAAAGTTATCAATGATCATAGGGCCAGCCTCACGTATGCCGGTTTTTCGGGCATTATTCAGGCTGGTATTCACTTGTACATCTTCATAAGGTACCGCCTGATTTATTTCTCTCAACTCTTCAAAAAGAATGTACTTATAGCTCGTGATAGAATCATTCTCAAGTTCATATAAATAGATGCCATCGGGAGAGGTTTCGCTTTTCCTGTAGAACGTTCCCAGAATGTGCGTGACCCCAATGTGCTCGTTATCAGAAAAAGCAATGGTAGACAGATTATAACGCTCTTGAGACTGTATGACCAGATTTTCCGCCAGGGAACCATCCATATTCACGCCTTTCACCAGGAAGCATTTGCGCTTGTTAATACGCGTGGAAAGAAACAAGTCCAGGCGCTTTCTCTCTTCATCAAAACTCATATCGTAGATGGCGTAAATAGGGAACGGTGATTCTAGCGGAAGCGACTCGAATTTCCCCAAATCTTCATCCAGTGAGAATGCAGCCGGGTCATTACCCATCTCACCGGATATCCAAACACGGTTGTCATAAGCTTCCAGGTCATTGACACTGAATGGCCTTGAGAAGTTGTATATCTTGGAAATAGAATAGCTTCCGTCTTCAGGGTGTACATCTACGATCTCGAAATTGGTACTGGCGCCATTGCTCAGCACAAGATACAACCTGTGGTTAGTGAACTTATGGAAGCGCAGATAATAATCCTGCGAGTACTCAACTTGCTTAGACCAAACAGGGGCAAGTAAGGTGTCGTACTTATCGATGACGACCGAACTGGATTGGATGGCCGGAACCCTGATGATAAACGCTCCTTTGTCTTCTCCTGAAACCAAAATGATGCGCTCTTTTTTGAGATCCACCTTGACTGCCACACTCACGGAGTCTTTTTGAGCTAGAGCAGTAAGCGACTGCACTAATAAGAATGATACAACAATAGTGCGTAGGTTAATATGCCTCATGATCATTTGAAGTGATTCAATACCTTACTTCGAAGGGTACCGCGGTACCAATTGAGTTTCTAAAGTTATCCAAAAAAAGTGATGGTGCTATGCGCTTATAACACCGAAACGCTGAAGATAAATACGTTTTTTGGAATAAGAAAGATTAAGGCGAAAGTAAAGAAATAAGGGCACACCAAGCAACACCATGATACATAGCCTGAATTCAGGCTATGTCAATTGAAGTAGTGGTACTGATAAGGGAGGTGATGACTTAAATCAACTCCCCGTTTGCTGCATGGCCTCAGCCACTTTCTTTTCAGCGATCGCGTCCTGTTTCTTAAGGTAAGCATTTTGATCATGGTAAATGGCTCCTTCAGGTAGCCATTCGTACAAATGACCCAGGTCTTTTTTGATCATATCATGATAGAACTTGGGTAAGATATCTGTTTCACCTTCGAAATAGGCTCGGAAAGCTTTGTCAGTGACGAGTAACTCTCTCACTTTTTTGAAGAATTTTATTCTACCATGTCCTTCAGAAGAGATGGCCCTCATGAAATTCATCCATTTGGCTGTGAAACCAGGTGTAGCCATGAACCTTCTTCTCATCGCTTTCCTTGAAAAGGTATAAGCGGTCAGGTCGATCACTTTATCATAAAAGTCTATCCATTCATAGTTGAGGGGCTTAACGTTCATGGCCAGGTGATTATTTAAGAAGTGGAACGGGAATGGTAATACCCTACCTTCTCTCTGATAGCCAAGGTTGAGAGGGGCTGCTTCACCAAAGGCGGTCAACAATGAGTAACCGGGGAAAGCAGCAGGGCTCATATCAACAAAGCGCTTGGTAAGTTCGAAAGGCTCAGAACCCTCGTCACTATCTAGCCCAAGTACAAAGTTGGTTTGAGCGTAAGGCATGTGTTTGAATATCATGTTCACATGCTCAGAAACGCGGTGCAGTTTTTCTTCACCAGATTTCCGCGCTGCCTTGGATTTATTGCCCATTTCGTACCATGATTCTATACCTGGTAACATGGCCACGAAACCATTATGCCTTAATCGTTTCAGGTTATCTTCTGTCAAGATAGAAAGGCTACTCTCTGCAACTGAGGTGATACTACCAGGAGGCACAGTCGATTCTATGGCATTCATGTAGTCATCGAACCGGATACCAAAGTTTGGATCATGCCAGCCTACCCATGGCTTTTTGAACTTGGTGATTAGAAACTTTAGATCTTCCTTAATGATATCGAATTCCAGCGGCTGATAAGGCACCACTGAATCTATACAGAAAGCACAAGTATAAGGACAACCCATACTTCCAATCATAGGTACCATTTTCAGAAAAGGTGCTTTCTTCACCGTAGGCTCAATAAACTTCCACCTTTCTTTCACTCCTGGTAGGGTAGTGGGCTGTTTAGACGCCGATAGCTGCTGTCCCAAGTCTTTCGCCTTGAGGCGCTCGTCCAATACCTGCCTGATGATTTCCTGATCAGTAAAGCCTAATACGTAATCGAAATACTTTACCGCGTCATCCGGATAACACCTTGCATGAGGGCCGCCTAAAACTGTTACGGCTCCAGTACTTCTAAATTTGGCGCTCAACGAATAGGCCAACATGGCCGCTTGGGTGAAGGAGCAAATGAAAATGACATCTACCTTGTCTGGTAGTTCCTTGTCTATATCTTCAAGGCCGGTATAACAGATGAGATTGGCATCATGTCCTAGTTTTTCACACCAGGTAGCGACTACCTGAGGCATAATACTGGCAAGATTGGCATGCATGATCTTAGCCCACAAAGTGTTAGTGGGCCCTTTACTAACGAGGTCAATTACCCCGACCTTAAGTTTGGTCATATGGAACAGGTTTTAGTCTTTTTACCTCTTTTAGTCTTCTGGGGTAAAATAAAAGCGGCCTAAACAGTTAAATTAAAAAATGCTACTAGTCTAAAGGAACGAAATAAGGCTATTGGAAACAAGCGAATTAGTAAAAAGAAAGCTAAATTTTAGGCAAACGAACGTTAGTGGAATTAAGTAATTTAGTCAAATTAGGCCGATTTAATTATCATTATTGTTGAAACAACTAATTAAGAAATTCACTTATTGCTAGAGGAACTCGGTTATAATGAACGGCGATAAAAAAGTCGGAAAAATTAACTTTTAAACAACTTAAGTGAGTAAATGATAATATGGATATTCCCCCAATCCTAAATGAAGAAATCATCCAGAAAGTACTGGGAATGAGTGCAAAGGTTGATGAGCCACGTATCATTGGCCTATCTAGAGAAGGGCGGGATATATCAGGCTATCACCTAGGAAGCGGCAACTTTCAGATCAGCCTCATTGGTGGTTGTCACTCAGATGAACCCGTAGGCCCTATGCTACTTAAAAAACTAGTTAATTATCTGCTTCACCTTCCTGAAAACGACGATCTGCTGCAACACTTTTCCTGGCATATCGTCACGCATGTCAACCCAGACGGAGAGTCTATTAACAGGCAGTGGTATGATGAAGATATGCAAGAGGCGAAGCTATCGGACTACCTGAAATATGTGTATAGAGAACTGCCAGGTGATGATATTGAGTTTGGTTTTCCGATCGAGGGAGAGTTCACCGCATTGAGGCCCGAGAATCAAGTGGTCTACGATTTTTGGAAAGAAGTGGGCAAGCCATTTGATCTGCATGCTTCGCTACACGGCATGGCGTGGTCTTACGGCCCTTGGTTCCTAATCGACAGGAATTGGATAGATCGTTCTGAATTGATCCAGCATCATGGCAAGACTAAGGTAGACGAGCTAGGTTATACGCTTCACGACGTAGATAGAAAAGGGGAGAAGGGTTTTACCCGCATCAATGAAGGGTTTTGTACGAGACCAGATTCACAGGCGATGAGAGACCACTTCCTGCAACTGGACGACCCTGAGCAAGCAACTAAATTCCACCCCAGTTCTATGGAATCGGTGAGAAGCTTTAGCAATGATTGCCTTACCCTGGTTTCGGAAATGCCTTTATTCACTGTTCCGAAGTCAAACTTTTCACTAGCATGGCCGTCTCCGGAGTTGGATCGATGGAAAGACCAACTTAACCATTGGAAAATGGACTTGGTCACTAACCGAGCGAACCCTCAAAATATATTGGACCAAGCTATGCAAGCAGACGTGAGGCCAATGCCGATCACTGATCAAATGATCTTACAGTGGACATTTATAACTTCTGGAATACAGCAAGTTTTAGCAGACCGAGTCTAAGTTATGCGATAAGTCATTGCAGTTTTGGTCATTTATAATGCAATATGAATAGCTTCAACCCAATCAATTATACCTATGAATCTCAAATACCTATTCGGAGCCTTCATCTCAATACCACTATTACCCATTATGGCCTATCAAGGGCGTAGCATAAGAAAGAAAGTACCCAGGCTTCCTGAAGCCAGTGGTACTGAAGGTCTATGCGAAAACGGTGAAAAGGTTTTGAAACTATTATGCATTGGGGAAAGTACCATCGCTGGGGTGGGAGTAGCAACACATGAAGTGGGTTTTTCGGGTACTTTGGCGCAAGCGCTATCCAACCAGCTAGGTGTTAGCGTAGACTGGAAGGTTTATGCGAGAAGTGGTTATACGGCGAAGTTGGTGAAAGATAAGATCTTACCTAAAGTCAAGGAACAGCATTTTGATCTGATTGTTGTTGGTCTGGGTGGGAATGACGCCTTTACCTTGAACAAGCCTTCAAGATGGAAGAGAGATGTTCAGGGATTGGTCAATGCATTGCGTGATAGGTTCAATAATGCACCAGTGATTTTTACTAATATGCCTCCGATAAAGGGTTTCCCGGCCTTTACACCATTGATAAAATTTGTGATTGGTAATCTGGTTGAAATACTGGGAGATACCTTAGAAGAAGCCGTGAAGGACATGCCGAATACATATTATGCTGCCGAAAGGATCACGCTGGAATTATGGAGCGACAAATTAGACCCTGGCATGTCCATAAAGGATTTTTTCAGCGATGGTGTACACCCTTCTGCAATCACCTATCAAATATGGGGTAGGGAAATAGCAGAGATGATTATTTCAAAAGAAAAGCTAAGAAATAGCTTAGCATAGTATTTTATATTGCTTTTTTTGCAATCTTAAGACTGCAAAATTAGCTACTTACACTTGAGAAAAACAACCATCACCTTAATAGCCGTCTTGTTGGCTGCTTGTCATGTTAGCCTTGCTCAGAAGCTTGAGGTTTATGATAAGGTCGATATACTATTAGATAGCGCCAATCAGTTACTAGCGAAATACGATTTCGAAAATGCCCAACTGCAGGTAGATTCAGCATTCACCATACTTACTACAAATGCCGTCTCAGACAATGATCTCGCCAAGGGCTATAGTAGAATTGGAGCCTTTTACCTCGAGAAGAAAGATTACCATGTGGCCTTAGGTTACTTATTAAAGGCCAAAAGTGTGCTGGCTGCCGATACCGATCCGGAAGCGCGTTCGTATTTACTAAAATCACTTAATAAGCTAGCCTTACTTTATTGGGAGCGAGGTGATGTAGAGCTCGGGTTAGAGTATTACCTAAGAGCTATAGATATAGGGAATAGAGAGGATCCGGTATTGGCACCTGATTACTTGGAGATATACAGTTGGATGGTATTGAACTATCTAGAACAAGATATGTATGACAGTGCGCTGAAATACAACCAGTTGTGTTTTGACCAAATGCCTTTTGTGGCGCTCAACAAAGAACATACAGAGTGGATACCCTATTATGAAGGGCTAATGTATCATTCAAGGGCTCTTGTTTACACGGAATCTAAGGAGTATGAAAAAGCCGACGAAGATCACCATAGAGCTATAGATATGATGACGCCGTTTATCGGGGCAGAAGGCAGGCCAATGATAGGTATTTATAGTGGCCTTGGTCTAAATGCGGTAAAATCTAACAACCGTGAAAAAGCCAAATACTATTATCAACGGGCTATAGGTATTACTAAAAAGCATGTAGTTACTGATGACATCTATGTGAGCTTTGCTTTTAACAATATTGCCCTTATGTATTTTGAGTTAGGCGAATTTGATGAGGCCGGGGCATATTATGACAGTGCCTTATCGGCTAACAAAAAGCTGCAGTTGGGTGGAAACGAAACTCATGCCTCTCCTGCTGCAGCATTTTCCAGTATCCAGGGAATTGTTAAAGTGCTTGGCCAACAACCTGAAGAAAACGGATATGCAACCTCTTTAAGAACTACATATACCGAATTCATCAGCCAGATTGATTTTGCTTATGATAAAACGGGTGAAAAACTGATTGAGAAGTATATCAAGCCTGTAATTGATCTATTCTTTGAGCAGTTTTTTGACCTTTATTCTACTACTGGAGATACCCAGTACCTGAACTTGCTTTGGGATTTAGCCGAGCGGAATAAATCCAGGAAGTCTGCTTTACTGGCGTCTCACAAGTCCAATATGACCGAATTAGTTTCCTATGACCTTTGGCGACAAGAGAAAATGCTAAAAGATAGCATTGTAATTGGTATGGAAGCACTTTCCCGAAATGCCAAAGACACCAATTACGATTCTATTCTTTTTGAACTGAATGAGCGGTATAATCAACTGATGGTGGATATCCAGAAAGAGTATCCAAAATACAACGAGTTAAAGTATAATACTGATATTGTAAACTGGTCGGATGTCCAGAACCAATTAGATGTCGATCAAGCGCTAATCGAATTCTTCGTAGGAGATAATGATGTATACGCCTTTATAGTATCTCGTGAAGTTTTCGATATCGTGAAATTACCAGATCGAGAAAATTTGATCGAGCAAACCGATCAATTCTTAATGACTGTTCAAAACGCGCCTGAAAACGAAAACGTATCGGTTTTTACTGATCTTTCACATACGCTTTACAATTCTCATTTAAAGGAAGTGATGAATAAACTAAGTGAAGAGGTTGAGCGCATTACTATTGTTCCGGATGGCTACTTGCATCATGTTCCATTTGAACTACTACTTACTGAATTACCTGCTTCTGGTCAAAGTGACTATCGTAGTTTGGCCTATTTATTTAGAAAATATGCCGTCCGCTACGGCTACTCGAGCACTAGTGCTTTTGGTAATAAATACGGAAGCGCTGAATCTGAAAGGCAGGGAATACTAGCCTTTGCACCTACTTATGATGCCCAATATCGTGGTGAATCTGTGGTGAGGTCACCCAGGGTGTTCAGCGGATTGAAATGGAATATAGATGAAGCGAAATCTCTGGGTTCTTCGATGGATGCCAAGGTGTATTTAGGAAAAGAAGCCTCCGAGGCCAGGTTTAAGTCAGAAAAGTCTGGCTACAGCGTCATTCATTTGGCTATGCACGCAGAAATCAATGATAAAAAACCGGCTTTTTCTAGACTCATTTTTGCCCGAGACTCGACAAGTGCAGAAGACGGCTTTTTGAATGTGTATGAACTCAATAACATGAACATCGGAGCGGATATGGTCGTGCTCAGCGCTTGCGAATCCGGATTTGGAAAATACGAATATGGTGAAGGGGTGATGAGTTTAGGTAAAGCATTCACCATGGCGGGATGTCATTCTACGGTAACCAGCCTTTGGTTGGTAAATGATGCTTCTACCGCCAAGTTAATGCAATACTTCTACGACAACCTGGCGGCTGGAAAGCCTAAGGACGAAGCGCTGAGGCAGGCTAGATTGAACTTTCTTGAGACGGAGCCTAAACTGGTTTCACATCCATTTTATTGGGGTGCATTTATTGTGATAGGTGATGAGACGCCCATTGATTTGGATGGTAAAAATGCTGACCGTCTGATTTACATAATAATCTTGATTGCCGTATTATGTATAGTGGGTATATTGATTATGAGAAGGTTCAGGAGAAAGGCTTAATAAGATAAATGCTCCGCCAATGATTTGTGATTGATCAAAGACGGAGCCCTTAAAAAGTTATGGATAATTACTTAAGTGCCTACTCAATCGTGACCGAAAGATTGGATGCCCTGTAATGGCCTAATACTTCACCGCCAGCACTGGTCGCCTCAGCTGGTTCTGAGGAGGTGAACCTGTCCATTACCAGCTCACCTACCACTGATTGAATATCTTCTAGCCTGTTTTGTGTTAAAATGATGGAAGTAGCGCCTGTACTGGCCTGTATGAATAGCTCCGATTCGGCTACGGCGTTTGGTACGATACTTACCGTTACAGACTCACCATTGCTCAATGCTGTTCCGTCCCATTCTATCGTGTAGGATTGACTTTTGTTAACAACAGTGTTTTGACCATCGGGAAAATCGACCGTGTTAATAGATGCCGGGTTGTTGAAGGTGTTGCCATCAAGGTCTGTATAGCTAAAGCTACCGGAATCTACAAAGCCGGCAATTTCACGCTCATAGAATGCCAGTGTATTATTGAATGCCAGTGCTTGTCCATCGAAAGTGATAGACGCACCGTCTGACAGTTCTAACTTCGTTCCTGTTACATTACCAAAGAAGAAAGTGGTACGTGCGAATGTTACATCACGATTGGCATCATAGAATAGCTCATAGAGGGCGTAAATGCGATCCTGATTAACATTCTCAGACTCTTCTGATTCACAGCTGGTGAATAAGAACAATGTACCGGCCAGCAGTACACTGAAAAATGATCCTAGTTTCGATTTCATTTTAGTTGATTGTTTTGGATAGTTGAACATGTAAAACATGTGGTTACCAATTTCATGCTAGATAATGTGACATTTCATAAAGTAACCGTACTTGTCGATTGATCGACATCAAGACCGATATTCGGTTCTTAGCGGCCGTGATTGATCAAGACTTTTCCTGCAAAACCAAAAACCAGGCCACTTCTGGGGTAACTGTCCTATATGTGGGGATAAAGGATTGTGGTGGTCAATAGCAAATCATTTTGACTGTTCTGTCAGTCTTTCGATCGATTGGATTACTGTTGCTCTATTCTTTTTGGAGGTCATCCATTTAGGTAAGCGACTGGCAATACTCCGGTTTAATAGGGGGAGGTCGTTACGTTCTCTTAGATTGGCTCCGATATGTTCTTTTAGAAATCGAAGGTGATCATAGTTATAAGCCCAAAGTGTGTTTTCGCCTACAGGAATTTGTAGCCAAAGCGGCAAGTGAAAATAAGGATCAATAGGTGCTCCGACGATCATACCTCGCCGATCATTAGTGTTAGTCTCCTTCCAATACTTATTGTATCCACAACTAGAACAAGTAATCCGCGTTTCAATATAGCTGTCACCATCCTGCCTTAATCCATTGCCCAGCACGATGGCTTGCGCATTGCAAACAGGACAAACTACTAAGACTTCCTTGATGAAGTCATAAAGAAGGGTCTCATAGCCATGTTTGCTTCGTAGGTTCATTCAATCGGATTTCTATAAATGTAACCTTTATCTAGCCATTATCCGAAAGGGTGAATTTTATCAAAGCGACTTTTTCAGTTGGTCTACCGGGAATTGAACCCGGACACCCGCCTTATGAGAGCGGTGCTCTACCATTAAGCTATAGACCAATGCGTATGCCCACCGGGATTCGAACCCGGATCAATCAAATTTTAAGTCTGACGTGCCTGCTTGCCGAAAGGCAGGTATACCATTTGCACCAAGAGCATAACTGCATAAAAGCACAGGCTTGATGCTAGGTTGTGTAAGATCTAATTCAGCCCAAGTACCTTGCCTTTTTCTTGAGTACCCTGTGAGGGATTCGAACCCCCAAAATCCTGATTCTAAGTCAGGTGCGCCTGCCTGCCGGTAGGCAGGTATACCGGTTCCACCAACAGGGCATAAACAAAAAAAGCCCCGATCTTTTCAGTCGGGGCTTTCTAAGCATTTGTTATGATCTATTATCTAGACAATGCCATCCCCTGATCACATTTCAGATGACTTAGTAGCATGAGGGATAATATTGATATAATTCGTTTCATAGACATCACAAAGGTAAGCAAATACAATTGATATAGTCAAGTACTATTGACTACTTTTTATCATTAAAATATAATGCCCAGACTTATGGCAAAATGATTGACGCTAGACTTCAGCGTCGTAGACGTATCCCTAAATCCAGCTATAATGTCTTCGCTTTTTTCATATTTGATTTCTCCAAAAAAACGGTGTTTGCCGAACTTCTTTTCAGCACCAATTCCTGCCCATGCACCAAGCGTAGAGCCTTTGACTTCAAAAGCTTCTTCTTCGGTGGTCGTGGTTGCACCACCGGATTCCCTTATCAATGTTCTGGTAGCATCATTTTGAATATGGGCATTTATGGCGAATCCACCTGTGACGTATGGGCTGAAGTTTTGCTGTGGGAAATAATATCTAACGCCTATTGGAACATGAAGCGTTGAAAGTTCGATTGAAAGTTGATTTACCTCGATAACACCCGCCGAAGGTGTAAGGGTCGTAGAGGCATTATTCTCGGTAGATTTATAAATGATAGCGCCAAGAAAGCCCACCCGTGTGCTTGTATTTGGAAAAGACAAAATTGCCCCGATACCAATATTGGGGGAGCCACCGGCGCTAAAATCGCCTTGAGAGATAAAATCTGCAGTACTGTTTGTACTGTTTGAGGAAAAGCTGATGCTTGTGCTCGAATATCCAATGATCGGCATGAAGCTTATTTTACTTGATTGCTCATCTTGATATATGACCGATGCTACCGATTGACATTTATGGTATTTAGATACAAGACCAATAAGGCTCTTATGGGTAAGCTTTACGTTTTCAAAGTTGTAACTGTCTGACTGACAATCGGCCATTACAAAATTGAGGATTCTAAGGTATTCTCTGGAAGACTTTACAACGGTCTTGTTGTTCACTACCGTTTCACTTTTGGTATTCTTCAGCACATAAGGCCCTTCATTATTCTTACTGATAAGATATTTCCCTTTGTGATTATGCAAGGTGATTAAACCTTTCACCAGCACTTGGGCAAATACCTTTTGTGATTGACCCTCGTCAAGGGGCAGGTTGATGGTTTCGAAATACGTACTTTTTCCCACACCATACCCTTTGATATCTTTCGGAGCATATTGCTTGGTACTGGCTTCGCCTGAGCGCTTGAAGTCGCAAAATTCAAAACTCTTTACACCCTCTTTATAATCAATTTGGCCGGTTAATGTATCTCCGTCATTATTGACTATAAAACCTGATTGAATGCCTTGTATTGGCTGTGAATAGGATGCGGAAAGTCCAATAAGGAGTAAAATAATGGTTGTTGCTCTTGCTTTAAAGTTCATTTCTTTATTACTGTTTGTTTCGGATTGTGATAAGTTCGGCGCAAAATTAGTATGTAGTTTTTCATCAACAAACTAAAAAGCAGTTGCTTTATGCTTATACAATTAATTTGTCTCAATTAGGACACGGATATCCGTGCCAAATGGTGAGAATAGCAGAGCTTAAGCATTTATTTACTCAACAGCATGGGCAACTACTAAAACAAGGTAAACTCAATCAGCTTGAAGGCCAAGAATATAGAAAGGATGATGCTGAGTGCCTGCCCAAGTGTCACGTTATACCCCATTTTGAGGTTGGCTAGAATAAGAACGAATGTCCAAATGTTAAAGAACGCGGCGATATATTTTGATGCATCTTCGCCAAACTCATAGGGAATCAAGCTGAACAAATACATGTAAATGAAGGGAGAGAAGGAACATACCGCCACGAGTAAGGCATCCGGTATTCTGGTTTTAATGCCTAAACGCCCCAAAATCCAATAGATCAACCAAGTCGAGGCCACAATTTTCAAAATATACCCAAAGGTAAATCCCAATATATGTACCAATCCCTGGGTGAAATTGATATCTAATTTAGATGAGTAATTCAGGTGGATGACGTAGGCGGATACAACCAACAGAAGATTGAATACAGTTAAGGCACTGGCGATATCCGGTGTCTTTTCATCTCCCTCTGCCTCAATTTCCCTAAGTACCAGACCGGGTTGGATGGCTGCTCCGAAAAGCCACCTGAAAATAATGGGTATGGAGATATTCCTGAATTGCACAGATAATGATATTATAAACTCAAGAATACCTCGTTTTGATCATTTTGGCAATAGCCCAAGGCATAGAAAATGATAAGCTCATTCATCGATCATGTTGTTGTAAAGGTCGATCTGCTTTATTTCGCTTAGGAGTTCATCATGCGTCATGTAGAACTTATCGATGAACACATCACCAAATTGCTCATATAGTTCTTTCGTAGCCGGGCTGGTACGGATATAATGGGCATAATCATATATCTGCCACCCCAACCCATGGTACACCGGCATGAGGTCGGTAGTACGTTCATGTATTGATCGAAAGTCTTCGCTTACCAAATACATCAATCCCCATTTTAGAATCTGAAAAAAGTTGAGTCGGCGATAATAGACAATGTGCCCTAATTCATGTGCTAGGATGCCTACCTGAGCATCAAAGGGAAGACTATAAAGGAGTATTTCATCGAACTGGGTATTCTCCGCATTGTTCAAACGTACGCGATACACCCGAGGGCCAAACCCCAAAAGGCTGGTATACTCAAAGGTAGCTTCCATGGGTGCACTTTCCTGATTTAGTTCAAAACGAATATGGACATCCTTAAGCTCAGGGTAAGCCGACAGGGCTAAAATAGCTTGTTTCTCATAACCAGGGGGCAATACCTTGTTTTGTCCATACACTTCAAACAGTTTATCAAAATCGATATTTTCCAATTCGGGTTCGTAAGAACGCACCGGCTTTGTATAGTACTCCAATGTTGGACGCTGCGCCGGATTCACTTGTTGCAGTAAAACAATGAGTGCGAAAACGACAACTATTGCCAGAAACACCAAAAACCCCTTGAGTATTTTTTTGAACAGTTTCAATGATTTAGTTTTAACTAAGATGAGAATCCATTGCTCGTTGAAGTAATTTATGGCAAGAAACTTGAGTCTGCAAATTGCGTTAGTTATCTTTAACAGTTGGTCTTAATTATAATCACGCTTAAAGATTAGAAATCATGTAGTGTCTGGCTTGAAATCTTACTCACCGAGTTAATTCTTCTTTTCTATTAACCATAGCAAGCGTCCCGTCCGGAGTAAGATTTAACTAAAGCTTAATGAAAATTTTACTGCCCTAATAAGGATAAACCAATATCTATTTGGGGCTTAATGATAGTATTATGTCACTTTCAAAAAAATATGGAAGGACTTATCACTATCCCTTTTCTCCAGGCACTACCAGCGATGATCGCATCAACCACGACTATTGGGATGATATGAGCAAGCTAGGTGAAGTGATCCATACGGAAAAGCTGGATGGTGAGAATACCTGTTTGAATAAATATGGCGTATTTGCCAGGTCTCATGTGGCGCCCACGGCTCATCCATGGGCAGGTTACCTTAAGCAGCGCTGGGAACTAATCAAGAGAGACCTTGACGATTTAGAGATTTTTGGAGAAAATCTTTACGCCGTTCATTCTATCGCCTATGATAAGCTAGAGCAGCATTTCTTTGTATTTGCTATCCGCGAATCAGGCTTGTGGCTGTCCTGGGAGGAAACTATGTTTTACGCACAACTGTTGGACTTTCCAATTGTACCAGTGTTAGACAAAGTAAAGCCTCAGGAAAAGGAATCTTTTGAGCGACGTGCTTTAGAGATAATATCGCAAGAGAGTATATTCGGCTCCACGGATACTTATACCGGGGAGACCTGTACGATGGAGGGCATAGTCACCCGAAATACAAGTGGCTATGCTGTCGACGCTTTCAAAGCGAATGTATTTAAATATGTAAGGAAGGGACACGTGAAGACCGACGAACATTGGAGTCGGAATTGGAGACGTGCACCGTTGGTGTGGGAAAAGAAATAGCAATCATGTGGAAGATCATAGATAATTATAACTGGGATAACATCAGGAGCAAATTCGACTGGGTAAGGGACATGGCAGATGTCCCCCAAAACCCAGTTTATCATGCCGAAGGTAATGTCGAGATACACACCAGAATGGTGCTTGAAGCCTTACTTTCTTTGCCTGAATACCAAGCACTGAGCGAGCAAAAGCAACATATTCTCGCTGCCAGTGCCTTGCTCCATGATGTAGAGAAAAGATCTACGACTGTACGTCAGCCCGATGGCCGCCTTACTTCGCATGGACATGCGAAAAAAGGGGAGTTTACAGCCAGAAGGTTACTGTACCAGCAGATACCGACTCCTTTTATCATACGTGAGACGGTGGCAAAGCTGGTGAGGTATCACGGATTACCATTGTGGGCATTGGACAAACCTAACCCTCAAAAAGCAGTAATTCAGGCCAGCCTTGAAGTCGATACGTACATGCTGGCCATTCTGGCCAAGGCAGATGTCATGGGTAGAATCTGTCAGGATGCAGATGACTTATTCTATAGAATTGAGCTTTTCAAATCCCTATGTGAAGAAAACGATTGCCTTGGAAAGCCCAAGCAATTCAAGTCACCTGTAGCCAGGTGGCATTACTTCAATAAGGAAGAAGCATCCCCGGACTATGATGTATTTGACGATACAAAATTCGAGGTGGTGGTGATGTCGGCTCTACCGGGTTCTGGTAAGGACACTTACCTCCAGCAGCATCTATCTGATTGGCCAGTAGTGTCACCAGATCAGATCAGAAGAGCGATGCGCATTAAACCCACTGATAAGTCCGGTAATGGTAAAGTGATTCAGCAGGCTAAGGAAGAAGCACGCGTACTCATGCGCAAGCAGCAATCTTTTGTCTGGAATGCCACCAATATCACTAAGCAAATGCGATCGCAATTAGTGGATAGTTTCAGAGCCTATGGTGCTTATGTGAAAGTGATTTACGTTGAGGTACCATATCCGGAATTAGTCAAACAGAATGGTAATCGAGAGCATATTGTACCTATTGATGTCATGCAAAAAATGGTGGGCAAGCTTGAAGTGCCCTCACCAGTAGAAGCGCATGAAGTAGACTATTGTATCAGGGAAGATTGATTTCTTTCCTGATTTTTTCATTTGGTATGAGCACCTTCTTAAAAGTCCAGTGCTTGATCCTTTCCAGGCATAATTCCCTAAAGTCAGCCAGCGCGTCTTCATCTTGTTCTTCATCAAAGTAGGCTTTAATGGCCTCAAGAGAACTTTCTATGATTTGTTCTTCCTCAAATACTTCAAGGATCACCATATCCAACGGTTCGAGATTGAAATCCTCTATTGTACCCTGGTAGATATTGACTAGTACCACTGAACGGAAATACTCAGGATCTTGGTTAAAGTTATCCATTGGATCCCAACCCTGATGGGTACCATTCCAACACCAACGGTTTTCTATCACTTTGGCCCGTGGGTTTAAGGTCAGTTGCAACGACAGGTCATGACTATAGCCGTTCTGCCAGTATTTGCTGATAGTTGAGAACCCTTTTTCTTCCTTTGCTATATCTTGTCCGAAATCGCTAAAATCCATCTCCCTGGTGAAATCAGCCACTTTTAATTCCGTTCTCAAGATGTCAGCGAATCGCAGCAATTTCCCTGACCCCAGGCGCTTTCTGGAAGGGTTTCTAAATAGCTTGTCAAGATCAGGGTCACCTCCTGGGTTTACTAGTGTTTTGTACAACAAATTCATCCTGGGTAGTTTTTGAGCCATGTCCTTGATCTTATCCCCAAAACGACTTTCATCGATTAGCCCGGCCTCGTATTCCGTGACGGGGAAAAGCAGGCGCTTGTCGTTTTTTCTGCAATACGCAATGATGCGATGATAGTACTCAGGGTAGGCCGACTTGAACTTCTTGATCAAGGTTTCGCAGAAAGCCGGAATGTTTTTGTTGCTGGATACGGGGTGAATGTAGTGTGCTTTTTCAGGTGCATTTTCAAGCTGGGAAAGACTCAAATATTTAACATCTGCCACTTTTGCCTCGAAAATGGTATGTACGGCTTTACTTTCTTCCTGAGCCATGGCCGAGAAGAGCAGTTGCTCTAAAATGGGCAGGAAATTATTGTGCTCAGCAGCAGCGAAGTGGGCTGCGTTTTGCTCTGCGAAATGCAAGGCTTCTTTTTCAAATCTCTTGAAAAAATCAATATCAGTACCGCCTATAACACCGGCATTGAAAGCCTTCATTTCCGTGCCATTAGCACCTTTAAACAGTTTTGGTATATAATGGAAAGAGTTGTTTATCTCTTCCAACCCATTGGCATAGAATGCCAAATCGAGCTCTTGATTTTGAGTGATCAGTGAGGGTGATGAATCCGGGAAAACATTACGGTTGAAAAGGAATACATCATTATCTATATGAATGAATGGCTCATGCTGAGCAGCATAAGCCTGTATTTTAAAAATGGGGAAGAGGAAAAACTGGTCGTTACAGAAGTCGTTCGTTTCGGGAAAAAGAGTCTCTATTTTATTGTAGGGTAGGTTAAGTACATCGTTGCAGATGTGTCGGCCGAAAGGGTCGGTGACCAAGTTGATTGAAAAACCGAGGGACTTCGCTTGCAGACAGCTGTAAGCCATGCTGATCAGGCTCATTTCATGTGAAGGCCATCCGGCATTTTCATGCTGTTTATTGTACTTAAAAGTGTGGATCAGTTTATTGATCATATTGGAGCCACATCGCTTAAATGGTTTAAGCAGGCACCTCAGCGTCCAAATAAATATGGACACTGAGGCGTCATACTTTACTTTATCTCACCCATTGATTACCACCAGCAACCGTAGGTAGTACAGCATCTGCCCCATACGCTCCAGGCATAGTTTGCCCATCCAATTCCGTTACAAGCTGCCGGACATGGATGGCCGGCACATGGATCAGGATTGCCACTTGGACCACCACCTGGGCCACCGCAACCATAACCACTACCTGCTACTACCTTCTGCTGCTGCTTCCTGGACAGATCTTTGATCGAGCCCAAACTGATTTTCTCCAGTTTCTTTTTCATAATCACTCGTTTTTTTAAAGTTTAACAATTGGGTTAGTTGTTATTTGAATAACTTCAAAATATGCCTTTTATGCTGATCCTATCGTCTAAATTCATATTTTAACTTTTAATAGTAATATATGCTGTTGAATGTAAATGTCACCAGAATTGAAGAATTAGATGTATCCTTTATTATGTCGTTAATTGTAGTTAATCGACATTGTGCCGAGATGACTAGGCTCGTTGGGTTAAGCTTTGTACAACAAAATTGAAAGGTCAGGCTGCTATGATGACCCCGGATAGAATGAGATCATCGATGATGTCAATCACCATCTCTCTCAGTGCTGTAGCGTTTTCTTTGAGGTCTTCTTCATCGAAGTACTGGGGAAGAGCTTCGAAGATATCGCTAACGCTGTCCTGGTTCAGGATATGATTAAGGACAACGATCCGGAGGTCTTTTTGAATACTGATCAGGACTTCGGCACGTGATGCATCTGGAGCGACCAGGTATAAGTATGGTCCCTCTTCATCTTCCAGGTTTTTTTCGCAAAGTTGCGCAAAGTCTACTCTTTTCCGCTTGACCCATCGCCACTGAGATTCTAACAATGCACAATAGGGGGCTAGTTTAAACCCGTATGCATTTTGAGCGTCGGTATTGGCCGACATGAAAGATTGGTGCAGGCGGTACCGCTGTTCCTCTTGCTGATGCCATTGTGCCAAGTCGGGTAACTTTCCCACCGCTTCTTCAACGCCCTGGGTGAATTGTAGAAAATCACCCTTCAAACGAGCATGGTTGACTGCATTTTCGGCGAAGTACACCTGCTTGGCAAAACCTTTAGGCAAGCTGAAGCCCCCATCAGTTTTCTGGAAGGACTTATTAAGGAATTTCGAGTAACCCAGCCGTTTCATTTCTGATAGTACCTTTGCGTGCATTTCAGGGTAGTAGACAAGTAGGTGTCTGGATAAATGATCACAGATGTAAGGCTCTTTTTTGAAGTTAGAAATGATGTGTGCATAAGAAATGCCAAAGGGAGCCTGATCCAACATGGCGGTGGACTTGTAGTTATTTTCCCATTGCATAGGCGCTAAAAGTGTACCTACAGCAGTATCCGTAGATTTAGCAACGCAAGTGAAGATGAATTGCTCGGCAATGAAATTGAGATCCCCAGGCTCGATGGCATACCATGTCTGTTCATTCTGAGCAAGTAGCTCGAAAGAAGCATTGGTGTAATTCTTAATAGCCTCTAGGTCATTCCCTCCAAGGATACCGGCATTGTAGGCGTACATTTTTTTGGTTTCATCCAGGAACTGCTTGACGATGTCAGGGATGCGTTCAAAATGGGTGTAAATGTTGGCAAGAATGCGATCGTAGAATGGGAATTTGACCTCTTTATTCTGGGCTATCAAGCTGGCATCCAGAAGTGTTTCAGGGAATGGCTTCCAAATATAGACATCCCCATCCGCATGCAGGAAAGGCTGTTCCTGTAGGGAATAGGTGAAAACTTTAGCCATGGCCCATGCCCCGTTCGGGACAGCAGGCATATCTTTGTGCGTTACGTGTACTTTGGTATAAGGCAATTCTAATATATCCATCAAAAGCCTCTTCCCAGCTTCATCAGTATACAATTCTACCTCGCTGTAGAATTGGCGTAACTGCAGGCAACTGAAAGCCCAACTCATCCAGTGATATTCAGCAGAAAGCCACCCGCCAGATTGGGTCACAAGTACTTCCGGATCAGGGTTGTCTTGACCTGTCCAGAACGTTTGGACGATCCTCATGCGTGCTGCTCTTCTGCTTCATTTTCACTAAGCAGGTAAGCAAGGTCCTTTAACTCGAACCCTTCTGGCATAGGATATCCATTAACGAAGAAAGAAGGTGTATACCTTATGTTGGCAGTTTCACACCAGGCCATTTGGCGTTTTCTGGCCGATTCGGCTTGATCTGATATGGTAGCAGGAAACTTTTTAGACCACTGATTTATATCCCTGTTTACCTGGCGATACCAGCTTCTCATGGCCTCAACCCGTTGTTCTTCACTGATGGACATCAAGTGCCTTACTGTGTTTTCTTGTTTTTCTTTATCTATGTAGCTGGTCAGTAGCACCACCTGAGCTTTTAAGTCTGGTTGCATCTGGAGTGTCTGCTCGAGTTCTTTAAAGGCCGCTGCACATGGTGTACAGTACAGGCTGCCCACGAAGGTGATGGTATGTAGCGCTTCAGGATGACCCATTGTTAACGTCACATCCCTTATATCCAAAGGAGGCATTTGGGGGTTTTGCTTAAGCAAATGCTGGAACAGCGCACCATTTCTCTTTAGTGGCTCTATTTTACGATTGAGAAGATCTAATTCTCCTGCTTTGGTCAGGGATGGTTTGATCATGGCCCAAATGGCTATGGGAACCGCAAAGGACAGTGCAAGTATAGCTAGGGTAGACAGGCTTATGGGATATAGCACATTACCCGCAGTTAGTACGAAAGAGGCATTGGCAATGAGCATGGCCTGTACGCCCAGGCATAGTGTACACCACATCTTGGCTACTCTGGCTTGGTAATACAGTGACCAGAATACATAGGGTAGTGCTAGAATGGAAAGAACGGCCAATACTGGTATTACTTTCGGCCCAGTCAATAGCAGTACGATGGTACTACCAACAAAATAAGTGAGGCCTATTTCTGCCCAACTGATATTACCGGCAAGATAGGCTGCAGGGGATTTCAATATAGAATCGCAGTTGGTTTTCGTGCTGACCTGACAAAGCAAATGAATGTATTTATTCTGACTACCCGATGATCTCAGCATGAGGAAAACCGAGAAGATAGAACCGATCAGATACGTGCCGAACAACGACCAAGTCGTCTGAGAGTAGTTTTCATATTGAAAGACTAGTCCTGCCGTGAGGACAGATAAGACAGTGAGCCAAATAAACGGCAAGCGCAGGTTGCGCTGCCATTGATTGATCAGGTTAGAGAAGTAGTCAGGCTCAGCAGACTTTTCATTGGCCTCCACCAGTATCACCGTGCCCTGCCATTTCTCTTTGAAGACCACCATTGGTTCCATAGACATCCCATATGGGTCGGTCCAATAAGTGATTGTGTTTTCGTCTATTTCATCGACTATCGCAAACAAACCTTCACCTTTCGCAGGTAAATGTGTTAGAAAAGGGGTCGGTATCTTGTGAAGCTCGCTCTGATCGATTTCAGCCGGAAAATTCTCCACATTATAAAGTGTCAAAGTATCTCCAAATGATAACAGAGACGGGAAATTGGGGTGCCCTTTCATCATCCGGTACAAATAAGATCTTGTATGTTTGACCTTAAGCTTCTTGAGTAAATAACTTAGTGTTGCTGTTATACCATCCATTATCTCTTCCCTTATAAAAACAATAAATTACTTTATATGTCATATAAGGATATGAAATAATAGGGGTAAGTGACACTTACTATCCATCAATTACCCTTTTGATCTTTCAACGGCTGAGAAAGGGGGTGGGAGGTTGTTGTATTTAAGAACGGCTACTCGGGTTATAAGTAATTAGATTGCCCGGATAAACCGAACAATGACGCACGGAATTACATTCATCATATCATTTCTGAGTCTCTTTGTGAATCCTTTACTAGGTCGTTTGTATCCCCACAATCGACGGCAGAAGGGTGCTATTGGTTGTGTGTCACGTGGAATGGCACGAAACTACATTAATGGCGTCATCCCACGGTTTATCCGGGGGATCTTTTCGTGTGGAGCGAATTTGATCGTTTGTGGTGATACAAATGATGGCAAGTGAAAGTCTCATATTCTCTGTCCTTCTGAAAGAATCTTATTGGCAAGTGTCTATCACAGTATTCCGATAATTTGAAAAGACTGAATAGCACTGCCTCGAACTGATACCTAGGGGTATTAAATATGCATTTTATAGCTAATAAGATTCTTTCAGAATGACGGCTATGATGCTGATACAAACTGTGGCGAAAGATTAGCTATTGTGCCAAGACGAGTTAGTTGAGATTGTCCGGATAAACCGTTGAATGACGCACGGAATTACATTCACCTTATCATTTCTATCTGTAATGCGGTGCTGTGTATGGTGCGCAAGACTCAATCTTCCGCGCCGGCAATTCTTTCGGGGGCTTGTCCGTCAACAACGGTGAAAAAGCGTTTCTTGCACTCACCGAAATTACCGCCGCCTGCCTCATTGAGCCAATAATTCTTTCTAGAATAGGCAAAGGCTACGATGGCCTCTTTCTGGGTGCCATCCTTCATTCTGACAATCACCCGGGTTCCGGGCTTGATAAACCCTTTCTTGGTATAATTCTTCTTTGGCTTCTTCGGTTTTTTTCCTCCGCCATTAGCCATAGCGACATTGGCCACCATCAGTGCAATCAAGATAGTTGTTAGTATTCTTCTCATGTTTACCCATCCTTTTTACTACTCTAAAATTAGTACCGGTTAAAGAGGTAGGGTATTCGCAAAATCACCGAAAATGATAAATAAGGAAAATACGGAAACGCTTTCCAAAGGAGCTTTAAAGTGATTCTGAAATAGAAAGCAGACTTAATCCTCGACAGGCTGTTCGTCTTCAAATAGCTTTGCTGTATAATCCAATAAACCTAAATCACCGGTTCTACCATGGCCTGGTATGACGATTTCGGCATCAGAGAATGCTGTTTTGACATCCAGTGCGGTGGTTGACCAAGTGGCGGTGTTGGCGTCGCCAGGTAGCCCTTTCCTGCTTTTAGTGATTTTACAAGGCACCCGCCAAAGAGGACTTTGTCGGAAGGAATGTAGGCTACAATGTTGTCTCTCGTATGGCCTTCTCCAAGGAACTTGCAAATCACCTTACTCTGCCCGATGGATAGCGTCATCTCGCCTTCGAAGCCTTCTTGTGGCACTATGGCTTCCGTGTTAGTAGCTAACGCTATCGTATGCTGATTGGCATATGATGTGATGTTCAGGTCATGAAAAGCTTTCAAGCCACCAAGGCAGTCATCATGAAAGTGGGTGGGAACAATGGCTTTGACCTTTACTTGCTTCTTTTGTTCTAGCCAATTGATCAATTCTAGGGAGACGCTATCAGTGGGTGGCGTATCGAATATCACTGCTTCACCATCTGAGAAGTGAATGAGTCCATTGCAGCCTACCTTACCGTAGTCCTGGGTTTCCAAAAAAGTGACGTGTAAGTAAGTATTTGGTGTAAGCGCTCTTATGATCAGATCATCTGATTGATAAAGTAGCGCTTCATCTTTGACCTCTTCCGTCTTGGTCTCAATGGGTGTCTCTTGTTTGGAGTTTGTACAACATGTAAGCAGCAGAATACATGCACAAAAGAAAGTGAGTTTAGGAAAGAGAGGGTATAGGCTGTATTGCATTGTAAAATGGATTAAATAATATATTGATCACCTTTTTGGCAGTCATCATTTGAGGTAAATTACCCGCTGACTATGACTTTAACAACCCCTAAGAGTGACTTATCCAAAACACTGACAAGATGAGGCGGTAACGGTAAGAACACCTTATGCCTTTTCTTTAATTGTTATTTGCTGTTTTACCTGTTTTTCGTTAATTATTTATTGTTTTATAATAAATTATTTACCTTTAATAAAAAAGTAAATGAAAACGAATACTGTGATCAAGCTCGCAATCGGCCTCTCCAGGTGTATAATGGGTGTTTGTATTTTCGCCGTGGTATTATCCCTGACAGTAACTGTACACTGGCACTTTTCGAAAGGGTACTACGACCATATCGAAGTATCCCAGACCTTTAAAGCTGGATTTGGTATGGGAGACGTACAAGTGTTGCTACCTCATCATGTGCGACACGAAGGCATGATTATGCTGAGTGACTTGAACAACTACCTTTTTTACTGGTTGTTGGTGAGGGCAATGGTCTTCGTGGCTTTGGTCTTCCTGATCGTTCGTTCTATACTGCAGGTATTGCATTCTATGAAATCGGTGAGAACATTCCATGAAGGCAATATCAAACACTTCCGACGCATATCTCTCTTTTCCTTCATAGCTACCTTATTTAGCGTTTTCAACTTTGGCCTAATCCGCGGCGAGTTGATGATTTATCTGGACTTGCCATTCGGCCCTTTGCTGTTTGCATTAGGTGCCTACGTAATGGCGGAGGTATTTAAGGAAGGAAAACTCCTTTTGGAAGATCAACAGTTGATGATATGAGCATAGTAGTCAATCTAGACGTAATGCTGGCCAAGCGCAAAATGAAGTTGAAAGATCTTGCCGCCAGGATCGATATCACCATGTCGAATTTGTCTATTCTAAAAACCGGGAAGGCCAGAGGTATCAGGTTCAATACATTGGAAGCTATTTGTCGTGAACTGGATTGCCAGCCCGGAGATATACTCGAATACAATCCTGAAAATAAATCAGATGATCATGATCGACGAAATAACTAATACCATATTTCAAATTATCGCCCTTGCTCTTATACCGTTTTTGGTATTTGTGATCGGCAAGCGGTCGATTAGAGGCTTTTTTAAATACATCGGGCTTTATGGTGCCAATGGCAAATCCTGTATGGTGGCAATAGCGGTCAGCATAATTGCCTTTATACCTTTCGTCATTTTTGCCGCCGATGATGAATTCATGCGAGTAATGCATGACCCTGAAAGTATGACAGGCAAGTTTAGGGAGATGGGTTTTAGTGTGTTATCACTGATCATACTGGTGATGGCGGCAGTTTTGAAAACAGCCTTTTCGGAAGAGATATTGTTCCGTGGGTTTGTGGCGAAGCGTTTGATCAGTTGGTTGGGGTTTGTGAAAGGAAACCTCATTCATGCCGTAATATTCGGAGCACTTCACTCACTACTGTTTTTAATAATCACCGATAGCATATTTTACCTGAGTATTATTTTTATCTTCCCCACACTCTTTGCTTACATCAATGCCTATGTCAATGAAAAGATGGCCAATGGTAGTATTGTTCCAGGCTGGATTTCTCACAGCCTGGCCAACTTGTCCTCATATATCACATTTGGGTTTCTGCTATAGCCTTGGGCATATACGCTAAATGGCCTCATTAAATATGGCTAACTGTTCATCAAAGGTTGCTTTGAGTTCTTCAGAGGTGATGCCTTCATCGGCTTTGAAGTTGTCGTAGAATGAGGGTAAACTGAACGATGCCACTATTTGTGCTCCCAGATGGGGGAATGCCGATTTCGCAGTATTCAATACGTTTTGCCCTCCGCGTCGCCCAGGAGAAGTAGCCATCAGAAACATGGGAGCATCTGGCCAAATGGGACGTTCTATTCTGGAAAACCAGTCAAAAATATTCTTAAAAGCAGCAGAGTAACTGTGATTATGTTCTGCCAGCGAAATCATCAGGCCGTCGGCTGACTTCAATGTGTCTTTGAAAGACACAGCTTCCTCTGGTATACCTTGTCCTTTCTCCCGATCCATGCTGTAGATCGGCATTTCGAAATCATTTAGGTCAAGCAATTCTATTTCAGCCTGAAGCACCATGCTCGAAGCCCAGGTCACTAGTTGTTTGTTGATCGATTTACTGCTATTACTGCCGGCGAATGCTACTATCTTTTTCATGAATAACTGATTGGGTACCAAAACAAAGTCAATAGCTTACCAAGTTATAATATCCATATCAAATGATCTTAATGCTGTGTAGAATAAAGGTTGAACGGTGCTTTCGAAAGTGGGTATAATGAGGGTGTTAAGCCTCAGTTTGATCTGTCTTGTCTTTCTTAAATTCTACCGTGAAGGTGGAGCCCTCGCCAGGAGTACTTTCGCACCAGACTTTGCCTTCCATAGCATCCATAAATTTCTTGACGATGAGTAGGCCTAAACCTGATGAATCTTCTCCTCCAGTTGGTTCCGCGTCAAGCCTGGCAGTGCGAATGAAAAGCTGTTTCTGGTCTTTCTCGGGGATTCCTGGACCCTGATCTTCTACGCTTATTCTGATATACTGCGCATCGCTTTCTGCGGATAGCGTGACTTCGGTGCCTTGTGGTGAGTATTTGATGGCATTTGAAAGCAGGTTTTCAAATACCTGGATGAGGAAATTATGATCAGCCTGTACATGCCCAATGGTCCCATTAAAGGACTGCTTGATCTTGATCGACTTGCGGTCAGCCAAAACGTGTAGGGCTTCAGATACCGCCGATAAGGTCTTAATGGGATCAACAGACCGCCATTTGAGGTCTAGCCGCTTTTGTTCTATGATTCTGATGTTTAGAATGCGGGTAATCATGTAAGACATCCGATCGAGCGCACCATCGACCTTGTCAATGTAATCAATCAATTCTTCATGTGTATCGGGCTTGGAGAGGCGCAAAAGACCGGTTAAACCCTTCACCTGACTAATAGGGGTCTTGAGGTCGTGCGCTACAATTTGCACCAATTGGTTTTTCTCCCGGTTGATTTCGATTAACTCCTCCTGCTTTTCCAGTAACTGTTTTTCGTAGAATGCTCCCTCGCGTGCAAAGGCCCTAATGACGAAGAAAAGAGTGGCGGCAGGGGCATAAGCCAGTTTGAAATAGCTTTCATAGGCATCGAGCACGACATAAGGGTAGTAGAACAGGATCATGTTGCTGATAAAGAAGTACACATTCCACCAGCCTTTAAAGAAAACGGGTAGTACAACGGTCATGGCCAGCAGGGCGTATTCTACATGGCCGCCGGGGTCTAGTATGCTGGAGTGTATGAATATCATCAATTGATAAAATACCCCCGTGATTTTGATGGTAACGGCAGAATGGATACCGTGATAGTAGAAGAGGGCGGCGAAGATGATCAAACTGATGCCGTTAAGTGCTTTGCTATAGGGATGTTTGGCCAAAAACATCATAGCGAGCACAGCAAACATCATGAATAGGACGAGAATATTAAAGAATACTGCCCGACGCTGATCAAAGCGTTTATCGGAGGTAGAGCTACCTCTTGAAACGAGTTCGTTCAACATGGTGTCGAGCTTATTCGCCATAAGTCATTATCAGTAATATAGCCTGCTGAAACCTGTTTCGAAATACTTCAATAAGCCCTGCTATGTCTATAATAATCAGTGCTTTAGTAGTCAAAATACTGAATAGAGATCAGACTCACGAATTATACTACCTAAAAGTGATAAAAAATGTCTTCGACATGAATGAGAAGAAAATCTGCGCTCTTTTTGGTGTTATCCCCAAAAAGTATCGCTTGTAGGATGCATTGCTATGTTGGAAAAACAACGGCCTGAGAAGTGCCAACTTGCCAATCCTTAATATCACCATCTGGAAACAGGAGAAAAACCCATCGCCTTAAAGCGAAGACTTTAGTGTTTTCCCTCAAGCCGGGTGGCTTCTACTTTTTCCATTGATGAAAAAGTAGACAAAAAATCTAGAAAATTTTGAAACTCATCCCGACTTAGGGTCGGGACTCAAACAGCAAAATTTTCGTCTGCACATCAACTCTAGTTGCCTTTAGGCTTAATCAAATCTACCAGTTGAAGGCTGGTTTGTTATTTTCAGCCCTCGTTGGAGTTGTCTGCGGCGCGTCACGCTCTTTAAGCCCTCGTTGGAGTTGTCTCCAACGAGTTACGCCCTTTTTGGTGTTATCACCAAAAAGTATCGCTCAGAGTATCACGAACAAGATCGAATTTCTACATTGGAAAATTAGCGGCTTAAGAAGTGGCAACTTGCCAATCTATATTTCGTCAACCTCGGTTAGTGCTATTGCCCAATAAGTCTCTTTCAGAGTGACTGGGGGTGTGGTTTTATATCCTACTCATAGGTCCCAATGACCACAAAAGCGCCCCAATAATATGGGTTTGGGTACTTGTTGCGAAGGTTTTGCTGTGCCTCTCGGAAGGCATTTCGCACATTGCCTGAGGATTGCCAGAAATCGTAGAACGAGGTCATCAGTTCTTGGGTGGCGATATCGTCTACTTTCCAGAGGCTCATGATCACGGATTTGGCACCGGCCGAGCGCAGTGCCCTCTGCAAGCCATACACTCCTTCACCGGGATGAAGTTGCCCCAACCCGGTTTCACAAGCGGATAGCACTACAAGATCGGTAGAATCAAGGTGGAGTGTGAGTGCCTCTAAAGCGGTAAGAATGCCGTCTTGACTATGCTGATAAGCAACGTCATTGGCACCGGCCAAAGCGATGCCGGATTGTAATAGAATTTCGCTCATCGATGCCTGGCTTTCAAGGTCTTCATCTTTGAAAAAACCATGTGTAGCGATGTGCAGCACCTTGGGAGAGTAGACTGATTTCAGATTGAGTTCATTGGCTGATTCATTGGTGAATGTCTTCACCTGCCACTGCGCTTTGGAAAGGCGAGCTTCAATTTGTTCTATTTCTGTCCCTGTACCAGCCAAATCTTTAAACGGTGTCTCTTTGGTATCCTTATTCAGGGTAAAACTTGGTCTACCAATCAAAATGGCTTCTTTGGATGTGTTTTGCTTACCATGAAAATCGCCGGTAATAAGCTCTTTGGTATTGGTGAGTCTGACTACTTTAAGTTGATCTATGACATACTGCTTTTTCTCCGGATCATAGAGGGTGTTGATATTGATTTGATTATAGATGCCGTCGGGAGAGAAGTACACTTTTTTCACAGATTGATCTGCGGGCATGTGCCCTTGGATGGACTCTACTATGGGTTTCCAGAATACGTTATATGAGATGGTGTCTTCAATTCTGTATTGTACCGCATTGTGGTATTGTCTGTAGAATTCGCGTTCTAAGTATCTTCCCTTTCTGCTGGCAACAATGGCCATGATCGGTCTTTCGGTAGTTTCTGGTGTTAGAATAAGCGCACCATAAAGGAGCCCGTTCACCAGATGCACCATTTCCACAGCGGCTTCACCCGGCTTAAGCTTCTTTTGTACATCCTGCCAGTTCACTTTTTTGACTGTGAATCCATCTTTGAATTGCCTTGATTTTTTGGTCAGGTCTTTTTCAAGCCATTCTATTTCTTCCTCAAGCCTCTTGATTTCTTCGGCCGTAGCCTTAGTGTTACCATAGAGATTGGCCAGTTTATTTTTCTTGGCCACCCATCCCATATAGGCGAATTTTAGGTTCTGATCTTCTCCTTCGAGTATGTCCTTTTTCATTTTGTAACTCGAATTGAGAATGACAGCTTTGGTCATGAGCTGCACGTTGTACAGGTCTCCGATGATTTCAGGATTGGTTTGCCCATCTGGTGCAGAAAGGCCCGGAAGCGCCCCGCTAGCCTCCAGCGCAAAAGAGGAGAAGTTCTCAAGGTAGAAAAACATACTCTTGTAGAATGCCTGCTTTTCGGCGTTGGTAAGGTAGGTAAAATTGTGAATGATGTCATTGATCAAGCTAGAAAGCAACTGGTCATACAATGGATAGGCGCTCTTGAAATCTCCGCTCCACCTATAGTTTTCAGCCAGGTTAGAGAGGGTAGTTTGATACAACCTTGGATTTACTGCTGGTCTTTTATCCTGAATCGATTTGGCTTGTGTTAAGTGCTTGTGCGCTCTTTCATATGCTTCTAGCCCAAGGAATGTTTCTCCGATGTTATTGAGTGTGACAATGTGCAATTCATGCCCTTCCAGATTGTATTGGGCTATATAATCCAATGCTTTCTGCGAATAGACCAGTGATGAATCGGGTTGATCCAAAGCATGATAGAGGCCATTCATGTTCATGATGGCGTGCAGATAGGGCAAAGGGTCTTCTTCGGAAGGCTTGACTAAATCCAGGTACTCCAGCACCACCGTTTTGGCCTGATCGGTTAGCCCGGCTTCCACATAATAGGTACTGAGATTGCTAAGCACCACATTGTAGGGCTCATATTCCCGGTAGATATCGGGCAGGTCTGCTTTGATGTCCTGATGAAGTTTTTCCAATAGGTTGATCGCTTCATACAGTTGCCCCCTCTTGTGATATAATGAGGCCAGTGTAGAACGAACATTTACATAGACATTATAGAAGTCTACGAATTGATCATCGTAGTGCTTTTTGTTGGTTTTGATGGCTTTATTGACAAGACCCGCCGCTTCATGCAGATAGTGTTCGCCACTATCGTACCGCGCTGTTTTAATGAAGAGGT
>JBCBSS010000096.1:0-30270 GCA_039819065.1 Bacteroidota bacterium
GGAGTTAATTTGCATGAGTATATGATGTCAAGCCTAGACCAACAGCACGTCATCTAATCATCATATCATCAAACCATTAATTACCAAATACTAATTACTATCTACTAAAGACTAGCTTCTAAAGACCAATCAAGGAACAATCCAGTTTTTGTCCCAGTCACCATTGCTTCTAATGAATTGAGCGCGTAAGTGCTCTAGGCCATTCAGCTGTAGGGCTTCTATCGAGCCGATTTCTACTTTGATGACGGTAAAATGAGTGTCGTCTAGCGATGCAGGCCACTTATGAGCATCTTCTGGTTTATTGATAACGGTGCCTGGCGCAACGGAGGGGTTATAGGCTTTACGCGCGTCGCCTTGCACTTGTGACCAGTATTCTTGAGCAACCTGGTCTTGGTTATGCAGCGTCACTGTCCCCTTGATGATCACTTGAGCTCGCTTTTGAGGATGGTATAGCAGTATCGCACAAGCAGGATTCTTCTCAAGGTCTTTGACCTTACCCGTTCTGCTATCGGTAAACACATAAAGGTTCAGATCCTGATCTATCTTTCTAAGCACAACATAACGGTTGTTAAGATCATGCCCAGAACCAGTTGCTAGCGCCATGAACCGGAAGGGGTGTTTTTTGTCCAATGCGGCCCGGTGAATCTCATGGACCACTGTCTGGAATACTTCACTCAGGTTTTCATTATTATCAAATAACATGATCAATTGATTTGGCAGTACATTTTCTTCTCATTTTTAATGAGTTATCGTTGTGTGTCTTAAGTAAGGCTAAGTTAACCTTATACGCTTTTAGGAGAGAAACTACTTGATGAAGTTGATGGTATGTTAAGTGTTTATAAGCTGGCTTTTTGATCACATTGTCCCAGCGTTGTTGGCACATATTGTCTAAGGCGATCCTCCAAAAGCAGTGGTTTTTAAAAGATTGTTCAGGGTAAACATTCTCTAAGTTTTTGGCTATTGAGAAGTATTGCTTTCTCAAGGCTGAAAGGGCATCATTTTGCATAAACAATAGCGTCGCCTTGCTGCTGTGTCTCGGCTTGGTAGCTCTTGACAAATATCGTGTTGGTCGCAATGCCGAAGTATGCTACACCGATGTTGCCAAACTCGTAGTGATAAACGCTGAAGATCAAATAAGACGATCGCTCACTTTTGCCTATTTTAAGCAACCTCTCCTCATCGATTTCCATACCACCATGGAATTGCCCATAATCCTGAGCTACTTTTTCCAGGAAGCGGTTTTCGTTGGGGTTAGTCAGGCCTAATACTAAAATCACTATAGCCAGAAAAGGAATGACTCTGATAAGGATTTTCTTCATAATAATAAAACCGGAAGCGCTAAGCAGAGTTTTAGCGGCTATTCAAAAATCCCCTTGATCTGAGCCTGTACTGAGAATATTTATGGTAGTTTCTTAAACCGTTTGGGATTAACAGGCCATGTATGGGGACACATACCGCGCCTCTAAAGGCTAATATGAATGGTGCAGCTACTAGCCCTGATACAGTTTTATCTTCTATTCTTTTTCTATAGCCAATAGGATTCCTTCTGAATGACTGGTAGTGGTTAGTTTGCTGCCCTTTTGGTGTTGTCACCAAAAGGCTAAAATGGCCTGACCGATCGAATCAGAAGGGGCTCTCAATGTTACTTGTAAAGAAAATTGAGGTCATTACTCGTTGGAGACAGCTCCAACGAGGGCGGAAAGTACGAAGAACAATCTTGCTAGTTTCCTGAACGAACAATCTTGTTCGTTTTACAATGATCCGGTTGGCTATTTATGGAAACTCGAATAACCACCAAAATCCCGAACACGGCATCAATGCAAGGAAATGCTAATTGCAATTACCTGCTAAAATATCCTCCATAGTTGGATTCAGCGCATTGTCAGAAGTTCTGAACTCACCAGTGAAGTCGTTTTGTATGATCGACCCAATGCCACAAAAATCATTCAAGCTGGCATTACGGTTAACTACTATGGCTTCGCCAACAGAACTAAGTTCATTCATACCATCAAGGTTTTCCAGAGCATTGTTATCAACTATCATTAACGCACGACTTACAGAGGTAAGGTTAGGCAAACCAATGCTGGTCAAGGATTCATTATCTCCTATAGATAAACTGCCTACATTTCTTAAACCACTTAATCCGTTCAAATCGATTAAGGACATGTTGTCTACGATACCAATATTTTCCGGCGAATTCGAGATTTTATTCAACCCATCCAGTGTCCTCAAAGAATTATTGTCACTAATCCATATGCTCTTCCCCACTGTAGATAATTGACTGAATCCTTCCATATTTGTTAACGCGTCATTATCGATTAAAACGAAGTCACTTCCAACGGTTGAAAGATTACTGAATGCGTCGATATCGGTGAGAGCTATATTGTTCCTAAAGTTTAAACCTTCACCTATCAAAGTAAGCTCGCTGAAATCAGTGATGGTGGATAGAACGGGGTTATTCTTTACCCAGAAAAAACCCAGTACAGATGATAGTTTGTCAAATCCCTGAATGGTGGAAAGACGATCATTATTATCGATATCTAGTCCCCGACCAATACTACGAAGATTATCGAAACCAGCAATATCAACTAAGTGTTCATTTCTAGAAATAGTGAGACCAAAACCAATAGAAGTAAGACTGTTTAGGCTGCTTATTTCAAGTAAACCATCATTAGCGTATATAAATAAACTACCGTCAATTGATGTAAGTTGATTCAGACCTTCCAAATCAGTTAGCTTATCATTATCGTAAATGCTAAGTCTTCCTTTGATTTCTGTTAAGTTTTTTAATCCTTTTAGAGAAGTGATTGTTGATGCCTCGTTTTCACTAGAGCTAATAGTTAAATCTCCATTGATTTGCGATATGCCTGTTTTGCCGAAATCGTCGATTTCTTGTTGGGTAGATAGTACTAAATCACCTTCAAATATGGGGGTTAGTTCATCTTCCTGGCAGGCTAAAAGGGCTAGTAACAGCGTAAAGTATATTATTTTGCGAGTCATAGGTAAAAGGTTATGAGATTTATGGTTGTCTTGGAAATTAGTATTTACAATACATCAAATGAGAGTAAGTATTCGATTGATTCTTTATAAATACTTGTTCCCAATTATGGTGCATTTAAGTCTTTTTATCCGCTATTGAAGCATTTCCCTAACGCATTACCACAAGCCTTTGCTATACTTATATATCCTCTTTTGATGCCGTCACCAAAAGGCTAAGGTAGCTTTACCCATCGAATCATTACACTTTCTCGGTGCTTCCTCCAAGTGCTAAGCATGCTACTTATAGAAGACAACTTGAATGAGAGTAGGAATGTTTGAATATTTTACTAAATATTTGATTTTTTTATATTTATTTATGGCCTATTCAGGTCGATGTTATTAGTTATTGAAGTATTTTACTGACTTTCATGTCAAGCTATTTCAGTCAATCGACACAATTTCCTAGTGTATTCATTGTGCCTTAACCACCCCATTAGGTACCGCCATTAAAAGGTTTAGGCAGCTTTACCTAACTAATCATTATACCCCTGGCAGCTCAATTTTATGTTTTTTCTAAACAGACATTAAACCTTTGGCTGAAGTTGGGGTCT
This sequence comes from Bacteroidota bacterium, assembly GCA_039819065.1. GTDB lineage: Bacteria > Bacteroidota > Bacteroidia > Cytophagales > Cyclobacteriaceae > JBCBSS01. The sequence goes on from JBCBSS010000096.1 coordinate 3,591, forward strand.
TAGAATAGAATTTATAAAAAGCATAAGGTGAAAAAGTTGATAGTGTCAACTGTATTAAGGTTAGCGATAGGGTTGGGCAACGTCAATGCCTGAATTAAGTGGGAAAAGGTGATCGTAAGGCGGCCGGAACTGTTTACAAAGATGGCACTAGCAATTACCAAACTCGAAAAAGGTTTACAAAGGAGTGAATAATGATCCGGGAGCTACCAAGAAGGTGAACAGCCAACGTAAGGGTAGTGGTAAAACCAAATCCACCTATAGAAATGCGAAAAAGAATCTAAGTGGCTCCAGAAAGCAAGCTGCAAAGAGAAAAAAACAATAAAGAGAACAGCCTGATTATTTGAATACTGGTTTAAGGTCAATTTAAAAATGGCGAACAAGTAAGGGTTCGCCATTTTTTATTGAAATCCTTTTCCCGTTTAAGTTGATTTGATCGTCATAGGGATTTTTTGAAAATGGACTCAGCTATCATCCTAAAGGTATAGCATCATAAGATACGCTACCTGAGATGAAAGTAAGCACAGATCAATTGCAATTACCGGCTAAAATGTCCTCCACACTTGGATTCAGCGCGTTGTCCAACACGTTATAATCACCGGAGAAGTCGTTTTGTAAGATCGCCCCGATACCACAAAAATCACTCAGGCTGGAATTGCGATCAATGATTACAGATGTACCCACAAAATTGACGTTGCTGAGGCCATCAAGATTTTCTAAAGCATTATTACCACTCATAATTAGTTGGTTATCAATAGTAGTAAGGCCAATTAAATCAATACTAGCCAAGGATTCATTATGCGATATTACCAAGTTCCCAACCCTGGTTACACCGCTTAATCCGTCTAAATCGGTTAGTGAAGTGTTAGCCCAAACAATAAGAAAGTCTGGTAAAGTGGAGATGTTATTGAGCCCATTGACCGTCCTTAATGCAGCGTTCCTCTGAATCTCCACCCGAGACCCGACCGTCGATAGTTGATTTAACCCCTCAATGCTTGTGAGTGCGTTATTACTGTTCAGATACAGGCCATTCCCAATCGATGTAAGGCTACTGAACGCATCGAGATTGCTAAGAGCGGCATTACCATCAAAATTTAAATCTGTACCTATAGCACTAAGGCTGCTGAAACCGGTTATCGATGATAATAAGGGGTTGCTCCATACTTGTAATCTGCCTGGTATCGATGACAGCCCATCGAACCCTTCAATAGAGAAAAGACGAGCATTGTTGTTGATCTCTACAGAACCACCAACACTATTAAGGTTATTGAAACCGACCACATCACCTAATCGCTCATTCTGATGGATAGAAAGGTCAAGACCGACTGAAGTTAGGTTATTGAGGTTTCGGATTTGAACCAAACTGCGATTAAGCGTTATGCTGAAAAGACCACCTACTGATGTCAGTTGATCCAAGCCTTCTAAATCAGTCAGCTCATTATTATTGAAAATGATAAAGTCTCCTTCGACTTCCGTCAAGTTGTTTAATCCTTCCAAAGAAGTGATTGCCAGTGCCGCATTTGTACTAGACTCAATTAGTAAATTACCATTGATTTTCGATAGGCCACTATTGGCGAAATCGCTGATTTCTTGTTGAGTAGATAGTACTACATCTCCTTCAAAAAGGGAGGTCGGCTCATCATCTTCTTGACAGCCTAAAAAGACTATCAATAGCGAAAAACATATTATTTTACGTGTCATTTTTGGAGTGTTATAGGGTTTGTAGCTTCACTATGAAATTAATATTCAGAGCCCTGTCAAACAAGAACAAACAATTGAATATTTGACCGGTTCATTGTTAAGGTTTTCAATAAAAATTGAATGTCTTCATGATAGTCTACAGAATACAAATGATTACTTAAGTTTTAAGACAATCAGCGTCTAGTCAAACCATCAGAATCCATCGCAAGCATCATATATTTTACCACAAATTCCATTCCACAAGTTTCATGTGACCAATAAGATTCTTTGCTTATGACGTATTCCTTATAATGTATGGAAAATCATATGATTGGCATGAATACAAGGTCAAGTCATTCCCTCTAACATTAGGTGGAAACACCTTGCTTCACCGCAAATAGGTTGGTCAGAATAGGATGAAGTGGCATTACATCAATCGATCGTATCATTACCGCATCGCATTATCAAATCATCACATCAAGCTACTAGTGTCAGGTGGAAACACCTGACTTCACCATAGCAGGTTTTCCATAGCCCATAAGATTCCTTCTGAATGACTATTAATGGATAGTTTGAATGAGGATGAAGTGGTATTACATCAATTGATCAAATCATCACATCAGATTATCAAATCATCTCATCATCAAATTATCACATCATCATCGAATCACCATCCCAACATCTGCTGGAGTTTCTCCTTCCGCGTTCTGGACATTCTCAGTGTCTTGTTGTTGGTTAGAATGACGACATAGTCACCTTTGTGATAGGGCTGAAGTTCTTTAACCCTGTCGATATTGATAATGGTTGATCGATGAATGCGCAGGAAGTTTTTAGAAGAGAGTTTTGATTCCAAGGTGTTCATGGATTCACGCAGCAAGTGGTATTGATCGCCCACATGTAGTTTCACATACTGGTCAGCAGCTTCTATCCAGTCAATGTTTTCAACATCGACAAAACGTATTCTATGCCCGGTCTTGACGGGTATTTTGGTCACACTCTCACCTGAATCTGCGCTCTCAGATACTTCAATATGGGCCAGTAAGGAAGACAATCGCTCGTTCATGGCACTTAGATCCCGCTGATCGATTTGCTGCTTCACCTTGAAGAGTGCCATTTTGAATCGATCATCATCGTAAGGCTTGAGCAGATAATCGACAGCATTGACCTCGAAGGCTTTCAGTGCATATTCGTCAAAAGCGGTGACAAAAATGAATTGCGTATCAGTGGTGTTTACTCGCTTGATCACCTCGAAGCCATCTACTTCTGGCATCTGAATGTCGAGGAATACGATATCCGGGTGAAGTGCATTGATGGCATCAATGGCTTCCTTACCACCTTCACACTGCTTTAGCAGCTCGATATCCGGCTCTTCATCCAGCAGCAATTTGACAATATCCCTGGCGTGGGGTTCGTCATCGACTATAATGGCGGTCAGTTTTCTACTACTCATCGTTGTTTTGACCATTGAGATGTAAAGGTAATTGGATTTCTACGCTCACACCCGATTCTACATTATTGAGGCGAATAGCGCCTGACTCTCCATAAAGTTGCCTTATACGTTCTACCGTATTAGTTAGACCGATACCCTTGATATCTTCAATGCTCCAATTCTTGGGTAAGTGTGGTCCTTCATTTTCTACCTTAAGCAACATACCGCTATTGACCCTACTACCCTTGATCGATAACCGTTTGGCTGAAACCTGCTTGGACAATCCATGGCGAATGGCGTTTTCTACAATAGGCTGTAGCAGTAGGTTGGGAACCTTAGCATCATATAGTACCTCATCTACTTCCAATTCTATCTCCAGTTTATCCTTGAAGCGGGTTTTCTCAATATCGAGATAAATGTTAAGCAAAGAAAGCTCGTCTTTCAGCGTTACCTCTTGCTTACCAATGTCCAGCAAAGACACCCTGAGCAGATCGCTCAATCCGGCCAACATTTTTACTGCTTCTTTCTTCTCCTCATGCCGTACCAAGCTGGAAATAGTGTTGAGCGTATTGAATAGAAAATGGGGATGTAATTGCATTTTGAGGTTTTTCAATTGCGATTGCACCAATTGACTTTCTAGTTGCAGGTTACTCAATTCACGAGCCTTGTAGTTCTTGTAGAAATCGAAATACCTTCCAATACCGATAATGATCCAGTATAGGATCAAATACCAATGGAAAAGGTTGGTAAACAGCGCAAAGTAGATCTGATCAAAAGTAGCCCTATTGAATGGAGTGCCACTTAACCCCATGAAAACAGTAACATACAAAGCCAGGTAGCCTAATACCAGCAATGCACTGATTGGCAAATGAGCAATTATATAAAGGTACCAATGCTTTCCAGCGATGGGCAACTTCTGCCCCAGGAAGAATATGAATGGGGTGATGAAGCCCCATACGTACCATATCAATGCTTGTACGTAGAATGTTTGCAACCAACCACTGACTCCCTTGGTATCGGTTTTAATGAACAACTGTGTGGCCGTAAGTGCGGCAATAACGGTCAGTAAGGAGAAAATGATCACCCACTTTCTGCCGTCGAGGTTTTTGATGATGCGGAATATGTTGTTCATAATGAAAAGTGAAGAGGTCGCTTCAAAAGATAATCATTTCTGTGTAAGTCGGTTAATAACTTGTGGAACTGCGTTGATGCCGTCATTCCACGATGCTCGAGGTACGAGAGCATTCGGGGAATCTCTCAATGCAGTGATCATTAATGCTAAAGTGAGGTTAGTGAAGACACTAACCTCGGCCAGGAGATCATGACAACCATGACCTCCCTGTTTGCTCACCCCTGCTTCTGTACCGTAGTGGTAATGGTCATGATCTTCCATTCACCTTCTAATTTAAACAACGTAAGGTGGTATTGAAAAGCCAGGCCACCACCAACGGCTTTTAGTTTGACCATGGCGGCATTCTCCCCGGTCATTTCTACTTGATCGAAAGTAACCGGTCTGTCGTGTCCACCCAGTTTTTTAGCCCTGATCTGCTCGATGTATTGCTCGGCATTGCTTTTCATGACCTTAGGGCCGAAAAGAACGAATTGCATGGCTTCGGGGTACAGAGTCGATGCAAGCATGTCGGCATCCTGCACATCTGCTGCTTTCACGAATTTTGACGCTATTTTTTTTACGTCTTTTTCATTGTCTGTCATTTTGAATGCGAATAAAGTCACCAGCAAAAAGCTGATCAATACGATAACACTTAGTTTGCTTTGTAACATGATTGAAAATGGTTAATGATGAATCGTTGATTTACATGTCGATTTTACGCCCCTTTCATCTCGTAATCCATTGTTTTGGAGCCAATAGGGTCAACAGCGTTGCGAATCGGAATCATGTAGTTGTGAGGTACTTCACGTTCCAAGGTGCTTTTAATCGTTCCAGAATTGTCTTAGCTTCATATTACTATGGGTCAGGAATCTAAATCAATCAGCAGGCGTAGGTGGGGTATCATCAAATTCTATGTGATAGGATGGACGCTGTCATTCATTTTTCTATACATCGTAAGAGGGGTAGGTACGACCGAAAATGGTGCCTTGCAGTTTGGTCTTGTCGATAGCATGATCATCTCATTGACTCTGGGGCCTATCTTTGGCGCTGTTTCCGGATATGCACAGATCTTGATGGAAGAGCGTATCTACAAGCGCATCTCTATTCAAAGGCTGCTCATTCTTCGGCTTGTTTATGCCACCCTGTTTCTGGTATTACTTACCATATGCGCCTATGGAATCTATCAACTTTACTTCGGGACGAATATCGACTTGATCACTTTTGCCTTTGATGACGGTAGCTTTGCCATTTACTTCTATGTGCTGATGGTAGACCTCTTCATGGCCACTGTCCGGCAGGTCAATTTGATGCTAGGAGATAATAACCTGGGGAGGTTGTTGCGTGGAGATTTCTATACTCCACGTGAAGAGGAGCGTATTTTCATGTTCCTCGATTTGCAATCGTCAACACAACTGGCTGAAAAACTGGGGCATGTGAAATACAGTACACTCATTCAGGATTGTTTCAATGACTTGGCTGTGGTGGTGCAAAATGAAGCGCAAATCTATCAATACGTCGGGGATGAAGTCGTTTTAACGTGGCCAATTGAAGCGGGTTTGAGAAACCACAATTGCATAAAGGCTTATTTCAATTTCATGCAGCAGCTTTCTTCCAAAGAATCGTATTATCAGGAAAATTATGATTGCTTGCCTTTCTTCAAAGCGGGTATGAATTTAGGAGTGGTCACCATTACCGAAGTAGGCAAGTACAAGAAGGAAATTGCCTATCATGGTGATACAGTCAACACGGCCGCCAGAATACAAGGTAAATGCAACGAACTAGGGGAGCCGCTACTCATATCAGCCTTTCTAAAGGACAAGTTAGGCCAGAATGAATGGCGGTTCGGGAGGCATGGAAACATCTCCCTCAAAGGTAAAGAACAGCAGGTGCCTATCTATTCTGTTTCGGTGAATTAAAACCTTCAATTATTAGTGTAAGTGCAAGAACATTCCGCAGCAAGTATGCATTAGTAGGTTGTGTAGAAAAAAGTATTCTAGTCAAACCTTAGTTGGTTAACGGAACTTCAATTAAACGCATAAAAAACCGCAGGAATTTACAAACGAATTAAAAGTATAATCCCTTAAATTGGCTCTGAAATAAACCCATAATCCACTTTTTCACCATGAAAACTCTCAAGCTGGTAAAAAACAAACTCGGCAAACCTTATTTTGACCTTGAATTCTTACTGAAGGCGTTAAAAGAAATTCTAGTAGAAAATGGCGAGGAAGAGATCGCCAGGGAGATTCCGCTCATCAATGACACCTCGCTGGAAAGCATGAAGGGATTCACCGCCAAGCATGTACAGTTATACAGCATTATATTCCAATTGATCAACACGGTTGAGATCAATGCAGCAGTACAGGGTAGAAGGGCTGATGAAGATATTGATCTGACCGACATCAATGGGTTGTGGGGGAACAGCTTTCTCAAACTAAAAAAGGCAGGCTTTAAACCGGATCAGATTGTAAAAGCTTTACAAGAAATATACCTGGCTCCTGTATTGACAGCCCACCCAACTGAAGCCAAACGAACCACGGTACTTGAGCACCACCGCGAGTTGTACGTTCAATTGGTACAGCGCGAGAATTCTATGTTCAGCAACTATGAGCAGATGAATATCCGCGAGAACATCAAAATGACGCTCTACAAACTCTGGAAAACAGGGGAGATATTCATAGAAAAGCCAGATATAACTTCTGAACTGCGCAACATACTGCATTACTTTCTCAATGTTTTCCCGGAGCTTATTCCGATACTTGATAGAAGGATGTTGCAAGCCTGGAAGCAGGTGGGTTTCGACACAGAAGCTATACATAAGAAATTTGCCTATCCAAATATCAAATTCGGCAACTGGGTAGGAGGGGATAGGGACGGCCATCCGTTGGTGACGAAAGATATTACCCAGAATACGCTGAATCAGCTGAGGCTTCATGCCTTTATTGTATTAAGAAGGCAGCTTTTGAAGTTACTCAAAGCGCTTAGCTTCGCTCTGCCTTTCGAAAAAGCACCAAAGCCTCTCCGTACTAGAATGACCGAAATGCTGGAAGATCTGGGGGATGCTGGTCAAGCCGCTTTTGATAGAAATAAAGATGAAGCATTCAGGCAATTCATTAACCTCATATTAGCTAAGCTGCCTTTAGCAGTGGCCAGAGGGCACGCTACTTCACTGCATGAACATGAAGGAGCATATATCCAGTCTCAGGAGTTGATCAGCGATCTGGAAATTCTTAAAAAATCATTGCTGAGCTACGGGGCTAAATGCTTTGCTTTTGATGAATTAACCAACGTCATCCGGGCTGCTTCGATCTTTGGCTTCCATCTGGCTGAAATTGACATTCGCCAGAATAGTGCTTTCCATGACAAGGCCATCACCCAGTTGATGAATGAAGCTGGCCTACCAGGAGATCAATATCCGGAAGCCACTGAAGAATGGCGTCTGGACATCATCAACTCAGAACTTGAAGTGCGTAGACCATTTGCCCATCCGAAAAGCGAAATTGGCGAAAATGCCAAAGCGGTCTTGGATGTGTATAGGGTGGTAGAAAAACACATCAGCAAATATGGAACTGAGGGAATAGGCTATTTTATCGTTAGTATGACGAGAAGTCTGTCTGACCTATTGGGTGTTTATTTGCTGGCGCGCGAGTCAGGATTGACAAAATCAACCGATCAGGGTATTGTATCTATGGTACCGGCTGTGCCATTGCTAGAAACCATAGAAGACTTGCAGAACGGCCCCGAAATACTAGATCAGTTTCTTTCTCATCCGTTCACCAAAAGAACGCTCAAATACATCCAGGCTCAGAAGGGACTACCCATGCCGGCTCAGTTGGTGATGGTCGGCTACAGCGATAGTAATAAGGATGGTGGTATCATTGCTAGCCAGTGGTACCTATCCAAAGCGCAGCATGAATTACAGGAGGTAGGAAAGAAACATGGTGTACAAATCCAATTCTTCCATGGCAAGGGAGGCTCCATTAGTAGGGGAGCAGGACCAACCCATTATTTCGTGAATGCACTACCTACCAAATCTTTACAAGGCGGTATTAGAATCACGGAGCAAGGTGAAACCATAGAAAGAAAATACGCCAACCGAATCAATGCTGCTTACAACCTAGAGTTGTTGGCTGCTTCCAGCTTATCAAAAAGCTTGCTTGATAGCAAGTCAAAAGATAATGTTCATAATTCTACATTTGCCGAGGTACTTTCGTGGATGGCGGCAGAAAGCAATAAGACTTACAAGGCTTTGCTTCACGAAGAAGGATTTATTCCATTCTTCCGACAAGCCACTCCAATTGATGCCATCGAGAATAGCAAGATAGGCTCCCGGCCATCAAGAAGAACTGGCGCTACCAGCCTTAGTGATCTCCGAGCCATTCCGTGGGTATTTGCATGGACACAATGTCGCTATAATATCACGTCATGGTATGGCGTAGGTTCCACGCTGGAAAAGATGAAGAGCGAGCATCCGGATTACTACAAAGCCCTTCAGAAGAAGATGAAGAGTGATCCATTTGTAAGGTATCTTTTCACCAACATCGATACAAGCCTGGCTGCAACGGATGAGGATATCATGGGACTCTATGCTGACATGGTAGAAGATAAGTCGATCCGGGAAAAGTTTTCGAAACTCTTCGCTGATGAATTGACGCTCACAAGAAACAATATGAGGGAGTTGCTACCTCAGTCTTTTGAAGAGCGTAGGACGCACCATTATTATTCAAATATCCTGAGGGCGTCATTGATGTCGGACTTGCACCATAAGCAAATTTACTTGCTCAAAAAATGGCGTAAAGCCAAGGATAAGGACAAAAATGCCATCCTTACTGAGCTATTGATGACTATCAATGCATTGGCTGGTGGCCTGGGACATACTGGGTAGAGAATTTGAAATGGTCAGGGATTTATTTGATTGATTAGAGACTGGGCTTCTTCATGGTTGTATTCGCCTGGGGCAATGCGGCTGAAGTAACTAATAGCTTTATCAGTCAATCCTTCTTTAAGGTAAGCCAGTGCGAGATACCAGTTGATCTGTTCTCGGTATTTTTCATTACCTGATAGTTTTGATGTAAATATGGCGATGGCCTCCTTGCTTTGGTGCTGGGACAAATGTGCTATAGCGATATAGAAATCAGCATCTTGTCGTGTTTCAGGCGGGACCTCCGCTGAACTTAAAATCCTGATAGCATCACTAAAACGATTTTCGTCATAGGCCGTAAAGCCATCTTTCCATGCTGCTGTCTGATCTGACTGGCGTAGTGTTATGTAATTGGGGAATGGTTCAAAATAGCTTGCGTATAGATCTTCTGAGGATGTGGTTGTGGGTATAATGAAAAATCTAACTACTAAAATCAAAGCTATTCCTGCTGCAATAGCAGATACATACGGCCATATTCTGAAGGTGCGCTGCTCTTGCTCGTTTTCACCGAATAACTCCTCATGCATGGCGTCAAGCTCATTGGCCATGCTTTTACTTTCGGCTGCACGAATCAACAGCCTAACATCTTCCATGTCCTGACGCAATTGTTCATCACGCGTGAGCGACACTTCGAATTCAAGTTTTTCCTGATCTGGCATCAGATCCAGTACATACCTTTCAATTTGATCGTAGTGCTCCTCGTTCATTGTCCTATTAGAAAGTATCTGGTTTGATGCCTTTTTCCTTGAAGAGTTTCAGTAATGCCTTCATACACCTATACTTTTTATTCTTTGCGGCCTGAACGCTACCAAGATTAAAGTTACGCTGAATAACTTCAAGAGATTGGTTTTCATAGTAGAAATGCTTGATTATCTTCTGACAATCTGATGGTAGGTCTTCGATAATGGCCCTTATTACCTTCTCCTTTGATATAATGTCCCAATCAACATCAATAGACATATTGCCCACTTCTTCGCCCAACTCGGTTTCAAGATTGTAAGCTGGCTTTCTGAATATTTGATGCCAAAGGTTCCTTGCTATGGCAATAATGTAGGTATCAATGCTAGAATCTGCTCTAAACTGTTCGTTCGTTACTTTTCTGTGGAATACGATCATCGCTTCTTGAAAAACATCTTTAGCTTCGTCCTCATTACCACCTCGTTGAAGAATGATCCCACGGACTTTTTCGTAATTCCTCTTATAGATGATTTTGATAGCAGAATGCCCTTCTTTGCCTCCTGACTTCAAATCTTTCAGTAGCCGCTGATCTTCTAATTTCTTCAAACCTCTTAATAGTTAACAAATCAATTGTGAATGACTAAAATTGTTTGATCCGTGCAAGCAAATAGCAGCGATTATTAAAAAAGTGCTCAGTGGACATCAGAAAGAACATAGACCGGGTGCATTTAGACTGATATTGATTCTCTCATGAATGAGATCAATTCACCAATATTCAATCCGATAATATTATGAATTTAATATGATGTTAAATGATCACACCAAGGTATTATAAAAAAAAATAAAAATTATTGATGACCTTTTATTTTATAGAGCAACTAAGTGCTGACATGTTAACAGGCGGATTCTGAAAAGCCTGTCGCTGACGAGTGAATAAAGAGAGTAGGAACAACAGACTATATAAATATTATAGACCCATGAAAAATAAGAAGTTAGGCTTAGATGCATTGAAAGTGAAAAGTTTCGTTACATCTTTAAAAGGAGGTGAAGAGAAAACTGTAAAGGGTGGGCACAACTTTACATTTCACCCATGTTTTGTAAATGATCATACCTATCAACCAGACCTTTGTGAGTTGACGATGATCGCTTGTGACGAGGACTAATCTCATATATGTCAAAACCATAGCTATAAAAAGCTTGGTTATTTGATAATTTTGCGTGCATGAAAATTTCATGCACGCTTTTCTTAATATTGATCCACTGCCAAGTTCTCCTGGCTGGTTCTCCTGCCAATAGTTCAGATTCTACAAAGCAGATCACTGTAGACTACGTAGAAAATTTAGTTTTTGAAGGTGACTACCGAAGGGCCATATCTATTATATCCGAATTCGAAAACAAGCAAACCAAAGAGACTTTTGATTTATCAGAGAATAGATGGGATAATCTCTTTTTAACATTGGGTAATGCATATCTGAATCTAGGTATAGCTGACTCAGCTATGCTTAGCTACAGAAAAGGGCTGTCTATTTCCAGAACGCTTTGGGGCAAGGATTCATTAGCTTTAATTCAGCATAATATAGGACTGGTTTTTTGGGAGGATGGTGAATATGATAGTGCTGTTTTCTATCTGGAAAGGGCGGGGCAAGTATGGGAAAGCCAGCGGGAGGAGCATCCTCGTTTACCTGCTTTCTACATGAATATGAGCATACTACTGGGAGAAAAAGGGGAGGTAAAAAGAGCTTTTGACTACAATGAATTAGCGCTACAATATAGTCTTCGGGGATTTGGTGATATTTATGTTAGAAGTTACATCTATAATAGAAAAGGTGTTTTATATCATAACAGTGGGGACTATGCTAACGCGCTAAAGTTTTTCCAGGCAGGATTCGAAAATAGTCGACAGATATTCGATCTGGATCATTCCATCTATGAGCTACACTATATCAATCTCTCCAACGCTTATACAGAACTTGATCAATTAGACTCTGCTTTATTCTACTGTCGAAAATCAATGGCCAATTCCAAACTGAATTTTGGAGATCCGAATTCGGAACTCTATGCTGTTTACGAAGGTCTTGGCGGTATTCATGATAAGCTGGGTGCCATCGATTCGGCAATTTTTTACTACAATAAGGCGGTCGAAAATATAACGGAATTCCGATCAGAAACTCACCCTTACGTGTTGAAAGTCCTCAATAAGGCAGGGCTTATATACCTCCAAAGATCAGACTTCGACAATGCATTGGCATACTTTGACCGAGCTGTTAATGCCTATTTCGACGGTAAGGTTTCTGATGCACTTGAAACGGGTTTGGTCGACGAAAACGGTAGCGGACTTTTCTATGCCCTGTATGGTAAAGCCAAAACGTATCGGGCCATGTATTTTAAATCTTATAATAAAGAACATCTGCAAAAAGCGCTCAACCTGTATGCGTTGTTGGTTCAACATCTTAAGAATGCGGATTACAACGTTCGAAAAGAAGACGATAAGATACCCACAGACGAGTTGAATGCTTTGTTTACAGAATACATAACACTCCTGGATACCAACGAAGGTAATTTAGGGGAAGACGAACGTTTACAGATCATTTTTAGTACGATGGAATCTTACAAAGCTTCTCAGCTAAAACGTGCTATATCACTTTCAAGTGTGAAAGCCATTGATAGTGAAACAAGTAAACAATACAATAACCTAAGATTGGAGCATGGTCTGTTAGAAAGTAAGAAACTTGAGACATCCGGTGCCGATCAGGTGGAAGAAATCAAACAACAACAACTGGCATTGGAACGACAAATAGACTTAGCGTTTACCAAGCTTCAAAAAGAACAGCCGGACTTTAGAAGGGATAGATTAAGTGATTTTGATTTAAAGAAGACGCAGGCTAGCCTTGCTTCGGATGAAGCGATCGTTCATTATGTTCAAATAAGTGATTCCGTATTCTACGCTTTGAAGGTCGAACCCGAGGTATTTAAGTTCTACAAACTAGAAGCTTCATTGAGTGATAGTGATAAAGGGCTTGAGCCCGATTGGCTTTGGCATACTTATCAGTCCATTTTGGCACCTTTGGAAATAAGTAATGAAACCAAGGTAGTAACGATCATCCCTGATGGCCTACTTTGGAACGTGAACTTTGGCGTACTGCTCACCGAAGCACCTAAGCAGACCGGTCTTAGGACCAGACCTTTTTTATTAAAACGTTATGCGATTGGTTACGCCTATTCTGTGGCATTGAACGACCAGTCGCACCTGAACAGAAAATCTAATAGAAAGCAATTGCTTGCCTTCTCATACGCTGAAAATACTGGGAATGAAGGTACTACGCTTTCATTGAGTAATTTAAGATCATCAAGAGGGGAGCTTCCCGGAAGCCATGAGGAAATACTGGCCATCATAGATGAGGTCAGTGATGGTGATTATTATTATGGTAAAGACGCTAGCGAGAAGAATTTTAAGGAAATTGCATCGGAATATCAGATTTTACACCTGGCGGTTCATGGTGAGGCGGATGAAGAAAATCCTGATCAATCCAAGTTGGATTTTTATCATACGGGAGACTCTTTGCAAGATGGATATTTACATGCTTTCGAATTAGAAAACCTGAACTTAAATGCTGACTTGGCTGTGCTGAGTGCTTGCGAGACAGGCGCAGGTAAAATCGAAAGGGGAGAAGGAGTAATGAGTTTGGGTAGGGCATTTGCCTCGGCCGGAGTTAATAGCCTTTTGCTGACCAGATGGGAGGTTTCTGATGCTATTGCGCCTGAGATAATGCAGGTTTTTTACAGAGAGTTGAAAAAAGGGAAAAGGAAATCAGAAGCATTGAGATTGGCGAAATTGGAGTTTTTAGAAAAAGCTAATAATATAAGTGCAGACCCATTCTATTGGAGTTCTTTCTACATCTTGGGGAATGATGATCCGGTTATGTTTGAACGAGAGAACAGTGGCCTCATGTGGTATCTTACAATTGGCCTTGTGGGTTTGCTGGCAGGTTTTATAGTGGTTCGGCGTAAGGTAAGAGAATAGGTTGGTTAGAACCGGAGAAGTCTCGAAATCAAGCCCCTAGTTGTACAGCACCAAATCTTACCTTTCCAATCTGCTATGCTGAACAAGCGGAATTTAGCAACCTTTGAAGTATCTTGGAATATGCACTTTTTGAGCTAGATGAAGATTCCTTCATGTTTTTGAAACTTATTATCTAAATATCGGTATATTTAGATATGTGAATATCATATATGGATCCAGTAGAAATAAGTAAGGTGCTAGCGAATGAAACGCGGTTTAATATTCTTCAATGGCTTAAAAATCCGGAAGAGCACTTTCCCCCGCATCAGGATATCGACCACTTTGACGATGGAGTTTGTGTCGGATACATTCAGGATAAGACGGGACTTTCTCAGTCCACGATTTCTACTTACCTATCTCAAATGCAAAACGCCAGACTGGTGATCCCGACAAGACATGGCAAATGGACATATTACAGAAGAAATGAAGAAACCTTAAAACAGTATAAAGAGGCGCTACAATACTTGTGACTTTTTTTGAGACAACATATCTATAATTCTCGAATTGTAAATGCATAAACCACTATACATATGAAAACCATCGGACTTATAGGAGGGATGAGCTGGGAATCATCCAAAGTATATTACGAATTCCTCAATCGCCGCGCTAAGGAGCTATTGGGCGGATCGCATTCTGGTATGAGTATTATGTACTCAGTCGATTTTGCAGAGATTGAGAAACTCACCTTTGCCGGAGATTGGGATGGAATAGGCGATATGATGAAACAAGCGGCCCAAAGCCTCGAAAAAGCAGGAGCTGATGTCATCCTGTTGTGTACCAATACCATTCACCTTGTTAGTGATGCCATTACTCAAAATACTTCTGTACCTTTTCTGCATATCGCTGATGCCACTGGCGAATCTATTGCCTCGGCCGGGCTTCGTAAAGTCGGCTTGTTAGGTACGGCATTCACCATGGAAAAGGATTTTTACAAAGGCTATATCAAAGAAAAGTTCGGTATTGAAGTGATCATCCCAGAGGCCGAAGATAGAAAACTAGTCCATGATATCATTTACAATGAATTGGTGAAAGGTCAGTTTACGGAAGAAGCTAAAAATGCCTGCTTAGCTATTATCGATCGGTTGAAAGCATCCGGCGCTGAAGGTGTAATTATGGGTTGTACCGAATTGCCCATCCTCATCCCTGAAGATGAGGTTGATTTGCCATCTTTTGATACATCCAAAATCCATGTCTACAAAGCCATGGATTGGGCGATTAAAGATTGATGATGAAACAGTAAGAGGTCGTCTCAAAAGCCCCTATGAAATGTCATCCCGACAGGTCGGGATCTATCTCCCAAATGACTTGTGCCTTTAATTGAAATAGATTTCTCCTTACGTCGAAATTGACTGACTTTAGAGACGGCACTGCCTTCTTAGATCCTTAGCCGCTGTTTGTGTCCCCACAAACGACTAAGCCAGGCAAATCCGTGCGTGACACGTACGGAGGCGACAAAAATAAAGCCGGGTGTTTCTACCCGGCTTATATATAAATCATTTCAGCGTTGCTAATAAAAGCAACAGATGGTTTGTCTAGTTTTTCACTATCTGGTTATCACGTGTGTTCTTTTGAACCGCTATGGCGGCAAATACACTCAGCACGAATGACATACCATAGAAGCCTTTTTCGCTAAGCGTTAATTCATCAGCATTCCACAGCCCGATCACCAATAGTGAAATAGCACAGATGGTAGCAAACCAGCTCAGTCCGTAGTAGATATCGGTGACAGGAATACCTTCCAGCTTGTCTCTTACACTTTTTTGCACTGAAATAACGGCGAAGAGCCCGAACACAAGCACTGTGAAATAATATCCTTTTTCATTCAGCTCCATTTCTGCATTGTAGAGACCAACGAAGAATGATGTGATACCAATAATCAGTGCAGCCCATGATGCAAAGATGAAGGCATTGGAAGGCTTACCCGGAACGTGTACTTCTGGTTTTTCGTTGATTTCGTTATTTAACTTGTCATCGATCATAATATCTCAATGTTTGATTATGGTTCAAATTTGGAGTAGCCAGACGCCAATCACATTTACATTTGTTAATAAATGATCTTCAGCGCCTTTTAGCTCTTATTCTACTTAGCTGTACCGCTGTTATACCCAAGTATGAGGCTACCTGATATTGTGGTATTTCATTTTCCAGTGTAGGGAATTTCTCTTTAAAGTTTTCATACCGCTCAGCAGCATCAATCATCACCAAAGACATTTCGCGCTTCTCTTTCTGCACGAAAAAGTCCTCTGCTATCTTTCTATTGAGAGTTTCAATGCTGCGATGCTCTGGATAGAGTGCCACGATGTCATCGAAGTTCGCTTCCACGATTTTACAGTCCGTCATACATTGGATGTTGATCATGCTTACCTCTTTGGTGATCAAGGAAGAATAGGCACCAACGATGGCAGGATTATGGAAGAAAGTCTTATTGAATTCTTCCCCCTTATCATTCCGGTAGAATGCGCGCATCAAGCCTTCTTCTAAGAAAGCCAACTTTCTGGCCACCCTTGCTTCCCTTGCGTAGAATTCGTCCTTGGCCAAAGACTTCAGCTTGAAGAGATTCAGCAAAGCCTCAAGAGAATCCGAAGGTATATCAGTGAAAGTCAATAGATAATCAGCGAATGAAATCATATGCTATCCAGGAAGTATTTTCATTTTTAACTGATATAAAGATAAGTCGCTAAAAAACAACACAGCATGCCACGCTGACAAACCGATCAATAATCAAGACAAACCAAGATTAATGTCTGATCAACACATAACACTTCATCATCTCATCCTCTAATTCACTAATCATCTCATCACCCTATCATCTAATTATCAAACCATCGCATCATCAACCCATTAAACCATCATATATCATAAGAATTTTCGCCCATTCATGATCTTTATCATAGCCCTTCACTTTGAATAAGAGGTGGATTAACTTGGCTTCAAGTTGAACAATAAACCGTCTTTAAATTGTCAGTAAATAGTATAGCAACCGAAATTGAGCAGGAAGGACTAAAGATCGTTTCTGCGGAAGAAGCTGTGAACATTATCCAGTCTAATGACCGTGTTTTCATTCACAGCGCCGCCATGACGCCACACCTATTGGTTGAAGCAATGACAGCACGTCATAGGTCACTACGTAACGTAGAGGTGGTCGAAATTCACACCGAAGGAGAAGCACCTTATGTGCAGGAAGAATATGCTGAAAGCTTCAGAACCAACTCGTTTTTTGTCGGTGCGAATGTGCGTAAGGCTGTCCAGAACGGTATGGCTGACTACGTGCCTGTTTTCCTCAGTGAGATACATCTCTTTTTCGAAAGAAATATCCTGCCAGTGGATGTAGCCATGGTACAAGTCTCTCCACCTGATCAACATGGTTTCTGTTCGCTTGGTGTATCGGTAGATGTGGCCATGTCAGCGGTGCGCAACGCCAAAAGAGTCATCGTACAGATCAACCCCCAAGTACCAAGAACACACGGCGATGGTTTCATCCATATCAGCAAAATCGATATGGCCGTTGAAGTGGATCAGCCTATCAATGCAGCTAACCCGAAACCTTTGGAAGAGGAAGACCTTAGAATCGGTAGATTCATAGCCGACCTGGTAGAAGATGGTGCTACACTGCAAATGGGCATTGGCAGTATTCCAGATGCGGCATTGGCTTCTCTAGGCAATCATAAACGTCTCGGCATACACACAGAGATGTTTTCAGACGGTATCATTCCATTGGTTCAAAAAGGCGTAATTACCGGAGAGGAAAAGCGAGTCAAAAAAGGAAAGATCGTTTCTGCTTTTGCTGTGGGTAGCCAGAAGTTGTATGATTTCATGCACGATAATCCGGTTATCGAGATGAAAGAAGCTGGCTATACCAATGACACATCCAGAATCAGGCGCAATCCGAAAGTAACTGCCATCAATAGTTGCGTTGAGATAGACCTGACAGGACAGATTTGCGCAGATACTTTAGGCCAAAGACAGTACAGTGGTGTAGGGGGACAGATGGATTTCATCAGGGGTGCATCGCTTTCGGAAGGAGGCAAGCCCATCATTGCCCTGCGATCTATTACCAAGAAAGGCCATTCTAAAATAGCCCCATTCTTACAGCAGGGAGCGGGTGTCACTACCACGAGGGCACACGTCCACTATATCGTAACGGAGTATGGAGCAGTGAACTTATACGGTAAAAGTTTGAGGCAACGTGCAAAAGCATTGATCAGTATAGCCCACCCAGACCATAGGGAAACCCTAGAGAAAGCCGCGTTTGAGCGGTTTGGGACATTAAGATAAAAACTTAGCGATTAAGTTTGGATTTGAGTTTTGAAGGGGCTGTCTTCTGGGGACAGTCCCTTCCTCATTTAAAGCGGTGTCAAAAGCAGTGAATTAAACTACCTGAGCTCTTGCTGCGCACTTTGCATCAATTGATCAATAATTACCATTACTTTCCGTTCTCGCTCGGCATAACTCCCATTGATTTCCTCTAGTTGTATATCGAATTGTGTCATGGTATTTCTATGAGACGCATCCAGCGCATTACGCTCGTGCTCGCTAAGCCTGGTGCCATCCTGTACGAAGGGCACATCATTGTTGAGGTAGAGGTAACAGTTAGCGGCATTTATAGCATAAAGTGATTCATCTAGTTTCATGTATTTACCAAAGCTAAACTTAGCATAGGATTGTGTGATATGAATGTCGGTATCCATCACTACCAACGGAGCGAGCTTGGCTACTGCAACTTTGATATTTTCTACATGGGCATGAGCAATTTTGATTAAGTGCTCTTGAGAGAAGTGATTGGAATTCTCAATAATATCGCGTCCCACTTCTTCTACCAATGTCGCAGGGTAGTGTTCTATGATGAAGCTGGCCATAGTGCTTTTTCCTGTAGACTCTGTGCCTAAAACGGCGACTTTCTTCTGAAAGTGCTGCTTTACCGCATCAGGTAGGAATGTCCAATGATCGTATAATCCGTTGCGTATTTGTGTGGCCGAGATGCGATTGAGTGAGCGATCCTGATCAAATGATTGGTGCTCAATACCCATAAAATCGGCCACCAAATCACCGTAGGGCTCCGATGTAAAGAGAATATCCACTTCCGGAACGATTAGCTTAAACTGGTCGGCCCACACCTGAGACACTTCCGCAGAGCTGACCGAGGTATTGGGAAGTTCTGATTCAAGATAGTTGAATTCAATTACTTTGACTCTGGGTTCTTTCGAGTAGGTCTTACTGATCCAATTTGCTCTGGTCGTACAATTAAGCTTCTCCTGATCGCTTTTACTGACTATGACAAATAGCTCATCACAGTGCTTTGTGGCGAAATCAATGAGGGCTTTATGTCCGTTGTGAAACGGTAAATACTTGCCAAAAGTGAATCCTTTTTTCAAAGCTTATTCCTCCAATTGTAGAATCCAAAAAGACAGATAATTAGAAAGACAAAGTATTCTATGGCTACAAAATGGATGCCCTTGAGTATATACAAAGTCACTGAAACCGCGTCAACCAATATCCATAATACCCAGGTTTCAATGCGCTTTCGAGACAATAAAAATGTAGCTAGAATACTGGCAACCGTAGTAAAAGCATCGGGGAAAGGGTAGGAGGCTGATTGTGGGAATAACTCAGGCAGTAAAATGTGGATTTGACCGATATAAGCACCCAAACCAACAGTACCAACTATGAGTATAATGACATAGATCAGTCGCCATTTGTTAGACAACTGTTCCACCTTCCGTTCTGACTTGGCTTGCCCCCAATAATACCACCCATAGACGGTGACGCCAAAGAAGAAAACTTGCAGTAGCATATCAGAGTAGAGTCGCACCTGAAAGAACAAGGCGAAGAAGGCAAACTCATTGATAATACCCGTTGGCCAAGTCCAAATGTTAGCTCGGGCAGCGAGTATAACCGAAATTAGGCCAAACAGGGTGCCGATCAATTCTACATAACTCAGAGGGTAACTAAGTACCTCAAAGGCGATATTGTTGATATCAAAGAAATCCACTAGAAGCGATATGTCAGCATAGCATAGTAGTTTCTAGGAGCCTGTACAAAGAATTTGTTAGTGCCGTCAAAATCAACAAAGCCGTTATTGAAGTACTGTGTATCCGTCACATTGTTAACAAAGAACGAAAAAGTCAACCCATTAAAATGATAGGCAAAACGCCAGTCCAATAATGCATAATCCGGTATTTCATTTTCATTGGCAAAGTCGATATAGGAAGCTCCCTGGTACCTTAAGTTAAGGCCTGTTTCGAATCCCCTGAGATTGTAAGTTATGCCCTGATTGATAATAAACTGTGGAGTCAGAATAGGGTTAAAACTTTCGTCGTTCTGTTTGATGAGGCTACGATTATAAGAAGCATTGTTTTCTAAAACCAAACGTGGCAGGGGAGCATAACGCAAGCTTAGTTCCACACCCTGACGTGTGCTGCTTTCTACGTTGCTATTCAACGCCAATCCATTCGGTCCGAACTGACCATTCAGGACGATTTCATTGTCAAAGCTCATATGGTAATAATTCAAGCTACCAGATAGCTTTTCGGAATAAAGTCGTAAACCTAGTTCATGGTCCACCACGTATTCAGGGTCGATGATAGCCAGTATTGGACTGCCATCTTCATTGGCTAGTAGGTCATCCGAGCCACCAAAAAGGTCATTGCGTGTAGGTTCTCTACCTGTTCTACCCACACTATAATAGAACTGCAGATTGTCCTGGGCTACATAAGTGATACCAACCTTAGGGTTGAGGAAATTCCATGTCGTGCGATCGAGTGGCACAGTGCCCTCATAGCTGAAATTAGTATGCCTGTATTGTAAGTCTGCAAAAAGCACTACTTTCTGCAAGGTTAAAGACATCTTGGTGAAGGCACTGTATTCATTCTTATAGCCTGTGTTTTCATAGAGCTCTCGGGCCGTTCTTTCGCTACCAATATGCTCTCTGGAATAGTCACTGATATGGATACCGGTTGTCCAATTGACCTTATCAGACTCAAAGGAAAGGTTTGAGAATCCACCAAAAAGGTGAGACATTAATGCGTAGTTGAGCATTTCATCGGTAGAAGGCAAGCCAAGGAAGTTGTTCAAGTCGAAATCATAATTGCCTTCCAGGTAATTGTAATACAAGCTCGACCGGAGCGTCCATTGCGAACTGAAAAGAAACTCATGCTGCAACTGCGTCAAAGATTGGGTGAAAGAATCGTCCTCTTGTGCATTGGCGTTGGTTCTCGGTTCTGCCTCGATTACTTCTAAGGGCACACCCAGCCAAGCCATTTGGTTCTTTTGATTGCCTGCAAACCCGGTGAGCTTTAGCTTATGCTTGTCGTTATAAATCCCGGCGCTGTAGAATACCGATTTAGAATCATTAGCAGAGCGAAATTTATAACCATCCGAACTGAGCCTGGAAGCCCTGATATAGAAAGCCTTGTTGCCCTTGCGGTGATTGTGTTCCCCAAAAAAGCGATAGGTACCAAAGGAGCCATAACCCGCACCGAGAGATGTATAGGTAGAATCGAAAAGCTGTGGTGAGGAGAATTGCAAGCTACCACCAAAGCTGGCGTTACCATTTTTAGTGGTACCTACACCACGTTGAATCTGTACATTACTGACAGAATTGAGAAAGTCTGGGTAGTTAGAAAAGTAGACACCTTGATCTTCCGGCTCGTTCAAGGGAACCCCATCCAAGGTCATATTCAACCTGGTTTGATCTATGCCCCGAAGTCTGAAATATGAGTACCCCTGATAACTACCTGCATCCGAATACACCGTCATAGATGGGGTAGTGCTTAGAATGAATGAAGGCTCCTGACCCGTGTTTCTGGATTCCAGGGATTGGATACTGAGGTTGGTGAACGAAACGGGTGTATATTTTTCCGCTTGATAGTCTTCTGAGATGACGACTTCGTTCAGTTTACGAGTGGTCAAGCTATCTGACGTTGTCTGTGCTTTGGTGATATGGGTAAATACCAAAGCTGTGCAGCACAGTAGTAGAATACGTGTCATAGGTTATTAAAAGGTTGATTGTTGAGCAAAGATATAAATATGTGTAATAAATACGCATATTAAAAATAAATTTGCCAACTTTTATTTCTGGTGCTTAATGATATCAGACCAGGTAAATCTCAATTTAAAGCCTTAAGGCCAGCCAAGCAAAGGGAATATTGCTACGCGTATTAAATCCTGCTGAAACCTTCAATCCATAATCTTCTAGTGATTTCTCCTAATTGAACCTCCCAATTTCATGGAAACCATTTTCTATAAAGTAGGTCTTTATAACCGATTAAAACCACTACTGACAAAACATAATTATTTGATTGCGTATAACTACTCATGACCAAAATGCTCTATCTCAATTCACGTCGTTTTGCTAATAGCCAGACCCAGACTGGTAAACTCCGAAGGCTATCGATTTCCAACGTTTTTCAGTGGCGCTGGACAAGTATTGTGCTATTAGGAGTTGTGAGTAATACACTGGTCAATATGGTGCTTGACTTGAAATACAATAGGCCTCTAATCTCTGTAGATTTAGAAGAGTATTTGAATGCCATTATAGCAGCGGCTTTATTGCTGGAAGGCACAAGATGGATTTCACGTAAGCTGGATTCCCACGTGTCATGGGAAGCACAACCCAAACGCAGGCTGCTGATACAGTTGGTTTTACATTTTTTGTTCGTGGCCGTGGTACTTAACGCTGCCCTTCTAACAGTAACCTATATCTTCTATGGAGGTATCTACGGTGCTGTCGATCTGCTCATTATTGACCTAACGGTGCTGTTAATGACCTTTTTGTTTTCGTCAGTCGATACTGGAATCGCTTTTTACAGAAAGCCAAAACCAGATATTAACTCCACATTTCTTAAGCAACCTCCTCAGCTTATCAATGTTACACTGAGCCAGACAAAACACTTTATTAATCCAGCGGATGTGCTATGTGCATTGAGCGATTCGGGGATGGTCAGCTTGTACACTACCCAAGGCACAAAGTACCTCTATGATGGCTCTTTGGACAGCTTAATGACATTGCTCGATGCTAACCACTTCTTCCGAGCCAATCGTCAATCCATCTTAAGCATGGCTGCTATCCGTACGACCAAGTCCCTTCCTCAGGGTAAGATTCAGTTGACCATTGCTAAAAACGACCAAGCGGAAATTACCCTTGTTGTCAGCCGCACCAAAGCCGCTTCATTTCGGCGTTGGGTGAGAAGCCAACAACCATCCCATTGACCAATCTATGGCTTTGGATATTTCCGGCCATTCAAGAATGCGCCGATAAAAGTGCCTCTGACCACATAGTGGTAACTAACTGAGCAGATCACTGAAGTACAAAATAGTACGACCAAGAACTTGATATGAACAGACCAACCCGTATCGGCCAACAGCCCTGGGATCAATAAAGTGAATGGCAAATGAATCAAGTAGATCCAGTAAGAGCCATCCGAGAGATAACGCATGCGCGGAGAGTGGTGATTAGCGTACCTCAAGAATACACCCATCAAACCAAATAGCACAAACCAGATGATCAGGGCGTTTAAGGCACCAAATAGAACGTCGCCTACTTCTATTCTAAAAATGAACTTGAGGGTGAATATTGTGAATGCCAACGTAAGAAATAACCGGTCGTAAGCTAACATATTTTGCAGTAAGTGTTTCGATTTATAGAACAGCCATCCAACTCCATAGAAAACTGAGTAAAAGATGAATAACTCAATTTCCGGGACGAAGGAGAGGGGAGTGGAAGCCCAGGTGTCCCACATCCAAACCAATAAGAAGAAGATGATCAGCGTGAATATGATGATGAATAACCATCGGCGTTGGATGAGCCATTCAAAGGAATGCTTCAAATGTCTTGTGAGTTTCGACATTTGCTTTAGGGTTATACCGACCAACACAAAGCATATGGTTATCAGGATCAAATAATACAAAAACCATAGGTGGTAAGTGATGACCGGATAGGCGCTCCAGTCAGTCAATCTGGGAGAAAGTGTAGTACCCAAGGCAATGGCTGTTCGGTTGGCAGACCATGAGATCAGAGGGTGTAATAAGCATAGAAAAACCACAAAAGGGAAGACAATTCTAGATACTCTATTACTAACCATGGCTTTGAACCCTCTTTCATAAAACAGCAGCGCCCCAAAGAAGCCTGCGATCAGGAAGAACATCGGCATTCTGAAAAGATGTATCAGGCTATTGAGGTAATTGTAGAATACGTTTGAAGCCGAAGCGTCTTTGGGCCAAAAGAGGTCTTCTCCCAATGTATAGGTTTCGGCAGCATGTAACACCACACCCAGAAGCATCATAACAGCTCTCAGGGCATCCATGGCATGTAAGCGATTCGATTGAAGCATTAAATTTTTGATTTGAGTTAGAGACCGTAGTCATTATTAAGCACCTTTTCAGAGTCATTTCGAGTGCAACGAGAAATCTATCTCTTTAATAATCGATACTTTAGATAGAGAGGTAATTCTCCTAAGGTCGCAATGACTGACTTTTGAAACGCCTTTGCATTCAAAACTCTCTTCTTACTTAATCAAATGCACTTTTTTGCAGGTTTTAGAATGTGAGTTGATATAAAAAACAAGGTGAAACGATATAGCCCAACGCAGGCTTTTTAAAAAAAGTGACTATCGTTTTATGGAATTTCTGAATACAACACATCATAACACCATACAACAAAATTCTATGTTATGAAGAAACAATATTCCTTAACTATTTCAGTACCCTGTGAACAAAACTGGAGTGACTTTACACCAACCGCGGATGGAGGGTTTTGCGGTTCATGTCAGAAGAACGTAATCGACTTCACTCAAATGAGTGACGAGGAAGTACTCAACTTCTTCAAAAACAAACCTAAAAATGTATGCGGCCGCCTTAGTCAATATCAGATGACCAACCTATCACAAAGAACAACATCGACTGCGACTTCAGCCATGAAATGGGTGAGGGCAGGACTATTGAGTGCATTAATGATCACCGCCGGTCATAGTTTAATGGCACAAAACCAACCCACAGCATTTCCGGTAGAACGTAATGAAGGCATCGGTGTTTCGGAAGAAAGCAATACCAATGCTGCTTTGTCTCACCAGATCAAAGGTGTAGTGGTAGATGAATTCAACCAATCACTTCCTGGTGTTAACATTTACCTGAAGGGAAGTACCACGGTTGGTACAGTATCAGATGTAGATGGAAACTTTACTTTTCCTCAGCGAGTGGAAACAGGCGACGTCATTGTATTCAGCTTCATTGGTATGGAAACAGTAGAATACACTGTACCTGAGCAAGTTCCGGATAAATTAACCATCACAATGCAGTCTTTTATAGAGTTGACCGGTGAAGTAGTGGTTGGACAAGTTTACCACGAAAAGAGCTCTGTATTCGGTCAATTATGGCGAAAGGTGAAGCATATATTCTAACCGAAGCTACGGCATCTTGGTGAAAGTAAGATTCATGGTTTTGATGGTTGGGTTGAGCTTGGTACTGCCCAAATCCCATGCTCAGATTGTCGGTTTCCCCAATGTTGATTTTGGTGCTGCGGATAGTGTGGCGATGGTATATGATGGGCACCGGATCAATGACCTAAGGGCGCTAACGATCAAGCTCACCCAACCTCTTTCTACTGATGTCGAGAAGTTCAGGGCCATTTACAAATGGGTATGCAATAATATCGAGAACGATTACCCACTCTTCATCAAAGTCAAGAAGCAGCGCCAGAAGTTATTAGATGACCCAGAAGCCTTCATGGCCTGGAATAATAGCTTCCGCATTCAGGTGATGAAAAAGCTGATGAAGGAACAACGCACGATGTGTACCGGGTACGCTTACCTGATCAAGGAGATGGCCTTTCATGCAGAGATCACATCCAAAGTAGTGAACGGATATGGTAGAACAGCGCATGCCAATATAGGCGGAGAGGGCTTTGCCAACCATTCGTGGAATGCAGTAAACCTTGGCGGTCGTTGGTACCTCTGTGATGCCACCTGGTCAAGCGGGATCATCAATGGTGATGAAGGTACTTTTGTCAAACAATATGATGACGCTTATTTTCTGGCTGACCCTACCTTATTCATCCGCAATCATTATCCTTTAGATACTACCTGGTCACTACTGGAAAAGACACTATCGTTAGAAGAGTTCTTAAATGCGCCTTTGGTATACAAGGGATCATTCAGGCATCAGGTGACACCAGTTTTACCCGATCAATTTAGAACCGTCGCTATAAAAGGAGAGCCCATTACTTTTAGCTTCAAAGCCAGAGATACTGTAGCCGATAAGGCCGTCGAACTGAAAGTAACTGCCTACAAAACAGTAATTTCCTCGGCTTCCAAAACCATTTCCAATCAAGGTGAACATTATGAAGTTGATCACACCTTCAAACACAAAGGACGATATTCGGTACACCTACTACTAGATGGAGAATATGTGATGACCTATTCGGTGGAGGTGGGTAGGTGATTGGCTGGACGGAAATTGGACGCTGGAAGTTAGAAGTTGGATGGCCAGGTATATAGAAGTAAGTAGAAATAAAGGCTGAAGGTATTACTTACTGGAGTGAAAATTACTTGGTGTTATATATACTGACTGGCGCGAAATTTACTTTCGTGTCTTTATGCCCTTAATCCACTGAACCTCGTCTATCCTAATCACTAATAGTCGTTATCATCGCATTATTTCGGTAAGCGGCGCTGAAAAACAACACGAGCCTGTCAACCATCAATTTTATGGCTTTGTAGTGATTGTTTTTAGCATGTTCATCAAGGAAGTGAAGTAATTCATGAACCAGCATGTTGGATTGTTCCGGTAGTATTTGAGGACTGAAGTAGAAGTCCT
>JBCBSS010000097.1:0-30142 GCA_039819065.1 Bacteroidota bacterium
AAAGATATCGCAGTAAGAGATAGAATTAGCGACTTACTCTCCACTAGAAAAGTAGCTATTTATTTCGCTGACGATATTCATCAGGCTATACAGATCACCCGATGGGAAGAATTTGATATCCTAATTGCAGATAAATCCTCAGGAAACAATGACAAGCGAGGATGGCTGGCATTAACAAATGCCAGCCATCAGATCGCAGAAGTTCCGACGCTGTGCCTTGGTTTCTTAAAAAGTAAGAAGGATCAAAACATGGCAGATAGTATCGTAGAGTTGATACATGCAGTGGAAAAAGAACTTCAGTTAATGGAAGAAATTGATGCCCTACTAGATAGGCAAGAAATAGCGCTGTCGGCGTAAAAGATATGTTGTTAATCGTTGGTTTTATAATACTCAAAACGCCCGCCTGATATGTTGATAGTAGAGTACAACAACCTGGGAGCCCCTTTGATGGCTAAATTGACCATTCGTGGTTACGTAGATTGGTGTTTTCTCATGCAATCTGAAGTCTTTCATGGTCCAATCAAACGTGAAAGCCACGAGGGCTCCCCTTTTTCCTTTTTCGTAGGCGACCCTGAAACCATTGGCGACAAAGAATTTGATTTCGACATTAGAGTAACTAATAGAACGGAGAAATCACAAACCTTCACTATAGAACTGGAATTCTATCAAGGAGATATTCGCCTGGACGAAAAATTTTATGACGAGTGGAGGATTGAGCCGGAAGAATCAGCTCGATACCTCGACACTATGACTGCTACCGCAGTCTACGCTCAACATACGCGGCACGGCCACTAAAGCTGCCGGGTATCTTCATTCAAATTTTTATCATCAAGTTTAGAACTTTGCATTTTGTTGCTTATGTTGGCCGATGACAGCCCAGAAGCATCTTACTGCCTATGTTCTATAAAATCACACTACTCTTATTCTCTGTGCTCCTTGTTGGAGCAGCTTACGGACAAAACGCTGCTTTTGGTATCAAAGGAGGCCCTAGTGTAACTGCCTTTGGGGGTTTGGATAATGGGTTTTCTCCAAGACTAGCTTATCATGCTGGGCTTTTCACCAGAAGATCCATCAACGAGAAAATCAAAACGCAAACCGAACTGACTTATTCCCTGCAAGGAGCACAAGACCAGTTCATTAGCGAATTCAGGTTCAATTATAGCTATGTTAACCTTGCTATGCTGGTAAATGTAAATATCGGGCAGGGCATTTTCGTTGATCTAGGAGGCCAGGGAGGGTATTTGGTTTCAGCCAAATCCAGAACAGGTGTATTCAAGGATGACGTCAGGGATAACGTCAACAAGTGGGACTATGCCCTGGTGGGAGGCCTGAGCTACTACTTCAATGAAAGAGTTTCTTTTGCCGGAAGATACAACTATGGATTACGGGCGACCGCTACCGGTGCACCCGATCGCAATAGCAGGTTTCCCAACCGAGTCTTCCAATTTACCGTATTCTATGTCTTAGGAAGTAAAGGTAATTCGTCTGACTAAATCGTTTTGTGCATGAGCACTTTAGGTAATTTACTCTGGATCATTCTGGGAGGTTTCATCATATTTCTTGTTTATCTTCTTGGCTCTCTGATCCTTATGATCACGATAATCGGCATCCCATTTGGAGTTCAAACTTTGAAATTAGCCGTTTTCGCCCTCATGCCCTTTGGTCGTGATGTACGTCCCGGGCAGCGGTCAGGAGGGTGTTTGTATCTGCTTATGAATATTATCTGGATTCTAATTACTGGGTTAGAATTGGCGATTCTCCATATTGTACTAGCCGTAATCTGCGGAATTACAATTATCGGGATACCCTTTGCGCGCCAGCATTTAAAAATGGCACATCTGGCTATCATGCCCTTCGGAATGGATATAGTGGATAAACCGTAGGGCAAATAATAACCTAACCCATACTCGCTGAGACTAACATTCTGGTTTTTTTGAGGTATTCAAAACTACAGTGTCTTTCAAAGACTTAATATTTTATTTTCAAACACACAATTGGATGACATTGGTTGAAGTTGGTTGGCAGTTCCGTCGCTCTGGAGAGTTTTCCCCTAATGTTAGGGGAAATACAAAGGGGTAAGAATAGCGAAGGTTTTCAACGTGTTATAAAAACAAGTCATAAGCAAAGAATCTTATCAGTTACCTGACCTAGTCGTAGCGTCCGCTACGACCCTCCTATTATAGATCTTAGGACCGCTACACTTAACCTAAGACCAGGACGGGGACGTAAATCTTTAGGTTTTCCTGATCATCTATTTATTTCTATTTACTTCTACATGTTTCCAGTTTCTAACTTCTAACCTCCATTATCCACTGGATTGCTTCATTCTCCTGCTTCGGATTCGCAATGACAACCAGCATCCACCCACTTTATCTCAATATTTTCAAATCATTAACTTTCATTAACAAATTAACCTCGTATTGCTGATTTCGTTAGTTTTATTGTACCTCAACCACCAAAATGATGTTTAATACGACTAACAAAAACGAGATCATTGAGTCTCTCGATGTGCTTGATCAGGATCAGGCAGAAAAAGTACTCAAGTTTATCAAAGGAATTCTTTATGCTGGAAAAGACGAAGAAGACTACCAAAACTTCAAAGCGCGGGCGATGAAAGAGATCAACGAAGCGCTCAAGAAGCATATCTGATCTTCGTTTTCCTTTCTGGCTAATTCCCCACGGATAGCTATCAAAGCTTTCCGACTGGATCACTTACCCTCTTATCAATGGTGAGTTACATAACTCTCCCACCGCTCTATTACACCCTTAAAATCATCAGGAAGTTCCGAATCAAACTGGATGAACTCCTTACTCCTCGGGTGGACAAACCCTAGAGATTTGGCGTGCAGTGCTTGTCTGGGCATTACTTTGAAACAATTATCTACGAATGATTTATACTTTGAGAATTGTGTGCCCTTAAGCACACTGTCACCACCATAAGTAGCGTCATTGAAAAGTGTATGACCCAGGTACTTCATGTGAGCCCTTATTTGGTGCGTTCTCCCTGTTTCTAAATTACATTGTACCAGGGATACATATCTTAGTCTCTTTAATACTTTATAGTGTGTAATGGCATGACGCCCAAAATCACCTTCTGGAAAGGTAGCAGTGACGCGGCGGTCCTTTAAGCTTCTTCCTAGGTTCACATCAATAGTACCTTCTTCCGAATCAGGCTCTCCCCAGACCAAAGCATAGTAGGTTCTCTCGATAGAATGATCGAAAAACTGCTTAGCCAAGCCATTTAGAGCGGTTTCTGTTTTGGCAATGACCAGAAGCCCCGAAGTGTCCTTGTCTATTCTATGCACCAAACCGGGCCGTCCTTCATTACCTTCCATCTCTGGTAGTTGATTGAAATGGTAGACCAAAGCATTCACCAACGTTCCTGTCCAATTGTTGTAAGCCGGGTGTACAACCATGCCAGCAGGCTTGTTAACCACCAGTAAGTGCTCATCCTCAAAGACAATATTTAGAGGAATGTTTTCTGGGACGACCTCGGTGTCACGAGGTGGTTCTGGCAATGAGATGGTTATGATATCGTTGGGCCGTACTTTGTAGTTGGGCTTGATGGACTGCTCATTGACTAATACAAAGCCATCTTTTATGCCTTGTTGCAGCTTATTGCGTGTAACGTTTGGCAACCGATCCATGAGAAACTTATCGATTCTCAACAAGGTTTGCTTGGGGTCTGCTACAATCTTGTGATGCTCAAACAGCTCATCACTTTCTTCTATATCGTAAGGTTCTTCTGACATCAGTTTACAAAACTAACTAGAGTCTGTCTATAAAGTCGCCTGGCTGCGTTATACTCGTTCAAAAAATACTCGATTACCCGAGTAAACCTGCCTTTGCCGGTAGGCGGGCTCCGCTTTTTCGAACTTCGAAAGCCTTGACAGACGACTTTCTAGCTCAGACTCCCTACTTTATGGACAGACACTAACTAGATCCAAAAGAAAAGTAAGGTAGTAAACAAACCAATATGAGGTAAACTCTATATTTGATAGGTATGAATGATCGGCTTAAACAAATACTCGAGCTTAATCTAGCGACACTTTTTATTTCCACCTCAGGGGTATTGGGAAGAACCATAACCGTTCCTGTGCCTTTGACAGTATTGATCAGGTGTGTGATTGGCATTGTGTTTTTGTGGATTATACTCAAGCTTTTGAAGACCGATTTGAAAATTGACTTTTTCAAGCACAAGTGGTTTTTCCTTTTTGGAGGCATCCTAATTACTGGTCATTGGGTCACTTATTTCTATGCCCTCCAATACTCTAATGTGGCGATTGGCATGATATCACTCTTTACCTTTCCAATCATTACCACCTTTTTAGAACCACTCTTTTTCAAAGTGAGGATATCAATATTTAATCTCATCTCATCTGCATTGGTGATTACTGGGGTGGTCATTCTGGTGCCAGAATTTAGCTTGGGTAATGAAGTAACGGTAGGGATACTCTTTGGGATTCTGTCAGCCCTGGTCTACTCTATTCGCAACTTGTTGAACAAGCGATATATCAAAATATACAGCGGGTCCGCCATTATGTTCTATCAGTTGGTGATTTCGATAGTTATTATGCTGCCGACCTTACTTATTTATCCGTTGGAAGTGTCTACCGATCAAATGTGGCTTCTTTTGTTACTGGGGCTTTTTACAACCGCATTAGGTCATACGCTTTTTTTACGGAGCTTGAGTCATTTCACAGCCAGTACTGCCAGCATCATCGCCAGTCTTCAACCGGTCTACGGAATTATTCTAGGCGTAATATTGATCAACGAAACCGTAGAACCCGCTGTTTATATCGGGGGCTCACTCATCTTGATCACCGTGGTGGCTCAGAGTGCTAAGGAGTTACTCGGTAACAAATCTGCTTGACTTTTTTCATGCTGCCCATTTACCAAGCACCGGTCATTCAGGAAATCAATGAGCCTTTGTTTCAAGCTAAGGGCATCAGGCTGTTCATCAAAAGAGAAGATCTTATACACCCCGAAGTATCTGGTAACAAATGGCGTAAGTTGAAATATAACTTACTGCAGGCTCGTGAATTAGGCAAAAAAACACTACTCACTTTTGGTGGTGCTTTTTCTAATCACATTTATGCCACGGCTGCCGCAGCTAAGGAAGCTGGATTTAAGAGTATTGGCATAATCAGAGGAGAAGAAACGCTGCCACTGAATCCCACTTTAGTATTTGCTCAATCTTGTGGGATGCAACTAGAATACATATCACGTTCGGCCTATCGAGAAAAGAAATCAGAAATTTTTTTGAATTCGCTTATGGAAAAGTTCGGTGACTTTCATCTTATACCTGAAGGCGGCTCTAACAGACAAGCTGTTCAAGGATGTGCCGAACTAGTTGAAGAGGTGAAAGAGCCTTATGACCATTGGGTAGTGAGTGTTGGAACGGGAGGAACAATGGCAGGGATCATTTGTGGATTAGCAGGGAAGAGCAACGTGATTGGCACATCTGCTTTAAAAGGGGGAGATTTCTTAACCGAAGAAGTTAGAGGGTTGATGCTATCTCATGATACTCGGCCGTTTGACAACTGGCGCATTGAGACCGAATATCACTTTGGCGGATATGCGAAGATAAACGATGAGTTAGTGACCTTCATTAATGAATTTAAAAGCAATCATCATATTCAACTAGACCCTGTTTACACGGGTAAAATGATGATGGCTATATATGATATCGCAAAAAAGGGAGCATTTAAAAAAGGGGAAAGTATCCTCGCCATCCATACGGGTGGGCTACAAGGAATTAAAGGAATCAACGCACGCTATGGCGATATGCTACATTGAGTGAATGATAGCTCTTAACCACCATCCATCTCCAAAATGCCTCTCGTTAGTTGGATGAGATAGGACTTCCAGTCTTTGAGATCCACTTTGTGGATTGTTTCGCGTTCTTTACCACCGAAAATATTCAACTTCACATAGCCGGCTATCAACGCCCAGGCAGTCAGGTAAATCATTTCCGGCTGTAACTGGTTTTTAATGCTGCCCTCAGCTACGCCCTCTCTGATTTCACGTACCACAATGTCTATAGGTAGGTTATGTATGTCACGTATCTTGGCAAAGTGCATACTATTTTCAACACTTTCTGGGAGTTTCGTCTTAGAAGAAGGAGAATTCGCACTACGAATAAGTGACATATAGTTAAAGAGTGCTTCATGATAGTGAAAATGCCTTTCGCTAAAATCAAGATAACCTTCGAGAATGAGTATCACCCTTTCCGCAGCCGTCTTCTTTTTATTGTCGGCGATAATCTGATGATATAAGTCGATGAGTAATCGAAAAGCACGGTAAGTGATGGCCAAATAAAGGTCTTCTTTGCTCTTAAAGTAGAAATACAATGAAGCCTTACTCATTCCTACCTCGGCAGCCACCATCTCCATTTTAGCGTAGTCATAACCTTCCGCGAAGAATACCTTCTCCGCAGCATCGATGATCTTTTCTTCTTTTAACTGTCTTTTTTGAGAAACCATATTATTCGACTCATGGTCAAATTAGTGAAAAAACGCTCAATCATCAACAGATTAAAATCAACAAAGCTACAAATTGACTATTTTTTGCCCTTTAGTGTTAATTTATTACCATTTGATGTCATCAGCCATAAACCCGCTTACAGCTCCTTGTATTAGCCGAGGTATTATGAATTACCGGCAATATTTTATAAATTCGACTCAAAGTCAATTTTATACACATGCAAATTCAAGATAAGTTTCGATTAGATAATAAAGTGGCTATCGTGACCGGTGCTAGTAAGGGCATCGGCGAGTCTATTGCCAGGGCTTTGGGAGAGCAGGGAGCTAAAGTAGTGGTATCCAGTAGAAAGCAAGAGGCTGTTGATGCTGTTGTGAATGATTTCAAATCACAAGGCATTGAGGCCATTGGAATAGCCGCACATATGGGTGATCCGGAGCAAATAGAAGCACTGGCAAAACAGGCCATTGATGCCTATGGTGGTATAGACATCATTGTGAATAACGCAGCGGCCAATCCGGTTTATGGACCTATTCTGGATACCGATGATGATGTATTCGATAAGATCATGCAGGTCAATGTGAAAGGGCCATTGGCGCTGGCTAAGCGGGCACATGCTTCAATGAAATCACGGGGAGGTGGATCAGTGATCAATATCAGCAGCATCGAAGGAATATCTCCCGGTCAAGGTCTGGGGTTGTACAGTGTAAGCAAGTCGGCGTTAATATCACTAACCAAGGTACAGGCACGAGAATGGGGCGCCGATAACATTCGGGTGAATGTCATTTGTCCCGGGTTGGTGAAGACCAAGTTTAGCGAAGCCTTAACCAGCAACGATAAAGTATTACAATATGTGATGGCTAAGCAAGCCTTGAACATGGTTTCCGAGCCAGATGACATGGCCGGATTGGCACTCTTCCTTGCTTCTGAAGCAGCTCAGTTTTGTACTGGTGGCGTCTATGTCGCCGACGGAGGTTATACTATCTAATCGTCATGATTGAAATATTCGCTACCGAAAAACTCAAATCACTTTATCCCAAAGTGAAGGCTTTCGTTGAGGAGGAGCTTTATCCTGTAGAGCCAGAATTATTAAAGCTGCCATTCAATGAAGCTGCCCAAATACTAAATGCTAAGCGCAATCAGGCTAAGGAATTAGGGCTTTGGGCGCCTTACTTGGCGCCATCAGAAGGCGGCCTTGGCCTCAATATGTTGGAATTCGCTCAAATCAGTGAAGTGCTGGCCACTACACCTTTTGGACATTATGTCCTGAATTGCCAGGCACCGGATATTGGCAATATTGAGTTGCTGCACAAGTATGCACCGGAAGAGTTGAAAGGTCAGTTTTTGGTACCGCTAATGGATGGAGACATCAGAAGCTGTTTCTCTATGACCGAACCAGAATTTGCTGGTTCTAACCCAGTCAATATGGGGACGACGGCATTAAAGGATGGCGATGAGTATGTGATCAATGGGCATAAGTGGTTCACTACCGCTGCTGACGGTGCTGCCTTTGCTGTGGTAATGGCTATCACTGATGAAGACGCTTCACCCTATGAACGTGCCAGTATGATCATCGTACCGACAGATACCCCTGGTTTTGATTTGGTTCGGAACATACCCATCATGGGAGAAGAAGGAGAAGGCTACCACAGCCATGCCGAAATCCGATATGAGAATTGCAGAGTGCCCTTGACCAACTTGGTGGGTCAGGAAGGGAGTGGGTTTCTTCTGGCGCAGGAGCGCCTTGGCCCAGGCCGTATCCATCATTGTATGCGCTGGATTGGGATTTGCGAGCGCGCCTTTAGTTTGATGTGCCAACGAGCGGTTTCTCGAGAGATGGGAGACGGAACTGTACTTGGCCAAAAACAAACCATACAGAATTGGATTTCAGAAAGTCGTGCGGAAATTGATGCCGCTCGCTACATGGTGCTTCACTCGGCACATCAAATGGATAAGGTGGGCACTAAAGCTGCTAGAATGCAGATCTCTACCATCAAGTTCTTTGTAGCCGATATCCTGATGAAGGTACTGGATCGCGCGGTACAAACGCATGGAGCGCTCGGCTTGACCGACGACCTTGTGCTCTCTTATTGGTACCGACACGAGCGAGGAGCCAGAATCTATGACGGCCCTGATGAAGTACATAAATCTTCATTAGCCAAATCCATTCTCAAACAATATGGACTAAAAAGACAACAACGATGAGTCAGGATGCTTTAGATAGCGCTAGATCAATCCGCGAAGGAGAAGAACTAGACACCGAAAAGTTATCTGCTTACCTAAAGGAACAGTCCGAGGGCTTCCAAGGTGACATACAAGTGTCGCAGTTTCCAAGCGGCTATTCTAACCTTACCTATCTCCTTCAGATAGGTGATAAAGAATATGTGCTACGTAGACCTCCTTTTGGCGCTAACATCAAAAGTGCTCATGATATGGGTCGTGAGTATAAGGTGTTGAGTATGCTCAAACCTGTATATGAAAAAGTACCTCAACCTGTGCTGTATTGTGAGGATGAGGCTGTGATTGGTGGACCATTCTACATGATGGAACGAGTGACTGGTATCATTCTAAGGAACCAACCCCCAAAAGGAATAACCATGGATACTGATACCATGAAAGGTATCTCAGAAGCTTGTGTTGACAACTTGGCGGCGCTTCATAATATTGATATCGTTTCTACAGGGTTGGCTGAGATGGGGAAGCCGGAAGGCTATATTTCACGACAAGTAGAGGGTTGGATCAAGCGCTATTATAATGCTGAGACCGACAAGATAAAACACATGGACGCTACTGCAGAATGGATGCGAGCTAATATGCCGGAAGATGGTACTCCCAGTTTTATCCATAATGACTATAAGTACGACAATCTCGTACTTGACTCAAAGAATTTATCCAATATTGAAGCGGTGCTGGACTGGGAGATGGCTACTGTAGGCGACCCACTCATGGACTTAGGCACTTCATTAGGATATTGGGGAGAAGCTAACGACAGCCCGGCGCTGAAGCCCTTCAACTTGACCTGGCTACCCGGTAATCTAACTCGGGAGGAAGTAGTGGAACGCTATGCAACGAAGACCGGCAAACAACTTGAAAACATGTTATTCTACTATGTCTTTGGGTCTTTTAAAATAGGTGTTATCGTACAACAGATCTATGCACGCTATAAAAAAGGATTCACTAAAGACCCTCGTTTTGCTCAACTCATTTATGTAGTGAATGCCTGTGCGGATAACGCGCAGAAGGCTGTATCTATGGGCAGAATAAGTAACCTATACTAGCTGCTTATAAGCTATTGTCAACAACAAAAAAGACTAACTAAATCATGCAACTGAAATTAGAAGATATAAAAAAGGTACTTGTTCTAGGAAGCGGTACATTAGGCTTGAGAGTAGGACTACAATCAGCCATCAGTGGTTTTGAAACGACTATTTATGATATCAGTCAGGACGCAATGGACAAGGCGGCTGTCATTCAGGGTAAGATACTCAAAAGCCTGATGGACAGAGAGAAGATAACAGAGGAGGAGGCCGAACAAGCCAAAGCGCGTATCAGCTGGACAACTGATGCAGAACAGGCTGCTTTTGATGCGGACTTCGTAAATGAGTCTGTAACTGAAAACCCGGACTTAAAAAGAAAGGTGTGGGAGCAATTCGGAGCACTCTGCCCGAAACACACACTTTTCACTACTAATACCTCCTACTTATTGCCATCTGCGCTGGCGGAATCTACCGGAAGGCCTGAAAGGTTCTGTTCGTTTCATTTTCATGATGTATTTCTAGCCAATGTGGTTGACATCATGCCACACCCGACTACTGAACCATGGATCATTGATTTTCTAATGGAGATGGGTAACAAGCTCAACCAAACGCCAGTGGTGGTCAAGCGGGAATCTCCCGGATACATCTTCAATGCTATGCTGATGGCGCTGTTGGGCGCTGCTGGTGCATTAGTCACTTACGATGTGGCCAGTATAGAAGATGTAGACCGCTCATGGATGGGCAACTTCAAGATGGACCAAGGGCCATTTGGTATCATAGATAATATTGGTTTGGACACAGCCTGGCACGTGGTAAAAGATAGAAAAGACACTAAGAGCCAAAAATTTGCGGAGTTGTTGAAAACTTATGTCGATGCAGGCAAGTTGGGTGTTAAGGCCGGTGAAGGTTTTTATAAATACCCCAACCCGACTTACAGACAGGCTGGTTTTATTGCCGGAGATATATAATTAGTAGAAAGCGAGCGAAAGAATATGAAGAAGTTTTTGAAGATTCTAGGCATTGGTATATTAGGATTAATTCTAATTGTAGTTGCAATAGGTTTCATCGCCCATGAATCGAAACCTGAAGGTACAAAAGGTCCTGAAGCGGAAGCGTTGGCTGATAAGATGCTGAAGGCGTTGAATGTGGAAGCATACGAACAAATCAATCGCTTAGAATGGACTTTTCGCGGCGGGCATCACTATGTCTGGTATAAGCAAGAAAACAAAGTGGACGTCTCATGGGGCGACTTCGAAGTAACCTTCTACCCCGAGACCATGGATGGCGAAGCCGCCAAAGGTGGAGTAAAGTTAACAGGACAAGAAAAAGATGATGCTATTCAAAAAGCTTGGGCATTCTTTGCTAATGATTCTTTTTGGCTGGTGGCACCATTTAAGGTAAAAGACCCCGGTACAGAGCGCAGCATTGTTAAAACTGATCAGGGAGACGCACTTTTGGTCACCTATATGTCAGGTGGCGTTACGCCAGGTGATAGCTATTTATGGATTTTAGATGAGAACTATCGACCCAGGGCCTGGAAGATGTGGGTAAACATCATACCAATCGGAGGCCTTGAATTCGAATGGAAAGACTGGCAACCGTATAATGGTGCTTATTTCTCAACCATGCATACAGGCTTTCTTGAGGTGCCTATTATCGATTTAAGTGTGGAATAATAGTTATAGCGCACTTGCACTCGGATCTTCAGAGTAATTAGATTGCTCCGAGTAATCTAATTACTTTTTATCCACCCCCTGCCCCCGCCAGCGGGGAACAGCCAGAACGTCTTATTTCTTCTTTTGTCTTACCTCTTACTTCTAAAAAACTAATCCTATCTCTGGCGAGAAAGTTACTTTCGTGCCTTGAACCCAATGTTGTATCATCAATTGATCATATATGCCTAAGCGGTGCTTGGCTTCCAATAAGTTGCTACTGCTTATGACGTGTTTTTATAATACGCCGGAAATCCTTGCTATTCTTACCCCTTTGTATTTCCCCTAACATTAGGGGAAAACTCTCCAGAACAACAGAACTGCCAAATGATTTCGGCCAACGTCATCCAATTTTGTGTATTTGAAACTAAAGTATTGAGTCTCAGAAGGAAAGGAATGATATGCTGATTATTTGATGGTTTAATACTTTGATTGATAACCAAATTTTGTGAGTTTTCATTCAAGGTGATCTAGTTCTATTTACTTCTACATATTTCTATGTATTTCTTCTCACCCCGACTTCTTTTAGCTACTGGATTGCTTCTTCACTCGTTCCTCGCTTATCGCAATGACACCCGGAAGTACGGTTTTCCCCGCCTTACTTCTTTTGTCTTTCGTCTTATTTCTAAAAATTAATCCTCTTCAAGTACACTCTCAATCTCACCTAATTTCTTGTCTGTAAAACGGCCCGAAGTGGCGTAGATGATTTTGCCTGCTTTATCTAATACGAAGAAATAGGGGATATCTTTCTTTTCGAAATCCAATGCCTGCTTATAAGGCTTGAGTTTGCCTTTATAGAATAGAATATGAGGGAAAAGCTTAGGATCTACTTTCTTTAAAGCCTTCTTTTTAGCCACACCTTTAGCAGCGGCATTTACGCCCGTGAACATAGGGACAAAGAATACATTGACATCATATTGGAATGATGAGAAAAGGCTGGGCTTTTCTGATTTATATACGAACTTATTGTAAACCGGACTGTACCATGTGTTCAAGTCACCTTCGGACTTTTTGGAGTACGCCAACCCGACCAATGTGTATTTGTCATTAGTATCTTTAGGTAATGTGATTTTCTTATTGTTTACCGTTTCTCCTTCTAAGTCGGGAAATGTTTTACCCACAACTTGAGCATATCCGGCGGAGGTGATGGCAGCAAAGCAGATAATAAAAATGAGTCTTAAACTTTTCATCGTGGTTTGTTTAGATGTTATTGAATTTACGAAAAAATTATGCCACAATTTTACGTGATACAGGGCTATAAGTAAAAATGGCATCGGTCAGTTAACGATAGAAAGGCCGAATGTCATATATATTTTTAAATGAGTCGTATCTGAGAAACTTAATTTCAGACTTTTTGTTTTAGTTGCATAAACAACTTTTAATCTGCCTCCGCAAGCTGCTTGCGCCATCGCTAAAGCTTTAGGCGGCACGCGATTGGCAGAAGAGAAAGTTATGGTTTAATTCCTCTGGGCAGAGCTCCTAAAGTTTGAGTTCAGGGTTGTATACTGGAGTTTAATACCATTTATTTTGAGTTACAAAGATTTTAAATTAGACGACTCCGTGGGTTATCTCACTGGCCAAGTATCCATGTGGTTAAGCCGGAGGTTAGCCAGGAATTTTAAGGCAGCCGGCTACGACGTGACTGTAGAACAATGGAGGGTACTGGTCAGATTGTGGGATTCAGATGGGCAAAACCAGCAGGCTTTGGCTTGTGCCACCGGGAAAGATAAACCCAGCATAACACGCCTCATTGACAATTTAGAGAAAAATAACTTGCTGGTAAGAGTGCCCGATGCTAATGATCGGCGAGTGAACCTTGTTTACCTCACCAATAAGGCTAAAGAACTTCAAAAAGAATTGATAGAGATTGCCGAGAAGACATTGCAAGAAGCATTGGATCAAATTCAACCGGACGAAGTCGCGTTATGTAAGGACGTGCTTAACAAGATGATCAACAATCTTAAAGTGGAATAAAAAATTTTTGGAAATTAGTTGTATAAACAACAGTTAACATAAAAACTAAATAACTTCAAATCATGAAAAAATCAGTTTTAGTTACAGGTACCAGTAGTGGTTTTGGCAAGCTTACGGTCGAGACTTTAGCTAAAGATGGCCATAAAGTATTTGCTACTATGCGCGGCGTCAATGGCAAAAATGCTGAAGCAGCAAAAGGGCTTTCAGACTGGGCTAAAGAGCACAATTTGAATGTACATGTAATAGAATTGGATGTGACCAGCGATGCGTCTGTCAAGGCAGCAGCAGACGAAGTAATGAGTAAAGCGGATACCATTGATGTAGTGGTCAACAATGCAGGTATTTACGCCGGTGGCTTCAATGAAACGTATACAGCGGAGGATTTTCAGAGGATATATGATGTCAACACTTTTGGCCCACTGAGAGTAAGTAACGCTTTCCTACCTTATATGAGAAAACAAGGCAATGGTCTGCTTATCCATGTTACTACTATCATGGCATCAGTTAATATTCCTTTCTCAGGTGTGTACACTTCATCAAAATATGCAGCGGATGCCATTGCAGAAAGCTATAGATATGAATTAGCCCCTTTTGGTATCGATTCAGTAATCATTCAGCCGGGAGCTTTCCCTACAGAAATTCTAGGCAAAGTATATGAGCCATCTAACGGGGCAGTGGGTGAGCAATATGGCCCGGTCATGGGTGCTGTAGAGAAAGTGCAACAAGCGTTTGCCAACATGTTTGAAGGTGAAGCGGCACAAAACCCTCAAGATGTTGCGGATGCCGTGAAAAAACTGATTGATACGCCAGCAGGTGAGCGACCATTAAGAACTGTGGTAGATAAACTCATTAGCCAAGGTCCTGAAGCGGTTAACAATGTCACCAATAACGTGCAAAAACAGCTTTTGAATAGTATGAACTTAGCTGAATTGGAATCAGTCAAAAACAGCTAATTGATATTAAAAAACCAGCCATTTCCAATGTAATTAGAAATGGCTCTCACTTATTTTTTACTTAACCATTAACCAACTAAACAAAATGAATCCTAAAATCAGAAAAATTGTCGGATGGGTATTATCCGGACTACTTGGAGCTTTATTAATCTTGAGTGCCATTGGCAAACTAAGTGGAGGTGAGGCGGCAGAAGGCATGGTCAAATGGGGTTTTTCAGAGAGTGAGGTGATCTTGATCGGAGTGGGTGAGCTTTTGTCTCTTATCGTTTTTCTAATTCCCAGAACGTCCTCATTGGGTACCTTGTTACTAAGTGCGTATTTCGGAGGAGCAATTGCTACCCATATGCAACAAGCACCCCCGTCAGATAACTATACAGCTCCTGCTGTGTTTTTAGTACTGGTTTGGATCATCACGTTGCTTCGCAATCCTGGTCTCTATTCCAGCTTCAGAGACTAATAGATGCAAAGCTCCGTTGCAAGTGACATTCGCATAACCAGCATCCCTAACAAACAATCAAAACCAGTAAATCAATGAAGCGTAAGAATTTAGTTAAGGCCACGCTACTGTTTACAAGTAGCTTGACGGTGATGGCCGGCGCGGCCATTGCCCCAGCGCTTCCTGAAATCACTAAGGCTTTTGCATCCCATCCTCAGGCCACCTTACTCACTAAGTTGATTTTGACTAT
The DNA here is from genome assembly GCA_039819065.1 of Bacteroidota bacterium. GTDB lineage: Bacteria > Bacteroidota > Bacteroidia > Cytophagales > Cyclobacteriaceae > JBCBSS01. The sequence continues at coordinate 15,066 of JBCBSS010000097.1, forward strand.
GCCGGCGCTGTTTATTTTTCTGGGAGCACCACTCACTGGTTTTGTCACAGACAAACTGGGACGTAAACCACTTCTTATTCTATCATTGGTCGTATATGGACTGGCTGGCTGCTCGGGCTTATATCTTGATGGGCTTGTTCCAGTCTTGGTTGGACGTGCCTTGCTGGGGTTAGCCGTTTCTGGTATTATGACGGTTAGTACCACTTTGATAGGAGATTATTTCTTTGGGCAGGAGAGAACCAAATTTCTGGGTTTGCAAGCGGCTTCAATGGCCATCGGGGGAATGGTTTATTTGAGCATAAGTGGCCTGCTGGCTGATGTAAGTTGGAGGGTACCGTTTGCTATCTACCTAACCTCGTTTCTATTCCTTCCCTTCGTATGGTTTTTTATTAGCGAGCCTTCCAGAGAAAAGACCGCTGGAGCCACTTCAGAAGTGAAAATACAGCCTTTACCTAGAAATACGGTTTGGCTCATTTACGCCACCGTGCTGGTGAATATGGTGATATTTTATTTGGTGCCGGTACAACTGCCATTCTATCTGAAACAACTTCTAGGAGATACCAGTAATGCCATGGCTGGATATGCCATCTCCACTTCTACACTTTTCGGCGCGATAGCTTCTTTTAGCTACCAGAAAATAAGAGCAAGATTTAGTTACCATGTCATATACGCATTGGTGTTTCTTTTCATGGGCTCAGGCTTCCTCATCATCTACGGCGCAAACCAATATGCCATTGTATTGGCAGGGCTTGCCATAGGTGGAATAGGAATGGGCATGTTAATCCCTAATTCTAATTTGTGGATTATGTCCGTAACACCAGAACAATATAGAGGAAGGGTAATGAGTGGCCTTACCGGAGCGGTGTTTTTAGGTCAGTTTCTTTCACCTATTCTAGCTCAGCCGCTTATATCACATTATTCTTATGCTATTGCCTTTGGTGTATTCGGTGCGTTAATGCTGGTCATTGCACTCGGATTTGCCCTGACGCAAGGCAAGGTAGCCGCCCATGCTACCGCTTCCTGAGGCAAGTATTGTCACCCTATTTTGAAGCCTAATGAATAGGCCATTTAAACAGTCATCTTGTTGCCGTAAAAGGATTGATCAAATTGACTATATTAACATGAACATCGCTTAATATAATTGTAGACTAGCGCCTGAAACCCCCAAAATCTGTCATATCGAATAAAATGAGATATCTCTCTTTTTAGAAGTGGCAAAAATGTTCAAATGAATCTTTTCGAGTTAGAAAGATTTCTCGCTATGCTCGAAAAGACAGGTTTTTGGGGTTTCTTGTCCAATGTTCACACTGTATTAAGCTTGATTATAGTCTTATTAATGATCCACGACCACCTTTCTTCTTAAGGTCAATTCTACTTAACTGATGAGCAAAGACACTTTAACCCAACTAAAACAAATTGAAGATTTAGCGGATGTGCCCGACGAACAATTGCTGTGGTTCATTGATAAATCCGAAACAATAGACCTCAAAGAAGGGGATCACGTTTTTACCATAGGCAAGCCAGTCACCAACCTTTTCATTGTTCTGACAGGCCATATCGAAGTGAGGTTTAAACAGGGAGGTCAATTCAGGCTCTTGAATGCTATGAAACCAGGTAGCATTAGCGGTTTACTTCCTTATTCCAGGCTCAAAGTGTCAAGTGGCAACGCCAGGGCCCTTGAGGAAACCGCTATATTGAGCTTGTCGAAGGAACACTTTCAGGAAATGATCCATGACCATTACGAGCTTACAGAGGCTATGGTTCATGTTATGACCAGTAGAACCAGAGAGTTTGCCAAGGTTGTGGGACAGAATGAAAAGCTACTTTCACTGGGAAAATTATCTGCGGGTATCGCTCATGAGATGAACAACCCGGCCTCGGCAGTGATCCGAAGCGCTTCTGAATTGAAAAAGCATCTGGGTTTACTACCTGAGGAGTTCAAACAAGTACTCAAGATTAAGCTAGAAGAGGAGCAACTGGACGCGATTAATGATATTCTCTTTGCTAAACTGGCTCTACCTAAACCCTATTTGACTTTAATGGAAAAAACGGAGAAGGAAGATGAGATAGGTGATTGGCTCGAGGAACGGGATGTAGAAGACGGTTATGAAATCGCAGAAACTTTTGCGGAATATGGCATTGAGTTGGAAGATCTTGAGCGAATAGAAGGTGAAATTGAAGAGGAAGACCTAGCTCCGATTATGAATTGGTTCAATCAAGTATTAACCACTGAAAAGCTGGTGCACGAAATTGAGGAGGCCTCAAAGCGCATTTCGAGCATTGTGAGCTCGGTAAAGAGTTATACGCACATGGATCAGGCACCCGAACTGGCTTTTACTGACATTCACACGGGGATCAATAATACGCTGATTATGCTCAATCATAAGATCAAAAAAGGCAAAATTGAAGTGGTTAAAAATTATCAAACCGATCTACCGGGTATCAAGCTTTACATTAGCGAGATCAATCAAGTCTGGACCAATCTCATTGACAACGCTATAGATGCCATGGAAGACAGTGAAAAGCGTGTATTGGAAATAGAGACCAAGCTCCAGCTGGAATTCATACACGTGAACATCATTGATAGCGGGCCGGGTATTCCTGAAGAAGTCAGGGATAAGATTTTCGATCCTTTTTTTACGACCAAGAAAGTGGGTAAAGGATCAGGCCTAGGGCTCGACGTCGCCGAGCGTATTGTCAACCAACATAAGGGTGCCATTAGAGTTACCACTGAACCCGGCAGGACAGAGTTTAAAGTCTGTATTCCACTCTGGGAGCGTTGATGCCTATTCTATCTGAGAAGCCTCAAAGCCCAACTTGTTGAGATATGAGGTTATGATGCTCTCGTCTATCTGTTCTTGCAACGATTGAACCCGAAGCACACATTGTGGATCCCAGAGGTCGAAATTGATTTTAAGTTTAGGAAAAGCAATACCGAATAGGCCTTGTAGAACGTTAGCGTCTTTCTCGCTACTTACGTTGGTTTCGAAGATTTCAATATTGTTCATAGATTTCTGGTCTGACTTTATTTTAATTGTTTTTTAGAATGCTATCTGCAATGGCAGGTGAAATACGATGCATCATTTTCAATAATTTCACTTTACCAATGTTCATTTCATATCGGTTTTTCTCCAGCCCTGAAATAAACTCTTCTACCAAGTCCTCAGGAGAGATTTTATCCTTTCCTCGCCCTACTGTCATAGGCGTATCTACAAGGGGAGGAATAACCTCGAAAACCTTGATTGACGTGCTTTCTAACTGATACCTGAGTGCTTTGGAGAAAATATGCAATCCGGCCTTGGTAGCGCAATAGACCGGAGCAGATCGCTTGGGGCTGATGCCCAACCCGGATGAAACATTCACTATTGCCGATTCTTGTTTACCAGAAAGAATGGGAATAAAAGCCGAACAAAGCTTCAACGCCGCGTTCAGATTAACGCCTATTTCATGATCTATCATTTCAAACGGGACCCCTTCTTCAAAGCTATAATTGTATTGGATGCCAGCGTTGTTGATCAATATGTTCAGATCAGGATGTTGGTTTTTTGTAGCCTTCACCAACGCAAGAATATCTTCATTTTCAGCTAAATCACATTGAAAGATGTCCAGGTCGTATTTTTGACCGGCCTCTTCCAGTTTCGCCCGGTTCCTCCCAGTGATGATGATATGATTACCCAAAGCTTTGAGTCTTCGAGCCATAGCCAATCCAATGCCTGATGACCCGCCAGTAATAAGTATTTTATGATTAGTCAGGTTCATTTTAATTTTTTGTTTGGTTCAATCTTATTCGTTAGAATGAATATGTCCGTTCTGTGGCTTGTGATGTGACTCACATATCCAACTTAATGCTCTCTCTTCCCTGCTGAATATTTTGACCAGAATGAAATGTGCAAACTCATTAATAAACTTGCTCAACCGCCTTACTGTATCTTCATCTTCAGCATCGGTCACAACTACTGCTAGCCTTAGCTTTCTGTGATGTGGCTCCATGGCATAGGCAAAGTCATTTAAGAAGTCCATACCCTCACTGGACAGTTGATTAACCACGAAAACGAAATGGGTAATATCGTACTTTGAACAGTGGTTTTGTACCAAGTGCAATAGGATCACAGAACCCCAGTGATTTCTAGCTTGATCCATTAAAAGGTGAAGGTAGCGATTACCTTCACCTCGATTGACGGTCAAATTAGTATTATGGTCATCCCACATATTAAAACTGGATTCTATATAAAACATCGGGAAAGAAGCCTATTTGATCAATACGGTTGACCTGATCTGTGACTTCATTATACCTTCTCACGAACTCATTTTCTCTGTTGGTTACATTCTGTAAGTCAATGAAGAACTGGTGCGAAACATTCTTATTGCGACTGTTGATACGCACACCGAATTTCACATCCCATCTGAAGTATTGATCATAGCGCTCGCTGAAGGCTATTTCATCCATTCGAACCTCCCGGCCTGCATTAGCGCGTGTAGCTTGCAGATCAACCGGTGTAAAAGGCTGCCCGCCTGCTGTAGTCATTTTAGTATCGAATGTCCATGCATTTTTACCTCCCTCACCAAATTTCCATTCTTTACCGAAGAGCACATTGTATACGACATTATTGTTAAAGGCGGTGCTGCGTTCGATGCCATCACTTCCTTCATAGGTGGATTCGTAAAGCGAAGTAGTCATCAGCATGTAATAGCCTTTGCTGAAGAATTTTTCCAATGTCAACTCCAGACCGTAATTGGTTCCTATTCCTTCGTTGACCAACGACCCTTCTTCTTCGAAGACGAAGTCGGCACCTTGATTGAGTACGGAAAAGCTACTCGGTGTACTTTCGACAGGGACATCGAATATGCTTTGATAATACACTTCTGCTTTTAACCTCCAATCCAAACCAAGTGACCTATCATAACCCAATACAAAATGATGGCTTTTCATAAACTCAAGTTCGTCGTTGGTTCTGGCGAACTGGCCGGGAGCAATCTCCTCATTTAAGAATAGAATAGCCGACGGTATGGACTGAGCGTGCAGACCATAAGCTACGCTCCACCTTTGATTCGGTTTAGCCTGCCAACTTACAGCCGCTCTTGGAGCAATCACGAAATCGTCAGTGTAGGTATGATATTGAGAATGTAGACCTGCCGTTACACTCAAGTCATCGGTAATTTTTTGCTCCGCTTGTGCAAATGCCTGAGTGACATTGTAACTATCATCAAGATCCCTTACTGATAGAAAAAAGTCCGGTACGCCATCGCCATTCTCATCTGGAATAGTGGCACGATTGTCTCGATCTTCGGTGTTGAAATTGACGATGTACTGCTCGCTCAAAATACCGGCCCTAAGGCTCCACTTAGCGTTAAACTTCCTGTTTAGGGTTGAAGACAGTGTAAATCGGTTTTCCCGAGTATTGGAGTTAGTAGCACGGAATTTTCTAACCAGGTTCTCCTCGGAATCTCTCACAAAGTTGTCCTGCAGATACTCATTGAAATTGGTTGAAGCACCAATTGAGGTCTTCAGGAATGTATTCTTATCCAATCTGATCGTATGATTTGCTCCGACTAAACCTATTTGACTTTCTACAAATGCATCCTGGTCAGGGTTGGCAAAAAGATCAGTTTCATCAATTTCAGCGCCTAGAAAGTCGATACTGCTCAACCCACCAATACCGAAGAGCTCAAACTTACCCAGTTTGGTTTGCCCTAAGTTCACTTTGAAAGAAAAGTCTTGATAGAAAGGTGTGGCATTAGTTCCGGTGGCAGCAAGACTGGCTATACCGTATCGATAGGAAGCTACGAAAGAAGCATCATTTCTCGTGTTCAATGGGCCTTCGGCCAATAACTCCAAGCCGCTAAATGCGCTCATTTGAGCCGTAAATTCATACTTATCTGTATTACCATTTCTGAAGTTCACATCAAAGACGGCTGCATTGGCATTACCATATTCCGCCGGGAACGCGCCGGTTAGAAAATCAGAGGTACGTAACAAATTGGTATTCAGTGCGTTGACGGGTCCTCCTGTAGTACTTAAAGTAGAAAAGTGATTCGTTGTAGCGATAGGAATACCTTCTATTCTCCACAACAGTCCGACCGGAGAGTTACCTCGTACAACAATGTCATTTCTCGAATCGTCAGGCGCACTTACTCCGGCGAAAGAAGTCGCCAACCGCGCTACATCATTACGGCCACCTGAAAAGCGAGTTACCTCTTCAAGACTAAAAGTTCTGGCACTGACTTTTGCTAGGTCGTTAAGCGGTAGGTCTTTATCTGCCTCTCCTGTTATTACTATTTCGTTCAACTTCTCTACAGATTCCTCCAGCTTAATATTTAATACCACTTGCTTACCCGCTGTCACTAATACATTAGGTAGAGTGATACTTTTATATCCTATATATTGAACAGCCAGTGTTTGACGGCCTACTGGTATGTTTTCAAGGCGAAAATTTCCTTCCAGATCAGTGACAGTACCAATAATCGGATCAGAGCCCAACAGGATTACCGAGGCACCAATAAGGGGATAATCAGCCTGCGCGTCGACTACCTGGCCTTTGACTGTCTGTGTCTGAGCATAAACTGATACACTCCAAAGCAACAAGCAAGAAATAAGCGTAAGTACAGAAAGTTTATTCATGACATTTTCGTTTTGTTGGTTTGAAGCTATTTCAATGCACCTTTTAAAAGAATGTCAATCAAAGTGAGCAGGAGGATAAGTAATATGAAGCAGTGTTATCGCTGGTTTAACCCTTTTTACGATTAGCGTGTTATGATTTTGGGTTTGGGCAACAGATATGCCGGTTTCACTGTCCGTTTTTCCGGTTTGGGCCAAGGGATGATTCCATCCTTACCGGTTATTTTCTTAATTTATATAGATTTCTATGACAATACTGAGAAACATAAAGTTGAGAGAAGTTCACGTACGATGGATAGGTATTCCATTGATGGGGTTGTTAATGACTTTCGTACACGAAAGGGAAGTTGGTGAAAGTCTCCTTCAAAAGTATATTGTGGCAACCACCTTTACCCTCGTGTTTTGGAATGGGGCTTTTACGATTTTTATGTTTTTTCGGAGAAAATTTCCTCAAATCCGGCAGACACCAAGACGCCTCATTCTTACTGTAATTACCTTAATCGTTTTCATGACCATTGGCGACCCGCTTTTATGTCTGATATTTAACTATAAGACCTGGCAAGAAGTAACAAACCCCGCCATTGTATTTGACCATGCGGTGATAAACTATGCTGCGGCCTTTGGAATAGGGTCGATCTATGAGAATGTTTATTTCTTCGAACAGTGGAAGAAGAGCATACAACTCAATGAAGCACTTAAAAACCAACAGGTGAGAACGCAATTCGAAGTGCTTCAGAATCAAATGAGTCCGCACTTCTTGTTTAATAGCCTTAATACGCTTACAACCCTCATTAGTGAGGATGGTAAGATAGCTATTGAATTCACGGAAAAACTATCGGAAGTATATCGATATATTCTACAAAACAAGGATAAGGAAGTAGTTCGCTTAAGTGAAGAACTGGAATTCGCTAAAAGCTATATTTTCTTGTTGAAGATTCGCTACCCTGAGAATCTGCACACACATTTCAATGTAGATGAATCCCACTTAAGTCAAAGTATAGCACCACTTACTATACAGATTCTATTGGAGAATGCCATTAAACACAACAGGATTTCGAAATCACACCCTCTCCAAATAGATATCTATGTAGACAGGAATAACAACATTGTGGTTAAGAATAACCTTCAGAAGAAAAACGTAATCGAAAAGTCTACCAAAACCGGCTTATCCAATATCAGAAAACGCTATGCCTACTTCGGTCAGCATGATATAGCAGTAGCTTCTGGCAATGGTAATTTTCTCGTCTCAGTGCCACTACTCAATATCAAAAAAGAGGCACATAAACTGATGGCTCCCGGTGTATGAGGGTATTAATAGTAGAAGATGAGGCTCCTGCTTTTCGACGACTGCAAAAGGTATTGGAGGAAATCAATCCTGAGATCGAAATCGTGGATGTACTGGACAGTGTTGAGGAAAGCATTAAATGGTTTGAATCCCAACCCCTTCCAGATTTGGTCTTTATGGATATCCAGCTTAGCGATGGTCTCAGCTTCGAGATATTTGATGCAGTTACAGTTAATAAGCCCGTTATTTTCACCACTGCCTTCGATGAATACATGTTGAGAGCCTTCAAGGTGAATAGTGTGGACTATCTGTTAAAGCCTATCAAAAAAGAGGAATTGGCAGCTAGTCTTGCTAAATATGAAAACCTTAGAAATGCGTTCGGTAACGGCACACAGACCAGCACCCCGGATTTGAATGCACTGATTCGCCAAATACGGCTGGACGACAAGAAATACAAAACCAGGTTTTTGGTCAAGAAGGGTGATGAACTCTTATCAGTTGAAACTAGTGACATTGCCTTCTTTCAGATGCGCAATGGTGTGGTACACTTGACCACCAATGGCAACCGCCATCACATTATGGACTTCAACCTCGATGAACTCACCCAACAGTTAGACCCTGAGCGGTTTTACCGCGCCAACCGACAATTCATTATCCACTTCCCGGCCATCAAGAAAGTCCACAAGTACCACAAAGGGAAGCTGTTAATAGAACTATCCTATCCCACTGAAGAACCTGTCACCGTGAGCAGCGAAAAAGCCTCAGATTTCAAGGCTTGGTTAGGGGACTAATCTTCAAAGTCGATTTGTTTTGAGCTTGTTGCTTGATAGACTAGAACCATTTAGCTTAGCCAATTGACTAAGTTACTACAGTGAGATGATCAAAGGGGTTTTGTTGATACTAGGTGTAATAACTGCTATTGTCTCTATAGTGGGGTTGTTGGAGAGGGTAATTCGACCGGTGCTGGGATCACTTGGGCCGGTTGTTTTATAAGTTTGGTCATCATAATTTATGCAGAGGAGAGATGATACTGAGATGTACATATTCTGCCGAACCACTCCTTAGAACTTGTGACTGTAAACAAAAAAACCGCTCCATTTACTGAAGCGGTTCGAAAATGTATAATTTGTTTTTATCTAGAAAGTTCTGGAATACTTGATTCTAAAACCTGTGCCAGGATCGCGTGAAGTTTCAATACCTGTAATGTCTCCAAAAGAAACGAACTCTCGTTCTTGAATATCTCCTAGAACGTTCGTGACCCTTAAACCAATTGTATTCTTCTGGTCTACACCAAAAGCCTTTGAGACGTTCAAGTTCAAGCTATTGAAAGGGACAGTAAACGTATCCGGAGCGAAGTTACCACCTGTAACAGCCAGTGTGCTACTTTGACGATTGAACGCTAAAGAGCCTTGCCATCCATTAGTAAAGCTATTATAGTTCAACGAAACATTCGTAATCAAAGGAGACTGGCCTAAGAACTCACGAGTTGTGGATATTGTCTCTCCCTCACGGGCTCTTTGCTGTCTATCTTCGAGTTCTTCGGCATCAATATCTATCTGAGAATCTGTATACGTTACGTTAGCGCTGATAAGGAAGTTTTCAAATGCCGGAGAGATAAAATCGAGATTTTTCCTTACCTCAAGCTCAACACCAATGATCTCACCATCTCCTACATTTCGAGGTATGATATTTCTGGCATCAGTGCTAGATCTTACAATTTCAATTGGGTTTTGCAGTGTTTTATAGAAACCACCAATTGATATAGTTTGGCCACCTTCTAGGAAGTACTCCCACCTTAAATCATAGTTGTTAATGTTGGTTTCGATCAAATCGATATTACCAATGAAGGTGAAACCAGTCAATACGTCTTGTATTTCGGCAAAAGACTTTTCTTTGAATGAAGGTCTTGCGATAGTCCTGTAGTAGGATGCTCTAAGGTTAGAGTTTTCGATTACAGAATAGATTAAATTCACAGAAGGGAATAATTCGAATGAGCTAAGAATGTTCTCGTCTTCTAATACAATACCCGCAGGGTTATCAGGAATATTACCGGCTTGGTTGTTACCTGTATACCACTGGTCATACTGTTCAACACGTAATCCAACTACTGACTTTAATTTTTCAGTAATGCCTAATTCGCCCATCACATAGGCTCCGAAAGTATTCATTCTACCTCTATATGAGTTTGATCTGGCGGAGTTATTTTGTATTGCTACACCTTGCCTATCAACGGTGAAGATATTGTCAAGGGCCAAGAGTCTGTCTGGGTCAGCATTGAGATTAAGACCGTCTTGATTAGAAACGATATCAAGAAAGAAACTTGGTAGTTCAAAATCACGCTCTTTATATATATTGCTCAGACCGCCTTTGAATTTGGAAGGTAAGCCTCTGAGTTGAAAGTTCTTAGTATAATCAACTTTAGCCACATAGTTTTGCTCATCCAATAAACGCCATAATCTATTAGGCTCACCAGTCTCTTGTTCATCAATTTCAGGAGGATCGTTGTCCAAGCTGAAAGGAGTGATACGAAGGTCAAGGTCATTTACTGTGGCAAAAGTAGGAGAAAGTCTCCAGGATATTTCGGAATCGCTTCCCGGAAGATAATGCTCTCCTGCTATGAGAAAGTTAGTTAGTGAGCGCTCAGAATATTCAAGAACATCCACAATTGCGGTATTAAAGTTCTCACCTTGTCTATCTCTAAATCTACGGCCGGCTCTACTAGTTCCGTTTTGGATGTGCATTCCTTGGACTCTAAATTTGGAATTATCTGTTTTGATGGAACCTCCTAAAAGACCACTGAGTTGAACATCATTAATTCCTATTGGGCCTTGAAATAACTGCTGTCTTTCTAATTCAAGATTAGAAGCATCTTGGAAAACTTCGAACGTTGCGTCTATCGCATCTTCGAAAAATTGGGTTGTGTTTCGATAACCAAAAGCACCAATATAACCTAAGGTTACTTTTTCCTTTTCAATTTGGTTTCCGGCAGAAAAGCTTAAGCTTCCATTGAGGCCACTTGTCGCCATTCTGGCGGCCATGTTACTATTAAAATCTAAGGTTATATCCCTGATTTCCTGATTAACGGTTTGATCAGTGAAGCTTGGTGCTGGGATTTGATCGTTGACAGCATCAAAAGGAAGCTCTCTGTCTCCATTATCAAAACCTAGAAAATCTGTACCACCTCTGTCATAAGTAAGGAAGTTATTCTGAAAGTGCATATCAGGATTGAACTCAAAACTAACCGACAGGTCTATTTTCTTCTCATCCGGAAAGTCTTCAGTTTCTATATCCACCGTACCACCAACAAAGTCTGCGGAAAGGTCAGGTGTGAAATTCTTAAATACGATTATGTTGTTTATGACATTAGTTGGGAAAATGTCAATTTGAATAGCATTTCGATCGGGGTCTAGACCAGGTACCTCTACAGCATTTACGATGGTTTTGGTATATCTATCCCCTAAACCGCGTACAAAAACATACTGTCCCCCTTGTATCGAAACCCCGGGGACACGTCTAATGGCTCCGGCTGCATCACTGTCGCCAATTCTGCTGAAAGTCTCTGAAGAGATTCCATCCAGAAGGTTGGGGGATTTTCTTTTTATTGTTAGCAGAGCCGCTTCAGTTGTTTTAACCGCTTCTGCCGAAATAACAACCTCCTCGAGTTGTTCTGCCGATTCTCCTAATCTGATTGTACCAACGTTAGTTACCTCTCCCGCAGTTACAACTACTCCTTGAACAGTTACTGTTTCAAAAGATATGAAAGAAGCTTGAATGTTGTAGGTGCCAGGGGCAGCTTTAAACGCAAATGCGCCATCCAAATCAGTAGCGGCTCCTGTGGCTGTTCCTTCTATGATAACCGTAACACCAATTAGCGGTTCACCTGTAGCGTCTTCTATTACAGTACCGCGAATTGTTCCTTGCTGAGCTTGTAACGTTTGTGAAGCAAAAAGCAACAGCAGAAGCGAATAGAGGTAATTTCTCATAATTTCATTTTGGTAAATGGGTGCAAATATAAAAAATGCCCGTAAGATTAAGCTTACGGGCATGTTGCTATAATGCTGAAGTACTAGTTGATACTAGTAAAATCTTCAAAGTCGTTAGTTAGAGCAGCTGAGTATGACCATCCTGAAAGGAAAGGCATCAAGTTAGCGCCAACTGTAGGATCATTAGAACCTGTTACTAAAGAAGCACCGTTGGTAAAGATAGTTGTGTTAGCGTTAGTGAGTGTGCCATCAGTACCAGACTCACCGAAGATTTCGCTGATCATTGAGAAAGTACCACCATCAGTGTGGGCTTCATTGAACTCAAGATCAGAGATTACTATACCAGTGGCACCACCTGCGTTGAAGTTAGCAGCCGACTCATCTCCATCTATTTCAAATCTGTTGTTTGAAGGGAAGTTGAAGAAATAGCAGTTGCTGATATCAAGTTGCATACCGTCTCTTAAGTCAGCGAACTCGTCATTGTCACCTCCTTGAAGAGAGCCATTAACTAATACTGACTGGCCGTCTAAAGTAGATTCAGGGCCGTCTAATTCAAGAGCGTGGTCGCTATCGAATGAGAAACCACCACCACTACCAGGAGAGGCAATGTAAAGGAAGTTATCTATAGTTCCAGCGTAAGCTTCATCAAGATCGTATCCGTCATCATCTGGAGCATATACGATGAAGTTGCTAACGTTAACAGTTCCACCGAAAATTTCGATGCCATCATCAGCACTGTTGATTGACTCAACCCAGTTGATAGTTGTCATAGAACCTACACCACCAAGCGTCAATCCTTGAAGTTCATTGCCTGGGCCTAACTGAGTACCAGTAAATCTGATAGAAGCATAAGTCAATGAACCAGAGTTATCCATAGCATCGCTACCACCGTAAAGACCGTTGACATCTGATACAGGAATTCCTTCGATTTGGTTTTCTTCACCACCACCAGAACTGATAGGAGCGTTACCCAAAATTACTACGCCACCCCAAAGTCCAATAGTGCTTTCTATAGGAAGTGTACTTGTGAATCCGTCACCGTCAGCTACAATACTAGCGGCACCATTGTCAGTACCATCCCAGAAAGCTAGGCCAGGAAGGTTGATATTGTCTTGAACTGATGTGAAGATGATTGGCTCAGTAGCTGTACCGTCAGCCATCAATGTACCACCTCTGGCTACAAGAAGTACTGAAGAAGTAGCACCTTGGCCTTCACCAGCCTTAATAATAGTACCCTCATCGATAGTCAAAGTAGCGCCATTACCTACAACTACTCTACCATTAAGAATCCATACTACATCATTCGTGAAAGTGAAATCTTGATTGATAACACCTGTAACTACATTTTGAGGATACTCTGTAGTATTATCTTCATCAGGACCTCTGAATTCGTTGTTAGGAGTAACTGTGAAAGTAACACCTTGCTCTGTAATACTCACAACCGCGGTAGCATCATCACTTAGGCCATTTGCGTCAGTTACTGTTACAGTTACTGAACCAGCACCAGGAGTAGTTCCGGCGGTGAATGTTACTTCAACATCTCCTGATGTAGCACCAGCAGCAGGCTGTGCATCAGTGGTGGTAGTTCCACCCGTCTCAGTTACTGCTACAGAAGCTACACCACCAGGTACAGAAGTAGTAAAAGTCAATGTAACAGTAGCACCGACGTCAGCAGTTTGTGCAGCAGGAGCCGTTACTGTAGGAGCATCAGGATTTGTGATTATAGGTTCTTCATCGTCGCCACAAGAAGAAAGAATGAGTAGCGAAAGAATACCTACTGATAAAAAAATTGAAAATAATTTCTTCATTACGTAAGTGTTTTGGTTTAAAACGATACAATTTTTGGGCAAAAGTGGGTATTTATTGTTAAGTGAAGCGGATGGCTCTATTACCAAATTGTTAAAGTCAAACCAAGGCTGTTAACCTTAAATTAAAAGGTTCATCGGTATATTACGGTAAGAAGGAGTGATCAGCGCTGTGCGATGTTAAAAACGAACAAACTCTGATGAACTAGATATTACCTAATTGTTAATTGGAACTTTATTGAGAATCTCCTTGATGATCTGCTTAGCGTCGACATTGTCAGCTTCGGCCTCATAATTGAGGATCAATCGATGGTTGAGTACATCTACAGCAATGTCTTTGATGTCTTCGGGTAAGACATATTCCCTACCTTCGAAAAAGGCAATCGCTCTTGCAGCAAGGTTAAGATTAATACTGGCTCTTGGGGAAACACCAAATTGTATGTATTTAACCAATCCGTCCAAACCGTACTCCTTCGGGTCTCTGGTGGCATAAACCAACTCAATAATGTACCGTTCTAATGATTCGGAAATGTTGGTTTGGTTGATTTCATCACGGATCGCAAAAATGTCTTCTTTGGTAAGAACAGTTTGTACCGTTTTATCGAATTGCAGATTGGACATTCTGCGCATGATCTCCAGCTCCTCATCTTTGGAAGGGTACTCGACATGCACTTTCATCATGAACCTATCCACCTGTGCTTCAGGTAGCGGGTAAGTACCCTCTTGCTCAACAGGGTTCTGAGTGGCTAAGACAAGGAATGGTCTATCCAGATCAAAAGTCGTTTCACCTATGGTCACTTGCTTTTCTTGCATGGCCTCCAATAAGGCAGATTGCACCTTAGCTGGCGAGCGGTTGATCTCATCTGCCAGAATGATATTAGCAAAAATAGGACCTTTCTTTACCTCGAAATTACCTTGCTTTTGGTTGTAGATCATGGTTCCGATAAGATCGGCTGGTAAAAGATCAGGAGTGAACTGAATTCTCTGAAAGTCAAGGTGAAGTACATCTGCCAGTGTACTTACAGTAAGGGTTTTTGCTAGCCCCGGAACCCCTTCTAATAGAATGTGACTCTGGGTAAATAAACCCACCATGAGCCGGTTTACTAAATCCTTTTGGCCGACAACAACTTTGCCCACTTCATGAAAGACCTGCTTTATCTTCTCCTGATGTTCTTTTTTCTTGTCTTGTGCCAGTGTATCTTCCATTGACTAATAAGCTTAAATAAAGTGCTAGTGAATTCTGAAATAACCAAAGAATGAAATTAACGCAATAATAATTATTTCAGTGTAAAAATGTGATGAAGTGCCCTACCATACTTATGATCGGGATAATACAAACTTGGGTCAGTATACCTGTTCTAAAGGCGCCTATGTTATCACAGCTTAAT
>JBCBSS010000098.1:0-29537 GCA_039819065.1 Bacteroidota bacterium
CCCTATCTCTAAATACGACCCAGAGGAAATTACTTTTGAAAATGCATTCGGGCTTTCTTTGACTTATTGGTTTGTATTATTGATTTGGTAGGATATAGGTATTCTCAATAGATAGAGAATAAACGCAAGTATAACTATGGCCAGTAGGGCTCTAGGAATAAGCTTAGCCATTCCGAGCTCTTTCCAGTTCCACCGATTTATAAGGTTCCGATAACCATGGCTCACCAGTAGAAAGACTATACCTTCGAGTATAAAAAAGATATAGTCATTACGGGTGCTTTGGGGGTTGACAAGGTAGATGAGTACTATTTGGAAAAGTGCAAAAATCGACCATCCACCGATTTGTAGCCCCCAATATAGTTTGGTTTTATTCATGTATTATCATCCGCAATAACCTCAAAAATAAGGATTTATGCATTCGCCAATTCTAAATTTTGACAAAAGGGTGAGGTTCGGTATAAATGGGCTGGTGAATTCTAAAGTAGGTAGAACTTTAAATCGACTTTAACTTCTGAAATCGTTTCTGAACAGCACCAAAAGAGAAAACGCTGCCAACAAGATAAATACCCATGCTACAATGTTGAGAACTTTACGGTATTGTGGAAACCGATCTTGCCTTACCAGTACCATAGTGAGAAAGGCTAGACCTGATGAAGCATAAAGTATAAATTCGTCATACGCTCCTCGCGAAACCTGGTACACTGCAAAGGCCAATGCCGCAAAGCCTCCGATATAATAAATCTGATTGGTACTCATTTAGCTTGTTCAGATCTTATTTTGAATTTTGGTGTGAAGCGGCGAATGATCAGTCTCGTGCCGCGATCATAAGTGAAGTAGTTCCAAACCCAATTACTGAATATGACCAGTTTATTTCTCAGTCCAATAATGGATATCAGGTGAATAAACATCCAGAGTAACCATGCGAAGAAACCGCCGAACTTCAGGTTTTTTGATAGATCAACTACCGCTTTGTTTCTACCAATCGTAGCCATTGAGCCCTTGTCATTATAAGAGAATGGTTTCATAGCCTCATGCTTGATCAGCTTCTTGAGGTTATGGGCTAGATTATCTCCTTGCTGCATAGCCACTTGTGCCAGCATCGGGTGCCCACTCGGATGCGCATCATCTTTCATCATGGCTACGTCACCCACAGCAAATATATCATCATATCCAACGACACGGTTAAAATGATCAACGAGGATTCTGCCCCTTTCTATGGCGCTTTCATCAAGACCATCAATAATATTACCCTCTACGCCAGCAGCCCAAACCAAAGTGTGTGTTTCTATCTCTGTTCCATCATCCAGGGTGGCTTTTACCCCATCGTAGAATTTAACTAGTGTATTCAATCTCACGTTTACATCAAAACGTTTAAGATATTTCAGTGCCCTTTCTCCTGAAACCTCGGACATACCTCCCAATAACCTTCCTTGTCCTTCAACGAGGTAGATCTTCATGCGCTCAAGGTTGAGCTCCGGATAATCTTTAGGTAGAACGTTCTTCTTCAGTTCACCAAGTGCTCCGGCCACTTCCACACCTGTTGGTCCTCCCCCAACAATGACAACATTCATTTGGCTCTGAAGCTTTTCACCACTTCGTGTAATCACCGCTTCCTCAAAATTCTGCAAAATATGGCTTCTCAAATCGAGAGCCTGAGGTATTTGTTTTAATGGAAAGCTGTTTTCCATGATAGACTCGTTACCGAAGTAGTTCGTTTTAGAACCACAGGCTATCACCAGATAATCGTAATCTAGTGCGCCGATTTCGGTGAATATGACTTTTTTATCAGGATCAACACCAAATACCTGAGCCATTCTGAAGTAATAGTCTTTATAACTTTCTAGTTGTTGCCTGAGCGGGCCGGCAATAGAATCTGGTTCTAGACCGGCCGTAGCGACCTGATATAATAATGGTTGAAAAGTATGATAGTTGTTTCTATCGAAAAGGACAACCTGCAAACCTGCCTTGCGCAATCCTTTCGCGATTTTGATGCCAGCAAATCCTCCGCCGATTATGATTAGCCTAGGGTTGACAGAGCTTGGTACTGGTATGAGGTCTTTCTTGTCGATTTCCATATAATATGTTCTTTTCTAACTTCAAAAAAATGAGAGGTGATCTTAAAAAATTCAAATAAAAGAAACTTTTTTATTGGTATTTCGATTATAAAAGTACAATTAATTCATAGTTGATAATTTTCAAGGTTTTGGTTGAATGAGTGGTGGTATACTCCTAGTGTACCACCCTCTCTATTTATAGCCCTTCAGTTCTTTCGACAGAAATTTCCCAGTATAGCTTGTCTTAATTTTTGACACCTCTTCAGGCGTCCCGTTACCTACTATTTCTCCTCCTTTTTCTCCTCCTTCTGGTCCCAAGTCAATAACATGATCCGCCACTTTGATCACATCCATGTTATGTTCAATAATCAATACAGTATTGCCTTTATCCACTAATCGATTCAGTACATCGAGCAGGTGTTGGATGTCTTGAAAGTGCAGCCCGGTAGTAGGCTCATCAAGGATATAGAATGTCTTACCAGTATCTTTTTTAGAAAGCTCGGTAGCCAGCTTCACTCTTTGCGCCTCTCCTCCTGATAAGGTAGTAGCGTGTTGGCCTAGTGTGATATAATCCAGACCTACGTCATTTAGGGTTTTGATGCGACGTTGGATTTTGGGTTGGTTCTCAAAAAACTCCACAGCATCTTCAACCGTCATTTCCAGCACATCAGAAATGGATTTACCCTTGAAGCGTACCTCAAGCGTCTCACGGTTGTACCTTTTGCCCTTACATGTTTCACAAGGTACATGTATATCAGGTAAAAAGTCCATCTCGATAAGTCTCACGCCAGCACCCTCACAAGTCTCGCATCTTCCACCCTTTACATTGAAAGAGAACCTGCCAGGTTTATATCCTCTGATTTTAGATTCTGGTAGCTCGGCATATAATGAGCGGATATCGGAAAACACTCCGGTGTAAGTGGCTGGATTGGAACGCGGTGTTCTGCCAATTGGCGATTGATCAACCTCTATTACTTTATCCAAGTGCTCTAGGCCTTCTATCTTATCGTAAGGCTGGGGGGTGGTTCTAGAACGATAGAAATGTTGATTCAAGATAGGGAACAGCGTATTGTGAATTAAAGTCGACTTTCCGCTTCCAGAAACGCCCGTAATGCAAATCATTTTACCCAGAGGCAATGAGACATCAACCTTCTTCAGGTTATTGCCATTGGCACCGAAAAGCTTCAAAAACTGACCATTCCCCTCCCTTCTCTTTTTAGGGATTTCTATCCTTTTCTTGTCTTCCAGGTAATCAGCCGTAATAGTAGGTTGAGCCATGAACTGAACCGGATTACCCTGTGCAACAATTTGACCACCATGACGGCCCGCACCCGGTCCAATATCAATGATATAATCAGATTCAAGCATCATATCTTTATCGTGCTCTACCACGATCACCGAATTGCCTAAATCCCTTAAATCCTTAAGTGCTTTTATGAGCTTTACATTATCTCGTTGGTGTAAACCTATGCTTGGTTCATCGAGAATATAGAGTACCCCTACTAGTTGAGTACCTATTTGAGTGGCCAATCTGATCCTTTGAGCTTCTCCACCAGAAAGTGTTTTAAGCGGTCTGTTGAGATGTAGATAATCGAGACCTACATCCAATAGAAAGCCAATACGCTTACGTATCTCCTTGAGTATTTCTGCCGCTATTCTATTTTGTTTATCACTTAAAGAGTCTTCTATGTTCGAGAACCAGGCTCCCAAGGATTTAATATCTAATTCGGCCAATTCGGCAATATTCTTATCCGCAACCTTAAAGTGTAGTGATTCCTTCTTCAGTCTTGCTCCATTACACTCTGGACATACGGTTACGATGGTAAAGTCGTTGACCCATTTTTGAATCTTCTCTGATCCTCCTTCTTTTTGCTTCTTTAAGAAATTGATAATCCCTTCAAACTTGGTCTGCCAATCCGTACCTGGATACTTGACAGATTCTACTGCCACAGGTACGTCATCTCCGTGGAGGAGTACATGAAGTGCTTCTTTCGGTATTTTCTTGATGGGGGTAGAAAGATTGGCTTTGAAGCGTTTGAGTATGGCCTCTATTTTCTTAAATATCCAAATGTCCCGGTATTCTCCTAAAGGTGCTATCCCTCCTCTGCTGATACTAAGTTCTCTATCAGGAATAACCGATTCCTCAGTAATTTCTTCAATTACACCCAGACCATTACATACGTGGCATGCACCGTAAGGTGAGTTGAATGAGAAGTTATTCGGCGCAGGCTCGTCGTAAGACAATCCCGTTTTAGGATCCATGAGGTACTTAGAGAAATGGTGTGTCTTGCCGCTCTCATCGAGGAGCATCATCACACCTTTTCCCTCTTTTAGTGATGTTTTAATGGATTGGCCGATCCGGTACTTGTCTTTCTCATCCACCTTGATCCTGTCCACCACTAATTCAATATCGTGTATCTTGAAGCGGTCGACTTGCATTTTGGGTACGAGGTCAAGTACCTCGCCATCAACCCTTACCTTGCCATACCCGAGCTTTCTGATCTGCTGAAACAGCTCTCTATAATGCCCTTTTCTACCCTTAACGACTGGCGCTAATAGTGTGAGCTTACGTTCGGAAAAGTTATTGATAATGTGGTCCAGAATCTGGTCTTCAGATTGCCTGACCATTTTCTCTCCTGTCAGATACGAAAAGGCTTCACCGGCTCTGGCGTAAAGGAGTCTCATGAAATCATAGATTTCTGTGACCGTGCCTACTGTAGACCTGGGGTTTCTAGACGTAGTTTTCTGTTCTATAGAAATTACCGGGCTTAGACCGTTGATCTTATCTACGTCCGGTCTTTCAAGGTTACCAATGAAGGATCTGGCGTAGGCAGAAAAACTCTCCATGTAGCGCCTTTGTCCCTCTGCATAGATTGTATCAAAGGCCAAAGAGGACTTTCCACTACCACTGATACCCGTGATAACGACAAGTTTATTCCTCGGGAAGCTCACTGAAATATTTTTCAGGTTGTGCTCCCTTGCCCCGATCACCTCTATCTGTTCATAACCAGTACTATCGTATTGATCGGTATCGCCTTCCGGTAAGGTTAATCCAACTTCCTCTTCTTTGAGCATTGATTTAGGTGTGATTTAAGGAAAAGACAAATTTGACCTATAGTTTGTTTAGTAACATAAGTAAAATACAAAAGCACTTGTTTCTTGCTAGGGCACTTCCTCTCCCCTGGCCCATTCAAGCATCCTAAACCAGTCTTGTCTGTTCAATTCGATACTTAGTGCTCCAGCTGCCGATTTTATTCTTTCCAGCTTACCGGTACCTATTACCGGCAGCACACCAGATGGGTGTCTCAACAGCCATGCAATTAGTATCTGATCAATAGAACAGTTGTATTTGCCTGCCAGTGTCTCAATCTTCTCTCTTAGCGCTATTGCTTGTGTATCCGTACCGAACAGTCGTCCTCCGGCTAAAGGAGACCAAGCCATTGGTGCAACATGGTGTTGATACATATGGTCTACACTACTATCGAAAAACGGATCAGAATGGATAAGTGATAATTCTATTTGGTTAGTGACCAATGGCATTGGCAACCTGGATTGAAGCAAGTCGAATTGAGATGGGGTGAAATTGGACACGCCAAAGTGCAACACCTTTCCTGACGTTTGCAAACTCACGAAGGCCTCAGCTACCTCATCAGGGTCAGTTAATGGATCAGGCCTATGGATCAAAAGCAAATCCAATCTGTCAGTATTGAGTTCTTTGAGTGAGTTTTCTACCGACCAGGTGATATGCGCTTTGCTTGTATCATAGTATTTGACTTCGTGCTCTAGTCGATTTTTGGAAATGAGTTTTATCCCACACTTAGAAATGATTTGCATGTCATCACGCAGTGCTGGCTTTTCTTTTAGTGCTTTACCAAAAATACCCTCGCAGGTATAGTCGCCATATAAGTCGGCGTGATCGAAAGAGGTAACACCTAAGGATTGGCTATATTCTATCAATTCGATCACTTGATCGGTAGATAGGTCTTGATCGGCCAACCGCCACATGCCTAATATAATGCGAGATAGCTCCAGCCCTTCAGGGGCCACCGGGACTTTTGAAACCATTTAATAATCGGAATGGGTTAAAACAAAATCAGCGCTCAATGAGCGCTGAAAGATACTTCAAAATTTTATCAATCATTAGCAGCATCCACCGCCATCATAAAAATAGGTGGACTCAGAAATGAAAAGATCTTCGCGACCCAAGTCTCCCAAATTCCCTGCCGTCTTATCACAAACAGATAATGGTTGATTGGGCATTAAAACGTGTCCTTTATGATCATCGAAATATTCTTCATCGCCAAAGTAAATCGCCGTTTTTCCTGTGAAAACACATGGTCCATCTTCAGGCATTGGGTCTTTGATAGCACATACTTCAACACTTTCGATATATAGATTCTCGGCAGTATCATAGTGGCCGGTATCAAGTATGCGGTAAGGTCGCTTGGCCCTGATTTCTATGGTGCCAAAGCCAATACTGGTAATCATATCGATGTATTCTTGTAGAGGTAAGGCACCACTCAAGCAAAGTGCTCTCAGTCTTTCGTCATTTCTCAAGTTTTCAGGAATATCCTGTTCACAAGTTGGATCAGAGAGCACCAGCCGTCCATGAGGCTTGAGCACCCTATACATTTCTGCCAGGGCTAATTTGAGGTCTTCTTTGGTGAAAATATTAAAAAGGCAGTTTTGAGCTGCCACATCAATCGACTCGTCTTCTACTGGTAGACTAAGCGCATTGCCTTTTCTTAGTTCTACAAACTCAGATTTGAACCACGGATTTAATGTTTCTGCTTCCTTGAAGTTCTGTTGGCTGGCTTCTAGCATTTCATCCACGACGTCAACACCAACTACTCCGGCTTTCTGGCGGCTAAAGTAGGCGAATTGCAGTAGTTCCATACCACCACCAACTCCGACATACAAAATCCTGGGATCGTTAACCAAATCGCGTGGGTTGACTGTGCTACCACACCCATAGTTCATGTCCAGCATTTTTTTGGGTATATCCAATCCTGGTAACTGCCAAATAGGAGTAGTGGTACAGCACAAACCTACATCGGGATTTTCTGCCGCTTTTTTGTATACATCTTTAGTGGTCTCCAAATAAGTTTCCATCTTCTACAGTGCTTTTATTAGTTCTACATAAAGTTTGGTGAGGTTTACCTCAGCTTTGCCCGCGGTCTCAATGATCTCGCTGATATCCACTGGTTGCAGATTATCTGGATCGCAATCATCAGTCAGTACAGAGATGGCTGCACAGGGCAGGCTCATATGATTGGCTACAATTACTTCCGGTACTGTCGACATGCCAACGGCGTCAGCACCAATAAGGTGAAGAAATCTATATTCTGCCCTGGTCTCCAAGTTAGGGCCAGATACCGCCACGTAAACACCTTTGTTTAACGCGATATTATGATCGGCTGCAATCTGTTCTAGTTGAGCATTTAAATCGTGATCGTAAGGCTGGCTCATATCTGGAAAACGAGGACCTAATTCGTCCAGGTTTTTTCCAGTTAGTGGGTTTTCAGGTTGGAGATTGATATGGTCATCCAGTAACATCAACTGCCCTTTTTCCCAGCCCTTATCCATACTCATATTTCCTGCCGCATTACTAATAAGTAACTGGCTTATGCCCAACATTTTCATTACCCTGACGGGAAAGGTGATTTGCTGCATGGTATACCCTTCATAGTAATGAAAACGGCCTTGCATGGCTAATACTTTCTTTCCTCCTAATTCTCCATATATAAGTTTGCCACTATGAAATTCTACAGTAGAAACTGGAAAGTGAGGAATGTCAGCGTAGTCGATTTCAACTTCTGTTTGGATTTCCTTTGCTAATCCGCCCAGCCCGGTGCCAAGAATAATTCCTACTTGTGGGTTTTTTACGCCTTTATCTTGTATGAACTGGACTGTCTCATTGATCTGTTCTAACATTAATTGGTTTATAGGTTAAGGTTGAAAAAATAAGTCGATATACGGCATCAACTTTTCTAGGCGACTGTACCCTGACAGCTAGATCCTGCACCGGCCGTACAACCGTAGCAATGCTGACTGGTCACAATCGTGCGCTGCGATAGCTTTTCAAGGTCAAATTCACTTATGTGCTGGCCGGCTTCCGGTGCTACTCTAAGATTGAGCATTTGGTTGAAATCACAATCATACATATATCCCAGGTAATCGATTGAGATAGTATTCTTGCACATTACTCCTTGTACTGCTGCCGGATTGAAAGCTTCTACCAGCTTTTCCATGTACTCCTCATAATTCTCAGTTGCGATCAAAAAATCTAAAAATCGACTGATGGGTAAATTGGTTATGGTGAAGAGGCTATTAAAGTCGATATCAAAATTATCTCTCAACTGCTTCTTGAAATCCCGCTCCAGTTCCCCCTGATCTGTGGGCAAAAATGCCCCGCTTGGATTATAGACTAAATCAAGGATTAAGCCTGAACTCTCTATACCGTAACCTACTTCATTGAGCATTTTCAACGCTTCAATTGACTTAGAAAACACGCCATCGCCACGTTGTCGGTCTGTTTTGTTGGCATTATAGAATGGAAGAGATGAAACTACTCTGACATTATTATCCCTAAAGAATTGAGGAAGGTCATAGTATTTTGGATTTGACCGGATGATAGTGAGATTCGATCTTACAATTATTTCCTTTACCCCTCTTTTATTTGCACCTTCTACGAACCATCTAAAATCCGGGTTCATTTCCGGTGCCCCACCTGTCAGGTCCAGCGTGTGAATACCGGTCTTTTCTATCACATCAAGGCACATCTGCATGGTTTCCCTGGTCATGATCTCCTTACGATCTGGGCCAGCGTCAACATGGCAGTGTTTGCACACCTGATTGCACATGTAACCTACATTGACTTGGAATATTTCTATTGCATTGGGTTTCAGAGGATATTGACCCAAGTCACTTACCTTATCTTCAAAAGTGGGCAGACTGCCATCCTCAAACAATCCACCATTCAATACTTGTAATTGCTTATCAGTGCTTGAAAGCTCATGAGCTCTTGCACTCAAAGATTTGATCATAGTGTCTGTAAATTAGTAATTACATGGACAGCTTTTTCACTTGGTTCATCATTTGCACACCATGAACAAGTGCTGCTCCTCCTTTTATCGCAGCGGCTACGTGAACAGCTTCCATCATCTGCTCTTCTGTTGCACCTTTCTCAAGAGACGAAGAAGTATATGCATCTATACAGTAAGGACATTGTTCAGCATGTGCTACCGCTAACGCGATAAGTGACTTTTCTCTGGGAGTTAATGCTCCCTCCTTGAATACCTCTCCGTACCAATCAAAAAATTTTTCTGCCAGTTTTGGCTCAAATTCAGATATGTTTCCAAATTTCTTAAGGTCGGCTGGGTTATAGTAAGTTTTATCCATCACGTTCGTTTTATTGATCAAATGTAATGTTAGGAAATTAATCACATAAGTTGTTTAACATATGTGCTAGCGGTCTAAGCTCAACGGCTTAATCCCATTTGACGGTAAGTTATGGGACGTATAACAGCTTACTTGTCGCAGTTGCGACATCGGAACCCGCTAGCCGTATATCCTTTCTATCCCTCTCAAATCAAGTTATCGCGCTGTTTGTTTTCTGTCATTTTCAAAATGAGTAAATTAAAAAAATTACTCATATGTGGAACTTTTGAATCTAATAAGCTATTATCGTAATATTGCGATACAATAATTATGGGTACTACTAAAACTGAAAGCTTCAATATCGGACAAAACACCATGGCCAATTTGGCCAAAGCATTTGCCCATCCGGCAAGGATCGCCATTATCGAGTACTTGTTAAAAGTGAATAGCTGTGTATGTGGAGATATAGTGGATGAACTACCGCTCTCTCAATCTACGGTTTCCCAACATTTGAAAGCCTTGAAGAGTGCAGGTATTATCATGGGAAATATAGAAGGCACCAGTGTTTGCTATTGTATCGATCGCTCGAAGTGGATGGAAGCCAAAAAAGAGTTTGAGTTGCTCTTTAACAAATTGCCTGAAGACTTCGGCTGTTGCTAAAAAAATTTGAATTTATTAATCGTAATATTACAATAAAGTTTATGCTTATGAGAACAAATCCATTCCCCAAAATGCATGTGAGCTATTATGTCAGTGACATAGAAGCTACGATTGACTTTTATAATAGGTTTTTCAATAAATCTGCAGATAAGGTCAAAGAGAATTATGCCAAATATGAACTTGATCAACCTGCTTTGGTCATTTCATTTATTGAAAACAAATCAGCCATCAAGCCGAATTTTGGACACTTAGGTTTTCAGGTGCAGACCGTGGAAGCTTTAGAAGGGAAACGTAAAGCGTTGATCGATCAGGAAGTCGAAATTGGTTTGGAAGAAAAGGGCACAGCATGTTGCTACGCGGTGCAGGATAAGTTCTGGGTTTCAGACCCGGATAACTACAGGTGGGAGGTATATTACTTTCACGAAGACAGTGAGTTTAACGATCCCAACTATGAGCTCAAATCAGATGGCAGTTGCTGTGTTCCATCAGCTTCAGCCGAGGAGTGCTGTGAGCAGCCTTGCGGATGTAGTTAGAACTGATTAGGGGATAAAGGAAGCCAGGTAGTAGCTATGCAAGACAAGCATTAATGCCTAGGGCATTTCAATGTTAGGAAAACGTTAAGTTCATTGCCTTCTTCCTTTATTTCGGATAAATTTCATTTATCTTTGGTAAGATAGGGAGTAAAAATCTGAGGCGGTTCATTGCTCAATAAGGCCTCTATTGCTACATGAAAAAAGATATGATCATTATTCGGGAGGCCATACCCGACGACTTCGAAAGTGTAAAAGAAATCTTGAAGTCTGTCGACTTACCAGTCTCTGATCTTGATCCCTCCCTTCCTAGTTTCTTGGTGGCATGTTCTTGTATAGACGATGATATTATTGTTGGCGCTGTGGGCCTTGAAACTTATGAGCAAGCTGGCCTAATACGCTCCTTGTCTGTGAGAAAAGATTTCCGTGGCAAACATATAGGGGACAAACTGTTTGATGTTGTTTCCATCAATGCTCATGACAGAGGTGTAACCGATTTGTATTTGCTTACTGAAAGCGCCGATTCTTATTTTTCAAGAAAAGGATTTAAAAGTATACAAAGAAGTACCATTCCCGAGGGCTTGAAAAAATCAACCCAGTTTACTGATGTGTGCCCCGAAACGGCCACTGCCATGCATAGAAGCATCAACAGAAATATTTAACCAACTTCCATTCAACAGCCATTCTAAAAATGAAGCAAGTCTTAGTATTATGTACCGGTAACTCGTGCAGAAGCCAAATCGCCGAGGGGTATCTCAAGCACTTTGCCGGGGACAAGGCAGAAGTTTTTAGCGCGGGGGTAGAAGCCCATGGGGTCAATCCACGAGCTATCTCCACCATGAAAGAGGATGAAATCGATATTTCGAACCACACATCAAATGTGTTTGACGAATACATGGATAAGGATTTTGATTATGTCATCACAGTTTGCGACAACGCCAAAGAGCGATGTCCTTATTTCCCGGGAAAAGCTGAAAAGCTACATCATAATTTTCCTGACCCCGCTAAAGCCAAGGGAACTGAGGAAGAAATCATGAGTCAGTTCAGAGAAGTGCGTGAAATGATAAAGTCTTACAGTCAGGACTTTGTCAATGAGCATTTGAACTAGGTTTCGATATAAACCAGTTTGTTCTCAAAGGCATACCTTACCAAACCAACTGTATTACGGGCGCCAGTCTTCTCCATCATGTTAGAACGGTGGTTATGTATGGTTTTTTCACTGAGTGAAAGGCGATGGCTGATTTCTTTCATCGTCATCTCACAACAGATCATTTTCAAGATCTCAATTTCGCGCTCTGTAAGCGTTCCGCCTTTCTGTTCGAGAGGGTTGTCATTGCTAATCTTGCCCATTGATGCTTTTCTCATTACATCGGCCATGAGATCATTGTAGTAAAAATCATTGGCCAATACTGCATCTATAGCCTTCTTGACTTCCTCAGGATCAGCATTCTTTACCAAGTAACTGTGTACTCCCATCTGTATCATTTCGAAAACTACCCGCTCAGATTTGTGCATGGAAAGTACGATGATCTTAACATCCGGGTATCGGTTGAGGATATGTTGGCTGGCATCAATACCACTCATGATGGGCATTTCCAGATCCATTAGTATGACATCGGGAGGATCTTTCTTGACCAGTTCAATCATCTCCTTGCCATTATCGGCTTCCTTTATGGTTTCGATGCTGCGAAAAGACTTCAACAGCTTCACCATACCCTTCCTAAATAAGGTTTGATCGTCAGCGATGTAAAGTTTCATAATACCGTAACCTGAAAGGCAAGTTAGCCAACCTGCATTGATAATTCAATCCTAGCCCCACCTTCTTGGTTATTGGAAAAGTCAACGTCCGCATTCAAAAGGCTAGCACGGTTTTCAATAGTGTAAAGTCCAATACCTCTGTCCTTACCTGAGCGTTGGTTCACTTCATCCATATCAAAACCAACCCCATCGTCCATTACGGCCAGATTGAGCGTTCCATTTTGCCACCCTATTTTTACTTCGATCTTTTGGGCTTGAGAGTGTTTGATGGCGTTATTGATCAATTCTTGAATGATACGATAGACGAGAAGTTCTTTCTCTTTCTCCAAACGCTTTTCTGCACCCTCTTCTGCAAAACGTACTCGAAGTCCTTTTGGATTATCAATTTTATCACACAACTCTTCAACCGCTTTGGTAAGGCCAGACATTTCCAACGCCTTGGGCAATAGTTCTTTAGAAATACCTCTTACTGTTTCAATGGTATCGTCAAGCAGGCCTTTGGTATCTGTCAGGGACTCTGCATCTTCCTGGTTAGCCGAAGCTTCCGGACTAAGTAGATTGAGGTATAGCTTGACCGTGGAAAGCATCGCACCTACTCCATCATGCAATTCAGAAGCTATTCGTTCACGCTCTTTTTCCTGAGAATCAATAGTTGCTTTGAGAAGCTTCTTTTGATAATTGGCTTCCATCTCCTGTTTCTCAATCTTGCTCTTTAACATGCGTTTTTGGTAGAACAATACGAAGAAGACAATACCGCCTGCTAGAAGGAGCATTCCAGCGGTGCCTATGAATAAGGTCAGAATGAAATCAGACTGTTGAGCATCGTTCATCTCACGGAAAGCTTAAAACCAACTCTTTCACTTTTGTAATTCAGCCAGAATGCATAAGCAAAAAATAAGTTTTTAGTTGAGTTAAATACAGCATTAATTGGCATGTAAAAGCGATGAGTTTGGGGTAGCATTTCGCTGAATATGTATATGAATAGATTACCTGAGAAATAAATCAAAATCGCGGTATTAAACCAAAAAGCAGGGTATTTTAAAAGGTTTTCAACCTCTAAGTCCTTAATCATCTTAAAGTAAAAACACAGTGATAAGGTTATGAAAATAAAAGCCGATGAATATCTTAGACTTTCTATTCTAACGGCTATACCAACTGTCAAAAATTGTATAACACAAAGCAATATATATCCTACCATTAAGATATTGATGACTTTATAAATTGCTTGGTTATCGAATAATCGTCTAAATATTAAGCCGAGCAAAAGGAATTGAAAAAGATTGTACAGATTGCCTGAAATAGGTACAATTCGTGCCGATATAAAAGGAACAAAGTCCCCGAGGGCAGAAGTTATTACAAGAAGCCCAAGTAGTCTAATCAAAGAATTCCTGGACTTCCAGTTAATTATAAAAATCGTTAGGGGTACTAGGACCGAAAACACAGAAACATAATACAGTTTTGAAGAAATTGATCCTAGTAACATAATCACTCAAGTTAAGTTAGCCATCCCCCAAGGGGTCGTCTCCCTCTGGACATACTGTTGGGCAGGTAGCAGAGTCGTCAGCAATAATTCCACTCGCACCATCTTTTCCACCAACCTCACTAGGAAGAATATTGTTGTGATCTGCTTTAGCGCCGACTAATAATAATTGTTTTTCTCCGTCATCATTAAGACCATAATAGATGCGAATACCTTTACATCCTTCCTCCGCTAAAATATCATTAATAATATCACAACCAAAGAAGTGTGCTTTAATTGGATTTTTTTCACCGTTTTCTCGACATTGTTCTCGGTACCTTTTTGTCCATCTTTTTGCTTTTCTTAAATCGATAGGCTTGCCTTCTGTTCCATTAAAAGCCATAACTATTTGGGGTTTATAGGTTTAAACATTGTTTTCAATGCAGAAAATAACAAATTTTTTCAACGTTTTCTTAAAAAATTAAAGATTTCGGCAAAAACTTTATAAAAACAAATCATTATCTATTTGTTATTGAAATAGGCATCAAATTGACGTTCTCTTTAAGAGATTAATAATCAAATGGCACAAATACTGAATTTTATCAAAAATCAAATATGAAAATTAAAATAACCACGTTAGTTGATCAACATTTTCTACAAGTCAAACAAGGATTTAACCAAGATCTCTTTCTTAAGCTGAATCCTCCCTTTCCACCCGTGAAGTTATTGCGGTTTGACGGCTCCAAAGAAGGGGATAAAGTAGTACTTGAACTCAATTTCATATTCTTCAAACAAACGTGGGAAAGTCTTATCACTGAAGATCATCTTGATGATGAACAATTCTTTTTTGTAGATAAAGGGATTAAATTGCCTTTTTTCTTAGGTGCATGGGAGCATAGGCACATATTAAAGAACGTGAATGGAAAAACGGCCATTGTCGATGATATTTCATTCAAGACACCATCCATTCTATTTGATTATTTGATGTACCCGGCTCTATTCTTTCAATTCTTGTATAGAAAACCTGTTTATAAAAAGTTCTTCCGCAAAAAGGCTACTTAACAGTCAAGATTTATTTTCACAATTAGTGATGGTACAATCACCGTAGAAAACCAGTGAATGGCTTTTGATCATCGACCCTAGCTCTTCCCCTATCAGAGCTTTGATGTTGTCAATGTTAGGGGCAGAAAATTCTTTGATCTTCCGACAGGTATTGCAGACCAAATGATCGTGATCCTTGTACGTGAGTGCCTGCTCATAAAGTGCACTTTTATCCTGAAACTGATGCTTAACCGCCAACCCGCATTCCACTAATAAATCCAACGTATTGTATATCGTAGCTCTACTTATCGAGTAATTTTTGTTCTTCATGATCAAGTAAAGGCTGTCAACATCGGTATGTTCATCTAACAGAAACAACTCGTCAATTACCATATAACGCTCAGGAGTTCGGCGATAGTTGTTGGCAGATAAATAGCTTTCAAATATTTGTTTGGCCTGATCAGCTAGTTGTTTTTTCCGAGGCATGCTGCTAGTCTAAAAGAATGAGTTAAAGTAGGGTTATGTGAAGGAAACAGATGTAATCAATCTGACTATAAATTGACGGAAATAACATTTATAATCAATTTAAATAAGCATAGTGTTTTTATCATTGTGTTCTAATAAAAACAAGTGCTTATTTACCTATCGATATAATGCCAATCTAGCTTTTCAAGCTCAAACAAATGACACTTACACAGTTAGAATATATCATCGCGGTAGACACTCACCGCCATTTTGCCAAGGCAGCTGAAAAATGCTTTGTTACACAGCCTACTTTGAGCATGCAAATCCAGAAGCTGGAAGATTATCTTGGCGTGACCATATTCGATCGTCGAAAGCAGCCGGTGACTCCTACCGAGATCGGCAAAAGGATCATTGAGCAGGCAAAAGTAGTCATCAACGAATCTAAGAGAATCAGTGAGATCATTTCTGATGAAAAGAATGTAATCGTGGGCGAGCTTAAAGTCGGGATCATTCCTACCATTGCACCATACCTACTTCCTCTTTTCATTTCCCGATTCATTGAAAAATATCCCGGTATCAAACTTCAGGTGGAAGAATTAATAACTGAACAAATTGCTGAGAAGCTTAGAAACGAAACGTTAGACGTAGGAATTCTGGTAACACCCTATGAAGATGATTTACTAGTGGACAAACCCATTTTCTTTGAGGAGTTTTTTGCCTATGTTTCGCATCGACATGAGTTCTACAATAAGCAGGTGATCCAAGCCGATGAAATAGATCCTGAAGAAGTGTGGCTGCTGACTGAAGGGCATTGTTTCCGTGAACAAGTTTTGAACGTTTGTCATAGTAGAACCTCCGCCGATAACCTCAAATTCCACTATGAGAGTGGCTCCCTGGAAGCGCTCAGGCGCATGGTAGATAAACATGGTGGGATTACTTTTCTACCTGAGTTGGCCACTTTGGATTTTGACAAATTCCAACAGTCCAAGATCAAGCGATTTAAAGACCCTAAGCCTATACGAGAGGTCAGTATTGTAATCAATAAGACCTACCTGAAAAAGAAATTGGTAGACACATTCTATCAGGAAGTCAAGGACTCTATACCTGGCTATCTCCAAAGTGAAAAAGAAGGAGAGGTTGTCAAGTGAAAGTGATTTGACAGGTTTTTAATGGCTTGTGTACCAATAGAATGAAATATTAAATATTTTCGAGTATTATTTAGCATGTGTGAATAGATAGCGATTATGAATAAGAATACGAAAGCAACCCAATGCGTACACAGTGGCTCGATCAAAGATGAAGCCACTAAAGGAATGGTTACTCCAATATATCCTTCTACGGCCTATGATTACGTGGATACGGAAATACAGGCTTATCCCAGGTATTTCAATACGCCCAATCAAAAGGTAGTGGTCGAAAAGCTTTGTGCCTTGGAGAATGGTGAAGACGGGATTATTTTCAGCTCAGGTATGGCCGCCATTACCACGGTGTTGTTTTCACTACTCAAAAAAGATGACCATGCCGTATTTCAAAATGACCTATACGGTGGTACTGTTCACGCAGTCAACCACGAAATGGTGAAATTCGGGATCGATTTCTCATTCACTGATGGTAATTCGATTGATGCTTTTGAAGAGGCTCTAAAGCCGAATACAAAGCTCATCTACATTGAAACTCCTTCAAACCCACTAATGAATATCACTGACGTTAAGGCTGTGGCTGACTTGGCCAAGTCCAAAGGTATCGTCACCGTGATAGACAACACCTTTGCCTCTCCTATCAATCAAAACCCAATTGATCTGGGTATTGATGTGGTAGTACATAGTGGCACCAAGTACTTAGGTGGACATAGTGACATTTGCTGTGGCGCCATGATCACTTCTAAAGAAATTTGTCAAAAGGTATGGGGTGGAGCCATACACTTTGGGGGAAGTCTAAGCCCTGAAACATGCTACTTGTTAGAAAGAAGCCTAAAAACACTTTCACTAAGGGTTCGTCAACAAAACGAAAATGCTTTGGCCATTGCTCAATTCCTGGAAGATCATCCCAATGTGGATAGGGTTTATTACCCTGGGTTAGCAAGCCACCCTGACCATGAACTGGCCAAGGAGCAAATGAATGGATTCACTGGCATGTTTTCTTTCGAGCCTAAGGGTAATGCAGATGATCTGGTCAAGAATTTGAAATTGGTCAGTTCAGCGATGAGCTTAGGTGGTGTAGAGACGACGATATGCTCACCTACCCAAACATCGCATTCTAAAATGACTACAGAAGAAAGAGCAAAAGCGGGCATAAAAGACCAATTGCTTAGGGTCTCTGTCGGTATTGAGGAGGCGCAAGATCTCATTGCTGATTTCGAGGCCGCGCTGAGCAAGATTCCAGTATATGCTTAATCAAGTACCTCCCGATGTAAAAGAAGGCGTTTCTTCTATTTTGGGTCGGGAGGTATCTAAAAATACTGATCTAAACAACTTTCAATTCTCATCTGGTGGTTGCATCAATAATGGTGGAATCATCGAAACTTCATCAGGACAATTCTTCATAAAATGGAATGACGCCCGGAAGTTCCCGGGCATGTTTGAAGCAGAGGCCAAGGGTTTAGCGCTCTTA
This sequence comes from Bacteroidota bacterium, assembly GCA_039819065.1. Taxonomy (GTDB): domain Bacteria; phylum Bacteroidota; class Bacteroidia; order Cytophagales; family Cyclobacteriaceae; genus JBCBSS01. The sequence goes on from JBCBSS010000098.1 coordinate 17,958, forward strand.
ATTGCTTCAAACAACATTCGTATTCCTGAAGTAATCGGATATGCGGAACAAGATGGTTTTTCTTTTCTGGTATTAGAATGTATCAACAGTGGTTATCCCAGCCCTGACTACTGGCCTAACTTCGGGAGGGCTCTTGCCAACCTTCACCGCAATACTTCTCCTCAATTTGGCTTAGATTATGATAATTACATCGGGTCTTTACACCAGTCCAATAGATTCAAATCCAAGTGGTTGGATTTCTTTATCTCAGAACGGTTAGAGAAGCAATTGAAATTAGCAATCGACAATGCTAAAATGCCCAAAGAAGCCGTTCATAGTTTCAATATACTATTCAATCTATTGCCTGAATTACTCAACTTACAAGAACCGGCATCCCTACTTCATGGAGATTTATGGAGTGGCAATCAAATCGCGGATGATTTAGGACAAGCTTGTTTGATTGATCCAGCTGTATATTATGGGAACCGTGAAATCGAACTGGCTTTTACCCAATTATTTGGCGGTTTTGATTCATCCTTTTACAGTGCGTACGATGAGACCTTTCCAATAGAAAAAGGATTTGATAGGCGGGTTGATCTTTATAATCTTTATCCTTTGCTTGTGCATGTAAACCTATTCGGCGGTGGGTATATAAGTCAGGTGATGCACACGTTACGCCGGTATCAATGATACACGAATTCTCCGTGTACGCTCTTCACAGTTACCTGCTTACTAGGAGCTGATTCGACCCTTCCTATTATTTGAGCATCCACTCCGAAGCTCTTCGCAATGGCGATTATCTCTTCTGCATATTGGGCTTCCAGATACACTTCCATTCTATGTCCCATATTGAAGACCTTATACATCTCGTTCCAATCAGTTCCGCTTTCCTGCTGAATGATTTGGAAGAGTGGAGGTGTAGGGAACAAGTTATCTTTGATCACGTGTAGGCCCTCGATAAAATGTAGCACTTTGGTCTGTGCGCCCCCACTACAATGTACAAGTCCGTGAATCTGATTTCGATATTGCTTGAATATTTCTGCCATGATCGGGGCGTAAGTACGGGTTGGTGAAAGTACTAGTTTGCCTACATTGACAGGCACATCATTGACTTCATCGGTAAGTTTGTATTGACCGGTGTAAACCAATGACTCAGGTACTTGAGGGTCAAATGATTCGGGATATTTCCGGGCGTACTCTTTATGAAAAACATCATGGCGTGCGGATGTTAATCCATTGCTACCCATACCGCCGTTATATTCACCTTCGTACTTGGCCTGACCAAATGATGCAAAACCGACTACTATATCTCCGGCTTGGATATTATCATTTGAGATGACCTCCGTACGTTTCATGCGTGCGACTACGGTACTGTCAACAACAACTGTCCTGACCAAATCTCCGAGATCAGCTGTTTCTCCTCCGGTGCTGATGACATCAATGCCATTATCCCGTAGCATCTGTAAGACTTCTTCTGTACCATTTATGAGCGCGGCTATTACTTCGCCCGGTACCAGGCTTTTATTACGACCGATAGTAGAAGAGAGTAGAATATTATTGGTAGCACCCACACAGATGAGGTCGTCAATATTCATGATGATAGCATCCTGAGCGATGCCTTTCCATACGGATAAATCCCCCGTTTCTTTCCAGTAGAGATAAGCAAGTGAGCTTTTTGTACCGGCACCGTCAGCATGCATGATGGTACAATAATCTGGATCTGCTCCTAGCTTGTCTTCTACGATTTTACAGAATGCATTGGGGAAAAGACCTTTATCAATTTTACTGATGGCCTTGTGGACATCTTCTTTGGAAGCGGAAACTCCTCTTTGATCGTACCGATTGCTCATAAGGGCTATTTTAGTAAGGCAAAAATAAAAAAAGCCCCCGGATGGAGGCTTTTATCATTTGATTATTTCTACTCTTAAGGTTCTCTACCTCCCGAGGATTCATCATCGTCATCAAAAAACCGATCTTCATCAAACCCTCCCGGATTAGCTTTCTCAACCTCTTGGATTTTTAATACTTGAAACTCAGTTCTCCTGTTCTTCTGACGGCCTTCAGGGTTGTCAGTACCATCAGGATTAGTATTTCTAGCAATAGGCCGATTTTCACCATAACCCTTGGCTGTTAACCTTTTTTTATCAATTCCTTGTTCGATTAAATACTTAACTGTAGCATCTGCCCTTCGCTGAGAAAGGAGTTCATTGTATCTGTCATTACCCACACTATCTGTGTGTGAACTCATTTCGATTTGAGCAATTTGAGGATTGTCTTTCAGAAGCGTCACAAGCCTGTCAAGCTCATCTGCAGCGTCTTCACGTATTACCGAGCTATCAAAATCAAAGTAAATATTCTCCAATACAAAGGTTACTCCCTCATCATATTTATCTATAACTAGAACTGTATCTAAGTATACATCGGTTTCGAGCTTGGTCAATTCCTCCTGAGGAACTGACTTACCAACTGTGGTATATGGCATCCGAGTTGTCAAATAACGAACTTTGGTGCTTTTCTTCTCACCAACGACAGTGTAATGCTCGTGCTCATAAACTCGGAAAAGGAATTTGCCATCGTTTCCTGTTCTCAACTCGGATGAATCTCCCTTATAATCTAATAATTTCACGTCTACGCTTGGCAGTACTTTCAATTCTCCTTCCTCATCATGAGTCATGGTTATGCCTCTGAGGTAGTAGTTAACAATGCGCAAGTTCGGATCTTCGTTGACAAAGGTGTAAATATCATCATCACCTTTACCACCCTCTCGGTTGGAGGAAAAGAATCCTCTGTCTGGCTTGTAGAGGAACATACCAAAGTCGTCTGATTCAGAGTTAACTGGTTTGCCAAGATTTTCAATTATGGTTTGCCCGTTCCTTCGCTGTGCTACATAAATATCCAACCCTCCAAATCCAGGATGCCCGTCAGACGAGAAGTACAAATGGCCATCATCTGAAATATGTGGGAACATTTCGTTACCATAGGTATTTATTTCTGATCCTAACCTTTTCGCTTTGCCAAACCTTCCTCTCGAGTCCATACGAGCAGAGAATATATCTGTATCCAAAGCACGGCCTTTTCTTTTTCTAGGCCTGTTGGAGGCAAAATATAGTGTACGTCCATCTCGGCTGAAGGCAGGGGTTGAATTCCAATAGCCTGGTGCATTCACATTTCTGCTCAGTATTCTAGGGGTAGTCCAACGCTGGTTGCGGAACCTACTTATATACAGGTTTACATCCCTGTCAGTTAGGTCATTGCTTTTGCTCTTAGCTGTATTTCCTCGGGCAAAAATGACTGTCTTTCCATTAGGAGAGAAAGTAATAGTGCCTTCGTTGATGTCGTTCGTATTGAATATTTCTCCAAGCCCTTGTACGGTAGCCATATCTACACGAGCGCCACGTGTATTGACTTTGAAAAGATTGGTATACGGCGTTCCTGTTGCTTTGTAGATTTTGTCGTTTTCTCGAGCAGAAGTAAAAAACAGTTGGCCGTCATTGTAAACAGGGGAATACTCAGCACCTGCTGTATTAATCGCATCTAGGTTCTTGACCTTGTAATAGCTTTCCTTTTCAAGCATTGATTCTATTCTACCGAGATTCTGAATCTGCTCTTCTGCTTTTTTCACATAATCTTCATCCTCTGCTTTTTCTACATAGTTATCAAGTTGCTCCCTGGCCTCATTATACTTTCCGTTGGCTTTCATCGCTAATCCATAATAAAGACCCACTGGGATAGTGTCGTTCTTATACTTGCGATCTATGGCCTTCTTGTAGTAGGGTTCTGCAAACCTAATCCTGTTGGATTGCCGATAGGATTCTGCTACTACGATATTCAAATTAGCATTATCTGGATTTTTGGCCAGCGCTTCTTTACTGAGGTCAATACTGGTCTGATATTCCCCTCTGACGTAGGATTTCATTATTTTCTTCTCTACACCACAGGAAGTCACCAAAATTGACATGATGACTAAAAATGAAGCTTTGGTTAGGGCTCTCATATTATTCTACTGTATTTGCAGCAAATTAAAATTATGGTTGTTAGAAGCCAACAAATGGCGTAATAATGTAACGATACTGGTCTAAGTCATGTTGCTCTCAACTAGAAATATCTACTCAGCCATGTATTCTTGGCCGGCGCAAGCCAGTCTTTATCAAATTCATCAAGATTAGCCACAAGGTTGTTGAAGGTAAGTGTTTGCTCTCCAATCAACCCTTCCTCTACTTTTTGCTTGATATTACCCAACGACTCCAAATAAACCTCGTTATTCAACAGAAAGGCCACTTTTGTTCGATCAAAGAAATTTAGTCCAATCTCACTTTCGAGGCCTTGAACGAAGTGAACCATACTATCTATGGAGCAACCGGTGGCATTTTGATAAGATTCATCTGCCGAAATCACCAAAAATTGATTGTGAAATACGTTCAAAGCACATTTTAGAGACTTGCCGTGTGCGGCCCATTGTTCCATGAATTGGCTCATTTTATCCACTATCACACTTTCTTCGGCTTCGGTCAGTTTTCTGTCAGCTTGGTACACCCAAACCCTGGAATTACCGGACATTTCTTCAAATGGAACTAACATGACTTTAATTTTTTACACAAACCTATTTTTTAATTGTTATGTTCATAACGCGATCGGTACAGCCAAAGATACGATATTATAGCTGTGATACTTTTGTGATACTTAAAATATACTTTTGACCCCGATGAAAAAGGTTTTATTGGTTGAAGATGATCCTAATATCAAGGATTTGTTAGAAATACACCTTAAAGATCTGAATTGTGAATTGACCATGATTGCAGACGGCATCAAAGGATGCGAAGAGGCAATCAACAATACTTTTGATCTTATTATCCTTGATGTGATGCTTCCGGGTAAAGATGGCATAGAAATATGTCGAGAAATCCGTGCTAACCAAATTGCTACTCCCATTCTAATGCTCACAGCTCGTTCCGAAGAAATCGACAAGATACTTGGATTGGAAACAGGAGCTGATGATTATCTCACCAAACCTTTTAGCGTCAGGGAATTTATAGCCCGTGTAAAAGCGATCTTCCGAAGGGTTCAGATGATCAAAAAGGAAGAAAACAAAGAGCTGGATGTTTTAGAATATGGCAGCTTGAAAATCGATAAGGACAAGAGGAAGGTGATGATTGGTGAAGATCGCATTGACCTGACACCAAAAGAATTTGATCTACTTTTTTTATTAGCCACTAACCCAGGCAGAAGCTTTACAAGAGAAAAGCTACTACAACTGGTTTGGGGATACGAATTCGCGGGTTACGAGCACACCGTCAACTCTCACATCAACCGACTCAGAGCAAAAATCGAAAAAGATATATCTAAGCCTAGCTATATCCTGACCTCGTGGGGTGTCGGCTACAGGTTTAATGATGAATATTAAATGCAGTATCAATGAACAATAAAAAATACTCCGGAGGATTATTTTGGAGAATCTCATTTACTTTCCTTCTAGTCCTCTTAATCGTTGGTTTTACCTATGTTTTCATTACTTACAATCTCGCTGAAGTGCATTTTCAGCAGAAAAACCAACGACTCAACGCGTCCTTGGCAGATCATATTATATCCGAAGTGAAGCCATTTCTCAATGGTGAGATCAAAGAAGATGCGGCAGACGAGATCATGCATCACATGATGGCCATTAACCCAAGTATCGAAGTATATATTCTAGATCCAAACGGCAAGATTTTGAATTATGTGGCTCCTTATAAACGGGTTAAACTTGATTCTGTAAATCTTGCACCGGTAGAGAAGTTTATTGAAAACGAAGGTGAAATCTATGTAGTAGGGGATGACCCAAGAAATCCCGGTGTGCAAAAAGTGTTTTCAGCAGCTCCGGTGGAGGAAAATGGGGAGAAAATAGGGTATGTATATACCGTTCTAGCCAGTGAAGAATATGATTCGGTAAGTGAATACTTACGCGCCAGCTACATGTTACGGCTTGGTAGTAGATACATGGTCATTACACTAATAGCGGCCCTGGTGGTAGGTATCTTGATCATTTGGCTTATCACTAAAAATTTGCGCAAGATCATTGATACTGTTCGGCGTTTTCAAGGTGGAGATATGAAAGCTCGTATTCCATTAAAGGCTGGCAATGAGTTGAATGGGTTAGGTATTGCTTTTAATGAAATGGCCGATACTATTGTAGGAAATATCGAGAACCTAAAATCGATGGAAAACTTAAGGCGTGAGTTAGTGGGTAACGTATCTCATGACCTACGCACACCACTGGCGGTGATTCATGGATACATTGAAACACTGATGATGAAGAAGGATAGCATTAGCCAGGAGGAGCAGGAAAAGTACTTGAAAACCATCATGGAAAGCACAGAGCGGTTAAAGACTTTGGTCAATGAGTTATTTGAGCTTTCTAAGCTGGAAGCCAAGCAAATCACGCCTAACAAGGAACCGTTCTTCATTAACGAACTTATTCAGGATATTGCTCAGAAATATCAGATCATAGCGAGGAAGAAGGAGATTGTCGTTAAGGCTGATATTAAGGAGGACATTCCATTAGTCCACGCAGACGTTGGGCTTATCGAACGAGTTATGCAAAACTTGATCGACAATGCCATAAAATACACACCAAAGGGTGGAATGATTATCATAGAAACGGACGACCGTGATCAGAATGTTGAAATCAAGGTGTCAGATACAGGCCCCGGGATACCAGCCGAGCAAATACCTTTTATCTTTGACAGATATCATATCGGCGATAAGCGCATAAGCTTAGACAAAAACAGTACTGGTTTGGGTCTGGCTATCGTGAAGAAAATACTTGAAATTCACGACGCTACCATAAATCTCAAAAGTAAACTCAACCAGGGTACATCTTTTTCTTTCCAATTGCCTAGTTATCGCAATGTAGGAGGTGCTTTTTAAGCTCGGAAAGGGATATTATATTTTGTATAAAGTTCTGTGATATTTTCGTGATACTTGAAATGTACTTTTGTTTCATATCGAAATTAAAACAAAATAGATATGAAGCAGATACTCTCGTCGGTCGTTGCGACATTGGATTCTATAATTAGCAGGAGTAATGTAAATCCGAACAAAACTCCTCAGCCTATTCCCGTAAGAGCTCAAAACAGAGCAGGTCATTTACGCAAAAATTTCTAGGTTTTTTCTTTTTCGGCCAATTAAGAGATGATTAGGGTATCCAATAAACCTACTATGAAATCTTAAAAAGTTATCAGGAGAAAAGCTTACTGATCATGAATAGACTCTCAAAATGTAAGTAAGACTTTTAAAGCAGTTGTGGTTATGGAAAAACTTAAGGTGAAATTAAATCTAGACGGTGCGGAGCATACAAAAGGATCCATTAATGCTCCAATTGAAATCATTCAATTCAGCGATTACGAATGTCCATTTTGCTTCAATTCTAATTATATGGTAAACAATCTCCTGAAATCCATGGGAGACGAGATCAGATATATATTCATGCATTTCCCCATACAGGAATTGCATCAAAATGCCATCACTTGTGCGATGGCTGCGGAGGCAGCGTCATTGCAAGGCAAGTTTTGGGAGATGCACGATGCACTTTTCAGCAACCAAAGAGAATTGTGTATGGAGCGTGTAGCTTCTTTAGCAGGCGAATTAAATCTTAATAAGGACAGGTTTTTACATGACATGCATTCTGACGCTGTGTATGATACTGTAATGAATCAGTTCAATACCGGTCGAGCGCTAGGCGTAACAGCTGCTCCCACCTTTTTGATCAATAGGGAAAGACACACGGGAGACTGGAGATATCAAAGTTTGATGGAGGCGATTACGGAAAGATTAGATGTTACGGTGTAGGCTCGTGGGTAAGTAAGTGTCCTAGCTCATAGAATTAGGGAAGGTTCTTGAGCTGGGCACTTTTTGAAAAACATTAAAATATTGTTTTGCTCGCTTAACCCTAGCTCCGGGTACGGTCTTTAGACGGTATTCCGGAGCTTTTTTATTGCATCAGTTTTTTTGATAGGCTTGTTTGTTGCTACAAGCCTTCCGCGTCAGCGATCAACTCGGCAAGGTCTTTAACATGTACCTGCCCTTCTTTCTCTTTATTCTTAACACCATCGGAAAGCATAGTCATACAAAACGGACAAGCAGCTGCTATGACATTTGCACCAGTTTCCAGTGCCTCTTCTGTTCTTTCGATATTAATCTCCTTATTGCCTTGCTCAGCATCTTTAAACATTTGAGCACCACCCGCGCCACAACATAGGCCTTTGGTACGGCATCTCTTCATTTCGACCAACTCGGCGTCAAGTGCCTTTAGCACCTCTCGAGGGGCTTCATATACATCATTCGCCCTTCCCAAATAACAAGAGTCGTGATAGGTGATCTTTTTACCCTTAAACTCTCCTCCTCCGGCAAGCTTGACTTTTCCTTCATTGATCAATTGCTGTAAAAAGGTAGAATGATGTATTACTTCATAATTACCTCCCAGATCTGGATATTCATTTTTGATGGTGTTGAAACAGTGAGGACAAGCTGTGACTATCTTTTTAACGTTATAGCCATTGAGCACCTGAATATTAGACACAGCCTGCATCTGGAACAAAAACTCATTACCAGCTCTACGTGCAGGGTCTCCGGTACATGTCTCTTCAGGACCTAGTACGGCAAAACTTACTCCGACCTTGTTGAGTATTTTTATAAAAGCACGCGTTACGTTCTTGTATCTATCATCAAAAGAACCGGCACACCCAACCCAAAAGAGAATTTCCGGTGATTCGCCGCTTGAGGCCATTTCGGCCATGGTAGGTACTTTATATGTATTCGTCTCACTCATATTGATACAATGTTTCTGCTAATGTTTTATGACTATGACTGCTCTTGATTTTTCAGATCGTCGGCCCAATTGAACCTATCGGTCGGGGCAAACTTCCATGGTGAAAAGCTCGTTTCGATGTTTTGGAACATAGAATTCCAAGAGGCTGGTGAGCCAGATTCCTCCATCGAGACATATCGTCGTAGTTCCAAAATAATTTCTAACGGATTGATAGTGACCGGACAAGCCTCAACGCAAGCGTTGCAGCTAGTACAAGCGTTGATTTCCTCATGGGTTATATAATCCCCAAGTAAAGACTTACCATCCTCTAAACCTTTTCCTCCCTTCATTACGCTAGCTGCTACTTCTTCAGCTCTATCCCGTGTATCCATCATGATTTTTCTAGGAGAGAGTTTTTTTCCAGTAAGGTTAGCTGGACATTCTGATGTACACCTTCCACACTCCGTACATGCGTAAGCGTCCATGATGTTCTTCCAGGTTAGGTCATTGACATCCTTAGCACCAAACCTGCCCACTTCGGCTGGAGGAGGGGCATCAGATGTTTGAATTCCAAGCATCATATTCACCTCGTTAGTAACTGAATCCATATTGTTGACCTTTCCTTTCATATTGAGATTAGAAAAGTAAGTATTAGGGAAAGCCATAAATATGTGCAGGTGTTTCGAATATGTCACATAGACTGCGAAGCCAAGAATTCCTATAATATGAAACCACCACGCAAAGCGCTCAACAATCAACAATGTACCTGGCTCCATACCTTCGAATAAAGGAATCAGAGTAGAACTGAAAAATAGCGCTCCGGTTTTAGTGTAGTGATCATTGCTCTGCTGAAGAATTTGGTCTGTAGCGTTCATAGTAAGAATGGCGAACATCAGAATGCACTCGATGATAAGTATCAAGTTTCCATCTAGTTTGGGCCACCCCTTCATCTCGCTACTCATAAACCTTTTGATCTTGAGCACGTTTCGCCTGATCAAGAAAGCCACACATGACAAGAGAACGGCTACCGCCAGAAATTCAAAGATGTTCATCAGCACAGTGTAAAACCCTTCACCTCCAATCAAAGTAGCGAAAAACCTATGCTGTCCAGTCAACCCATCAATTATGAACTCCAGTACTTCTATATTGATAATTAGAAAGCCTATGTAAATGAAGAAGTGTAATATTGCCGGGATTGGCCGCTTGAACATTTTCTGCTGGCCAAACGCTACCAATAACATACTTTTTAATCTTTCAGGCCGGCTGTCGGTTCTATCTAAGTCTTTACCCAGTTTAATACCGGTTTTTATGTGTTTAATTCGCTTCGCCAGAAAGTACCCTGCTACGCCGAGTACAACTACGAATAAGGCTTGTTGAAGTATTTCCATGTCCTAATATACTTAGCGGCGCAATAATTTTTAAAAACTTTTGCTGCCTAAATAAATTTATATAGTTTTGTGCCACTTTTGGATGGTGCTGTAGCTCAGCTGGTAGAGCATCGGACTGAAAATCCGTGAGTCGGTGGTTCGAGTCCACTCAGCACCACAACAAGGCCTCTCACACGAGAGGCTTTTTTTATTTTAGCCTGTTCTACATTGTCACCGTGGCATCTATAAAACATGCTTAAATTTAGTTAATACCCCAAAAAATAGTATGCAAGCATACTATTTTTAGTCCTATTTAAAATCGTTCTCAATTGTTTATTTTCTTGAAGAAGATATTTCTCTTATCTTAATAATAAGCGAAGTCAAGCGCGGGCTAGCTGACTAACATTTTTTCTAGCCTCTAGATTACGTCTACTGAATGTACATTTTCCTTTTATTAAGATGACCCTCGGTCAGAATTTAGTATGAAATAAAATGAGCTTAGGTAATCTCAGCGACCTTCACATACGCCTTATTTCAGTTTATCTGGCTCAATTCCTGGTGTCTTTAATGCTCGCCTTTATATTTTTCTACTTTGGTAGAATATACCAGCGTTATCATTTAAACATGTGGTCTGCCAGCTGGGTTTGTTTCTGCTTTGCGATTTTAGCGATCACCTTCTTGACGATTGGCCCTACTGTGTTTCAATTTGACCGGAAATTGATGCTATTTATTTCAATGATTACCCTGTCCTGCAATTATCTACAACTGACATTTTTATCAATTGGCACTTATGAGTTAATCAAAGAAAAAAAGCCTTCATTTAAACAAATCGGGAGAATAATTGGCGCTACCGTTTTCCTGGCATTGATATCTGTTTTAGTTGGCAACGGCGATCCTGACGGTGCTCAGTTGCGTTATTTTCTTAGAATTGGGTTTAAGGCATGTTTGGTGGGTTTGATATTCATTTTTTCTGGCATTCTTACACTCACACATAGGAAGTTCACCAAAAGTATGGGGCAGCGCGTACTGGGTAGTGCTTTCACGCTTTATGGCTTGCAACACATGCTATATTTTGGGTTTGTTATCAACAATATTTTCTTCGATACCAATGTGACAGCTCCTCCAGGATATTTCGGTATAATTGATCTGGTATTACTCAGTCTAATGGGCATCGGAATGATCATGTGGCTACTGGAAGATGAACGGGCTAAACTAGAAAAAACCAACAAGGAGCTTGATAACTTTATTTACAGCACTTCTCATGACCTTAGAGCACCTATAGCATCGATTCTGGGCATTATTAACATTGTTAAGAAGGACATTAATCACTTCATCCAGCTTTAGTATCCGACCTTCTACCATTTCATTATACTTCAAAGCCATCTCTTCCTTAATGTCCTTCTTAACAATGTTAATAATGCCCAGAATCGATGCTATAGGTGCTCTAAGGTC
>JBCBSS010000099.1:0-29446 GCA_039819065.1 Bacteroidota bacterium
TCATCAGACTTAGTAATGAAAGAATTAACGAAAGCCGAAGAAGAAATCATGCAGGTACTCTGGGATTTAAAATCCGCTTATGTTAAGGATATCATTCCCCTACTACCTGAGCCTCAGCCTGCCTACAGCACGGTCTCTACCTTTGTCCGCATTCTACAAGAAAAGGGATTCGTAGGACACGAAATACATGGCAGGTCTCATAAGTACCATCCTATCATCACTAAGGAAGAATATACCCGGACGTTCATGAAGGGCTTTGTAAAAAGGTACTTCAGCGGGTCTTATCGCCAGATGGTTTCGTTTTTCACCAAAGGTGATGAAAACCTGAGTTTGAACGAGTTAGAAGAATTGATTAAAGAACTTAAAAACAAGAACTCATGAGTAATTACCTAATCGAACTATGCGTTATTCATGTAGTCCTCACCTTGGCCTATTGGCTTCTTCTACGAAAGGAAAGGCAATACGCTCAAATGAGATTTTACCTGATAGCCACTACCCTATTGGCGCTATTCACCCCTCTTTTAAAGCTTCCTAAATTGTTTTTCAACTATGCAGAACCGGTTGAAGCCTTACCCCTTCAGCCTCTACCGACGGGGGCTGTCAATATCACTTCGGTAAAGGAGGTTCCATTCTGGCAAGATGAAATGCTGATCTGGATATATGTCACCATCAGTGCAGTGTTCCTGTTCAAGCTTATAAGCAGTTTAGTTCACATCATTCACTTAGCTCATAAGGGTACTCACGAGAAAGTTGGAGATATATCCATTCGCAAAGTTCGACAAACGAAAGGAAGCTTTACGTTTTTCAACTGGATATTTCTCAACGACCAAATCGACAAGGAACAAGAGGATTACCACGTCATACTCAATCATGAAAAGGCCCATGTCTCTTTAGGGCACACCTATGACCTTATGTTTTTCGAATTATTCAAGGTGTGTTTCTGGTGGCTGCCTTCCGCTTGGTTTATCAACAAAGAAATTAGAAAAATACACGAATATCAGGCAGATGCTTGCGCGCTAAAGTCATATAGCATCGAACTGTATTCGTCTATACTGATCAGGTCTACTCTGAAATCAAATGGATTGAGCTTGGCCAGCTCTTTTCATGATGGTCTAATTCTAAAACGAATAACAGCAATGAAACAAAAAGTGAAAATCGTAAGCCCATGGAAAATGGGTACATTATCAGCATGTTGTGCCATACTCTTTACCGTATTTGCTTGCACAGAGGAAATAAAGCAAGAATCAATAGAGACTGCCGAACTTGGCGATACTGCGGAACAGGAAGTTTTTACCATAGTAGAAGAACAACCTGGATTTAGTGGTGGCATGGATGGCTTTTATAACTATGTAAAAAGGGAGATTAAGTACCCCGCACAGGCCAGAAGACTGGGTATTGAAGGAGAAGTGGTGGTCGAATTTGTGGTTGAAAAAGATGGCTCCCTATCGGATGTAAAAGCAGTCAAAGGTATTGGGGCCGGCTGTGATGGAGAAGCCGTAAGGGTCATTGAAAATGCGCCAGCGTTCTCCCCAGGGAAACAACGAGGTAAACCTGTAAGGGTACGCATGGTAATGCCCATTAACTTCAAGCTAGATCGTGGCTCCAAAAATGGCGATAACACTGCCTACGGCATTATCATGTTAGACGAAGTGAAAACCAAGCATAGCAACTTTAAAGTTGATGCCAGCTATAATGATGGTAATTGGTCAGGCACCGTCTACGATGAGAATGGAGATGCACTTCCTGGAGTCAACATTGTGGTTGGTGGGACCAATAACGGTACAGTATCCGACTGGGATGGTACCTTCAAGTTGGAAGCAGCATCATCCCAAGACATCTACTTGAGCTCTGTAGGTTATGAAACGGCATTGTTAAAAGGTCAATAACTCAATGCTAAATGCTTACTTCTGGTCATTGTGATGCCAGAGGTAAGCTAGTATGCTGCTATCCATATTTACCAATATCAACATCAAAAAAGCCGCCTAACAAATAGGCGGCTTCACACAGGTAGTTCTTATCAAAATATAAAACGCGTATTTCCTTAAGACAATTAACTACCGGGTGTTAGAATAAACGGCTATATTAACCGGATTGGTAAATAAAACATAAGGTGTACCGGTATTGTCAAAACGCAAAGTAGGTTGACCTACGTTGGTTCTGAAATTGGGATTGCCTATAGTAACCCAGTTGCCGTTTTCGACTTTGTATACATTAACTTGTGCAGAAGACTGGAATGCGGTTGCTGCTACAAAAGGCACATTATTTTCAATAGTCAGATCCATAGTGAGGGTGCCACGATGTGGTGCCACAGCATTCGTCTGACTCGTCCAGGTGGCACCTATGAGTTTGTAGAAAGCAATACCATCGGACACCGCAAAACGACTAATAGCGAATAAATCACCATTATCATCCATATCGACGGCAGACTCGCCAATACCGTTTATACCGGAAGTGGTCGTAAGGGTCCAGTCATTGCCGTCATCAATTCGGTTAGTAGCCACCTGAAGAGACGCTCCTACCGCAGTTATGGTCTGGTCAGCGGACCTGAATTCAAAAAAGTGCAGCCGGTTCGAATTTGAAATGATGGGATTGGTACCGAAATCTATCCAGTCACCATTACTGTCTAATTGTTTAACCTCTATGTTTCTATCGAAACCATTAGGGGTAAAAACATAACCAACGTATGGATTATCGTTATCGTCAAAAGTGATTTTTAGAGCACTTGTATTAAGATTAGTGGTTACAACGCCATTACCTACACTTTCCCAGGCAGTCCCATTAAATCTCACTACTTTCAAGCCATTTGTTTCAGGCGCTGCATTATTAAAACTATTATAAAGTACATAAGGAATGTTATTATGAATAGTAATATTGGGCATACCAAAGATTCCTTCATTAGAAATACCTTGATTTCCTACCAGTACCCAGGTGTTTCCATCAAATCTGCGTACAGATAGCTTGTCTTCATTATTCATCTCGCGATACGCCACATAAGGAGTGCCATCTTCTGCGATGTCCATATCAATGTTTCCATTGGTTGGACCCGGAGCTATATCAGTGCCATTGGTGCCAACGCTGAACCAGTCTTCATCAAATTCTTGGTTCTCAACTACAATTGAGATGGTTGCCGATGTGAACCCTTCTTCATCCGCCACTTGAACGGTAATCGAATGCGATGTCTTCGTTTCAAAGTCTAGCTTTCTATCAAAATCGACACTCAGTTCTCCATCGCTAGTGATTCGGAAAAGATCGTCTGGATCTTCGGTGATGGTAAAAGACAGTTGGTCGCCCTCAGGGTCGGAGCCTACTACAGTACCGAATATTACACCCGGCTGGGTACTCTCGTTTGCTGTGAATGATTGCTCATTTATCTGCGGCAACTCATTAACATCGGTAACGTCAATAGTAATAATAGCTGATGTATTCAGTTGCCCATCGTTGGCCTGAACGGTTAATGCGTGGGAAGTTTTTGATTCGAAATCAAGAGATTTACCGGCCTGCAGGCTAATGAAACCATCAGTAGTGATAGCAAACAAGTCATCCTCATCTTCGACAATACTGAAGGTAAGCGCGTCCTCGTCCGGATCAGTGGCCAAAACTATACCAATAACATCAGTGTCCGTAGCGCTTTCGGCCGCAGTAAAAGTCTGGGCTGCTACGACTGGAGCCATGTTCTCATTTTCGTCCACCACATTGATTGTGACAGTAGCCGTAGCTGATTCAGTTTGATTACTTGCCACAACGGTCAATGCATGGCTAGTCGCTGTTTCGAAATCCAGTGATTGGCCTTCTGCCAGGCTTATGGCACCAGTGCTGGTAATCTCGAAAAGGTCCCCACTATTGGTGCTGATGGAAAAGGTCAGCGCTTCTCCCTCAGGGTCGGTGGCTTGTACAATTCCAATCACTGTTTGATCATCAATTGCTTCGCTGGCATTGAAAGATTGGTTGGCTATTTCTGGCGGCAAATTTAGAGTAGCTGATTCATCATCGCCACAGCCAGAAAACATGACCAGAGTGGCCAATACTAATAGTTTAATGCTTTGAGATTTCATTGTATTTATTTGTTGTGAATTGGTGGAAGCTCAATTTTTGGAAAAGAATCATTGGATGACTCTATGGGGTATGTACTGAAGTCACCTAGTGCGTTCTGACCATTAAAAGCAAGGACCTATAGAGGGTAATTTACCTGCGTCTCCCTCGATCTGGGTGCCTCTTGCAAAAGCAAAGCAACCTGTAACGTTGATTGTGTTCCAACTACTAAGGTCTTGGTTGAAAGCTGATGCGCCATCAAAGGTCTGGCTCATATCGGTAATGCTGGTTACATTCCAATTGGACAGGTCTTGATTAAAGCTGGTGGCGTCCCTAAACATCGCTCCAATTGATACCAGGCTGGCCGGCAGATTCCATCCGCCAATATTCTGATTGAAACTAGTGGCGCCCCTGAACATTTCCCTCATACTCTGTACATCACCTACCCGCCAGTTTCCAATGTTTTGGTTAAAACTGACTGCGTTGGCGAACATCCTACTCATGAAAACAACGTCATTCACGTTCCAACCACTCAGGTCCCCATTGAAATTGGTGGCACCATCGAACATGCTTTGCATGGAAGTAACATTGCTCACATCCCAGTTGCTAATATCACCGACAAAGAGTTCCGCAGCTCCAAAAGTCTGAGTCATGTCAGTGACGTTGTTTACGTTCCAATTGCTGAACTGGCCATCAGTGATTGATGTAGAAAAGAACATACGGGTCATATCGGTGACCGCTGAAAGGTCGGGAGCATCAATGGCTTTCATGGCAAGCTGTTTGGCATTTTGAAAAGCTTCGGCCATAGTTGACCAAGCCATGTCCCCCCATTGGTTTATCTCAACCAGTTGCTCTCGTCGCTCGTTGGTAAAACCGCCTCCGGTCTGGCCTAAATAGATGGCTGGGAAAGTACCGGTAATTCGAACCGTATAGGAGCCTGTCTCCGCATATTGGTGTAGAATAAAATTGGTTGTCGTAATGTTTTCAGAAGTTGTTCCATCGCCCCAGTCTACATTGAAATTGTAAGATAATTCTTGCCTTACCGGTATCTGAACAATTCTATCACTGGCCGTGACCCGCCATTTTGTGATAAATGCATCCACATCATCAGTAACATTGATAGTCACTGTAGCAGTGGCCGAGGCGTTTTCGGCATCCAATACTACTACCTCAAATGTATGGCTGCTGGTGGTTTCAAAATCCAGAATGATGTCATTGTTGGTGAGCGTAATGGTTCCATCAGTCGCTACACGGAAGAATTCGGGAACATCTCCGGTTAGGAAGAATCGCAGTTCACCGCCTTCAGCATCGGTGGCATTCAGTATACCGATTTCGTCAAAGCCTGTAATGCTTTCAGAAACCGTAAATGATTGATCGGCAATGACGGGAGCCGCGTTTTCCTGGACGTCCGTCACATTAATAGTGATTGTTGCACTTGCCGACAGCACACCATCTGAAACTTGTACGGTAATGGTATGAGAGGTCTGATTTTCAAAATCCAAAGACCTGTCTTCTTGTAAGCTGATTACTCCTCCATCCGTAATTTCAAAAAGATCGTCCGCATCCTCAGTGATGCTAAAAGTAAATGCATCTCCATCGCTGTCTGCGGCGACCACAGTACCAATTTCATCAGTGGTAGAAATGTTCTCTGCAACCTCAAATGTCTGATCGCTAATGGTGGGCGTCACATTTTCGTTTTGGTCTATCACCGTAACGGTGATCAAAGCACTGACTGATTCGTTGCCGTCGGATACGACTACGGTTAGCTCATGACTGGCAGCGGTCTCAAAATCTAGCGATTGTCCTGTCTGAAGACTCAGTTCACCCGAGTCATTGATCTCAAAGAGGCTTGCGCTGTTGACAGAAATTGAGAAGGTAAGCGTTTCCCCTTCAGGGTCGTTGGCCTGTACAGTTCCGATTACTGTTTGATCATCAATTGCTTCACTGGTATTGAAAGACTGGTTCTGAATAACCGGTGGCTGGTTGATTACTTCATCATCTTCTCCGCATGCACTAAGTAGCATCGTGAAGGCTAGCATCAAAAAGCTAATTCTTCTCATCATTATTTATGGTTGTTTTCTGTTTGTTTAAGTCAATCCGAATATGATTTATAGCACTATTGGTGCGCTTGTTTGCAGCTAGAAATCATCGTTGGCGAGCGCGGTAATCTCTTCGTCCGTTAAAGCACGACCATAGATTAGTATATCGTCCAAAAGACCATCGAATGGTGAGTTCACATTGTCCTGAGAGCCTATGGCAATAAATTCTTCAGCCGAGGCCTCGTAAGGCAAAGCAGCTTGAGAGTTAAAGAATTCATTAGGCAATTCTACACCATTCACAAAAAGGGATATATTAACGGTGTTTTCGACCCTAAACACCACATGTGTCCATTCAGTAGTGCTTTCTTCAAAGGCATCTTCGCTCACGGCATTGAAACCAGTTGGAGCGCTTTGTGCAATCACAGTAGTGTTCAATTCGTATTTGCCCCCGGAAGTGAATATTCTAAACTTCGATTCTAAACTGGTAGGGCCATTGGAATTATCCATCAAGATGAGCGTGGTTAGTTCCGTGTTGAACTTCACCCAAGCAGATATGGTAAAGGTTGTGTTGGATGGGGTCAATACATCCGCGATGGTAAAATGCCCTGAAGAAAAATCGAGCGCACCATTGGCATTGTTTCTTCGGTCATTGGCTGGAGTCAATGTACCTACTTCATTCCCATCGTTCCCATTGCCACTCATATCGGATAAATCCCCGTCAAGCCTGTATTCTGCTACTAAACTAGTCCGTGGTAGCGTCTTATCAGTTAAGGTAATAGTGGCATCAAATGATTGTGTTATCCCTGCGGCGGTTGCTGAGAAAGTGCCTGAAACGGTCTCGCTCAGTTCGAAATCAAATAGGGTAGAATCAGCCACTGACAGTTCGCCATTATCATTAATGTTGAAGGCACCGGCGGCTGATTCAGTAACCACATCAAAAGTAAAAGCCACGCCACTCATATCTGCTGTTGGTGTGATAGTACCCAAAACCAAACCTTCGGCTGGGTTTTCGGCAATAGTGGCACTAAAATCTTCTACAGAGAATTCAAGCAAATCTGTAATATTGATTGTTACTTGAACAGTATCTGCCACGCTTCCTGCCGAAACCCTTACGTTGGCGGATATACTGTTGTTGGTTTCAAAATCGAATATTGAGGCGTCTGCTACCGAAAGGGCTCCCGAACTAGCATTGATGCTTACTGCTCCTGCCGGGTTCTGGTCGATAAGATTGAAGGCGACAGCCTGTGGTTCGTTGTCCAAAGATGCACTGGCTTGAATGATGCCGATTTCGTCGCCAACAGCTGCGTTTTCTGCAATAGTAAATGTGGCGTCACTGGCATTGATCATTGGTGTTGGAGTTGGTTGTACCCCTTCATCATCCCCACAGGCGTTCAACATCAATGCTATTAACATTAATGCACTAAGTTTTTTAATCGTCATTTGTTCGTCTAGTTAATAAATGGTATTAACCCCAGCGTAGAAACCTGGCCCCAAGTTTCCGAGGCAAAGCCCTGAGGAATTAAACTACAACCTTCTCGTCTGCCAATCGCGTACCGCCTAAAGCTTTAGCGATAGCGCAAGCAGCCGCGAAGGCAGATCAAGGCGTGAAAGTAGAATGATCAATGGCCAGAAACTCCGCACTTTCAAATTCGTAGGCGGTTATTTCCTAATCGGTAGGTTTGAATTAATATTTGATTTATGCGAATTCTTGCTGGCTGATGTAGACACTAAATTTGTTAAGGTTCGATTTAAATTGACTGCATATTTTGAGCTGATCTTCGGTTTCTATTTGCTATTTTCGCGCACTTCGAATGCCAAAGACAATAGTCCGAGGTCGCATTGTGCTTAGCAAACAACCTAAACTGAACCCATGTCCAAGTG
The DNA here is from genome assembly GCA_039819065.1 of Bacteroidota bacterium. Classification (GTDB taxonomy): domain Bacteria; phylum Bacteroidota; class Bacteroidia; order Cytophagales; family Cyclobacteriaceae; genus JBCBSS01. The sequence goes on from JBCBSS010000099.1 coordinate 7,950, forward strand.
GCTTTAGTTATCCTTCAATTATGCGCAATGCTACCGGGCAATAATTGAATAAATACTTGATTAACAGTTATTGAATGGGTGCTAGCTTTACCCGTTTTCACCTCTATTGACATGATTAAAAAACTCTCAATCCAACTAATTACACTCTTTAGCTTATGTGGTATGGCCTTTGGCCAGAATGTTCAGCTCACAGACTCATTGTTGCGGGTAGTAGAAACCGATATTTCTGATAAGGACAAAGCAGACGCTTATCAAATACTGGCCAGCGAGTTTTCAAGAGTGGACTCGGCCAAGACTTTTCTATATGCGAACAAAAGCATAGGAATAGGTGAAAAGATCGGCCATTGGGATGCAGTGATGTTATCACGTAGCTCAAAGGCCTGGGTGATGATGGTTTTTGGCCATAAAGAGGAAGCGCTTAAAATGACTGAAGAGCTACTACAATTTGCAAAAGAGAAAGAACATAAGAAAGGGCAATTAATTGCACTAACGGTTCAAGGTGCCATTTATACTGACGAAGGCAAATACCAAAAATCGGTAGAAATATTAAAACAAGCACTCGTCTTAGCAAAGGAAACGAAAGACACACGCAGGGAAGCGATTATAGCCAATAATCTAGCACTGGCCTTATTACGGCAGGATAAACTCACCGAGGCACTCGAATTTCTGCACATAGTCATTAATGTAGGAGAAGAACTGAACTGGGGACTATTGCTCATATCTGGTTACACCAACATTGGTTTGATCTATTATCAGCAAGAAGACTATCAAGAAGCACTTGATTATCAACAAAAGGCACTTGAGTGGGGCATAAAAGAGAATTGGAGATCCAATATTGGCGGTTCATATCTCAACATAGGCATCAACTATGATGCGCTAGGTGAAAACGAAAAGGCACTAGACAATTATTTGGAAGCACTTAAAGTGGCCGAGGAAATTAAAAACCCCAAACTCATCGCCACCTGTTTTTATAATGTTGGGGACGTTTACAATGAACTAGGCCAATTGGACAGCGCTTCGCTATACCTTGAACGTGGTATTGAAATTTCCCAGGAACAACAATACAAACTAATTGAGGCTGAACTGCTTAACTCCTCGGCCAGGGTACAACTTGCTAAAACCAATTATAGAAGGGCGCGCCAAGAAGCCAAACAAGCGATTGATCTAGCTACCGAAATGAACAGTGTTAGTGAGTTACGGGATGGTTACTTGGTACTATCCATGGTTGAAGACTCTATTGGCAATCATAGCGCTGCCTTGCAAGCTTACCAACAGTATCATACTTACTACGATTCTATCCTTGGCGAGGAAAACAGCAAAGCACTTTCACGCCTAAGGGTCCAGTACGAAACGGAAAAGAAAGAACAGGAAATCGCAAGCCTCAATCAGCAAGCCCAAATTCAAAGCCTGGAACTTGATAGAAAGAGCCAGAACCTTCTGTTACTAGCCGTACTATTGATATTGATCACCGTGGTAGCGGGCTTGATATACATCTTTAATAGACAAAAAAGGCTTTCAATAGAACACAAGGCCCAGAACATAGAGCAACGACTGCTTCGTACCCAGATGAACCCACACTTCATTTTCAATTCCCTGTCTGCCATCCAGGATTATGTGATGCAGGGCAGTGCTGGAAAAGCAGGTCGTTACCTGGCCAAGTTCTCTAAATTGATGCGTCAAGTGCTCGAAAATTCTAGAAACGAATTCGTGTCTTTACAAGATGAGGTGACCATGTTAGAGAACTACATGGAGCTACAGAACTTGCGAAGAGACGTTCCCTTTAGCTACAACGTTGTGGTAGATGATCAAATTGATGTGGAAGAAATAGCCATCCCTCCTATGTTCGCCCAGCCTTTTGTAGAGAATGCCATAGAACATGGACTTTCCAACCTTGAGGAGGGTGGACAGATCAATATACGTTTCCTGATGAAGGATGAGCGGTTGGTACTGCAGGTTTCGGATAATGGAGTAGGCATTGAACAAACCATAGAAACGAAACAAGTTAACCATCAATCACAAGCCACGAAAATCACACAAGAACGGATAGCGCTCTTCAAACAGATGCTCAAAAAGGACATTTCTTTCGATTTGCAAACGGAAAAAAATGGAGGGACTTCAGTGACCTTTAACCTGCCTTTTCAACGCATATAAAGAAAAGAATGCTTATTATAGAATTCCTTCCTAGCCGAAGGTTTCTTTTTAACGCATTTGATCATGATAAAACTCGACACCCAATACCAACCCATCCTTCTTGAAGCACTTGAGGATATGATGTACAAAATCTCCCTTCAACTGGACGATCTGAAAGGTGGGCCGAACACACAGCAAAGAAAGGAGCTTACTCAGAAGCAGGCTCAGATCGAAGAATTGCAGCATCTAATTTCCACTGTATCCTGAAAGCTTCGGATCATGCCTAAACTGCTTATCCAACGGCATCTCTCGCTCCAAAGATTGTTGGATTGACTCATCCAGAGGATAACGCTTAAGCCATTCAAGGTCTTGCCAATACAATGCGTCGTAGGGCTTGTTTTTATAAGCAAAAACATCATAGCGCCCTATTAGGCTCCTACCCTTAATCTTAACAAAGTCTTTCGTAACGGGTGGGTCAAACCAAAAAGTCATAATGTCATATTCGGCATCATCGATATTTCGGTTGATGTATCTAGGCTTGATCAGTTTTATAAAATGTGGGTAATAGCGATCTCCATTTTTTCGGAATTTTACTATGAATACATCTGCAACGACTGACAAGCGATATTCAACCATGGCCATATCAGATAGGTTGACTTTGACATAACTACTCCCAGTGGGTTTAAGTGGTGTACGGCCTCCGCTACAGGCGATTTGAAGTATGGTATCGTTATTAACCACCGTCATATCCATCAATTCAAACCAGTGATACTTTCTTATGTATGGCAGTGGTCTTTTATGGTAAAACCTATACAAGCTATTCCGAAAGTGTCTTAAATGATTACATTCATAAAGCCTACTTAGCGGGTTTTTGGCGCCTCTGGCATTGGCAGGAGTATTAGCCCCCACCCTATTAAAGGCTTTGATGACAGTAGTATCAATATTGCCGTATTCTTTACTGCTTCTGATAGCTTCCAGTTGAATTCTATAATCAGATGTTTCCGGTCCGTATTTATAATCTTCAATAGTAACTATAGCCTCTTCAAGGTAAGTGTATAGTTTGTCCTCGGTCGATACTTTACGAAAGAAGCCTTTGAGTTGGTGGCGTCGGTTAGGGTAGTGCTTACTGCTATTAGACAGGGCTTTCTGAAAAACCTTGTATAAGTCGATGGTACTGTCTCTGAATACTATTTCTTTCAAAACAGTTGATGTCCTCTTTAGCTTGAACCGATTCGTTTCTTTCCAGTCATCCAATGTGGCCAATGGTATTTGAAGGTGTTCATAGCCAATATATGAGATCAGTAACGTGTCGTTGGCCAATGCTTCAGGCACAGCGAAACTAAAGCGACCGATAGAATCAGTTGTTCCACCCAACTGTTGGTGGTTTTTCAAGAATACGGTAGCATATTCAATAGACTTACCAGAATGCTGGTCGAGTACTACACCGGTTAGTTTGGGATGATTCACTGGCTGTGCAAGCGTAGATTGAAAGAGCAAAAATAAACAGGGTAGCAAGGCCCATCTTGAGAAGCCTGCCATTGATCTATTAAACTTGGCTAGGGTAGGCATAGTGGTCATATGACACAATTTGTAGCTTTTTGAATACTTTAAAGTACATAAAATGCCTCAAACAAAGAAGGTAGAATAAAGATGTTACGGATTTATTGGATTAAACTCAAAGCATGCTTATTGATTTCCATTATCTGGTTTTCGAGATAGAGCATATCTTCCAACACCGATTGGATACCGCGTTGTTTGCCTTCGTAAATAAGTTTAATGGCTTCATTACTGGTGTTCTGATAATTTGATATGACCGTATTCAGTTTTCTCAATACTTCCACTTGAGATAGGCTCATAGCAGCCAATGTACCAGTCGACTGTGCCACGTCCCATGAGTGCAGGCTGACATCCGCCGCCCTCAGTTGGATGTTACCAGTTCCTGTTGCCAATAGTGAATCGTTTTGTACACTAATGCTGAATACGCTCTCCCCCATCACTAAAGCACGTTGATCTCCCTGACTTTCAATAAAAAAGCGATCAAAATAGGTTTGCTGATCGAATAAAAGCCCCTTTTGAAAGAAATCAGCCAGTTGATTATCGTTGTATACATCAACCGGAACTTGATCAACCGGAACGGCAAAAAGCCGATGTTGTCCTGAGCGAATTTCGTTGAGTAGGCTTGTCCGATACGTATAGGATGCTTGTATTAAAGAATCATTGCGCTGCACCTCTTGCCGAATGTTCTCTTTGACTGCCTTGAGTGTTTTGCCCAAAGCCACTTTCTCCCGCCAGTCGTTGAGGAAAAGTGCTAACAAGACGGCAAACACCACCGAGACAAACTCCATGATGATCTTAGAATTGATTAACCGCATACTTCGTATATTCTAGAATGATGGCATGAGTATACACAAATTTCCAGAATGAAAATAAGGCACTCCCCTCATTTTGTGAGTGTAAATGTAATTACCCACCTTTTTGAAGCCTGTGTAATTGCCGTTAAACAGGAAAACCAGTGCATATCATCAATTGATGATATCAGATTGGCTTAGCAGTAACTAGGTTACTCGAAGTAACCTAGTTACTATCAGTGCTAGATATATAATCAATTGATCATATATACATTCGTCAAGGTCGCACTTAACCTCTAATAAGATGCTGCTCAGAAAGACAAAGCACGGAACTCAATTCGTAATTGATCGACTAGATTGCTTCGTCGTTCCTCATTGCAATGACAGCCAGAATTTAATCTTTTGTCTCATGTCTTATGTCTAAAATCGAATATCTAACGTCTCATATCTATTTCTACCTGTTTCTTTGTTTCTTTAGGCTTCTTCTTGACCTATAATCGCCATTCTACGGTTCGTGACGTAGGAACGAATCCGGGGAATCTCGTATCGCTGATGAGATTCCCAAGCCCCTCAAGCTACGCAAGCACTTGTCCGTCCGCTGACGGATCGCAAGGGAATGACGCCTAAACACAATTCGTAATTCTCCACTGGATTGCTTGACTTATACAGCAATGACATCCAGAATCTATTTCTAATTACTTCCATGTATTTCTATCTATTTCTACTTAATTCTAATAGCTTCTGGATTGCTTCTCCCTTCTTCTTCGGGATCGCAATGACACCACGAAGTCCGGCTTTCCTGTCTTAAGTCTTTTGTCTTACCTCTTATGTCTAACATCTAATTCCCATTCACCACCCTAATCAACTTTCCATTCTCTTCATCTGTCAATAAGTAAAGCTGGCCTCGTGGTGAAACTACCGCTTTTCGGAGTCTGACACGGTCATTGATGAATAGCTCCTCGGCTGAGATGACAGCGTCATCCTTGATGATCATGCGCCACAAACTTCCTTTGCTGAGGCCGGGAACGATAAGGTTGCCGTCCCACTGAGGAAACTCCCTGCCGCGATAGAAGGTCAGCCCTGTCGGTGCCACCGTTTGGGCCCAAAAGTGTACCGGATCGGTGAAAACGGCACCTGGTATAACTGGAGGATCGTAGTCCTTAGTCCTGTACTTTCCTGATGTTTGATTAGGCCATCCGTAATTCGCACCGGCTGTGAGTATGTTCAATTCATCACCTTGGATGGTGCCGTGTTCGCTGAACCATATTTTACCAGTATTGGGATCTACGGCTAAACCTTGAGAGGCACGGATGCCTGTTGCGTAAAGGCCTTTGATAGCTTTTGGCCCGAAATCAGGATTATCTGCTGGTATAGAACCATCGGGATTGATCCTGATGACCTTCCCCCTTTTGTCGGTCACATCCTGCGCCGACGGCGTATCCGGGTTCAGATGTTCGTAGAAGTTGCGCTCACCGATGGTAATGTACAACTTGCCGTCGGGGCCGAATACCATCCCGCCACCAAAATGAAACAGCCCATGGGAATAGGGTTCGGCTAGAAATAAAGTTTGTACGTTGGTCAATTTAGTACCTGATAGTACTCCCCTGATCACTTTAGTGGTGCTTTCCCTTTTCTTGTTCTCGGCGGCATAAGACAAATAAATGAATCCATTCTCGCTGAAATTGGGATCCAGTAGCACTTGAAACCAACCGGCATTGAAGCTTTCCGTTCTACCATGAGCACGAGCTGGAAATACACCGGCCTCATGTTTGGAGGTATCAATGAGCACTGCTCTGGCGACATCTTTAGGCAGGCCTGATATCGGCTGCCGTGCTTTGGTCTTTAGATTGACGAGCAGCAAGTCTCCATCCTTCTCTGCGATTAGTGCTTCTTCTTCGGAAATGAAGGCCATGCTCCACGGCCTTTTTAGCCCTTCCATGATCACCTCCTTGGCTGGTTGGGGTACCATTTCAACAGGTGTTTTTGGTATGGGTGATGCCGACGTAGCCTTGGCCACGATCTTCCATTCTCCAAGGATCTTTTTGAGCAGCAGCAGATCACTGTAGCGATTGCCAAAAGTGGGGATGTCCACTTCTATCTTGGCATAGGCCACGTCCTTAGCGATATCAATACTGACGATCCTATTGTATCTTCCATTTTTGGTGCCCGGGGGTCTTCTGGTATACAAATCGGCATACTGTTCTGAGGTCATCACAAAAGCAGAGTCGGTGCCATTATACAGGAACATCTTCGTGCCTGGATGAAAGGCCGATTTGATAGTGTCTGGGTAATTGTAAACGGTGCCATTGATGAACTTGTAAAGCGTGCGTTCGATCAATGCTCTGTCGGTTTGTGCAAATGATGATACGCAGCAAATAGTGAATAGAATGATGGTTAATAATATGCGATTCATGACGGTATAACTTTAATACCATCAAGGTTACGTATCTCAAGCACCTAAAGCCTGATACAAGGCAATCAAGAAGTACTGGATGATCATTCTGGAGTACTTTGGAGCTTTACTTGGCCATTTAGGCTCTTTTTGTAGACAGCGGGGGTGCACATTTCGATTTTGCGAAAGGCTTCAAAGAAGGCTGATTTGGAGCTAAATCCTGCTTCATACCCTATCCCCTCCAAAGACAATTCAGGTCGTGACTGGATCAATTGCTTGGCTTCTTTCACCCGATGGGTTTTGACATAATGCGCAAAGCCATGTTGGTATGCCTCATTCAAAAGGCGCGAAAGTAAATGTTTGCTCATGCCCGCCATTTCTGCCAGTTCTTCCAGCTTCAGCCCTTTGCTCATGAAAGGCTTTTCCTTGACCATCAGTTGATCAACCTTTCGCATAAGTTCGGAAGCATTGGTCAATGGTTGGGCTATGTTTCGCGGTGTCAGTGGCTTGGTGGATAACAGCATTCTACCGGCCAGATAGTAGAAGGAAAGCGAGAAGATCAGCGACCCCCAGATATAGGTAAAACCAACGAACAAGGCCGCCTGATAGGTCAGCGTTATGAAACACATGGCCACTATGATGGCCAACAGGTATCGGCTATTGCCTTTCTTCGGTTGAGCGGGTAGAGAGGATTTACTCAGAAGTTTCGCACCATGAATCAGGCCCAAGATCAGAAAGAGCATCCATGTCGCATAAATGCCATAGATGATGTAGCCATTCCATACTTCAGGAAATGAACGATAAGGGTATATGATTCCCACTGCAATGATTGCTGTTCCTAACGTCGCTAAAAGTATGAGGTCATTGCGTCGAAACACCTTATCTCGGAAGCGCAGCGATTTGAGATAGAGAAAGAATAACGGGCCAATGAATATGCAGGCAGAAAGCCCGATTTGAAGCACCAGCAGGTCAGTATCCCGATTGAAGTAATACAAAATCGACTTGCCAATTCTAATACAGATGGCCAATAGCAGCGCCCCAAAATAGCGGTCTGCGGGCAGGCAGTGCTTCCTAAAGAGCAAGTAGAAGCCCACCAAGGTGCCATTCACCACGCCTAAACTGGCAAATAAAAAGAGTATCTGTTCAGTCATAGTATGAGCCTGTGAATATATGCCATTACCTTGGTATAGCGAAGAACTGGCTTTGCAGGATGCAATTTTCAACAAAAACCACCACCTTCTACCCACCAATCAATGGGTAGAAAGCAGTGGCTTTTATGGTACGGTTAGATCTTTATGCTAACCCTTAACCGGAATCAATTGGGCTTAATTGAAAAATCGTAGATCATCTCGCCCTTAAGGTTCACGAACTGACAATAGACAGAATCTTTGTTGATGGCTGCAGATACAAAGCCTTGAATGGCCTCAGCGAATTTGGTGTACTCCATGGTACCAGTTGGCCGAACTTCCGAACCAGCTCCAGAAACGATATGATGCGTAGGCTTACCGTCTGGCTTAATGTGTTGTAAATCATGCTCATGCCCGGCCAGATACATGTCAACATTGTGCTTCGAGAGCAGGGGCTCCACGTGCGGCCTTACGTAGCTCGTGTCGTCCTTTCGTTTTCCACCGGTGTATAGCGGATGGTGGCCCACCACTATTTTCCAATCGACATCTACGTTCAAAACCGAGTCCATCCATTGCAATTGGGCAGTGGTATCTTGCGTCAGTACCTGGTGATATTTGGCTTTACGGTGGTATTCATCTTCCAGAGGCGAAGTGTCAATGAATACGAACCTGGCTGTAGCGCCATCATCGGTGGTTATATCTTTGAGGTAATAGCGGTCTGGCATATTCCACCTTCTGCTGATTTGGCTGTAGTCAATCTGAGCCTGAATGTTGCCCCTGTAGTCATGATTGCCCAATATGACATACCAATCGCAAAACAGGTGAGTGCCATTGTACACGTTTTCATACGAAGATATCCAGTAAGGGTCCTGTACGCTGGCTATGCCGTTATTGTAGAAATTGTCTCCGGTAGAAATGATGAACTCCGGTTCTACCTTTTTGGCTGCCTCGTTCATCATATCGGCCAGTTCTTGCTGACCGTATTGACCATTTCTACCCCAATCGCCCAGTACGTAGAAGTGATAGGCATCATTGATCTCAACAAAGTCTTCGGATACCTGAAGTGCCTTGGGCTCTTTTTTAGCTTCACACCCTATAAAAAGGCCGGCCAGTAGTGTAAGTATGATATGGTGAAATGATTTCATAAGTAGTATTTAAAGTGGGAAATCAGGAAAGACAGTGAGCATTAAAACGCTTTGTCTTTCCCGTTATATGATTTAACAATTGTCCGGATTAATAAAACATGTCGAATTTGACCCCAAAATTGTAGCGCGAACTGTAGAATTCCTCCTGCATGGTTCTATCAGAAATACCCTGATAGTAGCGCAATGGCTGGTTAGTTAGGTTAATCGCTTCTCCAAAGATTCTCCAGTTGGGCTTGATCGCATAAGAGGCATTGAAATCGACAAAAGTCTGTTTGTCATAATAGCGGTCGCTAAAGGCATCTCCTCCTACTTCATCGATGTAATCAGAAGAGAAGTTGATAGAAGCCCTTAGCACCAACTTCTTGGTTTCAAAGGAAAGTGATGCGTTGAACAAGTGGTCTGCTGAACCGGGCAAATCCAAGTCGTTTCTGAGGTCACCGTCTTCGTTAGCTACGCCTGCTGCGGTAGAATTGGTGTACGTATAGTTGGCGTAGATGCCGAATCCTTTGAGTGCTCCCGGTAGAAAATCAAGTTGTCTTTGGATGGCCACTTCTACACCATTGATGGTCGCGTCACCTCCATTGAATGGCTGGAAAACATCAAAGTCTTCGCCATTAATAACAACTTCCCCCACTCCGGTATAAATGAAGTCATCGATGGATTTGTTGAAATAACCTAAGGACACAAAACCGATAGACTTGAAGTAATTCTCAACCGAGATATCAAAGTTAGTAGAGGTAGTTGGGTCTAAGTCAGGGTTACCACGGAAAAGCTCTTCGTCTTCTACCCTTCTATCTTCAAATGGCACTAAATCAAAGTAGTTGGGTCTCGCTAATGTATTAGACCATGCCACTCTGACCAGGAAGTTATCGGTCAAGCTGTATTTCAAGTGAACACCCGGCAAGAAGTTAGTGTAGTTCTGAGAAGCAGTAATCTCTCTGATGAGGTCTTCCTCGTTTTCTACCTCATTACCTGTATACTCAATGGAAGTCGTTTCTATTCTAGCTCCTACCAACGCGGTAAGCTTATCCGATAAATCATAAGTAAGCATGGCATAACCACCGTAGATTTCTTCATCAGCAGTGAAGTTTTGAGCGAGATATTCATCAGGCTTGTCTTCTATTTCAAACCTACCTTCATTCATAAGGTCTAAACCACCTAACCACTCCGGTGAAGCGTAGCTGCCTGCATCATATTGTGAGCCAGGGAAGAAATCAGGGTCAGTCTTATCGATCTGTGGCACCTGATCTAAGCTTTCAAATTCGTCATTCAAGAAAGAAAACTCGAAAAAGTTATTCTCTCTGACCTTCTTTTTCGTCCTCATTCTGGCACCGATCTGGACGATACCCTTAGTATTGACCGGAATCTGTAAGTCGATTCTACTGTTGAAATCCCTTTCGTAGGTCTCTTGGTTTTCCTCGGTCAGTTCATCCAACTCGAAAAGAGAAAGGTCTTGTACAGAAGCATCATTCCCTGATAGTGAAAAGCCATCACCTGGCGCAGGCGTGAAGAACGGTCTTCGGAGGTCGTTAAGGTTCTGGAAGAATAGAATGCCTTGTGCCTCGTCTTCGCCGTTCACCTCAATTTCTGGCTCGGCTGTATACTGCGCATAACGCTCATTAGGCCTGCTTTCCGAAGCCCTGGCCCAGGCACCCGACCAAGTCAGTTTCATATTACCTAACAGGTGGTCACCATCAAATGACACTGTTCTAACACGCTGGTCTTCCAACCTTCTGTTGTCGATGCGGTCATTACCAATTCCGCCCTTGGTTTGTCTTTCTATCTTTTCTACAAATGACGTTCCTGACTCGTCAGGCTCGCCAATATCACCCATCACCAGTCGGTATCTATTTTCCCAATCATCGCGGTGGTTGTACATGCCGTTTACGCGTATTTTGTGCGAGGTATTGAATTTATAATCCAGCCCCAGCGACACACTTCTTCTGATTCTTTGGATATCATACGTTCTGATCTGGAATTCCTCCACATAAGCTGGTATGTTATCACCTTCAGTCCATTCTGCTTCAATATTCTCAGAACCAAATTGGTGATCGTTGTAAGAACCACTGAGTACCACACCAAACTTATCATTGATGAATCGGTTGCTCAACACCAGTGCGCCTGTCCAGATCGGCTCCTGGCTTTGGGCATTATAACCGCTGGCCAATGTGGTCGATATTCTAGAACCGGAAGGTGCAGATCGAGTGACCAAATTCACTGAACCGCCAATGGCGTCAGCATCCATATCGGGCGTCACTGCTTTGTTCACCTCAATGGTTTGGATCATATCGGCCGGGATGAGATCGAGCTGAATGTTACGGTTGTCTCCTTCGGCAGAAGGCACGCGGTTGCCATTGATCATCACAGAGTTTAACTGTGGCTGTAATCCCCTGATGACAATGTTTCTGGCCTCACCCTGGTCACCCTGGATGGTGATACCGGGTATCCTCTTGGCGGCGTCACCGATGTTGGCATCCGGGAATCTACCGATCTGATCAGCTGCCACCACATTGGTCACGTTGATGTTATTCTTTTGCTTGTTGATGGCCTTGGCTTGTCCTTTGAGTCGGTCTCCTAGAATGATCACCTCGTCTCCTACAACCGCTCCAGGCTCCATTTGAAAGGACAACTCATTTACGCCAGTTACGATTTCTCGTTCTTCTTCTATCCCCTTATATCCAATGAAGGATATCTTGATCTGATGGTTGCCGGCGGGTACGTTATATATCGTAAATAGGCCATCACTATTGGTGATACCCCCGGTCTGTTGCAAGTCAGCAATTTGTACTGTAGCACCTGGCATAGCCAGTCCGTTTTCGTCAACTACGCTTCCTACTACAGTCGCATTCTGTGAGAATGCTACCATAGAACAGGCAAGCAAGAGTAAGGTCAGGTAAAAGTGTTTCATCGGTAATTGTTAGGTTTTGAATTTTGACCAAATGAAACATTGGGATGTTAACTGGATATTAAAAGCCATGAACAAAAAGGCAACAAGGTGACAAAATCACGTAAACAAAAAAGCAACAAAGAATCATTACTCATTGAATATCAATCACTTATCCAATATTGATAATAAAGCTGTATAAATTCCCTCCTTTGGCGATACCGAGCTTTTTGCGAAGTCTGTATCGCGAAATCCTCAAGCTGTCCTGCGAGATCCCCATGATGGCGGCAATGTCCTGAGAGTTCAAGTTGAGTCGGATCATGGCACATAGTCTGACTTCGGCTGAGGTGAGGCTGGGAAATTGCTTTCTCAATTCGTTGAAGAATTCCTGATGGACATTCTGAAAGACCGATTCGAACTCCTGCCAGTCATCGTCCAGGTTGAAGTTATAATCGATCGACCTTCTGATCTTCTTGACTCTCTTTTGCAACTCTTCAGGTTTCAGCTTGTCGACACCTTTGAGTTCGTTCCTCAAGCCATCCAGAAACTCATTCTTTCTAATAATCTGTAGTGCATTGGTGGTCAGTTCTCTTCGCTGGTTATCTATTTCCTGTTGCAGCTTTTCCTCGTGCAAATGATTATATTCCAGTTCAGTCTTGAGCTTTTCTTCATTGGCATGAATCAAGTCTTTCTCGGCTTCAAATAGGGCCCGGTTCTTTCTGATGCGCACCCGTTGTTGGTAGAAAACCAGTACCGCCATCAGTGAGATCATCAAGGCTCCGGTCATCAAAGCGGTTCTATAGGTTCTGTCTATTTTTCGGTCTTTTTCTAGTATGTCGATCTGCTGCTCTTTTTGTGCCACCTCGTAGATTGCTCGTGTATCAGCGATTTCCATAGCTATTTCCCGGTTATAGATCTCACCGTTGATTTCATAGCAAGAATCGAGGTAGAGATAAGCTTGCTCAAATTCCTCCATTTCCAAGAGCGTCTTTCCGATATCCCGGTAAGCACTTCTCATTTGATAGATCTGTTCCTGACTTTTTGCCCTTTCCAGCACCTCCGCGGTGGTGGCCAAAGCCTCCTGATACTTTCCCGTCTTTCGGTAGATATCCCCGACATTATTGAGGTTGACCAAGGCTTCCGTCTCGTTACCGATGAGGCTATTGATGGTGTAGGCGCTTTCAAAATTGATCAGGGCCTCGTCGAAGAGATTCGTATCTTCTTTGATACTGCCAATGTTGTCATATATCTGGGCCAGCCCGGCACTATCAGCCAATTCCTGGTAGATCTTTAGCGCTTCCAGTTGGTATGCAATGGCGCTATCATACTTGGCTTCTTTTTCGAGAAAGTGACCTATGTAGCCGTATGTCTCCGCCAGACCGGTCTTATCGCCAATGGATTCGAAGCTCTGTTTAGCCAGTCGGTAATAGTTCAGCGCTAGTGCAGGCTGCTGACTGTATTGATAAACCTTACCCAGTAAGTCATACGTTCTACCCAAAGCCGCCACATCGTTTTCTACCTTGAAAACCTCCATGGCCTCGATGAGGTACGCATTAGCCTTGTCGAAATCTCCCTTGGTGTAGGATATCTTTCCGAGCAGAAAATTACTCTGAGCGATGGCCGTATTCAATTCTTTCTGCTGTGATAACCTAAGCGCTCTTTGTGCATAGAATAAGGCCGAATCGATCTTACTGGAGGTAAAAGCCTCCGATTTTTGAAGCAGTTGCTCGATGTCCGTAGTTAGTAACGCATGCGAGTTGGGCTCATCAGCATGACGACAAGACCAAAGCATTAAGAGTGGAATAATGAATATGAGCCCCCTTTTCATTTCCAAAAAATGAAACCAAAGAAGCAGAAAATATCCTTGAGTTGGATACTGTTAACTACGAATTAATAATTCTAAAACATAGGCTTAATTTGACCATCTAATGGATTACTATGAGTGTTAGAAAAATGACCGGATTTTAAATGACCTCACCCATTTTCTTGAGTTGGTCAACAGCTGGCCGCAATACTCTCTCCTTGAGGAGAGGATGGCACAAATCTGTGCTTACTCTACGGTAATAATTGGGTGAGGTAAAACCCACTATCGGGCTTGGCAAGAAGTAACGAGGTTACTTTGGAGTAACCTCGTTACTCTTTGCTCCAAAGCTATTCACTCTCACCACCAGAAACCTCCTCCCCTTCATCTGGATCAATTTCCACCTCCGGCATAGGCTCGAACTTTGAAGGATCAAAAGGAGGCATTTCCGGTTCTGCTGCCCCAAGTTCCTTCAATAAGCGTTTGGCATTCTCTAAGCCATAATGATAAGCATAAGGTGGCCCATCACACCAGGCTTTTTGATAGGCTTCTGAGGCAGAGGAAATAGCCGCTTCTTTATTCTCTGCATCCATTTCGATTTGCGCCAGCACATTGAGCGCATCAGCATGAAAGATTGGATAAGGGCCATGCTCAGCATGATCCCAAACATCATCCAGTTGTTCCCTTGCTTTCTCTATTTCGTTTTGTTTGAGATAAAACTCAGCCAGCGCGATTAGAATTTGAAGTTCCTCTTCAACGGCTTGTATGGCTCGAACACGCTTTAATGCATGGTGTAAACGTTCATCGGCTGTATTAAGATCATTTAAACGTAGAGCGGATAAACCTTGAAAATAGGCCGCTCTTATAAAATCTCCTTCAAGCCGCATATGCTTTGCTAATTCCCAGGCCTCATCGGCTGACGCTTTTGCCAAATGGTATTCACCATTTAGCATTAAAGCTTGAGATAGGAAGACCTTACCAATACATTCATTTTGTTTGCTCCTTACCTTTTCAGCAAAACTAATTCTTACTTTTAATGCCTTTTTTGCATCATCGTAGACTCCCTTGTCTATCTGTACTCTTCCCAATGACCCTAAGTTACTGAACTCTGGATAATGCCCTTCAATTTCTCTTGCAAGTATTAAGCCCTTCTTTGAAAGAACCTCTGCTCTAAATAGTTGACCTAGCGACCTTAATGCCCTTGACACATTCGATGAATTAATCGCTAGACTCATTTTATTGTCAATAGCTAACACCATTCCATTTACGCGTTCAAAAAGTGAAATAGCTTTACCAGGTAGTCCGTAAAATTCATATCCTATTGCAAGGGCTCCGATTGCCCAAGATTGACCTGCTTCTGATGATACGGCTGGCAATTGCTCAATGCCATCCACAAACAATCGCTCCAATAGTTCTACTCTTAAATGATTGGCACTTAGGCGAAAATGGGTTGCTTCATTTAGCCTACCATAAAAAACATCACAAGCCTCATCGTACAATTTCATTTCAACCAAGGAATTATACAATTCAATAGCTGGCCGCAAATCTTCAATGCTTTCAACCTGTGTTAAATCCTCAATAATAGGCATGGCTTCAAAATGATTTCTGAGAGAGCCATGAATCTCATATTGCTTATTCTCGTCCAAATTATGCCATACCACGCCTCTCACTATAGGATGTAAATCATAGCGATTGGAACGACGATCCCATCCTAGCAAGCCTTTATCTTCCAGGGTCGTCAGCGCCTGATCTAGTGCCGCTTCAGAAGAAAAAATAGGATCGGTTGCTGCTGCTTCTTGCTCTTTTTTTAACAGAAGTGCCTTTAAGGTCATCATACTGGCTGGCATGCGGAATCCGGCGATCACTTGAAGAGTGCGCAATTCGGCATTGGACAACCCTTTTAAGGCATAAGACAACACATGCGATTGGACTTGTACTAATGGTAAGCCAAATACATTAAATTCTGGGTTCGCTTTTCGCCAGGCATCAAAGTCGCCAGGAGCAGTTCTGAATTCGGCCACTTCAGAAGCTAGCAATTGGAGTAGTAAAGGGTGTTTGTCAAAGCTGCGAAATACAGGCAAAGTTTCCTCCCGGGAACCTTTAGCGCCATAAGCCCTCCAAAGCTCCAAGGCATCCTGATCGCTTAAGCCTGGCAGGAAAAGAGCAAAGCACCTGGGGTAAGGCTGACCAACACGAGTCTGCAAATCGGCTGGAAAGAGTCGTGTGCTCACTAAAATTTTACTCTTTTGAACTTGATTTAATTTACGAAGAAAATGACCAATTCTGGCATCGGTGGTCCTTCTCAGTCGATGCTTGCCCACAAATGATTTGGCACCGCTTTCCGGTAAACCAACTGTACCAGCTATCCAATTGGCGGTTTCATCATCCAATGCAGTATCATCATCTAAAAAGGCGGCATCTTGCCTAGCATAGGCAACCAGAATCCTTTCCAATCCATCCAGAACGATGAGATAAGGATGGTTGTCGAGGATTTGAAATAATGTGTCCTGTTGTTCCGGTGCTGACAATCGTTTTACCTGTTCCAAGGGTCTTTCAGAAACATAGGCCAGTGTCTTGGTAATGAAATTGTCAAAAGTGGCATCGGTTTCATAAAAACTCCACCAAACCCGACCCGCCCACTCTTTTTCCTGCAGAGCAATCTGATTGAACCAATGCCAGGTAAGGGCAGATTTGCCCATCCCTCCTATGGCTACAATGTTGAAAATAGATATGGCTTCATATTTTGGCTTGGTTACCCAATCGGTGAGCATTTCTAATTCCTTCTTTCTACCGATTAATCCTTTTACCTGAAGTAAGGTGTAGGGGTGCGCTACAAATGGCTCAGGTTTTGTTGGTACTACAGAAGTGTGATGCAGGCTTTTTGCCCATGCTTTCCCTTGGTCTGTTTTCTCCTCTTTAACCCTATCGAGTTGTTTTTTCACTTCCTCCAAACTGTCAACAACCAACCCCCTTAGATCCTTTGGGCTTTCGAAAAAGCCAGCGACTCTATCTGTTTTAAGTTTGTCTTTTAGCTTTTCAAGCTGTTCAGCAGCTTTTCCCTTGTCAAAATCTTTGGGTTTGACAGGGACTTCATCGTCGATGATAAATATCAAAATCGGAATCGCTCGCTCTACCGCTCGGTTATATTCCATCTCAGTGATGGAAATGTCATGGCCGTTAGGAGTGTATCCATACCGATGAGCGAATATCCCAATATAGATGTCGGATTTATCCACCATTTCCAAAGAAGCTTCAATCGCATCTGCATCCAAGGCTGGCAGATGTTCCATCATGTTGGGGAAGGTATCAGCCCGAAGGCAGGCATCCATAACCATTGATCTGTAGTCAGGCAAATCCCTTGCCGTACTACTGATCATCACGACCGGTTTTTCACTCATAACTTGGGGTTGTGTTTACTTTTTAATCGAATGTGTTTTTATCATCATTCGTCTAATGATATCTAACATTCAAGTAAGCACAATTATATTTATATACAATATAATCTCAACCTAGTGCAGTAAATTTTTGATGTTTTTGAGATGGGAGTTGATTGGCTATGTATCATCCTAGATGTTGCCTCAGAAGTATAACCCCAGTGTTTTTGAAGTTGTCAACTATAGCTTGTGGGTATAAACTTGTCGGTGAGAACACCGACAAGGGCGTGAACATATCATCTTTTTGATACTAACGTTGGTATCACCTACTTAAATCTGCTCAAGGCTTAGTTTACTTATTGAGCCCACCTTTTATTACTTGCCTTTTGATCATTTGCGCAATTGTTTTAGGCAATTCGTGATCCAAATCAGTTCGATAGGATACGACCATATCTAATGGGATGTTCATTTCGTTCAACTCGAAATAACTTACCTCCAAATTATACCCTTGTGTTCTACTTTTAGGCAGAATCGAAATACCAATATCCTTTTCAACCAACTTGAGGATTGAGAAGGCATTGATGCTTTCATGCTTGATCTGAGGATAGAAGCCATGATAGCCACACCTACTAATGATTTGGTTTCGGAAAAAGGATCCAGCCGATCGTGGATAAATGATAAATGGAATATCTCTCAATTCGGAGAGGCTTGAAGTGGCAGTTATATGCCATTTGCTGTTAGACGCAACTACCAATTGTGTTGAGTCGGTGAAAACCTTTTCGGAATGTACATGTGCAACTTGCTTATGAGGTCTTCCGATCAAAATGTCTATCTGCCCGTCCTGCAATTGATTCACTAGATCGAGGGTGGTAGTTTCTACTATATTGGTTTTCACTTTGGGGGATTGCTTACTCATCTCATGGATTAGGTTAGGCAAGATGTTAGTCATTGCTGATCCTATACATCCAATGTTTACAACACCAGTCAAGGATGAGCCCATATCCACAATAGAGGATTTGATCATATCTACCTTTTTAAGTAGTTGATAACCTTCTTGTTGAAGGAACCTCCCGGACATTGTCAACGATACGTTTCGCTTATCTCGTTTGAAGAGCACCGTTCCTAGTTGTTGTTCTAAGTCTTTGATTTGGCGGGTAAGTGCGGGCTGCGCGATGAAGAGCTTTTCTGCAGCCTTTCTAAAGTGGAGTTCTTCCGCTAGGGTCAGGAAGTACTTAATATGTCTTAATTCCAATTGATACCTTTTTGTTATTAATTAATGTAAAAAATTGTATTTCTATTATCAAATAGAACTCACAATCTTTGTAGAAAAAAGATGGGTAAGTTATTTATTCAAGTCGCGTTCGTCTCGGTTATCATGCTGGCTGGGTGCGAAAATGTTAAAGTTCAAAAGATGAATGAGTCGAAGTTTATAGAAATTGTTGTTCAAAATCATCTCGTTTCACACGGTTTTGATGAAAAAAACGAGGAGATTTTGGAAGAGGTAATAGTAGAAAAGCCTAGTAAGAAACTAATAAGGGTGGACAGAATTCAGTCAGTTAGCGAAAAATACATCCTAACTTCTTACGGGTTTGGTCGGCTAGTCTATTGGGAGTATGAAGGTTCTTATGATGAAATGAAGAAGTTGTTGGGTACCGATAATGATGAGTAGTGCCCGAATAAACACAGTTGCAATAGCTTCAGCTTATAAACGTGACGGTGGCAACACTGACAAGGGCATAACACTGTACCTATCCGGAATCACTCGGCCTTGGCAATAAGTAGAGGTTGTCTCAAAAGCATTTCCTAACGGTCATCCCGACATGTCGGGATGAGAAATCTATCTCTCTCATAATGAGAATTTTAAATAAAGATAGATTTCTCCTATCGTCGAATGACTGGCTTTTGAGACAGCCTCTACTCTGCGTTTTTAGTTATTCGTGTCCACAATAATCAAATTCCTATTCACAGTGGTTGAGTTGATCTCCACGATGGTGTTCTCATCGGTCTCAACATTGGTTTTCAGAATACCTAAAAACAAATTCATACTGTTTGAACTCACCAGGTTTAGATAGATGCCACCTTCATAGATGGTATTACCGAAAACGGTAACCAGTCCATAGATTTCTCCATTTGATTTATCGGTCACTGTTTGTGTGTTCAGGTCAAGTACCCCAGGTTTAGCACCATTTATATTGCCGGGCACTGATTGCATTATGCCCAATTCAGTGTCATTGACCTGGGCAAGCCTACTGCCATTAATGGTAGTCACATTATCCACCGTATTACCAACCAGATCAACCTCTAAGAAACCTTCTTCCCAAGTGGAGATATATAATTTTGAGTCCATTTTGATCATTGAGCTAACCGAACGCTCGTTGAAAGTAATTCCTAGTTCAGTAACTGAGTTATCTTGAAGATCAATATTGATAAGATGCTTGGTTGAATTATCGACCAAAAAGTTTTCGGTGACTATGCCAATCAGGTTACCGTCGTCCAAAGTCATGGCTATAGTTGCTATCTCGTTACCGGTTATGGTGGCTGGAATAGCCAGAGGTATTATCTCAGTAGTGCCATTTTCTCGGTCATATATCAACAGATTACTTGTCGGTGCTGGATCGTTGAAATATTCAATAGCATAGATTTTATCTTCAGAAGCGACCAGGGTATTGGTTAAAAGAGCAGTACCGCTTTTTTCCTTACTAATCTGTCCTGATTCTGCTATGTTTCCAGTATTGTTTCCTATTTCAAATACTTCCCCGAGGTCAGAAACAGCTAATAACTGAAAGTCATCCACAGCTTCATTAATGTCATTTAGATTAATGGTTATGTTGGCTGTTTCAGAGACACCGGTATTTTCTGCTCGCACCACTCCGGTTATCGTAGGGTTGGTTTCAAAGTCAAATAGACTTTCAGTTAAAACAGTGAGTTCGCCTGTGGTTGCATCAATGGCAATGGCTTGGTCTGGTGTCTGTTCGGTAATTGAAAAGGTAATATTTCCTTGACTGGTCGTAGCGTTAACAGTACCTAGCGACAAGCCAGCACTCGGGTTTTCGTCAATAGTGGTGTTGAAGTCAGTTATTGAAACCGTCACTTCATTCATCATCTCATCATCATCGTCGCAAGATTGAATGAGGCAAGTCAATATCAATAGCGCAAGTAATAATCTGAATTTCATCATATAGTTTTGAGTTTTGACATTTAAGCGTTTGTTGTACACTGTAATTATTAATTGTTTGGAGTTGAGTTATAAATCACCTTCGAAATTTTCAGCTTGCCCCTATCCCATGTGAACACGAAAAGATTTTTGGTCAGAAAAGCGATTTCCTTTTCGCCATTACTCGGATAAAATGTTCCCTTCACTCTACCTCTCATGATGATAATATCACCATGACTTGAAACCTCCGCAACCTCGTGTTTCATATCAGCATATCCGTATTCTTTTTGTTGATTGAGGTAGGTTAATAAGTCCTTTCTATTAGTGATTACCTCATTGTTAGGAGCCATATGAATAACATTTTCAGCATATACCTCTATTTGTTCTTCTTTGGGTAGTTGATGATCATCAAGCACTTTGAGTATGGCTAAAATCTTCTCCTCGATTTCCTCATTTGGCTTCAATCGGATAAAGTTGCCTCTATAAAATAGTCCAGTGGGATGGTCATTTTCATCGAACTGAATCGAGTTTAAGGCATACTCATTATCATTGACCCATTCGTACGTGTATAATCGATAAGTACCAGGGCTCTCTCCTTCGAAACTCACTTTTAGGCTTAAATTGTCTTTCCTGTAGAATTGTCCGACCCCTGTCCCTACTCTAATGGTTCCAAAACTTGACAGGTGCCTGACTTCCTTGGTGTTCGGATTGTAAGACCAAAAAATATGTCCATTTGGTTCAGGACCGTCAATGATAGAGAATAAGCTGTTTTCTGTATTGATTTGACTGGATATAGTGTGGTGCCCTGGGATCTTTATGGTATCCGTTCCATTTCCCCAATTTTGAATCCAAGTGTCATCTTTTAGCGTCCATTCACCGATGAATCTGGCAAAAGGGTTTTGAGTCTTTCCGAGTGAATCGCGTATTTCAAGGTTTGAGGGTCTTCCATTTAATTCGAAATGAACTGAAGTGCTTTGAGCAAAAACAAATACTGGAATTAAAGAGCAAATTGTTATAAATACTATTCTCATTTCTTCTTGTATAGCAATCAAAAAGATGCCATTGTGTTTAATCTGCCTAACCTAAAGCTTCGGCAGAAGAGAAGGTTGTGGTTTAATTCTCCGGGGCAAAGCCCCGAAGAA
>JBCBSS010000100.1:0-29211 GCA_039819065.1 Bacteroidota bacterium
TTGCTTCTAGTGATGCAGGCATGAGAGCCAGGAGATCCCCCGGATTTTCTCCTACGTCGAAAACCGGAGAATGACACTACTAAGTCATTTCCTTGCCCTGGGCGCAGTAACTAGGTTACTCCAAAGTAACCTAGTTACTATGAATTTCATAGCATCAACAATATCCACAAATGAGTATATGGCATATCATCAATTGATGATATGGCTGGTTTAGGTCGTGCTTGGTTTCTAATAGGTTTCTTTCAGAATGACCTGATGTGGGTGAAACTGAGATCAGGCTACCGGATTGCTTCGCTCATACTTCGCTCGCAATGACAGCCAGAATTCAGGGAAGCCTAACTTCTAACATCTAACTTCTAATATCTAGTTTTTAATCCTGCCCGATCTCCTCCTTCAGCTCTTTGAAGGCGACTTCAATGGCTGCTGTGAACGATTCGAATAGTTGTGGGACTTCTTCGAGGTGCTTTTCGTTTTTGGAGTAGTCTTCGATGTTCTTGATCACTGGTTTCATGGATTCGATGCCCATGAAGGTTATAGAAGGTTTTATACGGTGGGCGATATTACCTACTTCATTCCAGTCTTCTTCTTCCAACTTCACTTTAATCTCTTCAATGGCCGAGCCGGTATTCTTGATGAAGGTTTCTATCATCTCCACCATGAAGGTGTCGTCGTTGTTGGAGATGTTCTTGAGGTAAGTAAGATCTATTACCTGATGCTTAGCCGATTTGGTCGCCGTCTTAACCTTGGTTGCGACCTGTTTGGGTTTCTCATCTTCTAGGTTCTTGAAGCTTTCCGGGAACGTTTCTTTGCTCTTTTTGAAGAACTTCATCAAAATATCATAGAGTTCCTCTGGCAAGAATGGCTTGGAAAGGTAATCGTTCATCCCTACAGCAAAGCAACGCTCGTTAT
Source organism: Bacteroidota bacterium (assembly GCA_039819065.1). GTDB lineage: Bacteria > Bacteroidota > Bacteroidia > Cytophagales > Cyclobacteriaceae > JBCBSS01. The sequence continues at coordinate 910 of JBCBSS010000100.1, forward strand.
CCCCTTTAATAGCATTGGCAGTAAGGGCGATAATAGGGATGTCCGATTTAGGAGCAGCGAAAGTATTCCTGATGTTTTTGGTCGCTTCGAATCCATCCATCACCGGCATTTGGATATCCATGAATACGACATGGTAGACATTCTTTTTCAGCTTCTCCAAAGCGATGAAGCCGTTTTCCGCAGTCTCTGTCGTGCATCCCCACTTCTTCAGTATACTGGCCGCATACAATCTGTTGATGTCATTATCTTCTACCAACAAGACTTTGAGACCCTTGAATGTATTCTTGCCGTTGATCGACTTGCTGCTGTCGTGGAAAGACCGTGACTTAATAAGGTCTTCGTCATTTCCTAAGTCGTACGGTATTTCAAATATGAATGTAGAACCGACGTTTTCCTCGCTTTCTACTCGCATGGCTCCGTTCTGCAATTCTACCAATTGCTTGCATATCGATAGCCCTAACCCGGTACCTCCGAAGCGGCGTGTCACACTCTCATCTGCCTGGGTGAAGGTATCGAAAATGGATTCTATTTTCTCATCAGAAATACCCACACCTGTATCACTCACTGCGAATCGTATTCTGATCTTTTTGTCGTCTTTGCTCATCACTTTTACGTCCACTCTGATCTCACCTGAGTGGGTAAATTTGACGGCATTGCTCACCAAATTAATCAGTACCTGGTTGAGCCGAACGGGGTCGCCTAGTACAATCAGGTCAGCCTCGTTTTCTATGCTGTATTTGAGCTCGATATCCTTTTCCTTGGCCTGAAACTGGAAGGTGTCGATAACGGCAGTTAGTTGTGAACGTATGTTGAAACCGATATGCTCGAACTTCAGTTTACCTGATTCTATCACTGACAGGTCAAGGATGTCATTAATGATCACCTTCAGGTTATCGGCTGAATTCTTGATCGCATTCAAGTATTGACTTTGCTCTTGACTGACGGCTGTTTCAGACAACAGGCTTACCATTCCGGCAATACCATTGATCGGTGTTCTGATCTCGTGGCTCATGTTGGCCAGGAATTGTTCTTTGGCCTTTTGAGCCCTTAGCAGTTCTTCTGCATCCTTCTTACGCTGAGTAATATCCCGACAGTCTAGAATTAGCCCTTCAAGGTTGTCCTTATGCTTGAGGTTTATAGAGTTAAAATCAAGGTATTTGTAAGAGCCATTATGACACAAGAATCGAAATTCTATATGTTCGGTATAGGATTCTTCCGTGCATCTGTTAAAACTATCCCTAAAACTCTCCAGAATGTCTGTATGGATGAAATCGAAGAAGTTCTTGCCAATGAGGCTTTTGGGTGAGTGCCCTAAGGTGTCCTGTACGGAGGGGTTATGATACAATATATTCCCACTGTAGTCAACAATGAATATAATGTCTGCTCCATCTTCAACTACCGCTTTATAAAAGTGTCCTTCTTTTACGTATTCCGAAAGGTTCTTCACCAAATATTGTAATTAAATACCCTCAACTTCCATTTCCTTGAGGTATCTGTAAATGGTTGACTTACCAATATCTAATTTTTTTGCGACAAGAATTACATTATTGTCATATTTATTCAAAAAATGACGTATGATCTTGAAGGTATAATCCCTTAGTGTCATTTCATTGAAAATAAAGTTCTCCTCCTTAGATATGCTATTGAAGTTGATGTCGTCTTCGGTAATCTCTGTTCCGGTGGTCATAACGGCTGCCAATTCTATAATTGACTTCAACTCACGGACATTACCTGGGAAGCTGTATTTCAATAGCTTTTCCTGGGCAGAACTGCTTATGCGCATGTTGCCCAGTTGGTTTTCTTTACAGAAATGGTCTAGCAAGAATTTCGCTATAATGATGATGTCATTGCCTCGTTCTCTCAACGGGGGCAGGAATACAGGCAGGCCAAGCAATCTATAATACAAGTCTTCTCTGAAGTTGCCATTTTTCACTTCCTCTGCCAGTTCTTTGTGTGTGGCGACAATTACTCGGACATCGAGCTTGACGGTCTGGTTGCCCCCAATTCTCACCACTTCTTTTTCTTGTAGTACACGTAGTAGCTTTGCCTGCAAGTTGAGGTCCATCTCGCCGATCTCATCAAGGAAAATGGAACCTCCTTCGGCCTCTTCAAACTTACCGATGCGCCGGGTAGCTGCCCCGGTAAACGCGCCCTTCTCATGACCAAAAAGCTCACTTTCGATTAGCTCAGTAGGTATGGCAGCGATGTTTACTGCTACGAATGGTTTTTTCTTCTTTTTAGAATTGTAGTGTATGGCCTTGGCAACTAGCTCTTTACCTGTACCGGTTTCTCCTGTGATCGATACGGTGATATTGGTTTTAACCGCTTTCTCAAGTACGTTAAATACCTTTTTAATGGCTACGCTATTACCAATGATGCTCTTGCCGAACTCGTACTTCTCGGAAATCTCCTGCTTGAGATGATCTATCTCACGAATAAGGGAGACCTTCTTTCGGGCGTTGTTAATGGTGTTAAGCAACCGGTCTTTGGTCTCTTCATCCTTGGTGATGTAATCGTAAGCCCCAAGCTTGAGCAATTCTACCGCTGTACCGATCTTCTCTTGCGCCGATATAATGATCACCTGGGCCTCCGGGTCATTGGCCCTGATTTCGGCCAGAATGGTTTCACCGGTGGCATCAGGTAGGGTATAATCAAGCGTGATGATAGAAGGGTTTTTATGCAGATTGTCGAGGCATTCTTTACCTGATGTGAAAATCGATACTTCAAAATCCGGATCCAGGCTGAGTACGTATTGGAGGAATTTGATATATGAAGGGTCGTCTTCTACGACAAAAATCTTGACCGGATCTTTTTGATACATGCTCAGAAACGCGATTCAGTAAGTCTAAAAAGTTATATAATTAAAACTAAAAATTAATTTTTCAATTTGAAAATCAAAACCAAAGACCAATTAATAGACGGGAGAATCGGTAAGAGTGCAAATTTTAGTGTTTTCTCTTAGCTAATAAACTTAAATTTTGAAAAATGGTTAAACTGATTAAATGACTTATCACTAAATTTAAGCGGATAAGAAGTATTAACCTTTTAAATGTTTTTTCATCATGATCAACGCATTCAGTGACTTGAGTACTGAAGAAAAAGACTTGATGTTGAGGGTGCCCATGCTCGTGTCTATTCTCATAGCCGGAGCTGACAACAATATCGACAGGTCAGAAATTAAGAAATCAATCTCAATTATTAACAACAAACAATCCACAGCCCGTCAGGATCTCATGGAGTACTACCAGGAGATAGGAACGGACTTCGAGGACAAGCTAAAGATAGTGATGCAGAGCTATCCGGTGGACTCTTCAGAAAGAAACCCTATCATCATTGGGGAGCTTGAAAAGCTGAATGATATCTTACCTAAGCTTGAGAGAAACTACGCCATTAAATTCTACGAGAGTATTAAGGATGTAGCCAAGAAAATTGCGGAAGCTTCAGGAGGTGTGTTGGGCTATATGGCCGTAGGTTATGAAGAGTCCAAGCTAATTGGATTGAACATGATCAATGATCCTTCTACTTATTAGCACTCAATAACATAGCAAAGATTTATGCCCTCTTAGAGGGCATTTTAATTTATGTCATCAGATAGAACCATAGTTGGTAGCTCCATAGTACCCTTCAGGATAGTCTTCCTGATGTGGCTCATATTCGTTATAGATACCTTTTTGAGTCTGGGTTTGAATAGTTATGGTATCGTGCCCAGAACGCAAACAGGGCTGATTGGTGTCCTGACTTCTCCGTTGTTGCACGGAGGTCTGCTACACTTGGTGTCCAATACTTTCCCATTGTTATTTCTAGGGGCAGTTCTGTTTTTCTTTTTTAATAACATAGCCCGACAGGTCTTTTTTAGCTGCTACTTCATGACTGGTTTGCTGGTCTGGCTTTTCGCCAGGGGAGGAGCGAATCACATTGGAGCTAGTGGCTTGGTTTATGGTCTGGCCTTCTTTCTTATCTTCTACGGGTTGTTTAGAAGAGATGTAAAATCCCTTTTCATATCGTTGATCATCATCATTCTCTACAACGGACTGTTCTTCGGTATCCTCCCTTCTTCTTACAACACACGTATCAGTTGGGAATCTCACCTTTTCGGAGGATTGGTAGGCTTGGGTAATGCCATTATTTACAGGCGAAAGTCCTGACACCTGTATTTCATCCGAACCCACATTTTACATCATTGCTCTGGCTTCCGTGCGTCATTTCGAACGCAGTGAGAAATCTATCTCCCTATAATTGTCATTCATGAATTCGAGTAATGACAGTTAGCTTTATCCTCCAATAAGATTCCTTGCTTATGACGTGAATTTATATGCCCTGAAAAACTTTGCTATTCTTACCCCTTTGTATTTCCCCTAACATTAGGGGAAACTCTCCAGAACACCATGACTGCTAAACAATTTCAACCTATGCCATCCGATTTTATGTATTTTGAAACTAAAATATTAAGTCCCGGAACGACTGCTCTGCTATTATTCCTCTCCACCTATGTGTCCTTCTGCAAGAAACTTATTAGCTCATAAGATATGAAGGTTGATAGTTGAATGGTGGGTATCGTGGTAGGCACGACCTATCGATATGTTTTGAGATATCAGCTTTCAAGCTTTTCCCTTACTTCCGCGTCATTTCGAACGCAGAGAGAAATCTTTCATCTTAGGTGATCTTTACTATGGCGGTCAGTCCCGTAGGGACGACCTGTCTATAGATTATCAATGTATACACCACATAAAAGCGCCGTAGGTGCGACCCATCATAAGTTGTTTTAGCAATCGACAGGCTATCCCAACGTTACTGATCAGCTTCTGGGTCATGGAGCCATTCATTGGTGTCCATGCTAGAGCTTACCTATTTTGGGTCGCACCTACGGCGCTTTTCGCAGCGGTTTGGAATAATAGACTATCGACAGGTCGCCCCTCTGGGGCTATTTCGAAGATCAATATGTTTGCCAGTAGTTTGCCAGGGTTTTATTGCTAAGGGTTCAAACAATAGCGCTTGATTTGACCGATATGGTAGGGAAAGGGTAGATAGACTGATTTATCCCAATTGTATGAATTAGAAATCCAAGGTCAACTGCATGCTGAATTGGTTTTCCTCATGGTTGAGGTTGGAAATGGACAGGCCCAACAGCCGGATGGCAAACTCCTCCATGTCCAAATGCTTGAGGATTTCCTCTTCTACTTCGTCGATCTTTTGGCGGTTGCCAATCCAATAACTGACTGTTTTGCTTCTGGTGATTTGATGGAAGTCAGCGAACTTGATCTTGAGGGTAAGCGTCTTTCCCATGGTGCCCGAGTTTTCAATACGCCTGACCAGAATGTCTTTGATATGGTCAAGTTCGTCCCGCACCTCATCCATGGTGGTCAAGTCCTTTTCGAAAGTGTTTTCCGCGCCTACTGACTTTCTAATGCGGTTAGGGTTCACTTCCCGATTGTCAATGCCCCTGGAGATACGGTAATAATACTTGCCTACTTTCCCAAAGCGATTATAGAGCGATTCTTCGGTCCATTTTCTCAAGTCAGCCCCTTTGTACACGCCAAGGCTGTGCATTTTCTGGGCAGTTACTTTGCCAATGCCAAAGAACCTGTCTATAGGCAAATCAGCAATGAACGATTCGGCTTGATCTGGTGGGATGAGGTAAAGCCCGTCCGGCTTGTCCATATCCGAGGCTGTCTTGGCTAGGAATTTATTGATAGAAATACCCGCCGATGCGGTCAGATCGGTTTTCTCCTTGATCTTCTTTTTAATCTCCTTCGCTATGATGGTAGCGGAGGGCATGTTCTTCTTGTTGGACGTGACGTCAAGATAGGCCTCATCCAATGAGAGCGGTTCTACAAGGTCAGTGTATTCATGGAAGACATCCCTGATTTGTCTGGATACCTCCTTGTAGACATCAAACCTGGGTCTCACGAAAACCAACTGTGGGCATTTCCTGGCCGCGATCTTGGAGGGCATGGCCGACTTCACGCCGTACTTTCGTGCTTCATAGCTGGCAGCGGCTACGACCCCTCGGTCCGAACTTCCCCCCACGGCTACGGGGCGGCCTTTCAGCTCCGGGTTGTCGCGTTGCTCCACAGAAGCGTAAAACGCGTCCATATCGATGTGAATGATCTTTCTTACCTGATTATCTGGTTCCACTTTGGTCCTTCTCCCGTTTTGACCTCTTCAGTAATTTGGGTTTGCAAATATTCTAAATTACGATAAAAAATGTCGGTTAGATCATTGTTGATCCGTATGACGCGCTAAATACGAAGTGTTTTGATCTCGTTAATTGAAAGGCTACTCCACTTTCAAGTTACTCACAACAACCCTAAATCCATCCGGATCCTTGATCATGATGCCATTGTCGTTCCAGTAGGGATTTTCGGCCTTTAGCCTTTCCAAGCCATTTGACTCAATGCGCTGAACAATTGCTTCGTATTCCTTAGCCTCTGTAGGGTAGAATACCAGAATACCCTCAGGATCAAACTTATGATCGGATGGTCTTTCAGATGCAGTAAATTCTAAATGCCAATCTTGACCGGGCTGGCCGATGAATGCACCATCGTACCCGTTGTGGTTTTCGAATGAAAATAAAACCTCGAAGCCCAGAACTTGAGTGTAGAATTTAACAAGGGGTTTCAGGTCGTCGGTGTGTCTTGCTGTTCTGTATATCATATTGTGGGTTTTGTTTTGCTGTACTCCGTCAGAACCGAATAGAAGTCATGCATGTTACCTGCCCCACCGTTTTCAATGTTGCTCAGAACTAGTCACCAACTTGAATGAGATTGAATGAACTTGAACTGATATGATCACACGCTGATAAGCTGTGTTTGGTAGATTTAACCTGGTCAATAAACTATCGATTATCATGCGACACAAACACTTTATAACATTACTTATTCTGTTAACCGGTTATTTCACACACGCACAAGATGTGGGAGGAAAAACGCTCGTTAGCCAGTCCAGAACTACATCGACCAACATAGGTCAATGTGATATCACCATCAAGTATCATAGCCCCTCTGTGAATGGCAGGAAAATTTTCGGTGGCATCGTTCCCTACGATTTTGTGGTTGACGGTGTAGAATATCCGTGGAGGGCAGGTTCTAACGCTCGCACAACTATCGAATTCAGCCATGATGTAGAAATTCAAGGCCAACCTTTGGTTGCAGGCTCCTATGGCTTTTTGGTATTGGTTAGTGAGACGGAATGGACTTTAATATTCTCTTCCGGTAAGACTTGGGGGGCATTCAACTACGACAAAAAGAATGATGTACTCAGGATACCAGTGAAAGTGGAAAAGGTGCCATTTCAGGAATGGTTGAGTTATGAATTTCGGAATCCCAAGAACGAATCTGTAGATATCCAGTTGAGATGGGAGGCGGCGGCTGTAACGTTCAATGTTTCTACCAATGCACTGGATAACACCCTTGTGGACCTAGAGAAGAAAACGGATAAAAACCCGGGTGACTTCCAGAACCTGGCCATAAGGACGCTTGAGAAGAACCCAGGTGATCTGCCAAAAGCCATGGATTATCTGGAGAGATCAAAGGAAGCTATCGAAAACCTAGACGAAGATAGGCGTAAGCAAGCTTATAACTTCAACTATAAGATGTTGAAATCAAGCTACCTGCTACAACAAGGTAAAAAGAAAGAGGCAAAGGTGCTTAAAGAAGAGGCACTTGATTCTGCGGGCGGCTTTAACCTATATTATTTTGCGCTGAACAAATACCTGGTGGAAGGTAAAAAGAAGGAAGCATATCAAATTTTGAATAGTGCCATTTCAAGATATCCAGATAACTTTCAGAATCACTTTGCTTTTGGTGAATACTACCTTAAAGAAGGGAACCAAGAGAAGGCTACGGATCATTTTAAAAAGGCTTATGAAATGACTGTCGAACAGGAAAGCCGCTGGAAGAATTATGCCCGTTATTTGTACCTGCAGAATCAGTTGGTATTGGATAGCCAAATGACGAAGTAACATATTCTGCTCTAGCTTAGAATGGGTACGATACTGTTGGGGGTATGAGTTGTTGGTGTTTCATGGTGGAGCCGGGTGTTTGCACTCGACACTTGTAGTTGTTGAAGCTGGGTATTGGTATCGAATGGTTAAGCTAGCTTGATTGAACCAAAATGGAATGACCTTGCCACTCTATGTAATGTCCAATACTATTAATCAGTAACTGGCTAGTGTCAAGCCGTTTTTAGTTTTACGTCTACCCGAGCATAGCTTCCAACCCATTTTTATCTACCCCGCTTTATTTGCTGTACTTTCCAGTTACTACCTTGAGGTATATCCCAAAAAAAATCCACATTAATCGAAAATGCTAAGTGGCCAATAGTGAACGCTGTTACAATGGCTGTTTTGTGATTTTTTCAACCAATCACCCTTTAGGTTAGAAATGTCTCAGTAAAACGCGCAACCCGTTTAATTTAAGTGCCTTTTCCGAGCTCGACCCATTTTTCATTATTAGCTCTTTTCCTCTATCTTGAAAATGTGCCACTGCTTAGTGGACTTTAAAATCGCACCATAAAAGACCTTAAAATATGAAGACTTCTAGACGTCATTTGCTTAAAAGTGGCTTGCTTACCGTAGGGGGCATGACCCTCGCACCGCACCTTAGTATTTCAGAGTCATGGAGAGCACCCGTTACATTGGAGCCCGAAGGAAGTGTGATTTATAGCCCATTCTTTAAAGAATACATCGATACTGAATTTCCTGAAATAGGAAAGACACTGGCCGCAAAGTTGAATGCCAATGAGAATCCTTACGGCCCTAGCCCAATGGCTGTGAAAGCACACAAACAAGGCAGTATCAAAGGGAATAGATATGCATGGAAGGAGCTATTTGAGCTGATTGATAAGATTGCTGAAAAGGAAGGAGTGGAACCGAAGAGCGTAATCATGGGGCCAGGCTCGTCTGACCTATTGGAGAAGTTTGGCATGGTGCTCCATATGCAAGGTGGAAACATCGTTTCGGCTGATCCTTCTTATATGTCGATGATTCGAGTGGCTGAGTCTGTTGGTGCTGATTGGAAAGGGGTGAAGCTTAATAGTGATTGGTCTCACGATTTGAAGGGCATAGAAAAGGCCGTTGACAATGAAACGAAGTTGGTTTATATCTGCAACCCCAACAATCCGACGGGCAGTATCACAGATGGCGAACAACTCAAAGACTTTTGCAAGAGGGTCTCTAAAAAGGTGCCGGTATTCGTAGACGAAGCTTACCTGGAGTTTTTGCCAGATGATGAACAGACGAGTATGGCTTCACTGGTAGCAGAAGGTTACGATGTAATTGTGGCCAGGACATTTTCTAAGATTCATGGAATGGCAGGATTGAGAGTAGGATATGCCGTAGCCAAAGAAGAAACCATTGAACGCATTCAAAAAATCACACGTGGAGGGATGGGTATTTCATATCCGTCGGTGATGGCTGCTCTTGCCAGCATGGATGATGTAGAGTTCCAGAAGAAATCCAGAGAAAGGAATACCGAGGCACGCGAATATGTTTTCACCCAATTGAAGGCAAGGGGATTTGATTATGTGCCCTCTGTCACCAGTTTCGTATTGTTTCCAATCGACATGGAAGGGGAGGCATTCTTGAAAAAGATGACCGATCAGCAGGTCGCGGTTCGCTCCTTTAACATTTATGATCGCAATTGGTGCAGGGTAAGTATGGGCACTATGGATGAAATGAAGCTTTTTGTAGATGCCTTGGACACAGTACTGAGCTAAATACCCGCTTACTAAATTGGAAAAAACACTTAGCTTACTATTGATAATAGGCCTGGGCCTGATCATACAGAGTAAGGTCAAATCACTTGATCAACTCAAAGGTATAAAGGTACTGATCCTTTCCATTGCACTACCTGCTACCATTTTCGCTGCTTTGCTCAATGTGAAGGTAGATCCTGATATGCTATTGCTGCCCTTGCTCGGACTGCTTGTCAATGTAGTGCTTTTGGTAGTTTTCTATATAGCATTCAAGGGATTCGTACCGATTATAGATGATAAAAAGCGAACGTTATTGATGCTGATGCCCTCATTGGCACCAGGGCTTTCATGTTTCCCGTTTATTGCTGAATACCTCGGATCAGATGCTTTGGCCATGGCCGCGCTGGCAGATCTCGGCAACAAGGTTTTTGTGCTGATCTTGCTTTACCTGTTGGCCATGCGTTGGTACTACCGTAGCAGTACGACGATGTCAGACCAAAAGGAAAATCGCTTGAAGAAATTATTCATATCACTGGTCAAAGAGCCTATTAATTTAGTCATTTTGGCAGCCTTGGCGCTGTTGGCATTTGGTTTTAATATGCAGGGCCTACCATCAACCGTTTCTTCTCTGGTGATGCGATTAAGTGCTATGATGGGGCCTTTGGTACTGCTCTTCATCGGAATGGCCGTTAAAATCAAAAAGAACGATTTAGGTCTCATACTCAGAATGCTGTCATTAAGGTCGGGGTTGGCTTTCTTGCTTTGTTCGGTTCTCATGGCAGTGATTCCCAACCTTTCATCTATGATGATGATGCTATTGTTGGTCTTTGCACAGAGTTCGACAAGCTTCTGGCCTTATGCGCACATCAGTGTGGTGAATGAATTGGAGGTTGAGGCCAAAAACAAAACCTTTAACAGTGAACTGGCGCTCTCAGTGCTGGCCTTGTCATTGCCATTTTCAACCTTTGTGATTTTGGGGGTGCTTTCATTTCCATCGATTGCCGTATCGCCAGTATATCCGGCAACAATTGGTGTTCTTCTTGTCCTTGTGTTTCTGATATCTCCTATATTATACAGGTTGAAACGTTTGAAACCCATGGAGGATCAGGAATTAGAAGTTTCTGAAGCTCCCTGAGGGATTAATGCTTAGAATGCTTATTTGCGTTATCGCACTTGTGGTGAAAGCCTATTAACGTCCATATTTATCATGTAATCCCTCACCATTCAGGATTTTGCCAATGCTCTTTTCGATCCTGGATATCCGGGTTTTGGATTGTTTGGGTTGTGAGAAGTAGATAATATAACCTCGTTGCCTTCCCGGGGTCAAAGCTTCGAAGGCGTTTTTCAAGGTGGGATCATCTTCGAATATGTTTTCCAGTTCTTCTGGTAGTGGCTCTGGGCTCTTTTTGAAATTGATTTTCAGGCCTGCCTTCTCGACTTCGATCGCTTCAAAAATGTAAGCCTTAATCTGTGGTTCAATTTTCTGAATACGTCCAACATCCGTGAATTTGAACAACCTGGCTGCTTGTGAATGCTCTCCGGGTTTTTCCAGAAGCTCTTCAGCATCTTTCAATAATGCACCCTTAAAGAAACTGATAGCACAATAATCCTTTAAAGCGCTAACCATCAACACATTCTTGTTTTGAAAAGTGTAGCAAGGTGCGCCCCATTTACATTCTTCAACCAAGCCACAATCTAATACGGTCTGTCTGAGTAACTTCAATTCGCTGGTCCAGTTGTGTACCTTGCAGTCAGGTGTTCCACCGAGCGGGCAGCGCCCGCAGCCTTCTATGAAGTAGTTGTCGACGGAGGTGTTCATACTGTTAGACATTACTCAGAGATTGGCCTTTGCATAAACTTGGAAAACCAGTTTTACTAGTCGTAATGATATCGGCAGGCGTAAACCAACAATTCATTCTCATTGACTTGATAGACAAGTCTATGCTCTTGATCAATTCTTCTCGACCAATACCCGGCTAGGTCATATTTCAATGGTTCAGGTTTGCCAATTCCACTGAACGGACTTCGTTTAATATCCTTGAGCAATTCATTGATTTTCTTGGTCATCTTTTTATCTATCTTTTGCCAATAGAGATAATCATCCCAAGCGTTTTCAGTGAAGGTAATGACCATTTTACAAGTCCAACTTGGGCTTTACCGTTTTTCCTGTTTTCATTTGCTCAATTGACTCATAAATTCTGTCAGCATTCTTTTTAGAGCTAAGTAAGTGCAATGTCTCCATTAACGAGTTGTACTCATCAAGTGAAATCATAACAGCTCCTTTTCCACTCTTTCTTTTGATGATTAAAGTTTCATTATCATCTTCAACGCTGTCTAGATACCTTTTTAATTCAGACCGGAATTCGGAAAAATTAGCAGCAATCATTTTGATTATCTTGTTTGTTGAGTACTAATATACGTACTTGATTAAGAACATGCAACTATAGAGAGAGTTCGGTATTCATCCAACTCTGAGCCTAACGAATTCTTAAGCCATAAGTCAATAGCCTCCAGAGATATGCATGACAAAAAAACAGCCGGGCTTTTCAACCCGACTGCTTCAATTTGATCAAAAAAAGAAATAAACTAAACCGAATCGTTAAAGTCTCTGCTGTTCCTCACTAGAGCCACCTTGTCGTTTTTTGCTCTTCAATTTTTTGTTGCCAAAAGTTCTGGTATAAGTAAGTGTGAAAATCTGATCTTCTAAGATGAAAGTTCTACGTACGTCTAGGTTTTCTTCAGGTACCCTGGTGATACCTATGAAATTACGGCCATCAAAAATGTCCTGACCACTTAAGCGAAAAGTACCCCTATCTTCTTTTAGCTTTTTCTCAATACCGAAGTTAACTACGCTTACACTCTGGAATTCTGACAGACCAAAGAAAGAAGGCGAGAAATAGAAACCAGAAACCTCGATTGAGAACTGTTTGGGTAGTTTGAAAGAACTAGACCAATTGAAGCTGAAACTATAATTCGAAACCGTAACTGGTGTTTCCAGATGATCCGTTCTTACGACCTGGTAATTACCGATAATATTAGATTGTATATCCCACCAATCTGTAACGCTGAAGGGGAGCGTTAGTGTAAGGCTATAACCATCTCTGGAGTCCAGGTTCTCCGCTGAGGTGAGCTGGCGGTTGTTCTCTTCATCAATTCTAGGTTGAAAGCCCACAATGCCATCGACGGTACGGCTGTACTGGAAGGACAAGAGGTTTGCTTTGTACTTGTATTCTGCCCTGAAAGCATCTGTTTTGCCAGGTAGTAAGGCTTCGTTACCAGTCCAGAATGTGTTAGGATCGAGGAATATCACAAAAGGTGCAATATCCTGGAAGGTGGGCCTGCTTATTCTGCGACTGTAAGAGAATACCCAGCTATTGTCTTTGTTTATTTTCTTATTCAAGAATAGGCTAGGGAAGAGGTTGCCAAAACTTCTGTCGATTACATTTTTGGCTTCATCAGTGTCCAACACTGTCCTTGTGTACTCGTACCTCAAACCAGCTTTTATGTCCAGCTTTTCATTGGCTTTGAAGCTAATGGAGGAATAAGCCGCACCGATGTTTTCTTTCAATTGCGCCATTTGTGATAGCTCAGGGTCAGTTACCCAAGTCTCACCCTGGGCGTTTTCTACCAGCACGTTGTTCTCTAATTGATTGAAAGCTCCCTTGAGACCTGCTTCAAACGTAACATCCTTACTAGCTTTGAAAGTATAGTCGATACGTGGTACCCAAGTATTGATCGGTGTTTCCTTGGCCACTCTTAATCTTTCAGTATTGATGAGTGTATTCTGCCCATCAAAGAAGCGCTGTAAGTAATCAGTAGGATTGTTTGCATCATAATCGATATAATCCAACTCTGTCGAGATATTATGCTTGTCATTGAAGTCATGGCTGAAGTTGATGTTCGCCACATAGTACTTCCATTCGTTGATCTCGGTATTTGGCATGGATATTCTAGAGTCCAATACGCCATCGTTGGTAATTTCAATGCTGTTGACTGCATCCATTTCCCAGTTCCGTCTAAAAGCTGATACGATACCTCCCACGGAAGTTTTATCTGAGAGCTGGTAATCAAACCCTAGCCGGCCACTATGAACGTTGGTCACTGCATCACGGTCACTATCCGTTATGGTGGTGATATTGACATTAGATTCATCGAACAGAATTCTATCGTTTTCGAAAACCTGAATGGTGTGATCCCTGCGAAAGGAATAGTCTCCATAAAAGTTGACCTTTTTGTTGCGATGGTTGAAATTGATATTGCCACCATTTTTCTCACCTGCACCATAGCCTGAAAAAACAGAGAATGAACCATTGGTGCCTATATCTGTCGATTCCTTCATCACAATGTTGATGATACCAGCATCACCCTCGGCCTCGTATTTGGAGGGCGGTGTAGTGATGATTTCTATTTTTTCGATATTGTCTGCATTCATGCCTTCCAGCATTTGAACTGCAGCAGCAAGTGGCATTCGATTCATTTTACCGTTGATCATGACCCTCACTCCGTCTTTACCAGCCAAGGAAAGTGAGTAGTTCACACGATCCACCGTGATTCCCGGGGCCTTTTCCAGTACATCCAGTGCGGTAGAACCACTGGAACTGATGCTGCTAGCCACATTCATCACGGTACGGTCGATTTGCTGTTCAAAGACCGGCTTTTTGGCTTCAACCACTACACCATCCAATTCCGTCGCAGCCTGGTTTAAGGTTAATGTACCTAAGTCGATGATCTGGGCCCGGTTGGTAATGGTGATGATTTCGCTGTTGCTCTGTCCATAGCCGATATAGGTTGCCCTCACGAAGTAACGGCCTGGTTTTTTAACCTGTAAATTGAACCTGCCATTTTCGTCGGACAAATCACCTTTTACCAGGCTAGAGTCCGTTTCATTGAGGAGCAGGATATTAGCAAAGGATACAGGAGTGCCATCTGATTCCTGTGCCGTACCTTTGATTATACTTTGGGCATCGGCCGAAAACTCTAATGCTATCAAAGCAAAAGCAAGTGTTATCTTACGATAAAATTTCATGGTTGGCTGATTTCAATAACTTAACTTATTCTGTTTTACTCCCGAAGAAATGGGTGGGTTGAGTTATATCAGCCGATTTGACAACTTTTTACAATTGATGACAGAACTGTGTTATTAGAATGACAATAGAATTCAATTGAAATCTAATTATGCAACTTCTGGAGTGGAGAATGAGGGTTAGCGTCCTTCGTTATAGATCCGAACGATTTCTTCCATGTTTCTATATTTCAGGTCTTTGTTTTGGATCAGTTTTATCAGTTCGCGATTATCTCGGAAGTATATAGACATACTTTTTTTGAACCCTAGGCTTCTGACCAAGGTAAGCTTACCATCGCGTTCCAGGTAGTAATCTATTTCGGGTGTGCTAATACTGGGTTGATTTGGGCCAGCCCCACCAGTTTGCGCGAAGTAGTGATATCTAAAGAGTCTCACGTCTCCGTCAACAACCAGCTTCATGAATACAAGAGCAGAGCCGAGTTTTAAAGGGCGCTCAGCTCTCTGGGTGACATAGATCGAATTATCAATTTGGTAGGCCTTAAGATGTTTGGGTTTGTACTTCCTCCTGGCTTTTTTGTTATCGACCAGATCTACCTTGTTGCAACTCTTGATTTCTCCGAAATTCTTCAGTCTACCCCTGATCGTATCGTTTTTGAGGGTTACCACGTAGCCATTATCAGACTGGCAGAAACCATTGGAAGTAGCAAATATTGCTAATAGCGTAAAAGTTAAAATCAATCTTGTCATTTGTATTAGCCACTTAGTTAGCTCAGGTTAAATCTAAGCTAAATATTTATGTTGTCTTTTGGCAGCTGCATGTCTTTGCAAAAATTTTTACATTTAAAGTATGAAAAAGTTTGTAGTCACCCTTTTTTCTTGCTGCTTGGTATCTCTTACAGTGCTGGGGCAGGATTGTAAAGATCTTTTAAGTAGCGCCCACGACTTATACAATAAAGATAATTTTACCAGAGCTATAGCCGCCTATGATAAGGCTATTGACTGCGATATGCTACAGAAGTCTGCGCATTATTGGCGGGCGAGGGCACTATATAAAGAAAAGCGATATGCTGAGGCCCGGACAGGCTTTACCAAAGCACTGGAAATGGGTTATGATCGTGAGGATGCCCTACTCCAAAGAGGTTACGCCAATTGGATGGAAAAGGACTATGAAAAAGCAGTAGAAGACCTTGCTATTGTGGGGCGAATAGGGGGTGATAATGCTTCTAGTGCCTATTACTGGTCTGGAAGGTCTTACTATGAATTGAAGAAATACGAAGAGTCAAGATACAATTTTACGCAAGCACTCATTCTTGGATATGATGACAAGCCTTCAGCTTACTTGTATCGTGGTTTTTCTAATTGGATGAACAAGGACTATGAGGATGCTGTACAAGATCTCACCGAGGTGATCAATATAGGAGAAGATGACTTGGTAGATGCCTATTTCTGGCGGGGTAGAACCAAGTACGAACTAGACCAATTTTCCTCTGCGAAATCCGATTTCAACGTAGCGCTACAGAAGGGGTACAATGAATCCACAGCACTGCTTTGGAGAGGTTACTCAAGTTGGATGATAGAGGACTATCAGGCTACCGTGAGGGATTTGGATAAGGTGAAGAGGTTCAATGATGATAACTACGAGTACGCTAAGAAGTGGTCAGACAAAGCCAAGCAGAAATTGGCTATGTTCTCGGAGACTAGCACTGCTTCTACTAATAATTACGACTATTCTTCTACTGATAAGCCGAAAGTTTATGCGGTGATCGTAGGTGTAGCTCGCTACAACCATATCAATAGCCTAAACTACACGGATGACGATGCTTACAAATTGGCGATGTTTATGAAGAGCCCGGAGGGCGGCGCTATTCCTGATGAAAGAATGAGCCTATTGATTGACGAAGATGCCACCAAAGCTAACATTCTTAGTGCCATGAAAAGGACATTTTCCAAGGCTAGACAGAATGATGTCATCTTTTTCTACTTTTCAGGACATGGTAAGGATGGCGCATTTTTACCAATAGATTATGACGGCTACAACAATGCGCTGGCCCATGCTGATATCAGCAGTATTTTCAAATCGAGCCCTGCGAAACACAAAATTGCCATAGCGGACGCTTGTCATTCTGGTAGCCTTGATCGTAGCGAGCGTGATGCTGGTGTAGCTAACGTACTGGAAACATACTACGATGCTTGGGAGAACTCATACGGTGGTATGGCACTAATGATGTCCTCTAAAGCCAGTGAAACCTCCATAGAATTCAGGGGTATTCGGCAAGGTGTATTCAGCCACTATTTGATCCGTGGTATGAAAGGGGAGGCCGACAAAGACGCTAATAAAGTGGTCACGATCAAAGAACTCTATGGTTTTGTTAACGAGCAGGTGAGGAAGTACACCAACTACCATCAAAACCCTGTGATCAACGGTTCATTTGACCCTAATATGCCTGTGGCAGTAGTGAAGTAGCGCGCATCATTGATTAGGGAGGCTCTTTAGGTGTCGATCTAACAACGGCCCAAAATCAGTTGAGCCTGGCGCCGGAGCGCGTTTCATTACTAATTTTCCCCTTTTATAAAGAAGGTATCTTGGCAAACCCAATAAGCCAAGTCCCTTTAGCACTGGTGAATACCTCCCAATCCATAGGTGCATGTCCTTATCCAATTTGTAAGAAGACCAGCTATTTTCCCACGCTGTTCGATCACTGTCAATCGATAAATGAACGAATTTGACTCCCTTATTGCGATAGGCGTCTACGACATTTTGATTTGCTGTGAATGCTTTCATGCCAAAATCACGACTAGCTGTCCAAAAGCTCACAAAGACTAATTGATTATCTTCTTCATTGATATAATGGTTGAACTGTGAGTAAGCTTCTTTTTCTATAGCGAGTATCTTACGATCCATTGCTTGCTTCAGAAGAAACTGCTCAGAGAATGGCATGTCTTTTTGTAGGTGCTCAATAATTTTAGACTCTAAAGGATTGGCTTTTAACACCGTATATTTTTCCCAAAAGGAGGGATCGTAGTCCATCCCTATCATATCTTCCCGTGTGATATCAGACCGGTGGATTTTTTCATTTTTTCCTCTTACAATTTCATTGATGAGAACTTCTATATGCTCAGTATGCCTGCGGTAGTTCTTCTCTTTAGCCATTGTAGTCCGATCATGAGCAATGTGAAAAAGTACGTACTTATTGTCATACTTTTTATACTGTACTATTGACTTACGGTCATAATGATAATTATGCTCTAGTTGGCTCGGGTGGGTACTGGATTCGTACCTGACAATAGCATAATCCGGCATGGTAATGTACAGTTTCCCCGCATGTACATATCCACTTTGTTCAAAAAGTGAATCAGGCGTGTATGAGAAAAGAATCTCATATACTTCCTGACCGTCTAGTTCAGTGATTTTGGATAGCTCGAATACGAAGTCTTTGTTGTTTCTTTTTAGCAAGCTATTGTTATCCCACAACAAGTCACGGTAGGCTGAATAATCACGTTTGCCTTGATAGGCTATGATATCATTGGCGATGGTTCTTTTTATATAATTAGAACGGTATGGAGCCCCTCCAGTCACGTCTAACGACCTTCTTAACTGCGTAAGTCTTAGCTTAATACCGGAAGCATCAATATTTTTTGGCCTCGAATAGCCTCTTTTGTAATGCATATCAAATGCAGCCTCAATGAGCCTGATGTAGGCAGTATCTTCCTTGCTATAATGTCGATAAAAGGACTTGAAGGTGAGCGGTGCTGATAAGTAGTTTTTCTTTATGGATCTGAAGGCCTTTTTCACCACTTTCCGAGCGTCGATTTGTTTTGACCTCACAACGACTTCCTTTAGTACCTTAGGTGATGGAGTAAGTGCTATCGTACCAATACTTGCCTCCGTTAAAACCAACGTATAAGTTTTGTACCCTATGGATGATATCTTCAAAGTACATTGTTCAGGGCAAGCATACTTTAACTCAAACTCTCCCAAGTCATTAGTGGCTGTTCCGATGGAGCTATTAACAATGCCAACAGAAGCATAGGGCACTGGCCTTTTGTTGTTGAGATCTATTACCCTACCCTTGATTACCTGAGTCTGTCCAAGTAATGTCAAATGGCACACCAGTGTAAGTATGAAAACTAAAAAGTATTTTGTCATAGCTGTTATTCTTAACGGGCTTAATTGAGCGAATACGTTGGTTGTGGATGTATTATAGCACAAGTCTAAACATAATTCCTAAAAAACTAGGATAAAAACTAATTCTTTCGGATAATTACTAAAAAATTAGGAGTATGAACGAATTAACCAAGGCTGAAGAACAGATTATGCGGGTTATTTGGAAGGAGGGTAGAATGTTTATCAAGGACATTATCGAGAAACTACCCGAGCCCAAGCCTGCATACAATACGGTCGGTACTTTCTTGAAAATTCTTGAAAACAAAGGGTTTGTAGAAAGAAAGAAATATGGCAATACGTATGAGTACGCGGCAAAAGTTCAAAAGGGCGCCTATACCGGCTTTCTAATGAAGGGTTTTGTCTCCAAGTACTTTGAAGGCTCTGTGGAGCACATGCTCTCTTATTTCATCAAGAATAATGAGATAGACCTGAAGACATTCGAGGAGTTAAACGAAAAGCTGAAAAAGAAATGATTGACTATCTAATCCAATCCTCCGTTTGCCTGATTGTATTTTATGCCTTCTACAGGTTTGTTCTTAGAAAGGAGAAATACTTCGGTATGCAAAGGACATACCTTTTGGTGACTACGTTACTCTCCCTTACTATACCGCTTATGCAACTGGAGAGTCCAATCCAACAGAACATCACTCAGTTTATTTCGGTGCCTGAGATAGACGCTGCCAGTACCACCAATACTAATAACGCCAGTCAGGAGCCTGCTAGCAATAGCCTTTCAATTCCACACTTAGCATTGTGGGTATACTGGAGCATTACGGCTTTCATGGCCATCAGGCTCCTGTTGTCTTTTGGCAGACTTTTGTCTTTGATTAGAACGTCCAAAGTACAGCATTTCGAAGGCTTCAGCCTGGTTTTCATCAATGGTGAGTTGCCTATCGCTTCATTCTATAAATACATCTTCATTGATCGCAACCATCAATATAGCGAAGAGGAGTTGCAACAGATTATCCTTCATGAACGCAAACATATCGATGATTATCATTCTATTGATTTATTGGTGATGGCATTAGTGCGTGTGGTTTGGTGGTTCAATCCCATATCCTACTGGTTGAACAAAGACTTGAGAAGCATACACGAATACACCAGTGATGAGGCTGTACTGCAACATATAGATCTGAAAGATTATGAAAGGCTGATGATCAAAGCATTGTTCATCAAAGCCAATTTACCCTTAATAAGCCGGTTCGGCGATGTGTCAATTAAACAGAGAATAACTATGATCAAACAAAAAAAATCACCTAAGTCCAGTATTTTGAAGTTTGCTTTGGCCCTGCCAATTGCTTGCCTGATGATAGTAGCATGTAGTCCGGACGAAACGTCACAATTACTGCCTGATGATCAAGGCCGCATCATACATGGTATAGTACAATCTCAAGATGGAGAGCCAATGCCAGGGATCAATGTAGTGGTAAAGGGTACGACAACTGGTACTGTGACAAATTTAGATGGCCACTATAAGATCAAGTTGCCTGACGAAGGGAGCATTCTACAATTTTCTTTCATCGGCTTTGAGACGCAATCCATTCCAGTAAAAAAGAAAACGGTATTAGATGTAGAGATGGTGCCAGGTGAAGATGAATTCACAAACAATCAATCGCCGATAGATGACTCTTTTGATAATTCTGAAGGTAAGCTCCAGTACAATGAGCAGATAGTTACTGAGGATAACCTTCACTATTTGAAAGGTACTGTTCTTGATAAAGAGGGTAACCCTCTCGAAGGAGTAAAGGTTGTTGTGCTAGGGGAGAATAATCTTAGTGCGCAGACGGATGCGGCAGGCAACTACACACTCAGTATCGAAAAAACTTCAGGAAAGGTCGCCTACATCTATGAGAGCGGACGGTATGTGGCGGTCAAGAATTTCGGAGAATAATCTTTATTATTTGAGGACAACATAAAAGGAGGCTTTCAAAGCCTCCTTTTATAATTTTATACATTGAACCTTATCATGAGGGTACTTTTTCCATCAGCAACTGCCTCAGCGCTTCGGTGAATTTGATGAACTTGGCGTAATCCCTTATGCGCGCCAGCTTCCACAGCCCCTTTTTGGTGTTGTCACCAAAAGGTTATCGGCCTAGTCAATTACCTACAACAACCTGCATATACTCGTTGGAGACAACTCCAACGAGGGCGTAACTTTTAAATCGAGATTCCCCGGATTTTCTCCTGCGTCGAAAACCGTGGAATGACGGTGCCAAATTCGTTCTGAGCGTCATTGCACGGTTTATCCGGGCAATCTTATAAAGTTCCCCACAGCCCCTTTACGCCGTCGTTTGTGTCTGTACAAACGACTAACACCAAAGGTCAACTATGAGGGCACTTTTTCCATCAGCAGCTGCTTCAGTTCTTCGGTGAATTTGATGAACTTGGCGTAATCCCTTATTCGCGCCAGCTTTAATTTGTCATTGAAAAGCATAATGGCCTCTCCGTTACTCTCCAAGTGATGCACATCGTTCTTTAAGATCATTGTTTTAAACGACTCCGTCATGAAAGCTTTCATTACCTTTTTATCCTCAACCTTGACAATATAATCGCTGGGGAAATCTTTGTACAGCACGTAATCGATGTCCTTATGTACTTTGGCAGGGTCAAAGTATTTGCCCAAGAAGCCGGTCTTTTCTATGGTAAACTTGGGAATAGCAAAGGGTAGCTTGACCAATGCAATGGTGGTCTTATATTCTTCGGTAGAAATGAATGCTCCTTCGTCAAACGCGATATCAGTACTTTCCCAGTACAAGTCCCTGTCTTGACCACTGATGCAATTGTACTTGTATTCTACCGGTCGGGGTCTGAAGAAATAGAACGAACGATAGTACTCCACCTGATTGTCAGGCTCACTATTGAATTGCCATCCATACTCCTCGGCCATCTTTTTGAGCCATGTCTGGCGTGTAGTTAGGCTTGGTGAGGCGTGCATAGAAATTCTAAGCGCCAGGCGATGTGGGGAGGAAGCAATATGCTTATCCAGGCCATTGATGGTCACCTTACCACCGTTGCTTTCGTGCTGGCGCTGGAAGTCGAATACATTTTCTAGAATAGAAAAATCTACCAATCTTGCCCCTGAAAAATCGACGTTGAGTCGCGTCAAAGGAGGCACTTGCTTGATCAGCTTATCCACTTTGATAGCTGCCAGGAAGTTAGCGATACCCCTGATCTTCAGTTCATAGGAGTTGTCCTTTTTCTTGAACAGGCGAGAACGCGGTGAGATTACCATTCTAAAAAAGGTTGAAATGGGCAATTTGGCGACCAAAATGTGTACGACTAGTGCCAGCAGTAATCCGCCGAAAATACCGATGAGCAGATTAGTAAACAGAGTCAAAACGAAAGTGCCAATGAAGAAGATCAATTGCTCAAAGCCCTGATCGTATACCTGCTTGAATACCTTGGGCGAAGCTAGCCTGAAGCCTGTGTAGACCAGTAAGGTGGCCAAAGCGCATAAGGGCACCTTTTGAATGACCGGACTGAGCAGAAAGATAAATAACAGCAACAGCACCCCGTGATAAAAATTGGACCATCTTGTCTTAGCGTTATTATGGATGTTGACTGTGCTTCTAACAATAACGGTGATGACCGGAAGCCCTCCTATAAGGCCTGATATCATGGTACTGAGACCCACGCCCACAAGGTCTTTATTGAGGTTGGTTTTTCTTTTGTAAGGGTCGAGTTTATCTACAGCCTTTCCCGCTGCCAGCGATTCTATGCTGGCTATCATAGTAATGGACACCACGGCTGACCAGAAAGGCAGCGTGCCTATTTTACTGAAATTGGGGTGTGCGATAGCATCAAGGAAATTGTCGGGCACGTTGACCAGCATTTCAGGACCGATATGGTAATTCCTGCCAAACAGTGCGATTTCGTGAGGCTCGAAGAAATTGAATATGTAAACAAAGGGTATGGACAATATCAGTACCCACATAGGAGCAGGAAAGATGTGGAAGAGCTTGTAACTGATCTTGGAGTGGAATATCAACAGCAATAAACCGGAGCCTGAGATCAAAGCGATTACCGGGTTGATATCGGCCGCATGGTAGAATACTCCGATCAAGTCTTGGACAACATCGTTAGAAGTTTGGTTTGTACCCAGGGCGATGTGTATTTGCTTGGCCAGTATGATGATACCAATAGCGGCCAGGATACCACGAATGACCGATCCATGGAACATATCAGCGTATCGCCCCAGCTTGAGCAAACCTAACACGACCTGAATAAGGCCAGACACCATGATAGCTGCCAATACGTAGTTCAGTGCCTGTCCGGTACCATCGTCCAATGCTAACATGGCACTCAAGGTAACCGCAATGAGCCCGGCGCCAGGGCCGTTAATGGCAATGTGACTGCCGCGATAGAAGGTAGTGACTAAACCACCAATGATAGCCGAAAAGATGCCTGCGATAGGAGGGACGCCGGAAGCCAGCGCTATACCCAGCCCTAACGGTAGGGCCACCATAGCTACACTGAAAGCAGCCATAAGGTCGCTTTGCCAGTTCTCTACCAGCCCACTCAGTCCTTTTTTGGGTATGATCTCCATGGTTTAATTTAGTTTGGCTTTTGTAATAATGGCCGTAGTCGCTTAGCCAAAGTGACGTTTTTATTGAAGGCTATTGAGTAAAATAAGGATTTTATTCGAATTTTTGAAATAATGGCAGAAGTCATTGCCATTGTTGTAATACAAAGAAGGGATTACCTGCACTAAACCGTACCTAACCTATGCGGTAAAGGTCACATTGGTTCATTTAGTAAATGGCCAGTGGTAAAGCTTTAACCTTTGAGTCGTCGGGTGATGACTAGTGCTTAAGCGTACCTTGTATTTCTTTTATCTGATGAACATGTCGGGTGGTATGATGGATTAGAAAATAGATCCATTCATAGCCTGTCATATAGCCGGTGAGCCGGTGCGAAAAACCGGTGTATTCGAGCGTAAGGTCTACATCGCTTAACATCCCAACTAACCCGGCACGGTATTGAGCAAACTTTTCAATCACTTCGTCTTTAACTTTAGTGTTATTGGTAGGGTTTACCGGGCCACCTGACTTTAGTTTTCGCTCGAAGTTTAGAAAGGCCGTGGTGATAATCTCCACTTTCTCTTTATAGTCTCGGTCAGTGTGTTGAGAATCGCCAGTCAATATGTTGACAGCCCCTTTTTCGATTTTGAGTAGATGCTCTACTACATCACCCACCGACCAAGTATCGGTGTCGGGATGCGAATTGAAAATATCCTCTGGAACACGCTGGAGCTGATCAATTAATACTTCAGTATTCTCATTGATGTCTTTGATGATTTGTTCTTTATCCACTATGAGGCCGTTTTTGGTTTCATTGATATGATGGCGTGACTTGAAGATAATACAATAAGCCTATACACACCTTTTGTCCCGAATAAATTGTTTTTGGTGGGCAGCTAATCCAGTTTTATCTACAAAGACGAATTTTATGTAAACTTAAATATCTACATTTACGAATAATATATAAACGAGATTGTCATGAAAGGATCGAACCTTGGTGAGTTTGAAGAACTGGTGATGTTATCCATTGCCGTACTCTTCCCCAAAGCATATGGGGTGGCGATAAAAGAAGAGATCAATACCAGAGCGGGTAGGAGGGTGACATTGAGTGCAGTCCACGCTGCGCTGCACCGGCTACAGGAAAAGGGCTATCTAAAGAGTGCTTTTGGTGAAGCTACCCAGCAGAGAGGAGGCAAGCGCAAAAAGTATTTTACCATCAAAGCTTCAGGTGCTAAAGCCCTTGAGGAAGTACGTGAACTGCGCGAGCAACTGTGGTCTGATATTGATAAAGTAGCGCTGCAGCAAGGATGATTGAGCAAGATCGCATATCGCCTCCTAAGTGGCCGCGTAGGTTGCTACATTGGTATTGCAAGCCTGATCTACTTGAAATGATCGAAGGGGACATCGAGGAAGAATTCCGGCTGCGATACAGTAAGGGGCGGAAACTTCAAGCGAAGTGGCAATATACGGTGGAGGTACTGAGGTTTTTCAGACCATTCGCCATTCGATCTACTTTCGTCAAAAACCGGATACCCATGAGCATAAACCGCAATTACCTTAAAGTAGCTTTTAGAAGTTTGAAGAAGGATGGTACCAATTCTACACTCAGTGTCTTTGGTCTGATGATTGCCATGCTTTGTACCATGGTAGTATATGCCGTGGTGGATTACGAACTGGGCTATGATAGCTTTCATGAGAAGGCAGACCGTATCTACAGAATCAGCTATGATGAAAGTGTGTATCTCAACAGTACGCGCAAACTGGCGACCGTGGGGCCGCCGCTAGGGCCGGCGATCAAGGCATTCTATCCTGAGGTAGAAGATGCAGTCAGGTTCCGTTACTCGGCCAGTGTGATTGTATCTTACCGTGATCAGGTATTCTACGAGGATCACCTGTTTTATGCTGACCCGTCCATATTCAATGTGTTCTCATATCCCTTAAAAATCGGCGATGAGTCAACGGCATTAAAAGACAAAAACAGCATTGTGCTCACCAGTGAGATGGCATTGAAGTACTTTGGAGATGAGAATCCGCTGGATAAACTGATCTCCTTGAATGGAGAGCTCTATAAGGTCACTGGCGTATTCGATGACATACCTACGAACAGGCACATGCACTTCGATTTTGTCCGCCCCTTTGATGCCTTTGAAGTACCCTATGGGTATCCTGTTACACTGGATGATTGGGGCTGGATCTCATTTCACACCTACGTGTTGCTAAAACCTGATGCTGATCCCGAAGCGCTGGAGCGTAAACTGCCTGATTTTGCCAAGACCCATTTCGACGAAGAGCGGATTTCAAAATTCCATTACCGGGTACAGCCACTTGGGGATATCTACTTCAGTGATTACGAAAGCTCTGTTGTGGTTTCAGGAGATAGGCGCTACGTCAATATCCTGATTTCCGTCGGCGGCCTGTTGATGCTTTTGTCGATTTTTAATTTCACCAATATTGCCACCGCTAAATCGCTAACCCGCGCTTCTGAAACCGGTGTTAGAAAGACACTGGGTTCTTCTCAAAAGGGGTTGTGGTGGCGCTACCTGATAGAACCCATGATGCTCTCTCTTTTGGCGGTCGCCATTTCACTGGTAGCGGCTCCGTATGTACTCAGGTTTATGGAATCTAACTTCAATATGTCCATCAACCTGGATACTGAGTTGATCAATGAGCTGATCCTTTGGTTTGTACCCTTGGCCATGTTGATCGGTTGCCTGGCGGGGCTATACCCCGCTTTGGTTATGTCCTCATTCAAGCCCGTGAGTGTTTTGAAAGGCGATTTTAAGGTAGCTGTTTACGGCAAGTGGTTCAGAAAAGCACTGATCACACTTCAATTCATCATCACCAGCAGCTTGTTGATAGGCAGTTTCTTGATCAACGGCCAGTTGAGCTTTATGCTGGATAAAGACCTGGGTTATGACAAAGAACGCATCGGCTTGTTGCATATGCTAGGGGAGGTGCTCGAACGGTACTATGAACCATTGAAAACCAGATTAATGGACAATCCTTATGTTGAGATGGTATCGGTAGCAGGCGGTAGAATGGATGGAGAAAGTGGCAGTGGCCCCATCACCATAGATGGTTTGGAAGAGCCCATCCCTATGCACATCAATGCCATTGGTGAAGACTACTTCAAGTTGATAGGAGTGAAGGTGATTGCCGGAAGGGAGTTTTCTGCTGAAGTCCCCTATGATAGCGCTGATGGTGTGATCTTGAACCGAAGTGCGATGGAAGCACTCGGACTTGATCTGGATAGCGCTATTGGCCAACATATTGTGGTGAGTGATCAGCGCAATGGACATATCATGGGCGTAGTGGAAGACTTCCATCTGGGTACGCTACATGAAGAAACGAAACCATTGGTCATGGTATATCCCCACACTCGATTGAGTGAAATCTACATCAGGTTAAAAGTCGGAGAAGCTTATGATATCGTTTCCTCTATGGAGGGCATTTGGAAAGAAGTGATCACCGAAGTGCCTTTTGACTTTATTTTTCTGGATGACTATGTACAGGCCTTATACGTTTCTGACAAACAGTTTGCGGGTTTGGTCAAGCTGTTTTCGTGGATTACCGTTGTGGTTGCCATCCTTGGCCTTTATGGGTTGATTGCTTTAATCTGCAAGTTTAGAATGAAAGAGGTCGGTGTGCGTAAGATACTAGGGGCGTCTGTTTACTCGGTCATCATTACCTTGTCATGGTCTTTCATCAGTCTGATTATACTGGCCAATATCATTTCCTGGCCGTTGGTGTACTGGCTGGGAAGTGACTGGCTGGATGGTTTTGCTTACCAGACGCCGCTCAGTTTAGGCTATTTCATATTGGGCCTGGCGGTAACCGTCACAGTAGCGGCTATTACGTTGATCATACAAACCACTAAAACAGCCCGAACTAATCCGGTGAATATCTTGAAGTATGAGTGATCAATAAAAGGTGTATCGTGTGGTGTAAGAGCTTAATATCTCCAACGCTTTGTCTTTCTTGTTGTAGATAGACTCCTCGGTCATTAGGCCTTTAGCGTTGTACCGATAGAACGTAACCAGCGTGAATTGCCTGGAAACGCTGGTTTCTTTAGTTACCAAGCCATCTTCATCGTATTCGTACTTAACAGTAAGTGTAGGTTTCTGCCCGTGATCACTGTTATAGATAGTCTTTTCTACCATTATACTATCTTGGTAAGTATAGACACGTTTTGTTCTGCTATTGCGGATGGCCGTCTCTTCTATCAATTGGCCTGTTTCATTGTACTCATACGTCAAAGTATCTACACGGCCATTTCCAACCCTGATGAGTTCACTGGCAAGAAACCCCTGATCATTGTACGAGAAGCGGTGAGATGAAGAGGTACTTTCTTTTTCTATAAGACGGTCGCTAGCATCATATCGATAAGTCCATACATCATCCAATAGTCTCAGGGAGGTCTTGAATTCTAAACGTGAGATCAGGTTACTGTCGGCATCGTAGTGATACACCTGACGCTGGTAATAGGTGCCTTCATCAATCTCTTCGTAAAGCAGGTCATTGTGATAGAGGTAGGTGATGTCCGAGGTGTATTTTTCTTCATCGATAACGTTAGACAGGTCCGTAGTCACATTGCCTTTTTTATCAAAAGTCATGGTCCTTATAATCTCACCAGTTCCTACTTCTGCGATATCCACCGTTTTGATACCCAAGCTGGCCGCCTTTTTCTTATCGACATTGGTTTTCGCTTTTTGGGCTAGCATGCTTTCAGAAATGAGCAGGAGACATAGTGTGCACAACACTGTGGTTTTCATCATGTATTCGTGTTTGGAAGTAAACGTTTCAATTGGTGAATATGATATGAGGCTAAATATAATTTAAAGAATGTACCTGCTTCATATAGTCAGAACCAAAATGTATACGTCTTCTACAAAAATGTTTAA
>JBCBSS010000101.1:0-29189 GCA_039819065.1 Bacteroidota bacterium
TAAGAAGTATTCTCAGTAACTTTACAAAAAATTTAAGCAAATACTTTACATCAATAAAAAGTTGTGCTTATATTTAAATCATAGTTGGGAAAAAATCTTACATTATAAATTAATATCTAGTTCAATTAAGACACCGACGGCTATAAAAAAGGTGAAATTGAACTTTATCGGGCTTTATTAAGAATTTATAATTAAGAGTGTCAGTAGAAGACACTTGAAGTAAGTTTAAAATCTATAGTTGGCTGAAATGATCATTCCTAAAAAATGCTTCTTCTAGCATTTTCTATTAGACATATCATTTAGGCCAGAGTAATTTGATAACGAGAGTTGATGATGGAGAAAGTTATTTTGGTAATAGACGACGACGAGCCAATGACTTGGCTGTTGGAGAAGTTTCTTGGAAGACATTACAAGGTAGTAACCAAACCGGATGGTTTGAGCGCTATGATATGGCTTAAAGATAGAAACATACCTGATCTTATCATCTCTGACATTAAGATGCCGGAGATCGATGGTTTAGAGTTTTTAATCAACCTTAAGAAAAGTGGTCTGTATCGGGATATTCCAGTAATCATGTTCTCAGGATGGGGATCAAGCGATCAAAGAGCTGCGGCTCTAGAAAACGGTGCTTTGCACTTCCTTGAAAAGCCATTCAACCCGGAGCATCTTTTAGAATTAGTGAAAGAAGCTTTCGAAAGTGATGAAATAACAATGACCAACTAAAAAAACAGACCAAAACCGTTTCACATGGACTTTGTATTAGACAGAAACTATATTAGCCCCTTCGTTGGTGCCAACCTACCCCAACCTCAAGGCACTGCGCCTTCTGTGGTAGAACCTGACACCAAAAAAGACGAGAAGAGGATATTGTATATAGGTAACTACGGAAAATTGATCTGCCAGAAAATGGTAGAATACAATTACGTAGGTTTCGCATTAGACTCTTTTGAGAAGGCTTTCAAGTGGTTAGGAAAAGATCCTCTTAATAAGAATCAATTACCTCAGATAATCATTTGCGATCGTGAGTTAGGTGGAGAAGATGTTTTCCAGTTTATCAAAAAATTGAAGAACAGCCCTTTCTTCGCGCATATTCACATCATTCTATTATCTGAAAGAAATTGCAACATTCAAAAAAGTGAAGCGGTGAAAGCGGGAGTTGACGACTTCTATGCTATCGAAGACCTTAATACAGACGATCTTAAATATAGACTGGATTTTCTACTTCAGTTTGATCGACTGTTAAGCAGTAAGACGTTCGACGACTTAGATATCAACTTCGAACTACCACAAAGAAAGATCTGGAAATTCAAAAGGCTTTTTGATATTGCGGTATCTGCTTCTATCCTACTAGCGATCAGCCCTATATTAATCTTAGTGGCTATTTTGGTGAAGCTAGATTCTAGAGGCCCTGTATTTTATATATCTAAGCGAGCTGGAGACGGCTATAATGTATTCAACTTTTTCAAGTTCAGAACGATGAGAGTTGGTGCAGACGCTGAGTTAAACAAATTGCAGCACCTCAATCAATATTCGGAAGGTCAAGAAGGTACAGACGGGGCCAAGTTTGTTAAATTAGCTAACGACCCCAGAATTACTCGACTAGGTCATTTCCTTAGAAAGACCAGCATCGATGAGTTACCACAATTGATCAATGTACTGAAAGGCGATATGTCTTTGGTGGGTAATCGTCCATTGCCACTTTATGAAGCCGAACAACTTACTCAGGATCAAATGGCCCTTAGGTTCATGGCTCCTGCAGGTATTACTGGCTTATGGCAAGTGACTAAAAGAGGTAAGAAAGACATGTCTGAAGAAGAGCGCATTAGCCTTGATGTTGACTACGCGAGAACTAACTCCTTCTGGTCAGATGTGAAAATCATGCTGAAGACCGTCCCTGCGCTTCTACAAAAGGAGGCGGTATAATCAACACACATAATGGCCGTAGTTGAAACATTATTATTAATATATTTCAGCATACCGGTGTTCTATACCCTTGTATTTGCCTTAGCTGGCAATATGCGAAGGCAGAACAGTTATGCCGAAAAAGCTAATGCAGACAGTAGCGAAGACAAAGTCAATAAGATTGCTGTCTTCGTTCCTGCTTACAAAGAAGACGCAATCATCTGCCATACGGCTTCTAAGCTGTTGGCATCTAACTATCCCAAAGACAGGTTTGATGTGGTAGTGATAGCTGATTCATTAAAGGCTGAAACACTCGAGTCACTATCTGAGTTGGATATCAAATTATTCAAAGTTGATTTCGAGAAAAGCACCAAGACGAAGTCTCTCAACTACGCATTTTCCAGACTGAATGACCATTACGATATCGCAATCATATGTGATGCCGATAACATATTCATTCCTGACTTTCTTTCGAAAATCAATCTTACTTATAATAAAGGTTATCAGGCCATTCAAGGTCAACGCATTGCGAAGAACCTAAATACATCTTATGCTATATTAGACGCCGCTTCTGAAATGATCAACAATCACATTTTCAGAAAGGGTGCTAATGCTGTGGGTATTTCCTCTTCGGTCATCGGTTCAGGAATGGCTTTCAATTATGACATGATCAAGGACATTCTGAGTCAAGTTGAAGCCGTTGGTGGTTTTGATAAGGTGATGCAGCTGCAATTGATAGAAAAAGGGCATAAAATCCACTATCTACCAGACGCACTTGCTTTTGATGAAAAGATTGAGAATCAGGACGCTTTCAAAAAACAAAGAAGGCGTTGGTTATCAAGTCAGTTTATTTATTTGAAGAAATTCTTCCCGAAAGGAATCAAGATGCTCTTAAAAGGTAATCTTGATTATTTCATTATAGCGGTTTTCTACAGCCTTTTTCCTCCCAGACTTCTTTTGCTGGGTATGCTGTTTATTCTTACCGTGATATCCATAATATTTGGAGTGGCCCCGTTGGTTTGGGCAGGTCTCACAGCGACTTACATGTTGTCAATGGCTATTTCGTTGCCAGCTAAGTTCTACAACAAACGTCTCTTGATCGCTGTTTTGAGTATTCCTAAGGCATTTTTGAATATGGTGCTGATCATGTTCAAGCTTAAGGGTGCGGATAAGCAATTCATACATACCACTCATACGAAAGTAGAGGTTGATAATAGCCTTTTCAAACATGAAAATTAGCGAGAAACCCCTTGTTTCGTTTATCACAATAAATTTCAATAATACACAGGTTACTATTGACCTGCTGAATTCACTAAAGCATTTAAGATATGAGAACTTTGAGATCATAGTAGTAGATAATGCTTCCAAAGTGAATCCTGAAAAAGAATTAAAGGCAACCTATCCCGAAATCGTTTTCATCCGCAGTGATCAGAACTTAGGCTTTGCTGGGGGTAATAACCTGGGCATATCCGCATCCAAAGGAGAGTTGCTATACTTTGTGAATAACGATACTGAGTTACCGTCAGATGCTTTGCAAGGCTTGATTGATACGTTTAAAGAGTACCCTGAAGTTGGTGTTGTTTCTCCTAAGTTCCACTACTTTTTTCATCCAGGTACCATTGAGTATGCCGGATATGAGTCTGTGAATGTATTTACAGGACGCAATAAAATGGTGGGTTGCAGGGAGAAAGATCAAGGGCAGTATGACCAACCTTCCGAAACGAATTACGCGCATGGCGGCGGTATGATGATCTCAAGAGAGGTAATCGATAAGGTCGGTCCAATGCCAGAAGAGTATTTCTTATATTATGAGGAGTTCGACTGGTGTGAAAAAATCAAGAGACACGGTTTTAAGATCTATTATCAACCGAACTCTCTTATTTATCACAAGGAGTCAATGACCACAGGAAAGCATAGTGTTTTAAAAACCTACTATCTGAGTCGAAACCGCATTCTTTTTATGCGGCGAAATACTTCAAGATGGCAGTTGACGCTATTCTTGGCTTATTTGGTATGCTTAACCATACCTAAAAATGTCCTTTCATTTTTGATCAAAAGAGAAATGGATCATTTAAAGGCATTCGTTAAAGGAATTTCCTGGAACCTTACTAACAAACCTGCAATAACCTGAAATTGATATGTGCGGCATCGCTGGATTTTGTGACTTTAAAATGAACTCCGAATTGGGGACCTTGATGTCTATGACAGACACCTTGACTCATCGTGGCCCTGATGATAATGGCTATGACTATTTGGAGTTGAAAAATGCACAAATCGGCTTAGGTCATCGGAGGTTATCGATCCTGGATCTTTCTCAGGAAGGTCACCAACCCATGAAGTTTGAATCACTGACCATAGTTTTCAATGGCGAGGTATATAATTTCAAGGAAATCAGAGAGAAGCTAATCGAGAATGGCTATAAGTTCCATTCCGATAGCGATACTGAAGTGGTCCTTAAAGGCTTTCACTGCTGGAGAGAAGCGGTTGTAGATCATTTTATTGGCATGTTCGCCTTCGTAATCTACGATTCTAACGAGCAGAAAATCTACGCTTTCAGAGATAGGGCTGGTGTAAAGCCATTCTACTATCAATGGCAAAATGGTGTTTTCCTTTTCGGTTCCGAATTGAAGGCTTTTCACGAGCACCCATCGTTTCATAAAGAAATTGACACAAACAGCTTATCGCTGTTTTTACAATACAGTTACATCCCTGCCCCTTATTGTATCTTCAAACATACTTTCAAATTAAAGCCAGGTCATTTTCTGGTTTTAGATATTGCCAATCAATCACTTAGCGAAAAGAAGTATTGGGAAGTGATTGAAGCCTACAATGAAGACAAGCTGGACATTAGCGAGAAAGAGGCTATAGACGAGACCGAAAGACTTCTAAAATCGGCTTACGAATACAGGCTTGTTTCTGACGTACCGGTTGGGGTTTTCCTAAGTGGAGGTTATGATTCTGCTTCTGTGGCGGCGCTGCTACAAACCGGCAGAACTGAAAAGATCAAAACCTTTACCATAGGCTTTAAGGAAGATGAATTCAACGAAGCACATGAAGCAAAGAAAATAGCTGATTACTTAGGCACTGATCATATTGAACAGTACGTAACACCTAAGGAAGCCGAAGATATTATTCCTTCATTACCAGATATTTACGACGAGCCTTTTGCTGATAATTCTACGGTACCTACCACTTTGGTAAGCCGCTTAGCTAAGCAGCACGTAAAAGTAGCGCTATCAGCGGATGGCGGAGATGAGATATTCGCAGGCTATCATAAATTTGGTCAATCAGTTAAGTATACTGAACAACTCCCCTTCTGGCTGCAATTCACGCTAAGCAAGACGATGGGTCTAATCAACCCAGATAGAATACCTTACTTCAAATCGAAGTACAATTTTTCGACGCGATATGAAAAAATGCGTCGCATATGGGCTGATCACAGTGCAGTAGGTGCTATGAAGTTCATCAGCCAGTACATTACCGAAAGCGAGGCTGACAAGTATCTGAGAGATGATTTTGAAAGGTACGAAACCTTCTTCGACGCCGGATCTCAGATCAACGATAAGAATGACAGCTTTAATAAAATGCTGGCCATTGATTACAAGACATTCCTCGTAGATAATAACCTGGTGAAGGTGGACCGAGCCACCATGGCCGTGGCCTTGGAAGGCAGGGAACCCATGTTAGACCAGCGGATTATTGAATTTGTCAGTAAATTACCGTCAGAATATAAGATCAAAAACGGTGTCACCAAGCATATTTTAAAGCAGGTAGTACATCGCTACATTCCTCAGGAACTGATGGAAAGACCAAAGAAACCGTTTATAGCTCCTTTAACAATTTGGTTCAAAAATGAGCTAAAAGAACTAATGGCTTCTTATATTGACAGAGATAAACTCAAACAACAAGGCTTCTTCGACGCTGATGAAGTCATTGGATTGAGAGATAAATATTTTAATGGAGAAAAACTCAGCCATCAAAAGCTTTGGAATATACTGGTATTCCAGATGTGGTATGAACGATGGATGAACTAAATAAAGAGAATAATAATAAAAGCATACAGTAATGAAAGAGAATGGCATAGCAGAAGTCGACTACGAGAAAGGTTATCACGCTGAGCGACATCCGAACCATATCAACCCTCAGTATTTTGAAGCAAGGGCTGATATCGCCTTAACTAAGTTTTTCAAAGGAGTGGATCTCAATCAAAAGATCCTCGACTATGGATGCGGCATGGGCCAGAACATTTATAAAGTGCCGGGAGCGGTCGGGTATGATATCTCCGAATATGCTTTGGAGCATTGTAGAAGCAAAGGCATGAATGTCACCAATCATCTGGAAGATTTGGAAGACGAAGGCTTCGATGTGGTATTCTCGTCACACGTGCTGGAGCACCACCCACATCCTAAAACGATGCTCGAAGAAATGAGAAGTAAGCTTAAAACCGGGAAGGAGCTTATTTTGGTGATCCCATTTGAAAAGCACGGAAAAGGTAGCTTTGAGTTGGACCTTGATCAGCACCTTTACAATTGGAACTTCCAAAACATCAACAACTTACTAATTACTGTAGGTTTCAAGATCAAAGAAAACAAGTACATAAGAGGAGCAGGGTATCACAAATTCCTACCTCTCTACAAAAAAAGCTTCGGCTTATATAAAGCCTCTACCCTTTTGGCTTCGAGGTTGTTTGGTATCAAAGAAATGATGATCAAGGCCACCAAAATCTAATTGGTTATGGGTAAGATCAGGATACTGGAAGCCATCAGGCAAGGAAGTATTGGCGGTGGGGAAAGCCATGTGCTAGATTTAGTCCGTAACCTGGACAAGTCTATGTTTGAGCCAGTGGTATTGTCTTTTACTGATGGCCAAATGGTGGACAAACTCAATGAAATGAAGGTTAAGAACTACGTACTTCATACTGAGCGACCATTTGATTTCAGGATTTGGAAAAAAGTCAAAAAGCTTATTAAAGATGAGAAGATTGACTTGATCCATGCTCACGGTACCAGAGCTGCCTCCAATACCTTTTCTTCGGCTAAGAATCTGAATATTCCTTTTGTTTATACGGTACATGGGTGGTCATTTCACCCTGACCAGTCTTTTATTAAAAAGAAATTGAGAATACAAGGGGAACAGTTGATCACTAAACTGGCCAACCTATCCATCTCGGTTTCTCAATCGAATAAGGAAACCGGTCAGAAACTGATAGGTGATTTTGAATCGGAGGTGATTAAAAACGGCGTTGACCAGGACAAGTTCAGTCCCGCCCGCAGATATAATAACATAAGAGAGGAGCTTGGTATTGCTAAAGATGTCACTTTGATTGGTTTCATCTCGCGTATGACCAAGCAAAAGCAGCCTCTGGCACTGATAAGGGCTTTCAACACGATCGCTGAGAAGTATGACAACCTGAAACTATTGATGGTTGGAGATGGAGATCTAAAGCAGGAGGCGGAAGAGCTGGTGGCTCAATTGAAGCTTAAGGATAAGATTATACTCCAGGGTTTTCGTACTGATGTGCCTGATATACTCCATGCAATAGATGTTTACTGCCTGCCTTCTTTATGGGAAGGGTTACCATTGGGGCTTTTAGAAGCTATGTCCATGCAAAAAGCAGTTATTGCTTCTGAGGTGGACGGTTCTTTGGAAATCATTAAGGATGGAGAAAATGGTATTCTTATTCCTCCAGGCAATGAATTGGAATTGGCCATCGCGATGGAGGCACTTCATCTCGATGACAAAAAGAGAGAACAACTTGG
Source organism: Bacteroidota bacterium (assembly GCA_039819065.1). Lineage (GTDB taxonomy): Bacteria > Bacteroidota > Bacteroidia > Cytophagales > Cyclobacteriaceae > JBCBSS01. The sequence continues at coordinate 7,662 of JBCBSS010000101.1, forward strand.
AGTGGCGGCCAAGCAGTCAGTGCTTGAAGATCACAACGTTCAAAAAATGACCAAAAGAGTCGAAGATGTTTATAAGAAGCTCTATTCGTCAAATAATTAATAATGCAAGCGGAATTAACTATACCAGAATACAGCAGAATAGCTGATAAGAAGAGACTCGATTTTATCGCCAAAGTCATTGGTGACAATATTGGTGATAAGGGAAGGGTATTGGATGTTGGGTGTGGTAATGGAATTATCAGTCTACACCTTGGCCACCTCGGATATGATGTACAGGGCATCGATGTGAGTGAAAAGGCCATTGAAAAAGCCAAGGCGGCCAATAAATTTGATAACGTCAGTTTTAAAACGCTAAGCGCTGAAGAACTGGCAGCATCAGGAGAAACTTATGATGTAATCATTTGCAGTGAGGTGCTGGAACACTTGGATCAGCCTGGGTCGTTGTTGGAAAAGCTGCACGAATCGCTAAAAGAAGGTGGTAAATTAATTGTAACGGTTCCTAACGGTAACGGCCCAAGAGAACTGTTTGTAACCAGACCGATGATCTCGATAAGAGATAACCATTCATGGTTATGGTCTGCAGTCAATAAATTTAAGAGAGCTCTTGGTTATTCTGGTAAGACTACACAGTCCGATGCCGATAACCTTGATCATGTACAGTTCTTTTCAAAGAAAGACCTGCTTAAGCTTTCTCATCATAACAGGTTCAAAATTGTGCAGTTCAAAAATTCCAATTTTGTCGATGATGTTTTTCCGTTTTCATTTTTCGCAAACAGATTACGCTTCCTTCAGAGAATGGATTGCCGAATTGCAGACGCTCTACCTCACCAATGTACGGGTGGTTTCATGACCGTCTGGGTGAAAGAGGGACTTAATGGAAGTAATAATTAACAATTAGATAAAACGCTCTTATTCAAATAGTTATTTTAATTTTTCTTAAATTGTCGCTTTAGGCTATAGTATAATTTAAACAAACGGTTATGATAAAAAAACTACCTCTATTTATCAAACTCACCGTTTTTAGTTGGCTCTTAGTATTTAGTATTGCACATGGTCAAGGTGTCATCACCCAAAGACCAATCGGAACTGTTCCCAAAGCTCCTTGGGGCTACTTGGAATATCTACCTGTTGACTACAACGATGACCCTACCAAACAATTCCCCATGATCATTCACCTAGCTGGTGTTGGTGAAAAAGGTAATGGTAACTCACAGCTCAATGGCGTGTCCAATGTTGGACCATTGAAACTCGTCAAACAGGGTAAGTGGCCTGTATTGAACTCAGAAGGCAATCCTCCTGCAGAAAATTTTATCATCATAAGCCCTCAAAGCCCCAGTGGCTTCTTTAACAGGGATAAGCTGTTAACTTTGATGAACTTGGTCAAGGCCGAACATAGAGTTGACCCCGACCGCATCTATATAATCGGTTTAAGTGCCGGCGCCTTTAGTGTTTGGAAATTCATTAATGCATACCCTAATGAAGTTGCTGCGGTAATTCCAGTGGCAGGTAAGGGTACCGATGTAAAAAACAATGCCTGTTTCTTCAAAGATGTCCCCTTATGGGCTTTTCACGGGGATAATGATAAAACGGTAGGTGTTAATGGCTCTATTGTGCCAGTTAATGCCATGAATGCCTGTACCCCACCTCCCAGCCCGTTGGCAAGACTTACCATTTATCCAGGTGTGGGGCACAACTCATGGAGTAGAACCTATAATTTAAGTGGCATGGGTACTGAAAGTAGTGCCTATGATCCATTCGATATGAGTATCTATGACTGGCTCTTGCAATACAGTCTCGGTACAGCCAGTAATGTCCCCATCGCAAACGCTGGTAACGATATCAACCTGTTTCTACCTACTAATTCTACCAACCTAATGGGATCAGGTAGTGTGGTTGGAGGCACGATCGTTTCTTATGCATGGAGCAAATTAAGTGGCCCGGCAGTTACATTGACGAACGCTAACCAACCTACGGCAACCGCCAGCAACCTGGTTGAGGGCACATATACATTTGAACTAACAGTAACAGATAACAACGGGCTTTCAGATTCGGACGAAGTAGTTGTAACTGTACAACAAACTAATCAGGCTCCAACTGCTAATGCTGGAAGCAATGCTACCATAGTACTTCCAACCAATTCACTGACCTTACAAGGAACCGGAAGTGATACCGATGGAACAATAGCTTCTTATGCCTGGACTAAAGTTAATGGGCCTGCAGCCACATTGAGTGGTGCTAGCACTCCTGATTTGTCATTAAGTAATTTGGTTGAAGGCACTTACACTTTCAGGCTTACTGTAACGGATAATGATGGTGCAACTGGTTTTGACGATGTAACGGTAACTGTACAACCAGCTATTGTAAATCAGGACCCAACCGCCAATGCTGGGGCAGATGCTACCATCGTATTACCGACCAATACTATCTCCTTAGCCGGTTCCGGGAACGATCCAGACGGCACAATTGCTTCCTATCTATGGGAAAAAATCAGTGGGCCGGCTGCTTCTATATCCAACGCTAATAATGCCACGGCAACCGCGACTGGTCTTGTAGAGGGTGTTTATACCTTTAGATTGACGGTGACAGACGATGCCGGAGGAACAGATACGGATGACAAAGTTGTTACGGTCGAGGCTGCCAATCAGTCACCTACGGCCAACGCTGGTAGCAATATTAACATTCAGTTACCTACAAACGTGACCAACATTACAGGGTCAGGTAGCGATACAGATGGAAGCATTGCCAGTTATCAATGGTCTCAGGCCAGTGGTCCATCTACAGCCACTTTGAGCAATGAAAATACACCGGTTGTAACGGTTTCAGCTCTCATTGAGGGTACCTACACATTCGGGCTGATAGTGACAGACGATGATGGCGCTACAGGTTATGATGACGTAATGGTCATTGTTTCTCCTCAGCCTGTCAATCAGTTACCCACTGCTAATGCTGGCTCAGACCGAAACATAACACTACCTACCAACACACTGACGCTAAACGGTGGAGGTAGCGACACAGATGGCACAGTAGTAGACTATCAATGGATTAAGAAAAGTGGCCCTACGGCAACACTGACCAATGAAACTTCACCAAGCCTATCATTGTCTGATCTATTGGCTGGAACCTATGTATTCGAACTAACGGTCACCGACAACGATGGTGGTAGCGATAGTGATGAGGCTACGGTTACTGTGCAACCTGCAGTGGTAAACCAAGCCCCAACCGCTAATGCCGGGAGTGATCAATCTCTTACCTTACCAATAGATTTCACGACACTCAACGGCTCAGGAACTGACCCAGATGGTACAATTGCCAGTTATTCATGGGCTCAAACTAGTGGTCCTGCAGCGACATTAGCCAATGAAAATACGGCGTCACTATCTGTTTCAAATATGGTAGCAGGCACCTACGTCTTCACACTCACAGTGACCGATGATGCAGGCGCAACTGATGACGATGATGTTACGGTGATTGTCAAGAATAGTAATGTTAATCCCACTGCCAACGCAGGAGATGATCAAGTGATCACACTCCCAACAAGCAGTATCACGTTGAATGGTTCTGGTTCTGATATAGACGGAACAATTGCTTCGTACATGTGGGAGCAGGTTTCAGGTCCTAATATTGCTACGCTTTCAAATGAGAATACTAATGCGCTTACTGCCAGCAACCTAGCAGCTGGAGATTATGTATTCAACTTAACCGTTACAGATAATGATGGTGGACAAGGCACTGACCAAGTCAATGTTATGGTCAACGGAGCATCTAATATCCCTCCAACTGCTAATGCAGGTGCTGATCAACAAGTCTTTCTACCTACTAATACTGTGGTACTGGCTGGATCGGTTAACGATGCTGATGGGTCAATTCTATCCATAGGATGGCAAAAAGTATCCGGCCCCAATGCCACTTTGGTTAATGAGAATACCAATACATTGACGGTCATGGACCTTGTCGAAGGCACATATGTATTCCGGCTCACCGCAACTGACAACCAATTTGCCACTGGGTTCGACGAAGTTCAAGTCGAAGTATTCCCAGAAGCAGCCAATCAAACACCAACGGTCAATGCCGGGGGCAATAGAAGCATAACACTTCCAACTAATACCATCACCTTAAATGGTACAGCAAGTGATATAGATGGTTCCATTAGCACCTACACATGGACTCGTTCTAGTGGTCCTGCAGCGACCTTAACCAATCAGAACACCCCTAATTTGACACTGACTAATCTGATTGAAGGAACGTATGTATTCAGACTGACAGTGCAAGATGACGATGGGGCTACCGCATTTGATGAAGCCACTTTGAACGTATTACCTGAAGTGGTAAATCAAGTACCAACCGCCAACGCAGGAGGCAATAGAAGTATTATACTCCCTACAAATAGCATAACGCTTTTCGGATCAGGTAGTGATAGTGACGGATCAGTGGATACTTATTCCTGGTCGAAAGACAGCGGACCTACAGCGACTTTAAGTGGAGAAAGCACGCCGACTTTAGCTTTGAGTAATCTCTTAGAAGGCACCTACACCTTTAGACTTACAGTCACGGATGATGATGGTGCTACAGATTTTGATATCATGACACTGACTGTACTACCTGCGGCAGCTAACCAAAGTCCTGTGGCTAATGCCGGTGCTGATAAATCGGTTCAACTACCGACCAATAGCACTACACTCAATGGTTCAGGAAGTGATCCGGACGGATCGATTTCAACATACAGTTGGATTAAACTAAACGGTCCGGCCGTCACGCTGGGGAATGCAAACACCCCTACCCTACAACTAACCGGTTTGGTAGAAGGTACATACCGCTTCAGATTAACTGTGACAGATGATGAGGGAGCTACAGATTCTGACGAGGCACGGGTTACGGTGCTACCTCAGGCAGTAAATCAATCTCCAAGTGTTAACGTAGGAAACGACAGGTCTGTCTTCCTACCTGAGAAAACCGTTACTATTGTTGGTACCACCAGCGATCCGGATGGAACGGTTGTCACCTTGTCATGGACACAAATAAGTGGCCCTGGGGCTAGCTTATCTGGTATTGATACCAAAGTACTTACGGTTGATGATTTGGTAGAAGGTACATATATCTTCAGACTGACCGCTACCGATGATGATGGTGCCATTGGCACGGATGATGTTCAGGTAACCGTATTTCCTGAAGCCGCCAACCAACCACCGGTTGCCTTTGCAGGAAATGATGAGGAAGTATTCTTGCCTAACAATACACTCACCCTAGATGGGTTTGGAAGAGATGATGATGGCACTGTTGCTTCATTTCTATGGACGAAACTCAACGGACCATCCGTAACGCTTACCAATGAAGACACCGAAGATCTTTCTTTGTCAGACTTGGTAGAAGGGGTTTATAACTTTAGACTAGAAGTCACTGATGATGACGGAGCTACCTCTTCTGATGATGTTAAAGTAACTGTATTCTCCGAAGCAACAAATCTACCACCAGTGGTTGATGCCGGAGCTGATATTTTCCTTGAGCTCCCTGATGATGTTGTATCGATGAGAGGTTCTGCAAGTGACCCGAACGGTACTATAGCCAATATATCATGGGAAAGAATTTCGGGCCCTAATGACATTGACATCAGTGACCCGTCAGATCTCACCACATCTGTTACCGCTCCTTCGATAGGTACTTACGTATTGAGGCTGACTGTAACCGATGATGGAGGCCTTTCTAGTAGTGATGATGTCAATATAACCGTGGACCCAGAGTTAGTGCTCATACCTCCGGTAGTTGATGCTGGTCAAGACGTAGCTTTGCAATTACCCGACAACCAGCTTAGGTTAGAAGGTATCGCCGATGACGAAGATGGTGTGATTGAGACCTACATTTGGGAAAAATTGGTTGGCCCTGATGTGATTATTGGCAAAAGGGATTCAACGGTTCTCAATATTGTCGATATGGAACGCGGTCGCTATCTGTTCAGGCTGACCGCAGTAGATAATGATGGTCTAAGCTCAGCTGATGACGTGACTGTAATTGTTCGAGGTGATGGTGATTCGGATTTCCCTAAATTCTTCTCCCCTAACGGAGACGGTATCAATGATTTCTGGGAGATAGTGGACCCTGAGTTGGTATCTAATTGCCAATTGGTCATTTATGATAAAATAGGCAGAAAAGTATTCGAAGCTAATCCTTATAATAATGATTGGGATGGAACCATTAATGGCCGTGTGTTAGAGCCTGGTGCATACTATTATGTTTTCACATGTGAAGACGGTTCTGCCATCAATGGAGGGATTAGGTTATTAAAATAATTGGATATGCATAGGTCGAAATACATTCTGCTTTTAGCGTTGACCATTTTTATTGGCGCCAACATTCAAGCTCAAAGCCCTCCGGTTTATAGTCAAATATATTTTAACCCGTTTTTGTATAACCCTTCTTTTGCAGGGAATGGAAGCGGCTCAGAGTTATTTTTAACACACAGAAGGCAATGGGTAGGTTTAAATGATGCCCCTGTTGTGTCTGCTTTTAGTTTTCATCATGCTACTAAAGGCAATATAGGATTGGCATTTGATGTACAATCGGAAGAAACCGTTTTGCTCAGAACCTCCAATGCGGCAGCGACTTTCGCATACAAAGTACCTCTTGGTGAACAACATTATGTGAAGTTTGGGCTTTCTGCCGGTATAGGCTGGAATGATTTCGACATTGGTGCTTTCGGAAATACAAATGATCCTTCTGTGGGAGGCGACCCTGCCATCCTGAATGCGTCGGAAAATAACCTGTTCCTTGATGGGCGTTTCGGAGTACACTACCGTAACAAAAACCTCGTATTAGGATTCTCCCTGCCTAAATTGTTCGAGTCGAGGGTCAACAACCCTGACATGTTCAATGAAATATCGATTCAGAGATTAGAAGAAAAGATTGCTTTCGCTAGTTATAAATTCGAACTCACACCAGGTCAACTGTATTTAGAACCTTTTGTCCTTTATAGAACAGGTGTCGAATTCAATGAGCAGATTGAATGGTCGGCACTGGTGCATTACAAAGACTTTGTGACAGTTGGAGGAACCTACAGGAAAGAACACGGCGCCGCTGTATTGTTCGGTATAAAGCCGTTGGATTTTCTGGAAGCAGGCTATTCTTATGAATTAGCTCCCTTCAATAATGACAACTTATCCTTTTCTTCTCATGAAATCCAGTTAAAAATAAGGTTTAAGAGAAAAGAGAAACCTTATATCGTTGAAGAATCAGATAATAGTGTGGGTGAGCCGATTACCCAGGTAGAAGAAACTCAGGAAGATGAGGTTGAAGAAACCGAAGCCGAAGAAAAAGAAGAGGTAACATCACCTGAACGCAAAACGACCAATAACAGGAATCAGTCGGAGCCTGATGAACAACAGCAGCAAAAAGAAGAAGTAGAAGAAGAAGTTAAGCCGATTGAGAATACCAATGAGGTGATAAAAGAGGAAGACAGAAGCAATGAATCGGAAATAATCACCGAAGTCAAAAGTGAGGATGTCGATGCACCTGACTATCAACCGGGTGAACTTATAGAGCCTGGACATTACGTAGTTGTTGGAGCATTTAGAAGTTTAGAAAATGCTAAGAAACTGAGTAGGGATCTTTCACGAGCCGGGTTTGACAATCAAATCGCTTTTTATCCTGGTAATCAGTACTACAACGTTTATCTACATAGGGCCGTGCAAATAGACGACGCACGACAAACGAGAGATAAATTCAGAAAAGTCAACATGATGAGCCTACCCAATGCATGGGTCATGTCGGTAGAATAGGTGTCCTATTGTGCCGACATGCTAAAGTACTATTTATCAGTACTTAGTTTACATAATTTAGCCTACCTACAGACTAAGTAAAATTCTTACCTCCAATACAATTATTACGTAAAAAAAGTGGGTTACTTTTTAGGTGACTTCCGTATAGAGAGGTGTTGTGTTTGAAATATTGTATACACATCACACGAAGTTCTTACAGATGTAAGATTTATAGGTTTGAATGAAGAATATCGGTGGCAATACGCACTAAACAAGTTTAAACCAATTAATTCTGATAAAAGTCTACAAGAACGACCGTGTAAGAAAAAATTAAAAGTGAATACAAAAATTTATTGATAAACATTTTTCTTAAAATTTTTTACTATTAAAAGTTTTCTCTAATTTTATAAGTGAATTTCGGAAGTTGTAGCCGAAGCTTTAATCGTTAGCTCAATCAATTCGTTGGACAGTTGTTGAGCACAAAACACAAGAGAAACTTACAGTACCTAAAACATTTTACTTAACAAGCACCGTCTATGAAGAAGTTGGCTTTAGCTTTATTGACAGGGTTGTGTCTTGCCTTTGGCATGAACACCGTGTCTCCAGCCCAAGTACTAGATCCTAATGATCCCATCGTCGAGTATGATTCTGACAATCCGCCAGTTAAACCGCCGTGGGGTACACTTGCCAAGTGGGTAAGAACTGATAGATTAGGATGGAACACAGATTCTTACAAGTCATACTTTTATAAGAGTATGTCTTTCAGGTTAAAATGGCCTGCAAACTATGACCCATCAGGTAACACTGACTATCCGATCATCATCATGTTGCATGGTCGAGGTGAAAGGGGTACTATTTATGACAATGAGTGGTCAATGAAACACGGAGGTCAAAAGCACAGAGATGCGGTTGACCAAGGCCGATTTAATGGCTTCGTGATGTACCCTCAAAACCAAGACGGTTTCTGGGGAGATGGTCACTACTCTATTATAGATGATCTTATTCACAACTACCTAAAGGATATACACGTCGACATAAACAGGGTCACTGTTCATGGATTATCTGCAGGTGGTGCTGGAACGTGGAATATCATCCGCGCGTATCCTAAAAACTTTGCCTCTGCGGTGCCGATGTCAGCTGCTTCATTAAGCACGATTGCTGAAATTCCTAGAATCAAGCACATTCCTATCTGGCTATCACAAGGAGCTAAAGACAGATCACCAGCGCCTGCTACAACACAACAACTAGTAGATGCATTAGAAAATGCTTCCGCCAACTTAAGGTATTCATTCTACCTTAACTTAGGTCATGGTGTGTGGAATACACATTACAATGAATCTGACTTCTTTCCTTTCCTTTCAAGAGCGAATAAGACTAATCCAGTTGTTTTAGATGGAGAAATGGTACTTGTACAGGAAACGAGTTCTAAACAAGTATTTGAGCTATTAACGAGGAATGAAATTTGTCCGGGTGACCCTATCAATGTTAGGTTAGGTCTTACGGCAGGTTTTGATGGCTATGAGTGGAGAAAAGACGGTGTAGTAATCTCAGGAGCCAACGCTAATGAATATGTAGCTACAGAATTCGGTACTTACGAGGCTAGAATCAGAAGAGGTTCTGAATGGAGCTACTGGTCGCCAGTAGGTGTTGAAATCAGAGAAAAAGAAATTACCAATACGCCAGACATCGCCGTAGCGGGTCTTGCCAGCCACGTAATACCAGCACTAGATGGTAGCAATGCCGTCAACTTGGAACTTCCTGCCGGTTTTATAGAATACGAATGGAGATTAGCTGGAACTACACAAGTACTTAGTACAGACCGTGTATTTAGCGTTTCTCAACCTGGTAAGTACGAAGCGACAGTGAAAGAGCAATTTGGTTGCGCCAGCAATCCTTCATCTCCTTTCAGCGTTGTCAATGCAAATGGCCCTAACGCGCCTGAAGCACCAATTGGAGTAGCCGCCTTTGCACCTTCTAAAACTGAGATTCAGTTAGTATGGAGTGACAATCCAAACGCTGCTTACAACGAAACTGGTTTCGAGGTATACAGAAGCGAGACAGAAAGCGGTCCTTATACATTCATCGGTACTACAGGTGCAGACGTACTCTCATACCTTGATGAAGGACTGATAGCGAATACTACTTATTATTATGTATTGAGGGCGATAAACGCTACTGGCGCATCGGCTTCAACTGCTGAAGTTTCCACCACTACTCAGGTAGACGGTTTAGCACCTACGGCTCCTGCTAACTTAAGGGTAGTAAGATCATCATCTACGAGTATCAATTTAGAATGGGATGCATCTACAGATGACGTAGGGGTTTACAAATACGACGTTTATAAAGACGGATTCAAATCAGTGGTAACTGATGAGACCTCTGCCGAGGTATTTAGTTTGACTGAAGAAGGCGTTTTTAACTTCTACGTAATAGCAAGAGACTTAACTGGTAATGAGTCACCTGCCAGTAACCAGGTTACTGCTGCTGCTGTAAATAGCGGTTTGACCTATAGATATTATGAAGGTGATTGGAGTTTACTTCCTGATTTTAATGCATTGACACCTATCAAGTCAGGCCAGGTTGATAATATCAATCTTGATTTGAGAGAGACTGATAACAGATTTGCTTTCTACTGGGAAGGTTTTATTAACATACCAGTTGCTGGTAACTACACATTTGAAACTCGTTCGGATGACGGAAGTAAATTATACATTGGAGACTACGACGAAGCAGATCTAGTAGTTAACAATGACGGCTTGCACGGTTCGAGATACAGATCAGGTACCTACAATTTCCCAGCTCCTGGTGCTTATCCAATTGTAGTTACTTTCTTTGAAAGAACTGGTGGACAGAGAATGGAAGTATATTGGAGCAATACAGCACATGGTGTTGGTTCCAGACAACGTATTCCTAATAGTGCCTTCGTAAGTGACTTCGAGTTCCCTGGAAGTGCTCCTGCCTCTCCTACTAATCTAACAGCCACTGCTACTAGCTACGATGCTATAGATTTGACATGGGATGATAACAGTGACAATGAGAACAACTTCCAGATTTACAGATCGACTAATATTTCCGGACCATTCGCTCCGATTCAGCTTGTTGGCGCTGATGCCACTAGCTACACTGACGCTGGTTTAGCCTCTGAAACAACTTATTACTACCAAGTAATCGCACTTGGAGATTATGGCGAATCCGGTGAGGTAGCTGCTGCACAAGAAGAAATAGGTAATATCAGGTTCGGTATTGCTGCCCAAGACGGCGCTGGAGGAACAGGTTATATCATGTTCACCAAAGAGAGAACTCATGATAGGTTTACCAGTCCGAGACCAAACGGTTCTAACAGCGATCACTTTATTGCGATCAAATATTTAAACGATCAATGGGTTTACGATAACAACAGTACATATACAGCCTTTACTCCTGAATCTACTGACTTGATCATGGCAGAAGTTGATTTCGCCAATGACCAAATCACAGGCTTGGAAGCTACTTCAGGAGAGGTCAACGGTATAGAAACAGGATTCGCTTCTGGCGATTTGACTTTCTACGCTGACAGATGGAATGGCAACAATAACGATGGTGAGTTCACCATTACTGGAACTTACTTCAATAGAAATGTACTGAACGGTGCTGATGCTACCACTTTAGCATTACCTCCTTCGCCTAACGCACCTGCTAACTTAACGGCTACTGCTCTCTCTACTACTTCTATTCAGATTGATTGGGAAGATAGCAGTGATAATGAAGATCGCTTTGAGATTTATCGTTCAAGCGTTACTAATTCTAACTTCATTATTCTTGATACGATTAACGCAGCTAATGGTGGCACTTTATCTTACACAGACGAAGGCTTGTTCACTAATGTGGTATATTACTACAAGATAGCGGCTGTTAATGTTGCCGGCGCTACTGAATCAGTAGAAGCATCTGCGAAAACATTGAACAATGAGCCTGTACTGGATCCTATCGGAGACTTTACTGTTCGCTTTGATACCTCTTTTGACCTTCAATTGTATGCAGAGGATCAAGACCAAGAACTACTTACATATAGTGTTGACACACTCTATTCGTTTGCCACTTTAGAAGATTACGGTGATGGAACTGGCCTATTACAGTTCAGCCCAGCTGAAGGTGACACAGGAGTGTATGAAATGACTGTTTCGATTAGTGATGAGAATGGTGGAGTTGATTCCGAAACCATCGTTGTTACAGTTAATGATAACTTCCCTCCATCACTTGATCCAGTTGCTGACATAACTGTAGATGAAAATGCTGCTTCCAATGTCGTTATCACGGCTCAGGATCCTGATGGCACTTCTACTTTAACTTGGGAGGCTCAAGGTTTGCCTGCCTTTGCAACGCTTACGCCTAACTTGGATGGAACAGCAGCACTAAGTTTAGCACCAGATTACACTGATGCTGGTTCTTATCCTGTAAATCTTACTATTACTGATGTAGACGGAGCTTCAGCGCAGCAGGCATTCAACATTATAGTGAACGATGTTAATCCGAATGTTCAAATCTTCGCGAACATCAAAGAGCTTACAGATGCACCTGCACCTTGGAATAACATTGCTAGCTCACCTTTTGCTAGCCTCTTAGATAGCGAAGGTAACGACAGTGGTGTGGCACTTGAATTCCAAACTTCATGGTGGAGAGCCTTCCGTGAGGGTGCGGTTACAGGTGATAATTCTGGCGTCTTCCCTGACGATGTAATCAAAGACTACTATTTCTTCGGAATCTTTGGAGGCCCTAATAGCGTAACCGTTAAGGTTTCAGGATTAGATCCTGCTAAAGCTTACAACTTCTCAATTCTGGCAAGTAGTAGCTGGGGGCAGGTTGCTGACAACGGCCATACTATTTTCACTATCAATGGTAACTCGATTCCATTGCATGTACAGAATAACAGCCAGAACACAGCCGACTTCAACGGTATTACTCCTGATGCCAACGGTGATGTATTCATTACCATGGCAAAAGATACTGATGCAGCTGTAGGATACTTCAACGGTATGAGCATTAGCTCGATTTACGACTTCGGTAGCGCTCCTGCTGCTCCTAAGCAATTGACAGCTTCGTTGACAGAAGACGCTGAGGTTAAATTAGACTGGTGGGATGCTCCATTCAACGAAGAAGGCTTTGATGTTTACAGAGCTGATACTGAAAATGGTACTTACACTAAAATCAATGCTACTGCACTGGCGGCTAATTCGACTACTTTCACTGACAATACAGTGACTGATGGTTCGACTTACTTCTACAAAGTGGTAGCATTCAACCAATTCGGTTCTTCTGTTGATTCGAATATCGTTTCTGAAACTGTACCTAACCGTGCTCCTTCTATCTCATTCCAGGGAAGCACGAATATCTTCATCAATCAGCTTAGCGTGATTCAGGTTGAAGCACAGGATCCTCCTTTAAATCAGGTGACTTTGAACCCTGTGAGTTTACCGGTGTTCGCTTCATTTGCTGACAACGGAGATGGTACAGGAACAATTTCAATGAACCCTACTACTGATGATATCGGTACTTACACTATTGAAATAGAAGCCACTGATAACCTCGGTGCTGCACAAAGTGAGAGTATTGATGTAACGGTTAGTCAAGAGATACTTTACGCTGTACATATTAACTTCAGCAACGCGCAGAACGAGGGAGCACCTTGGAACAACACTGCGAAAGTGCCAGCTGCAAATGATGTATTCTCTAACTTGAATGACAACACTGGTGCTAATAGCGGCATATCACTTACATTGAACACCGCGTTCGGTGGCATTTACAATGCTGGCGCTCAAACTGGAGATAACTCAGGTATCGTACCGGATAGAGTATTGAGAGAGTACTACTGGTTCGGAACGTTCGGCGCTCCTAACACTGCTCAAATAACAGTTTCAGGTTTAGATATCACTAAGTCTTATAACTTCAAGTTTGTTGGAAGTAGCGTATTCTCTGGTTCTGGTATCACTGATAACGGTCACACGGTGTACAAGATAGGTAATCAGTCTGCATCTGTTCACGTTCAAAATAATACTTCAGAGTTTGGCGTGATTGGTAATGTAAGCCCTAACGCCAGTGGTGAAATCGTAATTGATATCCAAAAAGGTAATACAGCTACTGTGGGATACATTAATGCACTGATCATAGAAGCTGTTGAAGCGACTCAAGAGGCTGCTGATCCTGATGGCTTAACTGCGGTTGGTGTATCAGAAAATAGCATTCAGCTTTCGTGGAATGACAACGCTTCTGAAGAAGAGCAGTACTACATCTACAGATCAAACACTGCCAATGACACCGATTTTGTATTAGTTGACAGCGTTGGTCAGGATGTAAACAGTTACATGGATAATGGCTTGAGCGCTGGTACTATCTACTATTACAAAGTACAAGCTGAGCTACCTACCACACTTAGCGGCTTCTCTAACACGGCTAGTGGTGGTACAGTGGCCTTCTCAATCTATGTGAATATCAATGGAGATCCTATTTACGATGCTCCTACCCCTTGGAACAACTTAAGTAGAACACCTGATACTGGTGATGTATTCGTAGGATTCAGCAATAGCTTAGGTATCCCTACAGGTATGAGAATCTTTACTGAGCAAGGTATGCAAGGAAGCAATGACTGGGGTACTTCGACAGGAGATGATTCAGGTATCTATCCTGACCTTGTCATGCAGAGTTTCTTCTTTAACGATGCATTCGATCCTGCTGGTCAGTACAGAATCCAAGGCTTAGAGCAAGGTTTCAGATATAACTTCACCTTCTTCGGAGCTATTCAGACTGGCTTCAGTATCTTCACTAACTTCACTATCGGTGACGAGACAGTGACTAATTCTCAGTCTAACAACATTAGCGAAGCAGTAAGCATCAATGGTGTGGTTCCTAACCAGAACAATGAAGTGCTTGTACAAGTGCAAGAGGCTTCAGGTTCAAGATGGGCCATCTTCAACGCGATGGTAGTTGACGCCTTCCCTGTTGATCCTAACGGCGGTGTTACTTCAAGAGCGAACAATGGCATCACTGACGCAGGTATTTATGGTAATGTTAGGGAAGTAAGACAAGGTATTTCAAACCCTATTACTACTTTATATCCTAACCCTGCCACATCTAACCTTAACGTTAGAGTGACTGATGCTTCACTTGGTGACATTCAATTCACTATAGTCGACTTAATGGGTAAAGTAGCATATCAGGGTACTTTCAGTAACGACCAAGTAAACAACGAATTCCAGATCAACCTTGATGAGCTTGGTTTGAACAACGGTGTTTACATTATGAAAGCTGTATTTGCTGATACTCAAACATTCACATATAGAATTATCAAAGAATAGTCGTTTTCATCTTATTCTAAATAAAAATGTCTGGGAGTTTTCTCAGGCATTTTTATTTTAAACCAATCTAGATATTACTATTTCATCTGTTAATTGTTAATTTCCTACCTTGAATTAAGACCTTACTAAGGCTTATCGACTTATGAATTACATCAAGGGCCTGGATGGCGTTCGCTCTATAGCAATACTCTTTGTTATACTCTTTCATTTCTTTTATGTACTAGAATGCGGTTGGATGGGCGTTCAGATCTTCTTCGTCTTATCAGGCTATCTGATCACCTCCATACTGATTAAAGCCAAGTCCCTGGATCTAGGCTATTATCTAAAGCGTTTCTATTGGAGGCGGGTCTTGAGGATTTTCCCGCTCTATTACGTTTATGTGTTAGGCGTCTTGGGAATATACCTCATTGCTAATTATCCATCGGATTTTGGCAGTACCAGCCCTTACCTGTTTACCTATACATATAACTTCTACCCTTTCGCCGTTGGTAAATTTGAACCAGATACTTTCTTCACCCATTTCTGGTCTTTGTGCATTGAAGAGCAATTCTACTTGTTTTGGCCTTTTATAGTTTACCTGGCCTCTCCAAAGACTTTTCGTAAGATCATTATAGCGGTCATCATCCTCTCTCCTGTTGTACGCTACTATTTAGGTGTGGTGTTAGTCGATGCCGGTACTTTCGAGCACCATCACATCGGAGAGATCATATATCGTTTTACACCTGGCCAACTGGACTCATTTGCCTTTGGGGCGGCCATTCCGGCATTCCAGTTGCAAGAGAAGATTAAGTCTCCTGAAAAATGGTTCGGGTTGACGTTTGGGTTATCCATTGTAGTGGGCATACTGAACCTCCTTAGCTTACAGGGCCAAGGCATGGAGTTCACATTTACTTCACTCGGTTATCCTATCGGAGTAATAGAAAACTTTCAGCACATCTGGTCTTATACTTTAATTGGACTTACCTCAGCAAGCCTGATCATCTGGGTAACCAACGAGCAAAAAAATAAGCTCATAAGACCCTTCATGGAAAACAAGTTCATGTTGATGATTGGCAAAATATCATACGGCCTTTACGTATACCACTGGGTGATTTTGGCGGGACACAAAAAGTACTTACACCCGGTTATACAGAATACATTCCTATCGTTCATTGTGTATTTTGTCATTGTCTTTGTCGTTTCTTATATCAGCTATGCGCTTTTTGAAATGCAATTCCTGAAGCTTAAAGACAAAAAATTCAAACTAAGTCATTAGCTTCGCCGACAGTATATTGGTATGTTATCACCCAATTTATAAGTACAACAGCACCATCATGAACATTTACAAAATAACTATTCTTTTTATCGTACTGTCGATATCAGGCTCGACGCTTTACGCTCAAGATGAACCTTCTGTACGTGATAACTTCGTAACCATTAACTTTTTGGCACCAGGATTCAAATATGAACGCGGCCTAGGTGCCACTTCTACCATCAATATTAACCCTGGCTTGGGTTTTTCATTTTTATTTAGCTCTAACTCTGGGTCAGATTTTGCCGTTCAGCCCTACGTCGATGTTCAACTCAGAAAGTATTACAATCTGGCCGCGCGTTCAGCCCTTGGAAAAAACGCAGCCAATAACTCCGGTAATTTCTTTGCTTTAGATATAGTGGGTGTTTTTCCAGCCATAGCTGAAAGCGATAATATCGATACTGGTTCAGGTTATGCCATCGGACCTGTCTGGGGTATGCAAAGAACATACGCTAGCGGATTCAACCTGTCACTGCACGTTGGTATTGGATACGCCAGTGATGAGTTCGACAGCAACGGCGCTACTCTACTTACCGGGCTTACCCTTGGCTTTGCGCTCAATAGAGATTAAAAGCTTCGGCTGATATTAAACTAAGGTTCTTCTAACCTTGACATAGATTTTCTCCCTCTTTTGAATATCATTGCCTTTGTTTGATCTAATTATTTAGCTGAAAATTAATTTGGAGTATTACACGCTCATTACCGGGTCAAGTCATGGCATTGGAAAGTGCATGGCTAACGAATGCGCATCGCGCGGTATGAATATTATTCTGGTGGCGCTCGACGAACCACTTCTCACCGAAACTGCCAATGAGCTAAAAGCATCTTTCCCTGTGAAGGTGGAATATTTAGGGATTGACCTGACCGCTCCTGACGCAGCTAAACGCGTCTATGATTGGTGCGAAGAACAGGGCTTGAAAGTCAATGTATTGATCAATAATGCAGGACTTGGCAAAGGAGGCTATTTTGAGAGTGTTGATATGAAAGACTACCTCACCATCATGAAGCTGAACAATCAGGCTATGGTAGAGTTGACCTATCATTTTTTCAATGATCTCAAATCCCATGCTCCCTCCTATATTCTGAGCAGCAGTAGCATGGAAGCCACACTACCGCTTCCCTATAAGGCGGTTTACACAGGTACCAAGAACTTCATCTATGCCTTTTCACTGGCTATAAGAGAAGAGCTAAGAAGTGCCGGAGAGAACGTGAGTGTAAGCATACTATGTCCTGGACCGGTGCTTACCAATACGGAAGGCTTAGATAGAATCAAAGCACACGGGAAGCGTTCTCAGTTATTGTTGATGATGCCGGAGGATGTGGCTAAAATAGCGGTCAAGCAAATGCTCAGGAAGAAGAGAGTGATAATACCCGGCAAATTACCCTGGCTAATCGTGAAAACTTTTAAATTCCTGCCCACAGCATTGAAGATGCGTATATTGGAAAGGGTTTTTAGGGTCTATCGGTAGGTTATCAAACTTTGAAATAATCCTTAATACCGCACAGCTCAAGGCTTCTCTCCCACAGTAACTCGGCATCCTTTTGATTATAGGAGAGCTCTGAAGACGATTTGGTTTTACACTTATCCCAATACTTACCGCTCATTTGGCCAACCTCTTCGGCCGTAGCCAAATAGATTTGTGTTTGAGCGCCCTCTTTTGGAGATACACCTCCGGAACGCCTCACCTTCCAGGCAAATCGATGAAACGGTTTTGTATTCTTCACGCCTATGTCTGTCTTCACCAAACCAGGTTGTACGCAGTTAATGGTTATTTGCCGGTGTTGTTTTCTCCTTTCGAATTCATAGGTAAATAGTGCATTGGCCAGTTTTGACTGTGCGTAAGCCCTTAACCCGTGGTACTTGTTAGTCAAGTTAAGGTTATCAAAATGCATTTTACCTTGAAAATGAGAATCAGAACCGACGTTAATTATTCTACCCTGATCGGCCTTTACGAGGCCTGGATACAATAGATGAGTCAATAAAAAGTAGGAAAGGTGGTTTACCGCAAACTGCATCTCAATGCCTTCGGTAGTTAGCGTGTATTTGGAGAACCAAGTACCGGCATTGTTCACTAAGACGTCGATGGTTTTGAACTGATCAAGGATACTGCTTCCCGTACTTCTGATTTGCTCCTGCGAAGCTAATTCACACGGGAATAAATGAACATGCTTACTGCCTGACTGACTAGTGATTGATTGAACGGCATCCTGCCCTTTTTGTTCATTCCTAGCCAATATAGCCACATTAGCTCCCCTTTTAGCCAGTTCCAGAGCGGTTTCGAAACCAATACCTGATGTCGCTCCTGTTACTACACAGTTCTTGCCTTGCATTTCAATTTGAATTTGAAAAAGGCCAAGATAAACAAAAAGGGGTTGTCTCAAAAGCTGTCTTTTCGACCATCGGGAGAAATCTTACTCGATTTAAAGTATTGATTTTCAAGGGAGTAAGATTTCTCATCCCGACTAGTCGGGATGACATTAAAATCGGCTTCTAAGAAAAACTCTCTTTACTGAAAAGAATATTGGTGATTAACTTTCGAAGCTATATTTGTTGGCATTGATCAGCTCGTCGGCTACCCGACGCCCTACTTCCTTGAGGTTCAAAGGCTCTACTTTGGTGAAGCGTTTTAGCCCCATCAGCAATAACCTTTGCTCATCTCCTTCAGCGAAAGCGTATATGGCTTCTTTGCCTGCTTTCTGAACTGTTTCAGTGGCTTCATGCATGATAATTCTGGTCATGTCAATATGCGCAGCATACTTCTCTTCACCGAAATTCTGTATAAGTTTTTCAGTTCTAAGCAGAGCTGATTCAAAGGACAATACATGCATGAGCATATCGGCCACGTTCATCATTATTTCCTGCTCATCTTTGATGCTGGCCATTAGTTTTTGCAACGCCGACCCTGCTACCATGAAGATGACCTTCTTGAGATTGGCAAGCACTTTTTTCTCGGCCCAGAATAAACCGTTATCTTCATCTTCGCCGAACGAAGGGATTGAAGTCAATTCTTTGGCCACTTGCTGTGCCGGCCCCATCAGGTCAAGTTGACCTTTCATCGCCTTCTTTAATAGCATATCGATCATCAACATTCTGTTGATCTCGTTAGTGCCTTCAAAGATCCTGGCAATACGCGCGTCTCTGTATAACCTATCCATGGGAGCATCGGCTGAGAAGCCCATACCTCCAAAGATTTGGACACCTTCATCCACCACAAAGTCCTGTACTTCAGAACCCAGTACTTTGATAATGGCGCATTCTATACCATACTCTTCTACACATTTGTATTTTGCTTCATTCACTGGCACACCGGCAGCAATAAGGTCATCATATTGTAAGTCAATATTGTGCCCTACCCGATAAGCAGTTGATTCAACCGCATAAGTTCTAGCAGCCATTCTGGCCAGCTTTTGCTTGATCGCACCGTAAGACGATATGGGCTTACCGAATTGCTTGCGTTCGTTGGCATACTGTACAGCAAAGTTGATCGTCTTTTTACCCACGCCTATAGTACCGGTACCCAACTTAATTCTACCCGTGTTTAAGACATTAACGGCAATCTTAAAACCTTGCTCCCTTTCACCCAATAAGTTCTCCGCGGGCACCTTTACATCGTTGAAAAATACTTGCCTGGTCGATGATCCTTTGATACCCATCTTCTTCTCTTCCTCACCCAAAGTCACACCTCCAAACTCCT
The DNA here is from genome assembly GCA_039819065.1 of Bacteroidota bacterium. Lineage (GTDB taxonomy): Bacteria > Bacteroidota > Bacteroidia > Cytophagales > Cyclobacteriaceae > JBCBSS01. The sequence continues at coordinate 27,721 of JBCBSS010000101.1, forward strand.
TCTCTACGATAAAAGCAGAAAGCTTTTTATCATCTTCTATTTTGGCAAATACAATGAATATATTAGAAAAGCCAGAGTTGGTGATCCACATCTTTTGTCCATTCAACATGTAGTGCTGGCCATCTTCGGTAGGAACTGCTTTAGTTTTGCCAGAATTGGCGTCTGATCCTGCATCCGGCTCAGTCAAACAGTAGCATGTCTTCCATTCTCCTGTCACCAATTTGGGTAAATATTTCGCTTTCTGCGCTTCGTTACCATAAAGTAGGATGGGGGCAATACCGATACTCGTCTGCACACCTACTACTGCTGAAAACGAGTGTGACTTAGAAAGCTCTTCTACAAAGAACAGCGTATTATTAAAAGGTATCTCATATCCACCATATTCTTCTGGCACACCCAAACCGAGAAAGCCTAATTCACCGGTTTTCTCAAGAAGTCTTGGGTTCAATTCAGGATCTTCCTGTGCATCTATTTTATCCAGAATGGGTTCGATTTCTTTTTCTATGAATTCAGCCAGTGAGTTTTTCATCATTCTGGCTTCTTCATTAAAGTCTTCAGCAATGAATATATCGCTGGCAGTGGTGGTTTTGATAAGGAATTCTCCTCCTTTGGTAATCTGAGGTTGCGATGTAACTGTTTCCATAATCAATCTATGCTTTAGCTATGAGCTTGGTTAAATCAAGAGTTTCGTTGTTATAAACTGTCTCCATTTCGAAGATATGCGGGTAATGCAGCTGTAGTTCATCCATCATCAGCTTTTTGGGAATATCATGAAAAGTACCATAGTCATGTACGTATTCCATGAACCCTCCCTCCTTGTCAAATTCTTGTAAAATGGCATCTTTGGTGCCGTCAAATTCCAGTGGTTCAACACCTAGCTTATCACAAAGCTCTTTGTTAAATGCTGGAGTGACTTTGATCCACTCGTTATTGAGAAAAAGCTCGGCATGGCCGTGGCAGACGATCAAGTCCGTTTTGAATATGGCCACGATCTTTTCCATACTGATGTGATTCTTCACTATGGCTAATCGAAGTCTGGCCGGTATGTCAAGGGCCCTAGCACCGGCAATGAGCAATGAAGCTTTGGCCACGCAATGTCCATAGTCGCGATCCATAATGGAACTGGCCATCATTTCCGCATCTTTAAAATGAACAATGTAAGGTGAGTATTTGTATGCGTCGCGGATATCATAAAAAAGTGCCGCCGCCTTTTCTGAATCATCAGTAATACCTTTCGTTACCTCTTCAGCATAATCTCGTATCGTTTCGCTGTTACTGTCAATGTAACGTGATTGTTCTAAATATTGATTAAAGTCTTCCATAACGGGCACTTTACTCATCTTTCCCTGAATTTAGTTTTAAAAAATTAGGCATTGATGCCTAGACAAAATAAAGCAATTTTATTTAATTAGGCAATAAGGCCTAATTTTGTGAACACGCGGCATTTTAACTTGCTGGTTCATTTTTAT
>JBCBSS010000102.1:0-29165 GCA_039819065.1 Bacteroidota bacterium
CGAAATGTTAGCCACTTTTGATGAGTATCGTTGAAGTAAAAAGGCTGTTCATCGCTTCCTCCGCGACGAATGTTCCTTTCTACCTGCTTGTCCTGAACAATATATCTCTCCTCTACACATTCATGACTCTCAGTTACGGATTCCTCGGCTATGACGGGGAAAAAACCAAACAAAATGATTAGTACACCTAACCCTAAGCCGGAAGTAAATCGAGATGATATGGAGAGTGTTACTTTCATTTCACATAGCTACACTATTAAAGTACGGAATTTTCTATGAATCGACCAACAAAAAGCCATATAATCTTCGTTAAAAAGAACATTATTCAGGAAATTATTAGCCCTGCAAGAATTAAAAAGATAGAATCTATCGACTTTCCACCGGAATGACCGAGGCTTGAGTTGATTCGTCATTCTATTGGTAATCAGATTACTTCTCCGCTCATACCTGGGCTTTCACCCCCACTCCGATACACAGAGAGGCAACGTCAGTACTACAACTTCTACACTTCTAACCGATTCTATTCATTTCATTTGTCCATAACTGGATATCATCAATTGATTATATCCTATTCAGCAAATCGTGCTAACCTGCCAATAAGTTGCTGCTCAGAAGGACTAATATGATGGTCTGATTATTTGATGTGGTGATTGATGATCGAATTTTATCAGTGTACCTACTAGACAATTTACTTCTACCTATTTCTATTTATTTCCAACTTCTAATTTCTAACTTCTAATAGCGACTAGATTGCTTTGCTCCTTCGTCGCGCGCAATGACAGCTAGAATTCAGGATGTACATCTGTCTTACTTCTTTTGTCTAGAATCTCACAACCTCGGCAACCACATGCCCATAGTAGCCACTACAGTTCCAGCCAGCATAGCTAGAGTCCACAAAAGCAAACTTCCTCCCATAGCGAAACGACCAGTTGCTTTAGCCCTGTCTTGAGCTAGATAGTACAGCTCTAGAATAGCCAAAGGCAGTAGGTACTGACCGAAAGTCCAAAAGCTGAGGAAAGGCCCCTGAAAGGTCTCCGGATCGAAACCAGCTGGCCCGCCATTGATCACAATCCAGAACATCAGCCCTACCCTGAAGAACCACACGCCACTGACGACAATGAAGAGTCGCATCGCCCAGCGAAGGTGCTTTTCAAACTTGCGCTGCACGGCCAGTCTTAATGCTATCACTGAAAATACAATGATCAGAACACCATCCAGGCTGGTTCCTATCCGCATAATTGTTCCACCTACGGTTCCCCTGGTCCATATCATATACAATCCAAATAGGCTAGTAAGCACTACTGCAAAAAGGTAGACTCGTCCATTCCACCTGTGGAATTTGGGCAATGCTTTCCTAAACTTTGGAATGAACTGCAGGGGACCGAAAACGATAATAATCACAGCCAAAAGAAGGTGTCCAGCGAGAGCAATATTGCCCATAGCATCACCTTCAATCATGCCATGAGGTAGCACCTCCTCCCAGGCTTTAAGGTTACCTTGAATCGCAGAGCCACCGTAAAAAGCAGCTACATAGTAGGCAAATATCCATTGGCCGAGCACAGCCGCAACAAACCAGATCTTTCCGGTGGCTTTCAAGAAACCCAAACCGGTAGTGGCGCTAGCTTTTGAGACATTCGTTGTTGGTGAAATCGTGTTGGTTAATTCCATGTTGTTATTAGATTTTGATTGTTAAAAGTATTCTATTGACATCATAATGAGTCGTGCCTCGAGCGTTGAGGTTTGACAACCTGTTCTGTTTATTGTTTCATCAAGCGTTTCGGTTTGCCGCTTTTAAAGGCGTCATTCTCCGGTTTGTGACGAAGGAGTAGGTCCGGGAACCTCTTCGATCTACTGGATTGCTTTGCTCCTTCATCTCGTCTACCTACCGACAGGCAATGACACTTTGATTCAGAAAACCTGTCTTATGTCTTTCGTCTTATTTCTTATGTCTATCCGTTCTTACTCATCCCCAGCCCTTCTCTAACATTAGAGAATGGTGACTCCAGAAGTTCTTTCTGGTGTCGTCATTCTCTGGTTCGTGCCGAAGAAGAGAATCCAGGGAATCTCAGACGATCCCCGAGAGATTCCCAAGTCTCCCCCGACTCGTCGGCACGTGTCCGTCCACTGACGGATCGCAAGGGAATGACAGCTATTAGTCAAGCATACTTCTCATTTTCACCACTCAGTACACTCCTATGCCACTCCTGTCATTCCGAGTGTAACGAGGAATCTCTCTTGTTACAGTGGTTAATTTTCATAAGAGTAAGACTTCTCCTAACGTCGAAGTGACATGGGTTAGCATCCTATTCCATCTTCAATCCATCTACCGGATTAGTGTTTGAAACCCTTTTTATTTGAGCTGCTACCACTGCGACCAGTACAAGTACCAGTATACCTACAGTAAAGGTTGAAAAAGAGTAATTCAAAGGCATGTGATAGACGAAGAACAAATTGAATATGAAGCTTACCAGATAGTACCCGGCCGGTATACCTAGTACCAATGCTACCACAAACACGGTGAGATATTGCCTGCCAATACTGGTGGTCAAACCGCTCAAACCGGCCCCCAATACCTTGCGGATGCTGAATTCTTTAGTTCGTCCCGATACGTTAAGCGTGACCAGCCCATATAACCCTAGGCCAGCCAAGACCAACACAACTGAAGCCAAAGTTCTCCAAAACTGACTCCCGAAGTTCATATCCTCACGGAAGCTTCCCCAAACGTCTTCCTGGTAGCCACCATCGAAAGGCAACTCTGGAAACAATACAGCCCATTGGGATCTCAATTCTTCATATACATTGCCGATGGATTCATGTTTAGCACGCATGGATAAATAGCGATAACTTTCGGGTTCAGCCACTCTGAAAATGGTAGGCCTTACTTTAGAATAGAAATTGTAAGCATGGAAATCATTCACCACGCCTATCACTTCATATTGTACGCTATCGATTTTGAACAGTGATCCTATAGGTTCTGCTAGTTCCAAGTGATTGATTAAAGTTTCGTTGATGATAATGGCCTGATCGTCACTTTTTGCATGATCTCTGAAAGCACGGCCTTCAGCCAGACTTAACCCTATGGTTTCGAAGTAATTAGAATCGACTAACATCTCATATACCTCGTACTTCCTCTCTGGTGCCTCTAGTTCGATAGCACCATGGGCCTTACCTAAATGATGTTTAGCACCGGAAATAGATAAAACATTGGCATGCTGATGCATCGCACCATAGAGCTTTTCAAAAGCAGCCTGATTTTCTAAATGAGCATAAACTACTCCGGTCTGGTCATACCCCCAACTTCTATTGTTTTGGTAAATTGTATTTTGCGTGAACATGACAGCGACTGAGATCAGTATACACGCCAATGTCAACTGAAATCCCAAAAACACTTTAGTCAGCCAACCTCTTCTGCCCAGGCTAAATGAACCTTTGAAAATGGTAGCAGCCTGAAACCTTGAAATGTATAAAGCCGGATAAGAACCGGACACCAAAGCGGTGAATATCAACACTGAAGGCAGCATGATCCAGAGATCGCGGTCAAAGAGGTTGAAGTCCATGCGAAACTCTCCCGAGCTCTCCATCCATGGGATGAAAACGGTTACGCCCAGCAGAAGCCCAAAGAATAGTGCGATGCTCATGACCAGCAGGTTCTCTCCCAAAAATTGAATGATCACCATGCGTCGATTGGCTCCTATGACTTTTCTCAAGCCGATCTCCTTTAGTCTTCTGGCACCAGACACAATCGAGATATTGATATAATTTATAGAAGCCAATGCTAGCATCAGCAGGCCTATAATGGTAAAGGAAATACTCGATTTGTCCATTACCTCGAAGCTGTCATTGGCAATATCGTGCCTGATATTGCCAGACTTTCTGTATAAGGTCGCCATCGACTCAAGGGCGAAAGAAGAAATGACCCAATCATCGTCTGCTTCATTTTGCAATGCCCGATACTTGTCCATTTTCCGCTCAATCAAAGGCATGCTTAATGGATCATCAAGCTGTACAAGGGTAGCATTGATCAGGTCTGTCCAGTCGTTCGGATTGTAGTTTGGATTTACCGTCTTCAGGTTCTCAAAGTTGATCAGAAAATCAAAATCGAATGATCTGGCGGCGGGAAATTCCTTTGCCACACCGGTTACTTCGAAAACCTTTTTGTTTTGCTCACCAAAAATCACCTGAATGCTCTCTCCAATAGGGTTCGCATCACCAAAATACTTGATCGACATGTCCTCGCTGAGGATAATACTGTTCAAATCGGCTAGTGAATTAGGAACACCCCATTTGAGCGGGAAGGTGAACATTTCCAGGAACTCGGGGTCAACATACCGGACGCGCTCATGGAAGACATTGTTGTAGTACTTCATCACTACGTTCCGGTTTTCCACGCGGCAAACTTTCTTGATCTGGGCAAAATCCTGCTTTAACAGGCTTCCTAAAGGAGCTGGGCTTTGCCCATTCTGTTGCACCTTATTATCCCGATCAGCGAAGAAAGTAACTAGAAACACTTTATTCCCGTTCTCATGGAAGTCATCGACTTCATAAGAATACTTAATGAAGGCATAAGCCAACACGCAGATACCTATCGCAGCAGACAACCCAATGAGATTAATGAGCGAGCTCAAAGGATTCTTCATCAGGTTTCTGATCGACGTTTTGTAATAATTTCTGAACATCATAATAGTTGAGTTTTGACTTTGTGGATCTTTCCAGGCATAAGGTTGACAGCATCGGATCACATCCCACAAATAGAGCCTTCTGGCTTTCGACAAACCCATCTCTTCTACTCTGTCGTAAAAGAACTCTTCCAAATCACCATGCAACTCCTCGTACCGCTCCTTGCGGCAGTACCACTTAAAGAAGCGATAAGGTAGTTTCGGTATGGTGTTATTGTTTTTCATTCGTTGCCCATCATAGCTTTAGCGTAGGTGGGTTGTTGTTTTCATCGTCATTCTCCAGCTTACCACGAAGGAGCAAATCCAGGGAATCTTTTGCACTTCTTACTCATCCCCGCCCCTTCTCTAACATTAGAGAAGGGTGACTCTAGAAGTACGTTGCGTAGTACCCTTCTCCGTGCTGTAATTCCGGTCCCGATGAATCTGAATGACATCTATTTTTAGTTCTCATTGCCTAACCACTCCTGTCATTCCGATCCCGACGTGTCGGGAGAGGAATCTTACTCCATCGCAACCCCTACTTCTATATATTTCTACTTACTTCTAGATACTTCCTAATCTAACTTCCAGCTTCTAACTTCTAACTTCTTTGATTTACTGGATTGCTTCGTCGTACCTCCTCGCAATGACACTTTGAATTCAGGGATGTACACAGTTACCAAGTCTTACCTCTTTCGTCTTACCTCTCATGTCTAACATCTCATATCTCCTTACTCCTGCCTCAACGAATCTACCGGGTTAGCCATAGAAGCTTTGATCGTTTGAAAGCTAATGGCAAAACTGCCAATCAGGATCACTGCGATGGTAGGCCCCAGGTACAGCCAGGCATTGACATCCATGCGATCAGCAAAGCTCTCCAGCCAATACTCAGTGGCGAAATAAGCTAACGGCCAGGACACCACAGTAGCGATGACAATCAATCTGACAATCTCACTGGATAGTAGTCTGATCAGCGTATTGGTGTTGGCACCAAGCACTTTTCTAATGCCCATCTCCTTTTTGCGGATAGCAGTAGAATAAGCAATCAAGCCGATCAGTCCCAGGCAGGCTATGAGTACAGAAAGGGTAGCAAATACCGCAAATACCTGCCCTGTAGCCGTTTCCGATTCGTACAGATTCTGATAAGCTTCATCTAAAAAGAAGTATTGAAAAGGCTTTTCAGAATGCGCAGACCAAACACCTTTAATATATTCTATGGTGGCGTAAACATCCTGCACATTACTCAGCTTCACTGAGATATACCCTTCATGATTATTGGGCGTCAATTCTAGCGAAATAGGCTCTATCGACTTATGCAGGGATTCTATATTATAATCCTTGATGACACCAATGACCTCCAATGTTTCTCCACTCCTGAATGCTGAGGTGAGCTTCTCACCGACAGGGTTTTCAAACCCAAATGACCTGGCCGCCGTTTCATTGATGATCACCGCATTAGAATCAGAGGCATGGTCTTTTGAGAAGAACCGGCCAGAAACCAGTTCCAACCCCATCATTTCTTCATAGCCAAAACTGACCAGGTTATTTCGGAAAAGGTGTGTCTCAGCAATGCCTTCTGGTCGATAAGACCTGATCTCATAGTGTTGACCAGGGATCGTCAAAGAATTGACCACTGATTTAACATCAGCACCCTTAAGCACCTCATTCTTGAAAGTCTCCATATCTGTCTGGAGCAGGTCGGGGCGGCGAATTACCATCACCTGATCTTTATCGAAACCCAGATTTTTGGTGAGCATAAATTCTATCTGGCTATACACCACCAAAGTACCGATGATGATCACGATAGAAGCAGCGAACTGTACCACAACGAGGAAATTCCGCAGCCAGCCTGACCTTTTGCCTTTCTTAGAAACCCCTTTCAGCACCTCTACTGGCTGAAAAGCAGACAACACAAATGCCGGGTAAGCACCAGCTAGAATACCGGTGATCAGTGCCAAGGCCAAAATACCCAAAATGGCCCATAAGCTAGAAAATGCGCCAAATGCCAGCTCTTTACCAATCAATTCTGAAAAGAGTGGCATACCAACTTGGACGAGCAATACCGCCAGAATGGTAGCGATTAGCGCTATAATGGTAGATTCGAAAATGAACTGATAAACCAAAGTCCTCTTGGAAGAGCCCATCACTTTTCTAACCCCAACCTCACGAGACCTCGAAGCGGATTGTGCCGTAGCCAGGTTGACAAAATTGAATATGGCAATAAAGAGCGTGATCAACGCCACGATAGAATAAATGATGATATAGGAAATATTGCCGTTGGCCTCCAATTCACTGGCGCTTTTAGCATGGAGGTGGATGTCCTTGAGCGGAAAGAGTTCATAGTAGATGTTGTTGCCCGAGGCCTGCCATTCTTCGAAGCTCAAGCGAGTGAAATACTCAATTTGTGGGGCCATATACTTATGGATCATTTCGGTCAGCTTTTCTTCAAGCGCACTAACATTAGCATTTTTATCTATCACCGCATAAGTGTAGAAATCGCCACCAACCCAATGGTCATTATCCCAGGCCTTGTTAGAAGACATGGAACCAATCATATGGCCTTGTATGTGAGAGTTGGAAGGCATGTCTTCCATGATGCCGGTGATGGTGTATAGAATGGAGTCTTGCTCCACCGTGACCTGCTTACCTATCGGATCTTCGAATCCAAAGTACTTCTCCGCATAGGTTTGAGAAAGTATCATAGAACGAGGTGCCACCAATGCCGTCTCAGGGTTACCCGCCACCAACTTAAAATCGAAGACATCAAATAATGTAGAATCAGCAAATAACACCCCGTCCTCACTGATTTCCTTTTCTCCCCTACCTATCAATAGCGGGCTATTCTTTCGTATCCGGGTAGCTTTTAGAATTTCGGGATAATCCTGAAGCATGGTCTTCGCCAAAGGCGCACAACTGGTGGCTTCATTCACCTCCTGCGAACGGATAGAACCCGCAGCTTTGACCCGATAGATGCTTTCGTATTGTGTATGAAATCGGTCATAACTAAGCTCATTGGCAATGTAAAGCGCTATGAATATAAAGCTCGTTAAGCCGATCACCAGACCTGATGTATTCAACAAAGCATAGCTCTTGTTCTTAATCAGGTTCCGTATGGCAGTATAATAGAAGTTTTTGAACATGATGAAATATGTGATTTGAGTTTTTGACTTTCTCCAAGCGTATGGTTGACAGCAACGGATCACATCCCAGAGGTAGCGCCAACGCGCCTTAGCCAGTCCCATTTCCTCTACCCTGTAGTAGAAAAACTCCTCCAGATCACCATGCAGCTCCTCGTACCGCTCCTTGCGGCAATACCACTTGAAGAAGCGATGCGGTAGTTTTGGTATGTTGTTATTGTTCATAATTCATTCCTTGATCGCCTGCGCTAAAGCTTCGGCGATCGCAGTCACCGTAACTTCAACCTATGTAGTAGCTCATCCACCATAGCTTTAGCGTAGGTGGGTTAGTGTTTTATCTTAGGGCTATTCTAATAGTTTTATAATTGTCATTGCGAGGAGGTACGACGAAACAATCCCGTACTTCACCACCTCTGTCATTCCAAGTGTAACGAGGAATCTCACTCTGTCGCAGTACCACAACGGCGAGTAAGATTTCTCTCAGTCGGCTGACTGATCGAAATGACATGCTACCTATGTTATAGGTCAATTACCTATCTCCCACTTAAAAGCCAAATCCGGAATCTGCTTCCTTAGACTTGCCCTCAAGTCGATAGACTCATCCAGCGCCTTTTTACCATAAGCTGTGATATTGAAAAGCCGCTTGCGCTTCCCTCCTCTCTTAGATTCAGGATCACCCAAACGCGAACTAAGCATGCCTTTTTCCTCTAATCTGTAAAGTGATTTATGCACGGCACTGATATTCACCGAGCGCCCGGACTGTTTGGTGATCTCCTGAGCTACAGCCACAGCGTAGGCATCGTCGTACAATACCCCTACTGTCAGCAAGACCAGCTCTTCAAATTCCCCGAGATACGTTCTCCCCATATTGATTAAATTTCATTTTGTCTGTAATATACGGAGAAGTTTTAATTAAGTTTACTTTTGTCAGGAAAATAATGAGGAAAGAATGTTTTAAAAGAGGTCAATATTCCTTTGAATATTGCCGAAGTGCCTGATCAAGTGCCCTCATATCTACATTAACCTGAGTGATAAATAAGGAGCAAGACAATAAATTGAGTACTTCAATACCCAGTTTCTAGCTTTCTGTCAAAGTTCTTTTTTTAATGGCCTGCTGAGTTCTTCTTGCGCAGCTGTTAATTGTTGAGCTTTTTGGTAGAGGATGATTTGAGTAGCGATCTCATTTGCTGTATAGCCAATTCATTGAGTTGCTTCAACCTGTCAGACTGAGATAAACCTTGTTGGATCAGCATAGCATTGATGCTTTCCATATTGGAGAGTACCACCAATTGCTCGATGGTAGAATGGTCGCGGATGTTACCATCCAAATCAGGGTTTTGATCGCGCCACTCTTTAGCCGTAATCCCAAAGAGTGCCACATTCAGCATATCTGCCTCGGAGGCATATACAAATTGTATTTTTGATCTTGAAAGTTTTTCCGGGATCAGTTTTTCTTTAATGGCATCCGTATGAATACGGTAGTTGACTTTGGCCAGGGTACGACTAACGTTCCATTCGAGTTGTTGACGATCGCTTTCTTCTTCTTTGAGTCGTTGGAATTCTTTTATTATGTAAAGCTTAAACTCAATAGAAATCCACGACGCAAACTCAAAGGCTATGTCTTTGTGAGCAAAAGTCCCACCGTACCGTCCTGATTTTGAAACAATACCAATAGCATTGGTAGATTCAATCCATTTCTTAGGTGTAAGAACGAAACTATTTAAACCGGCCTGTTTTCTAAACCCGTCGAATTCGACGGGTTTAAAATCCGGGTTATAAAGGTGCTCCCAAAACCCAAGTAGTTCGATAGTATTTCTGTTTCGCAACCAGTTTTTTATAATGTCATCTGTGTTAGCCGAGTCTTTATATCTGGCAATATCTGTAAGAGATATATAATCCTGCTTATCTCCCTTGTAAATGGTGATCTCAGTTCCCTGAACTTCTATCTTTTTGTTTTTTGCCATCCATGTAAACTTTATGTGAGTACCATTTTAGGGTTGATAATACCTCCGATTTTACCTTTGTTTCGTTAGAGTTAATTCTTAGTGATAGGTCAAACCGATCCAAGACACCTTTAAAATATTTACCAGTAAATAAATATTTGAAAAAAATAATGAAGCATTTTGGATTGACCTCGTACTTAAAGTCATTATCAATTAACATACAAAACGAGTCTATGGTAAACGGTAAGGTAAATTACCTGGGTCATGCTTCTCATTTTGGTGTTAAAAGTATTAAATCAGTTTCACTTCCAAATAATACCATTACCCCAATGTTAATTCCTTAACAATCTCATGCTAATTAGATAATAGGCAGAACATAGTCGAGTAATACGAGCGCAGTAACTTCAGGTAAGGCTTAAAACTTTAAGCCATCAACCTATTTTTTAGTCAACCAAAAACCATGAAAATGCGCTTCGCAACACTATTCCTATGTCTTTTTTGCTCCTCGTTGGCTTTGGCCAATACGGAGAAATATCGCTTAATGCTTCGCGATGATCCGGCTACTACCATCGTAGTGGGTTGGAATCAAACCTCAGGGTCTAATCCGGTGGTGTACTACGGTACAACAGACCACGGCACCAACTGGAGTGCTTATCCTAACAGCAAAACGGTCAGCCGTTCAGCCAACCATAAGGCCATGAACAATCAGTTCGCCCGCATCACCGGCTTGCAGCCAAACACGGCTTACTATTTCGTGATCAGAGATAGTCAGGGCACAAGTCCAAGGTTCTGGTTCAAAACAGCACCAGACAATCCCAATGAAAGGCTTGCCTTCATCGCTGGGGGTGACTCGAGAAACAACAGGACACCACGTCAGAATGCCAACCGATTGGTGGCTAAACTGAAGCCACATGCAGTACTATTCGGCGGAGATATGACCGACAATGGTTCTAACTCCCAATGGAACAACTGGTTCAACGACTGGCAGCTCACCACCGCTTCTGATGGCAGAATGTTTCCTATTGTAGCCACTCGCGGTAATCACGAAGGTTCTAACACAGATTTGGTCAACCTTTTCGATGTGCCATCCAGCAGCGTGTACTACGCTTTGACCTTTGGCGGTGACTTGGTGAGAACTTATACACTCAATACCGAGATTTCTATTTCCGGTAGCCAGACGACCTGGCTTTCTAATGACCTTTCAGCCAACGGCAACGTGACCTGGAAGATGGCGCAGTACCATAAGCCCATGCGCCCACACGTGAGTTCTAAATCAGAAGGAAACAACCAGTACAACAACTGGGCAAACCTATTCTACAATCACAATGTAAAGCTGGTGGTAGAATGCGATGCCCATACCGTAAAAACCACCTGGCCGGTTCGCCCAAGTACAGGCGGCGGCAGTGATGAAGGCTTTATCCGCGATGACGCCAACGGCACCGTGTACGTCGGAGAAGGCTGCTGGGGAGCGCCCTTACGTTCTAACAACGATGGCAAAAACTGGACACGAAACAGCGGGCAGTTTAACCAGTTCAAATGGATATTTGTCGATCAAAGCAAAATTGAAACAAGAACCATCAGAGTAGACAACGCCTCATCGGTTGGCGAAGTACCCAATAACAACCCTTTCGCCATTCCGAGCAATCTCGACATCTGGAGTCCTAGCAATGGGTCTGTGGTTACCATACTCAACAATAACGTGACCCCTCCTACTGTGAGCCTTACCGCTCCGGCAGACGGCGCAAGCTACTCAGCCCCACAGAGCATTACCATCTCGGCCAATGCCAGTGACGCAGACGGTGCTATCGACAGGGTAGAATTCTACGTGAATGGCAGCTTAATAGGCACCGACAACACTTCCCCATACAGCAGAAGCTACAGTATTCCGGCGGATGGTGCTTATACCATCGGTGCCAAGGCTTATGACAACGATGGTAATTCGACGGATGCAACGCCACGTTCTATCTCGGTAGGGTCATTCTTACAAATCTTCGAAAAGCGCATCAATGCTAGCATGGATGATGTGGAGGAAAACGCCAACGGCAGTATGTACACCAATTCTAGCGATCTGGAACTGGTAGCAGATGGCAGCCGAGGTAATCAGGTGATCGGTATGCGCTTTACGGGCATTACCGTTCCGCAAGGCGCCACCATTGACCGCGCCTATGTGCAGTTTACTACCGATGAAACCAACTCAGGCACTACCAACCTTACCATCCGGGCGCACGATACTAACGATGCGGCTGCCTTCACCACCTCTACCAATAACGTTTCCAATAGAACTAAGACCAGCGCCAGTGTGGCATGGAATCCGCCATCTTGGAGTTCTGTGGGTCAAGCCGGTTCAGGACAACGCACGCCGGAGTTAAAAGCCGTGGTTCAGGAAGTGGTCAACCGTAGTGGCTGGGCCAGCGGCAACGACATAGTTATCATCATCACCGGAACTGGCGAGCGTACAGCGGAAGCTTACGACGGCACCTCATCTCAAGCGCCGTTGTTGCACATAGAATATACGGTAGGTGGTTCTGGACCGGTTGTGGTGCCCGCCCCTTCAGGCTTATCGGCCAGCGCCACCAGCAGTAGCAGCATCAACCTTTCCTGGACGGACAATTCTAGTGGAGAGGATGGTTTTAGGATAGAAAGAAGAATCGGCTCTGGATCTTGGTCAGTAATAGCTACTGCCGCCACAGGTTCGACCAGCTATACTGATAACGGCTTAGCCACTTCGACCACTTATAGCTATCGCATACAAGCTTTTATCGGTAGCGATAACTCGGCTTATTCTAATACCGCTACCGCCACCACACACGCGGCCAGCAGCCTTTGCCTCACGCCTTCTAATGCTGATGAGAGCTTTGAGTCTAATTTCGGCAATTGGAATAACACCACCGGCGATGATATCAATTGGACCAGAAGATCGGGTACTACGCCATCCAACAACACCGGCCCTTCCGGTGCTTTTGATGGCACTTACTATTGCTACATTGAGGCTTCTAGCCCCAACTACCCTTCCAAGGTAGCCAACCTGGTTTCGGATTGCATGGATTTCAGTGGTGCTAGCAACCCGACATTGAACTTCAACTACCACATGTTGGGCAACAGTGTGGGAACATTGAATGTACAAGCCAGATCGAACGGCGGTGCCTGGAACACGCTTTGGACACGCAGTGGTAGCCAGGGAAGTAGCTGGAATTCAGCTTCCGTTTCGCTTTCGGCTTATGCTGGCGCTACTGATGTAGAATTAAGGTTCAACGGCACAACCAGCAGCAGTTGGCAGGGCGATATAGTCATCGATAATCTGTCCATCACCGAAGGAGGCGGCCCAAGCGGAACCAACTGTACCACTTCTTCCAGCGACGGTTTCGAATCATCCAGTTCATGGAGCAATACCACAGATGATGATATTAATTGGACAACCCGATCAGGTTCTACGCCTTCGAGGGATACAGGGCCTTCTAGCGCACAGTCTGGCTCGTACTACATCTACGTAGAATCATCGAACCCGAACTACCCAAGCAAAGTAGCCAATCTAGTATCAGATTGCTACGACCTTACCCAAGTGTCTAATCCTCAGATCTCGTTTTACTATCACATCTATGGTGGTAGCGTGGGTACGATCAGATTGCAAGCTAGAAGTAATGGCGGGTCATGGACTACGCTTTGGTCTCTCAGCGGTAATCAGGGCAATTCTTGGCAATTTGATGTGGTGAGTCTTTCCAGCTTCGCAGGTTCTACCGAGGTAGAATTGCGCTTCAATGCCACCACTGGCAGCAGTTGGCAGAGTGACTTCGCTTTGGATAATATCGTTGTAGGCCCTGGCTCAGGAAGTACTCGTTTTAAGCGTAGAATAGAAGGTACGGAAGAGCATGTCAACCTAGGCCCAGAGTTCGGTTCTGAGATACTGATCTATCCTAACCCTGCGTTTGGTGACATCCAGATCAGAATGAACGATATCATGACCGGCGGCACCATGAGCATCTATTCTACTGACGGCCGCTTGATCCTCAATCGCGCCATTGGTACTGTCAATGATATCATCACTATCGGCGATCAAGACCTTAACCCTGGCATCTACATTCTGAAAGCTAAGAACGGTGAGGAAGAGAGAACTTTGAGGTTTGTGAAGAATTAGATTTTAGACATAAGACGTAAGACAAAAGAAGTAAGACAGGTGTAAACTTAAATCTGGTTGTCATTGCGTCCGTCAGTGGCCGGACAGGCAGCGACGAAGGAGCAAAGCAATCTAGTAGCGCATTCGCTAGAAAGTAACGAGATTGCTTTGGAGTAATCTCGTTACTCGATAGCTGTAAATGCTCAAAACCAACCATATCCACAAATGAGCATACTGATATCATCAATTGCTTATATGTCATTTGTCTATGTGGTGCTCACCATCCAATGAGTTTTTAGACTTAAGGGTAAGCCTAAAGAATAAAGACTTGGGATGGAGAAGCAAGTAACTAGGTTACTTTGGAGTAACCTAGTTACTCTTTTCACTGATTCTTATACCGCAAATCTAGTATGTCTTTGTTCCGTGCGTCATTTTCCGGTTCGTGACGAAGGAACGAATCCGGGGAATCTCTTCTCTCTTCAACATCAAGGGAGCTTAAAACGGTCCTATATGGTAGGTAGTTCGCCACTAAGGTCACCCTGAAAGGGTCTTATTGGCAAGTACCTCCAAAGTAGGAAGTTAACAAAAGCGATTGACTGAAAAGCACATACTCTTCACCAAGTCTTTAATCTTATGTCTTATGTCTTCAGTCTAATAAAGAGATTCCCAAGTCTCACAAGCTACGCCGGTACGTGTCCGTCCTTTGACGGATCGCAAGGGAATGACGTTCTGCAGTATAACCCTACCTCTACATATTTCTACTTAATTCTACATATTTCAAGTTTCTAGTTTCTAACTTCCCTTGGTTACTGGATTGCTTCGTCGTTCCTCCCCTGTCCGTCCACTGACGGATCGCAATGACACCAGAAGTTAGGTATGTACACAAGTCTTACTTCTTTTGTCTTTCATCTTTTGTCTACCCAACCCTGTCCCCAAAACTTTTCCTGATTCGTCTCTTTATGCGAGAAGATTATAATTGCTACATTAGCTTAAATCTTAGACTGCTATCTGATGTTTGAAAAAGGGCGACGGGTATTAGCCGCAATCATGTTTGCCGATATGGAGGGATACACTGCACTGATGCAGAAGGATGAGGCACGCGCAAGGGCTAATCGCGATCGTTATCGTCAGGTGTTAGAGTCGGCCATTGATACACATAATGGTGAGGTGGTACAGTACTACGGAGATGGCGCATTGAGCATCTTCGAGAGTTCCATCGAAGCAGTTAGGTCGGCCATCAAAATACAGAGTGAATTACAATCCGAGCCGAAAATACCACTAAGAATAGGCCTTCATTCAGGCGACATAGTTTATGATGATGACGGTATTTATGGAGATGGGGTCAACATCGCATCGAGAATAGAATCGCTATCCGTACCAGGTGGAGTTCTCATTTCAGAGCGCGTTTATGATGACATTAAGAATCACGCTGACTTTGAGACGAACAACCTGGGCATCTTCGAATTAAAGAATGTGAGGAGGCCTATCGAGGTTTTTGCTTTGTGCAATAAAGGCCTGATTGTACCGAAATCGAATCAGATCAACGGCAAAGGTCAGCAGCAGGAAAAGAGCATTGCGGTCATGCCCTTCGTCAATATGAGCGCCGATCCGGACAATGAGTATTTTAGTGATGGCATTACTGAAGAAATCATCAATGCACTGACCAAAGTGGAGGGCTTGCGTGTGGCTTCGCGTACGTCATCCTTTTCATTTAAAGGCAAGAATCAGGATGTGCGGGAAATAGGTAATCAGCTCAATGTACAACATGTCATAGAAGGGAGCGTACGCAAAGCGGGTAATAAAGTGCGGGTCACAGCCCAGTTAATCAATACGCATGATGGCTATCATGCCTGGTCAGAAAATTTCGATAGGCAACTTGAAGATATTTTTGAGTTGCAAGACGAGCTTTCTTCTAAGATTGCCCAGAACCTAAGGGAAAAGCTAAGCCTCAAGGAGGCCAATAAATCGCTTGTCGTCGCCCCTACCAAGGATATCGAAGCCTATAATTTATACCTGCAAGGATTGTTTCATTACAATAAATGGACAGCAGGCAGTGCCGCTCAATCAATAGCCTATTTTGAAAAGGCCATTGAAAGGGAGCCTGATTTTGCACCGGCTTATGCCAATATGGCTTCAGCTTACGTGCTTGTAGGTACTACCGGTCAGGCCGATGCCCACAAGTCTATGGATCTGGCACGCGAGGCCTGCCGCAAAGCACTTAAGTTGGATAGTACCATTGTAGAAGCCTATACTGCCCTCTCTTTTATCCAATTCTTCTATGATTGGGACTTGGACTCGGCCAGAAACTCCATTCTAAAAGCGCTCGCTATCAATCCGAATCACCCGGACGCTCGTCTGAGCAATGGCTTGTACCATTTGGTAATGGGAGATACCACTCGCGCCATCGAAGAAATTGAAACCGGGCTGAAAACTGACCCGTTGTCTTTGCAGATCAACCGGGCTTTAGCCGATACATTCTACTTTGCTGGCATGTTTGATAGGGCCATCGCTCATTATGATAAAACCCTCCAAATCGACCCTTCATACAGGGCAGCGGTAGAATTCAAGGGATGGACCTATCTTCTGAAAGGTGACTATGACACAGCCATTGGCATATTCCATTTACTCGGCGAAGAAACTACCCATGCCATGAAGCCGCATACGCAACTAGCCTATGCTTATGCCAGAAAAGGCGATCAGGAAAAGGCACTGGAATACCTTGAATTACTCAAACAGGACAAAGACCAAACCATGAACATAGACTTTGCCACTGTTTATGCTGGTTTGGAAGACTTGGACAACGCCTTTCTATATCTCCATAAGTCCATCGAAGATAGAATTGGGATGATGATCTTCCTTAACATCAGCCCGGTTTGGGAGCCCATCAAGCATGATAGCAGGTTTGATGACCTTTTAAGAGAGGTTGGGCTGAAATGAATGATGCTATTAGACCATAGCAGTATTCACACCGAGTACAACAACAATTTCATCCTAGAGATGATATAATTCGCCGAAAACGAAAACCCGATTTTTGGATATGTCTAAAGACTTTTCGTTCTTGAGCCGCTGATAACTACCTCAACCCTAAATCTTTAGTATGAAATCTTATCGTTTAACACGTTCTTTTTTAATCTTAATTGGTGCCTTTATCTGTTCCAACGCTTTTAGTCAATACAAGGGTGATAGTTGGGCTGATGTACAAGCCAAGGGCAGTGGCAAACTTTCTATTGTCTACTATGAAATCTCCGGCATGATTGAGCAGAAATCAGACGGTCAGTTGTCTGGTGTATGCGTTGATATCCTTAATGATTTTGTGGCTTTTGTAGAAAAGCAATATGGCAAGAAACTCACACTGGACTTTGTAGCCAAGGAGAAGGTCTTTTCTGATTTTCTTAGCAAATCCAGGAAATCATCCAATGTGCTGGCCGTTTCTACCATTAGTATCACGGATGAGCGCAAGGAGCAAATGAAGTTCACACCGGCTTTCATGCCTAACCCATTGGTTTTCCTAACACACAAGAATGCGCCAACCATATCTAACTTGAATAGTGTTTCAAGCCAACTCAAAGGTTATCGTGCGATGGCTATCAAAGGAGGCAATAATCAGGGCTATTTAGAATACGTAAAAGAGAAATATTATCCGGAGCTTCAGGTAAAACTCAAGCCTTCTGAGAAAGTCATTCTCAAAGAAATGCAAAGCAATACTCAGTCATTTACCATCTTGGATTTCACCGATTACTATGATGTGATCAAGAAGAAGCTACCTCTCAAGCGACAAAAAGTGAATCTATCCCATTTCAAAGAAGAGTTCGGTTTCGTCATGTCAGATGATTCTGATTGGGGAGAGGTATGGAACGCTTTTCTGACACCAAGCTATAAGAATAGCATGTCCTACAAGAAAGCTATTATGACCAACCTGGGAAGTACATTTGCCAGTTTGGTGAATTAATACGGCATTCTAATGGCTCGAAATGATTGCATGTCTTTTCGAGTCATTTTCTTACCCCTCTGACACTACCAAGTCTTCTTTTCCCCTTCCGGAAACTCTTCATGTCTCGTTACTCCTTTGATCTCTACAATATGCCGGTCGGTGTGTGCTATGGAAATAAGCATCAATTGATGTAAGTCTCTCATAGGGGCTTCTCCCCTACCACTAGGCGTGACATACATTCTCAAATTCTTATCGGTACTCTCGACAAACTTGATCAGGCTATTTCTGCCTTCTAGAAAGGCATTGATCGCGTCCCTTTTACTACACCACCTGCCTCGGGGCTCAAGGTACCAGGGCGATTTACCTGTATTCTGAGTGGTTACCTGACCATAAGAAAGTACCTGCTCATCGCTGCCCTGCGCCCGAAGCAGTAATAGATTTCCAGCTTCGGGGAACTGGATTAGAACTGTGATTTCGCGGTAGTACAATTGGTCATGTACCTGTTGATGTTCTAACACCTCGGCGATAGACCAGTGACTGGTATCTTCTCGAAAATACCATTGCTCGTCGCTCAGGGGATTAACCAATTCTAGAACCTCATCACGCGTACGCTTTAACCCCTCCAAGAGTAAGGTGCGTTCTGCTTCTGTCCAGGTTCTATCCTCTAGACTCTCGACGTCTTTATTGGTAGAACAGGAAAGCAAGGCTGTTGAGGTAGCAAGGAATAGCACAGCATAGTAAATCTTCATAATGGCATCATTTGATTAAGTATTTATTTCAAGCTGTGGTTGATTCTTATGAAAACTGGAATGTCTGATTGGCAAGCCATTATCAAGTTACCTATTCTTGGATTGTGTCAAAGCCATATTTGGTTTTAATTTGGGTATTAGAAAAAAACAAAAACCATGAGCTCCGCTACCATAGATGTTTCTACCCTAGCATTTCTCAAAACACTAAGAGACAATAACCATAAGAAATGGTTCGACGAAAACAAACCCACATACCAGACTGCTCACCAGAATGTCATTTCCTTCGCTGATGCACTGATCGCGGAAATGAACAAGAACGATCAGATCGAAACGCCCTCCGGTAAAAAGAGTCTTTTACGCATCTACAGGGATGTTCGATTTTCTAAAGACAAAACACCTTATAAGATCAACTTTAGTGGCGGTTTGAGAAGGGCAACCAAACAGCTTCGCGGTGGCTATTACTTTCACATTCAGCCAGAAGGATCATTTATAGCAGGTGGTTTCTGGGCACCTAGTACCCAAGACTTAAAACATATCAGGGAACAGATTGCCCAGGATGATGAACACCTAAGAGGCGTCATCAGCGACAATAAGTTCAAGAAGTATTTCGGAGAGCTGAGAGGGGAACAAGTCAAGACAGCACCAAAGGGTTTTTCCAAAGAGCATCCGGCCATAGATTTACTGCGATACAAGTCATTTATCTTAAAGCATGATTTCACCGATGATGAGGTTATGAACAAAGACTTCCTGAAAAACGTGGTTCAGGGCTTTCAAAACATGCGTCCTTTCTTTGACTACATGAGCGAGATTCTTACGACTGACTTGAATGGTGTACCGATAGATGAGATATTAGATATTAGAAGTTAGACATAAGAGGTAAGACGAAAGACAAAAGACTAGAAACTGTATTTCGGGCTGTCATTGCGATCCGTCAGTGGACGGACAGGTGCCGAGGTACGAGGATGAAGCAATCCAGTAGCTATTGGAAGTAAGTAGAAATACATGGAAATAATTAGAAATAGATTCTAACTGTCATCGCTAAATGTGTTAGTCTGTTGACTTAGAGGTGAGTAGAAGCAATCTAGTAGCTAACTACAAATGATTCAATTACGAATTGGACTCCGTACCCTGTCCTTCTGGAAGAAACTTATTGGAGGTTAAGCACAATCTAAGCAAAAATCATTTATGGATATGACAACCCTAAAAAGTAAAGAGGTTGCTCAAAGCAATCTCTTTACCGATATCATTTCAAGCGAAGTTGGGTTATATACCAACCTCGCTCAATATCCTAATTATCAGAGGGTTTAGTCAACCTCAAGTAAGGCTTTACTTCTGTAAATCCTTGTGGAAATAGCTCAGCGGCTTCATCATTGCTCACTGAAGGAAGTATCACACAGTCATCGCCTTGCTCCCAGTTTACCGGGGTCGCCAGCTTTTGATAAGCAGTCAATTGTAGAGAATCGATCACCCTAAGTATTTCCTGGAAGTTACGCCCTGTAGAAGCAGGATAAGTGATCATCAGTTTGATGGTCTTGTCCGGGCCAATGATGAATACTGACCTAACGGTCATTTTGTTATCGGCATTGGGGTGGATCATGTCGTAAAGCGTAGCTACATTTTTATCCTCATCGGCTATGATAGGAAAGTTGACCGTTGTGTTTTGCGTCTCGTTGATATCTCCAATCCAGCCTTTGTGCGATTCAAGCCCGTCAACGCTTAAGGCAACTACTTTTACATTTCTCTTTTCGAATTCATCTCTCAGCTTGGCAGTAGCGCCTAGCTCGGTTGTACAAACTGGGGTATAGTCAGCAGGGTGTGAAAATAATACGCCCCAACTGTCTCCTAACCAGTTGTGAAAATCAATAGTACCTTCGGTAGTTTCGGCTGTGAAATTTGGAGCTTGATCTCCAAGTCTTAGTGTTGGCATTTTTAAATATGGTTAAAGTAAAAAGATTTCGATGCCGGCAATCCATTAGTCAGGCATGCCTGACATGATAAACGATTATCCAGCTAAAAAGTATTGCAATTTACGCATGATTTTTATTCATATATGCTGCTCGGCATATTCTAGTAGTAGATAATATAACCAGGGATTCTAAGGTAAATGGCAAGCAATTTGTGTATTTTAATTACTACCATTACGTTATACTGAAAAACAGCACTATGAAAAAGGTATTCTTGGTTCTAGCCATCGCATTGATATCCTCTGTTACGATTCTGGAAGCGCAATCATTAAAGGGATTAAAGAAAAAGCTCAAAGACAAGATTTCTACCAGCGGTAGCGGTTTGAGCGAGGAGGAAATTGGCAATGGGTTGAAAGAAGCCCTCAACAAAGGCGTAGAAAAAGGAGTAGCCCAGGTGTCGAAACCGGATGGGTACTTCAAAGATGAGTTCATTAAAATACTCATGCCAGAGGAGGCCAAAAAGGTGGAAGACAAATTGCGTAAACTGGGACAAGATAAGCTGGTTGACGATGCTATAGAATCCATGAACCGGGCTGCTGAAGATGCGGCGAAAAGTGCCAAGGATATTTTCGTCGATGCCATCAGGCAAATGACCATACAAGATGCCGTCGGCATTCTAAAAGGAGAAGATGATGCAGCCACTCAGTATTTGAATAGAACAACCAATAATAAGCTCAACGCCTCATTCCAACCGATTATCAAAACGTCACTAGACAAGGTGGGGGCGACGAAACATTGGAATGCAGTCATTTCGGCTTATAACAAAATACCCTTTGTAGATAAGGTCAACCCCGACCTTGATCAATATGTGACCGAAAAAGCCATTGAAGGGCTTTTCGTGCAAGTAGCCAAAGAAGAGAAAGAGATCAGGGAAAACCCAGCCGCTCGAACTTCAGATTTGCTGAAGAAAGTGTTTGGCCAGTGACAATAGACTATTTCAAGTCTTATTAGTTTGACTTCTTACCATTTTTTCATTCTTTCGTCTTGATTTTGCTTTTAGACAGTCATTGGCTATCACAATATCCTCTAGGAACATTCCAGCAGAGATCAGATAGGGATTTCAGGTATGGATAGAAAGAGAAATACGTTTTTGTTGCTGAGTTTACAATATGTCAGAAAACACTGGGTAATATATGCTATCCTGTTCGCGTATTTTATTAGTCTATCATTGAACGCTTTCGGCATTGCGTTCTGGCTCCCTTCTTGTCCCATCAAGGAATTCACCGGCTATGAGTGCTTGGGTTGTGGAATGAGCCATGCTTTCATGGCACTGCTGAAGTTTGATTTTGAGGAGGCCCTTCACCATAACCCAATGGTCTTTATCATAGTACCAGCCCTGCTAATATGGGTTATTATCGACTTCTATAAACATGCTATCCAACCTTTAAATAAACATCACAAAAATGAGTACATTTCAAAAAGTAATTGACGAGGGATACTACTTAGACATTGGGAAGTCCATGAGCGACGGCTGGGAGCTTTTTAAAAAAGGTGCCAGTAGCTTTATCGGTTTCACTGTCATTTTCATCGTCATTTTGATCATCATTTCGGAAGTGATGGAATATGTTCCAGTTCCACTTGTCGGTTCTTTTATTTCTGATTTACTGCTTGCTTGTCTTACGGCTGGTTTTTTTGTCTTTGCCTTCCACCTCACCTCTCGTCAAGAGGATTTTGGCCAATTTTTCGAAGGTTTCCAGGACATTGCACAGCTCGGTATTTTTCAGATAGTATACAACCTAATTCAGATACCTATACTCATCATCATAACCCTTCTTATTATTCCCTGGGAATTGTTTTTGGAGCTATCATCAGGAGGCATCACCGACCTGGAGTACTTTCTAGAAGAGATGCAAGGAATTTTGGCCACTGAATTCGTAGGTAGAGCGATTTTGGGCATCTTTTTAGCTGCAGCCTTATCTATCTATATAGGTATATCATACAGTCTCGTAATCCCATTAATCACACTCGGCAAACTTAGCTTTTGGGAGGCCATGGAGACGAGTAGAAAGGTTACAGCACAGAAGTTTTTTACCTTTTTTGGTTTGTATTTGATCATGGGACTGATTGTCGGGATTGGTACTCTTATAACCTGTTTATTAGGAATAATTGTACTCATCCC
The DNA here is from genome assembly GCA_039819065.1 of Bacteroidota bacterium. Classification (GTDB taxonomy): domain Bacteria; phylum Bacteroidota; class Bacteroidia; order Cytophagales; family Cyclobacteriaceae; genus JBCBSS01. The sequence continues at coordinate 22,610 of JBCBSS010000102.1, forward strand.
TTTCTACTTTTGTACCGTCTATGCAGTATACACCAGTATCTTCAAAGAGGCGGCTGATCAAGGCCCGTTGACGGGAGAGCTTGATATGTTTTAATTCATTTGTCTTGGTGAAAAGAGGATGTCAAAAGCCCAATTTAATGTCATCCCGATCAATTGGGATGAGAAATCTTACTCTATTGATAATCAACGCTTTGAGTTGAGTGAGATTTCTCCCTACGGTCGAAAAGACAGCTTTTGAGACGGCCCCTTTTCTTTCGCAGAATATCCGTTACGATTGGCGCTTTAGAACCGACACACTGTTAGAGGTTCCAGCGCCTCCCATGTTGACGGTCATGCCAATTTCAGCATCTGTAACTTGTAGGCCGTATGCATCGCCGATGAGCTGTTTGTAGATATGCGCGTGCATGGAAACACCGGTAGCGCCGATGGGGTGCCCTTTGGCTTTTAAGCCACCAGAGGCATTGATGACGCATTTTCCACCTGCATGGACAGTACCGTTTTCTAATGCTTCGAATTCTTTTCCTGGCTCCGTTAATCCCATGGCACTGTAGATGAGCAATTCTGTGATGGTAAAGCAGTCATGCACCTCAGCCAATTGCACATCGGCAATGGTCAGACCAACTTGATCAAGCACATGTTTGACTGCCACAGCAGCCCCTTCAAGGAAATGATCTGCCTTGTGCTTACCGAAGTTATCCAGAAAGTCACTGGCATTGTAAAAGCAACTGATTTCTACTGACGAATTATTGCTAGATAGCTCCGCACTTTCTAGCACCAAACCAGCACTACCATCTGAAATCAGTGAGCAGTCGTGAAGTCTGAGTGGTTTGTTGATCATTGGGTTTTTCTCATCTGGCAAGGAGAGAATGTCTTCCGCCGATCGTGGTTTTTGCAAATGGGCGATTGGATTATCAGCTGCATTGGTATAGGCTTTGGCGGATATTTGTGCCAGCCATTGTCTTAGCTCTTGCTCAGAGTAGCCATATTCTCTCATCCATCCCAAACCTAGCTCTGAAAACATGCATGGCGCCGTTACATGCTGTGCGCCTTCTTCAGGCCAATATCCGGCCAGCGCCAATGAATGCGTAGCCCCTTTCGTATCTACCTCGGTCATCTTCTCCAAACCCACCACCAGCACACGTTTCATCATACCGGATTTGATCGCCATGATAGCCATGTGTATGGCCGACGAACCGGATGTACAGGCTGTTTCCGTTCTATACATCGGTTTATGCCTGAGTTCAGGAATTACGTTGACACCGAATGGCGCGATGTTCTCCTGGTTGTTGAAGCTACCTCCACTATAATTACCGACAAATACTCCATCAATTTCGGCAGCAGAAACTCCGGCATTGTCCAGCGCACCTTTGGCAGCTTTCTCGTACAACGTATAGAGGTTATCTTCCTCCAGTTTGCCAAACTTAGAATTGTATGCTCCGACGATATTAACTCCTGTACTCATATAAACGGTCTGATTTTGAACGGCCTTAAAGCTATGAAAAAGAACTGGCGTTTGGTAGCAGATTTAAAAGGGCGGCGGGTAACATTGTTGAATAACAAACCAATCAGATTATGGTATCCATAGCAGTTCAAAATTCGTAATTTAGACCTATATGAAGTCCTATTACCTTTTTGGCTCCAGAATACTTACGCACGTCTCCTTCTGGGTGATTTATTATATCAGCTTTAGCTTCATCTGGGCCAAGGATAGCAACTATTTTGACTCATTCTTCCTTGAGTTCGTGCTCCTTCCGATCCGGATTTTGGCTGTTTATTTTACTATTTATATACTCATTCCCAAGTGGTTGTCTCAAGCTAAATACCTGCAGTTCTTCTTGAGTTATGCTGTAGTGATGATCGTTTGCGGCGTATTGCAGCGCTTGTTTATTCACTTTTTCTATGATGGTCTGCTAGGCAATGACCCCTCGCCTATTTTCCACATCCCTAGTATGGTCAGGGCGATGATACTGATCAATTCTACCGTACTTTTTGTGTCGGCTATTAAAATCTCCCAGCTATGGCAACAGGAGAAAGAAAAGAATGAACAGTTGATGGCACAACCCTCAGCAAACCAAGATATCATCGAGATCAAGGCTGATAAGCGGATTTTTAGAATTGCCGCCAAGGACATCCTATATATTGAAGGGTTGGGTAATTATGTCACCTACCATCTTAGCGATAGAAAGATCATCAGCTATATCAGTCTGAAGGAAGCACTTAAAGAACTACCGGAAGCATTTATCCGAGTACACAAATCCTATGTGGTGAACAGAGACCATATCAGTTCATACAACAGTGAAGACTTAGAAGTAAAGAACGCATACATTCCGGTTGGGCGATCTTACAAGGCTGCTTTGGAGATTTGATAATATGATGGTTTGATAATATGATGGTTTGATGATGAGATGATTTGATAATTCGATGATGAGATGATTTGGTGATAAGGTGATTTGATGATCGGATTTTGTTGGTTTACCTATCAGGCAATTTATTTCTACTTAATTCTACATATTTCCAATTTCTAACTTCTAATTTCTAAACGCTCTCATCTTCGAGATTGCTTCGCTCCCTCGTCGCTCCTGCCAACCGGCAGGCAGGCGCAATGACAGCCCGAATCTATTTCTAATTACTTCGATATATTTCTATTTACTTCTACTTACTTCCGATAGCTACTGGATTGCTTCGTCGTACCTCCCCTGTCCGTCCACTGACGGATCGCAATGAAAGCCAGAAACCAAATCTTAAGTCTTTAATCTTTTGTCTTACTTCTTTTATCTTTCTACTTATGTCTATTCTCAAAACCCCATACGCTCTGTAAAGGCATTGTCGAAGGTTCCTTTGTTGTACTTGCGGTGGATTTCTTTCCAGGATTCCAGTTCGGGGTAAAGCTCTGCCAGACGATCTTCGTTCAGTTGTGTGAGGAAAAGCCCCCAATGCGGCCTGCCATCAAATTCAGCCATTTCGCGTTCTACCCGTTCCAGAATATCCATGCCACCGGTTACTCCTTTCAAGGAAACAACCTCTACCATACAAGATTTGCGCTTGTACATCATAGAAAGGAAGGCCGGGGATTCTTCTACAAATCGTAGCGAGATCGGTGCTGGGTGATATTGACGATCTTTAGCTGCTTTCTCTGCTATTTCGAACATTCTATCTACGGCATCGAATGCCTTATCCAATGGGAATCCGATTTCAATGGCATAGCCGAAAAACTTCAGCTCCCTCAAACCTTGATTGAGCACTTTATAGGATTTATTGAGAAAGCCTCCGCCGTTGTCCTTATGATCTTCCAGGCGTAAAAGTGAGTTATTGATCATTTTGGGCATATTTTCAGGCTTGCGGTTGAATAGCCATGATGAAATGGTACCCGCCACAGAAATACCGGAAATGAAAGATGAGAAGTAATTGCGCTGGAACTTCTCTCCTTTACCATCTACTGGAATCGGTACGGTGGAGTCTGTGTAGTTTCTAGTCATTACCAGACATTTCCGCTTGCCATTAGAATCTATCTTACCCTCTTCATTCAATCGATATGGGTTAACCGAAATCTCGAAATGGCGGTTTTTCTCCAAGAACGTTTGTAAGTCTCCGCTCGCCATCTCAGCTTTCAATTCGTCCCAATCCATCAACCTTCTCTCTTCATAAAGTCGGTAGCCACTTCTCACCTCGATTATGGCAGAATAGACAATGCCCATGCAGCCCATATTTACCAAGGCAGCATGGAAGTCCTTGTCATTCTGAACCAACTCAATACCATGCACTTTAAAATCGTCAGAAGCCGCATATTTAGTTGGATCTGTCACGCCATCCGTCGGTTCTATGCGATAAGTTTTACCTTCCGAAGTGATCATGACCATTGATTTGACAAAACTGGGATAAGGGCCAATATTCACCCCAGAGCCATGGGTGGAAGTCGATACTCCGCCGAATACACCTTGCACATCAGAACCTCCCTGATTCAATAGTGCCAAACCTTCTTTTTCTAGAATTTGATTAAGGTCAACCACCAAAGTACCCGCTCCGGTTTCAAACAAAAACCTATCCTCTTCTATGTCTTTTCCATCTACTCTGAAAGTAGCTTTGTACCCGTCTTTGTAAGCTTCTTTGATGACATCTTTAGGTCGCCGTTGCGGAGCCGTAAACCGTTTGGTACTGATAAGAATATCATTGGTTTTGGCAATGTCAGATAAGGCATGGCCAGAAGCCACGCACCTCACCTTATGTCCATCAGCTTCCGCTTGCTTCACTATGCCTTGCAGTATTTTAAGAGACTGAAAATCATATTCCTTTAGCTTCTCTAACTCTGCCAACACATCTTTGTAAGGGCTATTGCCAGGAAACTTGTAGGCCAGTGGTTCTGCCCAATTATTACCAATCCAGTTCTCCCATCGCTCGCGATATTCCCTCTCTGGTATCTCCCGCTGCTTGCGCTCGTGATAAGCTTCGACATTAAGGTCCATCCGCTCATTCTTGGTAGCACGATTCAGAAAGAATTCTAACGGCTCCCGGAATATCCAAAGACCAAATAGCCAGTTGATCCTATTCACATACCGATCACGCTGCTCTCGGGTACAATGATTGGTGAGCCAGTCATCAAGTGATTCAAAGAAATCAGGAAGCTTGTCCTTCTGGAAAATGAGGACAAAAATGAACGTTAAAATGCGGCCAACGATTTTCATTTGATTAGTACGGTTAAGGTTCGGTAGAGTCCTAAGCATTCTTGTTGAAATTGCTTAGGTTATAATAAAATACGCAAATGATTCAAGAGATGAAAGTGCCTTGATCTGTTACCAACCGCACTATTGCTCGTGATTTAGAGGAAAGCACCTGTACTTAATGGGTATAATTCAGAAAGTAACCCAAGGAAAACACCGCTGTAAGACGAACGCCATGCCCAAAAAAGCACCAGATAACCCAGTTCTACTTGAGCATGGATTGCTTGTCTTGAGCTATGCTTCTAGAACTGAAGAATCCTAGTATTTTTCTAAAGCCTTTGCGGGCTTTTTCAGCAGCTTCTGCTTTCGCCTTGGCAATGCCTACTTTACCAATATCTTTCGCGCCTAAGGTTTCAATGATCTCCTCGGCCAGACTGTTATGGGCTGCATTCAAAAGCAGTTTGACTTGACCATCGTCAGTTGTGATTGTCTTATAGTATAAGTCATGCCCTATAGTCAATGAGGAAGTACCTTCGCCTGATAGTTTAACGGCCTTATTTCCACCAAAAGTTGATATATGGCAAACAACAATACCCTCATCAGCGCTAATGAGCCAGATCCTGTTTTTGGGCTTCAACTCTCCTGTCTTTTGCATGTTCAGGCATTCTAAAGCCAGTTTAATCCCCGGATATTTTCGCTTTAATCTGGTCGGCAGTTTTGAAGATATCAGCTCCTTCTTTCGTCCAAAGAGCTTAATAATCAATGGATTCACATAGATATATTGAAAATAAGTAGTTACTCGTCGAGATCTTCTAAACAAGACCAGGGCTACAAGAAATATCAGAATGGCGAACACAAAAGCCAATGGTGGAAAGATGAAATAGGTAACGACTAAACCTACAGTAAAACTCTTCTTCAAAAAGTCGAAAAAGGCATCAAGCAGCGGTATAGGCGATAAGAAAATCAGCACCTCCAGAAAATACCTGACTGTCATGACTACCAACAGATATGGTATAGCGGCTACAGCAAAAAGCACTACCACGAACGGAACGTCCAAAAAGGCGAGCTTTACTGTAGTCTGCTCTTCCGGCGTTTCTCCAACCCCTGCTAAATACGGCGCTAACAGGATCAACCCATAAATGATATAACCGGACTTATCTTCCAGGTAGTTAGCGGTAAGTCCCAGGGGTTTAGAGACCTTCGAAAGGTTGGGTATGGTCGTCACCAAAACCAGCAATCCCGATAATACCATAATAATAGAACTGCCCAAAAACGGGTGTGTAGCCACATAATCTGTAGCCAGACCGGTATTGGAAGCCAAAGAAGTGAGGAATAAAGTCCAGAAAGGCGATATAGCGGTAGGGCTTAGCAGAGATACCCAATCGACGATACCGGCGTTGACCGCCATAGCCATCTCTATATCTTCCTGACCGTTTTGGGCATATACAAGCGCTGGAATAGCAACACCTATTCCTATGAGAAAAAACAGCTTAGTGAAATCGAAAGTGGGTTTGCTTCGCTTCATGGCTTAAGTCTTGCTATCAAGGTTTAGTGTCAGAAGCCATGAAAATGGCTTCTTCGGTATACTAATATAGAAGAATTAAGCTATTAATGCAGATCGGGCTTGGGCCGACTACATATTCTCAGTTCTTTGCTGAAGCAAGGTCTAATCTATTGACTACCAGTTTTTAAGCTTTTAAAAACCGATTGGGTTTGTCTATTAGAGGTACGTAAAACAACATTACCCATCTTCTGAAATTGGTTAACCACTTGCAGTAGTGGGAGCTGTCTGAAAAGCCGTCATTTCGACGTCAGGAGAAATCTCTCTTAATTTAAAGTGTTAATTATTAATGAGATAGATTTCTCGTTGCACTCGAAATGACTGTTCAGAACGGCTTTTG